>RFON01000026.1 GCA_009926625.1 Planctomycetota bacterium
CGATGCGATGCGCGCTGCGCTGTCCAAGATTGCCGCAGCGATCGGATCTTGCGCCGCTCGGGCGCGCGCTGCCGCGACATCGAGCGAAGCGCAGGCAGCCGCCGCATCCTTCGCGTCGAGCCATGCGGGCGGCACCGTCAACATCAGTCCGCTGCGCGCATCAAACGCATCGCCGCCGCTGAGCCATGCCTCGAGCGTGCCGAACTGGCTGCGCAGCGCGGCCGCCTCGAGCGCCTGCGCAACGCGCGCCGGATCGTTCGGCATCGCCGCCGATGTCCGCGCAAGCCCCTCGAGCGCCATCAACCGCTGCAGACGCGACGACGCATTCGCTTGAAGCGCCAGTGCTCCCGCAGCATCCGAGAACGCCCGTCGCGCTCCCACCAGATCTCCCCGCGCAAGCCGCGTGCGCGCGCGCCAGAGTTGCTCACCAAGCGCGAGCCATTCGGCTCTCTGCGCCGGCGCGCTGCCCCCTTCGACGGCGCGGATCTGGTCCCACCGCAGGGACTGCTCGATGACCGCCTTCTCGCCGCTCCAGCGCACCTTCATCCCATCCGCATCCTCACTGATCGACTCCACCTCGCGGCGACCGAGTGCATCGCGCAGGTCAATCGTCACCCGCTCGCCATGCGCAGCATGCTCTCCATGCGCGGCATGCTCGCCATGCGCCGCATGTGCGGCATGCGCGGCTGCGATCGGATGCGCCAATGCAACGATTGCAACAAGCACCTGAAGCCTCGCGTGCCGCGCAGCGTTCAAGGAGCACCGCCTGGCGTAGCCACCGTGAATGTTCCGCCCGTCTCCGATGCGATGCGCCGCAGCGGCGCCGTGGCAGCCGCTTGGCCGAACGCGATGCAGTGGATCACTGTGTTCGGTCCGCGGCGATTCAGCCGAAGGATCTCGTCTGCGGCGTCTGGCGGTATCTCGCCATCGCTCATGAAGAACACAATGTCAGGGCGCTCGGGGCGCGAGAAGAGGAACACGAACGCGGGGACTGGGTTGGTTCCGCCGCCCTGGGCCACTTGCGAAATCCACTGGCGGTACCGAGCGACGGTGTCGTCGCGGCACTTCAAGAAGCCGCGCTCACGGTCGAGCGTCGAGAAATTGTCGTCGAAGAGCGTGATGCATGCGGAGGCGAAGTCTGGCAATGCGGAGATGCTTCGGATGATCTCATCCTTCGCACGCTGCATGCGTCCCTGCATGCCCATCGAGCCCGACTTGTCGACCACATAGCCGTATCGCCGACCGCGCCCGCTCACGCCGAAGAAAGTGGTCGCCGCGCCGCTTCCGTCACCGAGCCCGCCGCTCTCCCCGCCGCCACCCGAGGAAAACAGCCCTTCAGCCCCCGCCTGCACGGCATCTGCCTCGCCGCGGTCGTTGCCCGTTGGATCCGGCAACCCGAACGCCGTCGGATCCGCTGCGTTTCGGTCCTCGCCCGCGGGGCGAACCTCTGGTGATTCGTCACCGCCAGCCACCGTCGCGTCTGGCGCTGCATCGAGGGGCTGCAGGTCGAGGAGCGCATACTCGACCTCCGATTCCGCGCGCGCCTGCGGCGCGATGATGCGCACTTCGAAGAGCGAGAGGATCGCCAGCAGCAGCGCGTGCAGCGGAAGGGAGACGGCGAGTCCAACCCAGATCCAGGACACCCGACGCTGGGCGGTTGGTTCGTCTCGTTCCATGGGCATCGGGTGCGTGCGAGTCGCGCGGCGGGACTTGCCCGCAGATTGTAGTCTTTCGCGCATGGCGTCCCCACTTCGAAGCGGAGGCAAGGACTCGATCACCGATCCCGTTCGCGTGCTGCTCAAGATCAGCGGCGAGAGTTTCGCAGGCGAAGGATCGTTCGGCATTCATCCGTCGGAACTGCATGCCATTGCAGCCGAGATCGCATCCGCGGTGCAGGACGGCATCGAGCTCGCAGTCGTTGTGGGCGGCGGGAACATCATCCGCGGCGCACGCCTCGCAGCGCAAGGCACTTTCGACCAGTCGACGGCGGACTACATGGGAATGCTCGGCACCGTGATCAACGGTCTCGCGCTCAAGGAGGCGTTGAAGTCGCTCGGCATCGAGAGCCGCGTGCTGAGCGCGATCCATGTGCCGAGCGTTGCCGAGCCGTTCATCCGCGCGAGGGCGCTGCGCCACTTCGAGAAAGGACGCGTCATCATCCTCGTCGCCGGCACTGGCAACCCCTTCTTCACGACGGACACCTGCGCATCGCTGCGTGCCATCGAACTCGGCGCGCATGTCCTGCTCAAGGGAACAAAGGTCGACGGGATCTACTCCGCCGATCCGCGGCGCGACCCCTCCGCCAAGCGTTTTGATCGACTGACCTACAGTGAGGCGATTGAACGAAAGCTCGGCGTGATGGACCTGACTGCAATGACCATGTGCATGGAACACAACCTGCCCGTGGTCGTCTTCGATTACCGAACGCCGGGCAACATCAAGCGCGTCATTGCGGGCGAACCGATCGGCACACGCGTCAGTGGTGGCGCACCATCGGCGCAACTGCAGGGTGCGCAGGGAGGACGCTGACCCATGGACATCGACACGGTCATCTTGGAAGCCGAGGAACGGATGGACAAGAGCGTGGAGTACCTGCAGCGCGAGTACCGCGGCGTGCGAACCGGTCGCGCCAGCACGGCGCTGCTCGAGTACATCAAGGTCGAGTACTACGGAAGCACGGTCGACCTTCGCGAGATTGCCGCGGTCAGCGTGCCAGAGCCGACGCAACTGCTCGTGAAGCCGTTCGATCCTGGGGCCAAGAATGAGATCATCAAGGCGATCGAGCGAAGTGGGCTTGGGCTGAACCCGCAGGCGGAGGGGTCCCAGATCCGCATCATGCTGCCGCCTCCCTCTGCCGAGCGTCGAAAGCAGCTCGCCACGCAGGTCCGCAAGATGGCCGAGGACTCGCGCGTCACGATCCGAAATGAACGGCGCGATGCGAACAAGTCGGTGGATGCCCTGCTTGCCGATCCGAAGCTGAAGGTTTCGGAAGATCAGGCAAAGCGCGCCAAGGAGGCGATCGACGAGGCCACCAAGAAGGCAACGGCCCGCATTGACGAGCTCACGACGAAGAAGGTCGCCGAAGTCGAGGAAATCTGACCAACGCGAGGGACGAGCGCGCGCCACCTCCAACCGTGAAACCGACTGCAGCGACCGCGCCTTGACGCTGCCCCCGCCACAGCGGAAGATGGTCGCATCCCAAGCGGGATGATCCTGGTGAACTGCCCCTTCTGCAACACTCCTGACGCACGCGTCATCGACAGCCGGCCGATCGAGAACGGTTCTGGCATCCGTCGGCGGCGTGAGTGCCTCGCCTGCAAGAAGCGCTTCACCAGTTACGAGCGGGCGGAGCGACAGACAAGACTCAAGGTCATCAAGAAGGACGGCTCGCGCGTGCCGTTCGATCCAGCAAGCGTGCTGCGTGGCATCCAGGCGGCCTGTGGAAAGCGCCCCGTGCCGGAACTCGTGAAGCAGCGGATCGCCGATCAAGTGGATGAGTCCGTGCACCGCGACTTCGAGCAGGAAGTGCCGAGCCGCGAGATCGGTCGTCGCGTGGCGCTGGGGCTGCGCGATGTGGATCAGGTGGCGTATGTGCGTTTCGCCAGCGTCTACCACGACTTCCAGAGCGTCAGCGAGTTCCAGGACGAACTGACCCACCTTGCGGACAAGCCGCCGACCCCAGGACACCCTTCGCTGTTCGAACAGCCTGATCGGTAGGATTCGCCGCTCGAATGCCGAACATCACCCTGCCCGACGGCAGCTGCCGTTCCTATGACCATCCCATCACCGCTGCCAAGCTTGCGGCGGACATCGGGCCTGGTCTGGCGAAGGCCGCCCTTGCCGCCCGCATCGAAGGCGCGGTTCGCGACCTCTCGGCGACGATCGACCGCGACTGCGCCGTCGCGATCATCACTCCGCGTACGCGCGACCGCGGCGTGGATCTCGATGCGCTGCAGCTGATCCGTCACTCGTGCGCGCATGTGATGGCAGAGGCGATCACGAAGCTCTTTCCACACGCCAAGCTCGTCTACGGTCCGCCGCTTGATTCGGGGTTCTACTACGACATCAGTTTCGATGGCGGGCGGGCGATTTCAACCGAGGACTTTCCTGCCATCGAAGCGGAAATGGCACGAATCATCGGCGAAGACCGTCCATTCACGCGCTGCGAGATGTCGCTCGCGGATGGGCTCGACAAGCTGCGCGCGGAGGGGTCGAAGTTCAAGCTCGACAACGCCGAACGCGCGCGCGAGGCTGGCAGCACAACGCTGAGTTGGTATGCGACGGGTGCTCCCGGCACGAACTGGGAGGACCTTTGCCGTGGTCCGCATGTGCCCAGCACGGGACGAATCGGCGCGTTCAAGGTGATGAGTTTGGCGAGCAGCTATTGGAAGGGGGACGAGACGCTCGACCGGCTGACCCGCGTGTACGGCACGGCATTCGTGACTCCCGAGGAACTCGCGGCGCACCTTGCGCAACTGGATGAGGCGAAGAAGCGTGATCACCGCGTGCTCGGCAAGCAACTTCGGCTGTTCCACATCGACGAGATGGTCGGCCAAGGGTTGATCCTCTGGACTCCCAACGGCAGCATCGTGCGCCAAGAACTCCAAAACTTCATCAGCGAGGAGTTGCGCAAGCAGGGTTACACGCAGGTGTTCACGCCGCACATCGGCAAACTTGACCTCTATCGCACGAGCGGGCACTTCCCCTACTACCGCGAGAGTCAGTACCCCCCCGTGATCGAGCACGAGCAGATGGCGGCGCTCGTGAAGGAAGGCTGCAGTTGCGGCGAGCTGGCGAATCGCCTCGAAAAGGGAGCGATCGACGGCTACCTCCTGAAGCCGATGAATTGCCCGCACCACATTCGCATCTTTGCAAGCTCGCCGCACAGCTACCGCGACATGCCGGTCCGCCTCAGCGAGTTCGGCACGGTGTACCGCTGGGAACAATCGGGTGAGATCGGCGGCATGACGCGCGTGCGCGGCTTCACGCAGGACGATGCACACCTCTTCTGCCGCGAAGACCAAGTGGCGCAGGAACTGCTCGGGTGCCTCAGCCTCGTGAAACTGATCTTCGGCACGCTGGGCATGAACGACTACCGAGTGCGTGTGGGACTGCGCGACCCCGACAGCACCAAGTACGTGGGCGATCCAAGGAACTGGGACAAGGCGGAGGACGCATGTCGCACCGCTGCGCGCACGCTCGGCGTGCCATTCAGCGAGGAGTCCGGCGAGGCGGCGTTCTACGGACCCAAGATCGATTTCGTGGTGAAGGATGTGATCGGGCGAAGTTGGCAACTCGGAACGGTGCAGGTGGACTACAACCTGCCCGAGCGCTTCGACCTCAGTTATGTCGGCGCGGACAATCAGTCGCATCGCCCCGTCATGATTCACCGCGCCCCCTTCGGCAGCATGGAACGATTCATCGGCTGCCTCATCGAGCACTTCGCGGGTGCCTTTCCCGTCTGGCTTGCACCCGAGCAGGTGCGCGTCCTTCCCATCAGCGAAAAGAGCGCGACCTACGCGCGCGAACTGCACGGGGCACTCGCCGCGGCTGGGCTGCGCGCCGGCCTCGACGAGGGGAATGAGCGAATCCAAGGCAAGATCAAGGATGCCAGCGAGATGAAGGTCCCCTATCTCGCGGTTGTTGGTCCACGCGATGCTGAAGGGCGAAAGGTCAGCGTCCGCGCATTCGGAACCGAGGCGAACCTGGGAGAGATTGGTTTTGATTCATTTGTGGATGGCTTGGCGCGGGAGGCGCGCAGCCGCGGCGGGGAGACGCTGCGCTCTTGCATGGGTTCGAGCATGGGTTCTTGACCACGCTGGGTCCGAGGGAACGCCGCATCAGTACATTCCCGCCAAGCGTTCAGCCATCTTTCCGCCGTATTTTCACGCCTTGCGTGTGCAAAGTCCTAAAACCGTGGTACTGTTCGCCGCCCGAGGATCGTCCTCGGGCAATCGACCTGGACCAACAGACCACTGCGAGATTCAACAGAGCATGGCCCTGTCTTTCAACTTCCGCGCATGACGATCGGCTCCTGCCATCGTTCAGCCGGGTCCAGCGCATCAAGCCAAACCCAGTCTCAGAGGACCGCCAGCGGTGACGCGCTCGTGCGGCTTTTCCGTTGCGTCCCTCCCCTCATCGGTGGGGCCGCTCGTCAATTCGTGACTTCCATCGCCTGAAGAGGAACCAACCCATTACGCAGTTCAACCGCCGCCCTCCCTTCCGTGACTCGCGCGATTACGGTCCGCGAATCAACGATCGCATCCGCGTGACGCCCCTGCGCCTCATCGACCAGCACGGCACGATGATCGGCGTCGTGGAACTGGAAGAGGCCAAGCGCATGGCTGCCGAAGCTGGGCTCGACTTGGTCGAGATTGCCGCCGATAGCCGCCCACCCGTGGTGCGCATCATGGACTTCGGCAAGTACAAGTACGAGCAGGCCAAGAAGGAAAAGAGCAGCAAGACAAAGTCGAAGGCTGGCGAGATGAAGGAAGTCCGCCTCGGCCGCTCGATGAAGATCGATCCGCATGATGTGGCGATCCGAGTCGCCCAAGCACGGGACTTCCTCATCGAGGGCTACCGCGTCGTGTTCGTCCAGAACTTCCGCGGGCGTGAACTGGCGTTCTCCTCGAAGGGGACGCAGCGCATGAGCGAGATTGCGCAAGAGCTGTCGGATGTCGGCAAGGTCGAAATGACGCCGCGTCTCGCGGGGAAGCGCATGTCGATGATCATGGTGCCCGATCGAGCCAAGATCGATGCCATCAAGCACAAGCAGGGAAGCAAGCCGGCGGCAAAGTCCGAAGCGAAGCCCGCGGCAAAGCCTGAAGCGAAGCCTGGAGCGAAGGCTGAAGCGACGGCGGAGTCCAGACCGCATGTTGCCGCGAACGAGCCTTCGTCCGCGCCAGCTTGAGGTCGTGGACTGAGGTGCCCGCCCGACACTGCGTTGGCGGCGGCCTGCGCCCTCGTCTCCCCACACTGCACTTGACATTTATTCATCGATGTGCATAATGATGCACGCAGAACGATGCACTCATGGCAACCATGGCAACACGCATCCAGCGCTTGCAGCTCATCACCCGCCTGATCACAGGCGGTGCGGTGATGAACCAGCGGGAACTTGCCCGCCAACTCGCCGCGCGCGGGATTGAAACCACGCAAGCCACGCTCTCCCGCGACCTTGCCGAAATGGGCGTTCTCAAGTCCGCTGCGGGCTACAGCCTCCCGAGCGATCAGTCCGCGGGGCATTCCCCTTCCGCGACCGACGCATCGCGAAACGGGCTTTCGACTGCGGTTCGACGCCTGCTCGTCTGCGCGAAGCAGGCTGGAACGCTTTCCGTGATCCACACGCCGCCAGGGCAGGCCAGTGCGCTCGCCATCGAAATGGACCGCGTGGAACTGCCGGGCAAGATCGGAACGATCGCGGGCGACGATTGCATCTTGGTGGCATGCACCAGCTGTGCATCGGCGAAGGCACTGACGCGAAGCCTCCTGTCCCTGGCTACTGTGGCATCGGGCGGTACCACGGCGAACGCCTCGCCCGCCTCGAACACCGCAGCCCGCGCACGCACCCCCGCTGCGTCGCCGAAGCGTTCAGCGCGTCCAGTGCGTCTGGGGCGTCGAGGGCGTTGAAGGGCGTGACGATGACCAGTGAACGAGATCCATTGACGGTGTCTGTTGTTGGTGCCGGCGGCTACGCGGGCGTTGAACTGGTTGGGCTGCTGCTCCGACATCCAGGCGTCCGATTGGGTGGACTCTTCGGTTCCTCGCAGCGGCCGACTGCCGCTTCCACCGCCGCTTCCGCGAGCGACTTTGCCGCTGCCTTCCCCGCATTCCGCGGAATGGTCGACATGCCCATCCGCGCCACCAGCATCGATGCGATCCTTGCGGATTCCCCCAAGGCGGTCTTTCTCGCCACACCGCATGAGGCGAGCCACGACTTGGTGCCCCAACTGTGCAGCGAAGGCGTGATCGTCTTTGACCTCTCAGCGGCATTTCGCTTGACCGATGCGGCTGCGTATCCGAAGTCCTACGGATTCACCCATCAGCATCCCGCGCTTCTGCGCAGTTCGGCGTACGGACTTGCGGAGCTGAACCGCAGCAAGATCGCCCACGCGCAACTCGTGGCGGTGCCTGGCTGCTATCCAACGAGCGTGATCCTTCCCATGCGACCGCTCGTCGAAGCGGGCCTCATCGCGCCACGCCCGATCATCGTCGACAGCACCAGCGGTGTCAGCGGCGCTGGTCGTTCACCGTCGCTGCGCAGCCTGTACTGCGAGGTCAGCCAACAACCCTACGGCGTTCTGAACCATCGCCACCAGCCCGAGATGGAGCAGGAGTGCGGCGCACCGGTCATTTTCACGCCGCATCTCGGCCCCTTTCCCCGCGGCATCCTTTCGACGGTGCACGCCACCCTCTCGTCGGGCGTGACGGCAGCGGATGTTCGATCGACACTCGAGGCGCGCTACGCAGCGGAACCGTTTGTCCATGTCCTGCCCGAAGATGTCTGGCCGAGCGTCGGCGCGGTCGTCGGAAGCAATCGCTGCGACATTGGCTTTGCCGTCGATGCATCACGCAGCCATCTCATCGTCTGCAGTGCGATCGACAATCTCGTCAAGGGCGCCGCTGGGCAAGCGCTGCAATGCATGAATATCCGATTCGGCTTCGATGAGCGAGCAGGATTCAGCCTCCCCGCTTCGCAGACGCAACTCACTGCCCACTGACTCAGCCGTTGACGAGCCAAGGACACGCCACATGATTGAACCGAAGACGATGACACCATCCAAGGAATCCCTCGCAGCACCGATGCTTGTGAAACTCGGTGGCGCGCTCCTTGATGACGCCGATGCGCTCGATCACACCCTGCGTTCGATCGCTGCGGTGCATCAGTCGAAGCCGGGCAGCTTGGTGGTTGTGCATGGCGGTGGCATCGCAGTGGATCGCCAACTTGCCGCGCTCTCGATGACGAGCGAGAGGCGCGACGGCATCCGTATCACGCCGCCCGAGCACATGGAGCAGATCGCGGGAGTGCTCGCGGGATCGCTCAACACGACGCTTGTGGCACGACTCATCGCTGCCGGAGCCGGCGCCATCGGCCTGTCACTGCACGATGGGTTTCTTGCACAGTGCGAGCCGCGATGTGCTCCAGACTTCGATCCCGGGCGCGTCGGCTCGGTCGTGGGCGGATCTCCCTCCATCCTCCACGCGCTGCTCGGCGCACGATTCCTGCCGGTGATCTGCAGCATCGGAGCCGATGCTGCGGGCCGACTCCTCAATGTGAACGCCGACGACGCAGCGACGGCGCTCGCCCGCATCATCCGTCCTCGACTTCTCCTGTTCCTGACCGATGTATCTGGTGTCCGCTCGCCAACTGGCGCAATCGCAGCGCAGTTGGGCCACGCGGATGCTGCGGCATGGATCAGCAGCGGCACCATCACCGGAGGAATGATCCCCAAGGTGCGCGGTGCGATCGAAGCTGCCGAGCGCAGCCGCACACCCGTGGTCATCGCATCCTGGCGTGAAGCGGATGTACTGCAGCGACTGGAGCGTGGAGAGCGCGTGGGAACGCGAGTGCTTGCAGGGGAACCGCAGCGCCCTGCGCGCGCGACCTCACCTGCTGCTCCACGTGCTTGATCAACGCACCGTTTCCCAGACTGACCAACGCAGACGCGCATGAACACACTCGATCTTCCCACGCTCGCCACCCGACACCTGCTGCGAATCAGCGACCTCACAGCATCGGAAATCCTGCGGCTCCTGCGTCTTGCAGCGCAACTGAAGCGTGACCTGAGGCCGTTTGCGGGCGCGCTGGCGCAGCGGTCGCTGGTGCTGCTCTTTGAAAAGCCCTCGCTGCGCACGCGCGTCTCGTTCGAGGCAGGTTTCCAGCAGCTTGGCGGCGGAGTGGTCTTCCTCGATCACACGGCTTCGCGAATCGGCGCCCGCGAGAGCGTCGAAGACACGGCGCAGAACCTCTCTCGCTGGGTTGATGCGGTGGTCATCCGATGCCTGTCGCATGACCTGCTCGACCGATTTGCCTCCGTCAGCGATGTACCCGTCATCAATGCGCTGTCGGACCGGCACCACCCCTGCCAGGCGCTCGCGGACCTCGCCGCACTCGCCGACCACGGCGTCGATCCCTCCCACGCGAACATCGCTTGGGTTGGTGATGGCAACAATGTCTGCCACTCGCTGATCGAGGCCGTCGCCACACTCGGGGGCCGCATGCAAGTGATCACGCCGAAAGCATGCCAGCCCAGCGACGAGGTCCTGCAATTCGCAGCGATGCGCGCGTTCCGCAGCGGCGCAACGATCACCTGTACCGATGACTTGGCGGCCGTCGAGGGGGTGGATGCGGTCTACACGGATGTCTGGGTGTCGATGGGCGAGGACGGCGACCGCGCGGCCAAGGTGGAACGCATGCGCCCCTTTCAGGTGAACGCATCGCTCATGAACCGCGCAGGGCCGCGTGCCCGCTTCATGCACTGCCTCCCCGCGCACCGCGGCGAGGAAGTGACTGCCGATATCCTCGACGGTCCGCGCTCGATCACGCTCGACCAGGCAGAGTTCCGCATGCATGCCCAGAATGCGCTGCTGCTCTCCCTGCTGCGACCGGACCTCGCGCAGCGGACGCAAGACTGATTGCGGCGGACGCGCAGTGCGTCCGCCTTCGCCCCCCCGCTCGTCAGGCAACGCCTGACACGGATTCGACAGGATTCAAAGCCATGGCACACGACTTCAAGCCTCGACGCGTCGCGCTCGCCTACTCCGGTGGACTCGACACCTCATGCATCATTCCTTGGCTGGTGGAAACCTACAAGTGCGAGGTGATCGCCGTTGTTGCGGACGTTGGTCAAGGTGCACGCGAACTGGAAGGCATCGAGCAGAAGGCGCTGCGCTCGGGCGCGACCAAGTGCGTCGTGCGCGACCTGCGTCCCGCGTTCTTGCGCGATTTCGTTTTCCCGATGACGATCACGGGCGCGGTGTACGAAGGGCGCTACCTGCTCGGCACCTCCATAGCGCGGCCCATCATCGCGCAAGCCCAGGTCGAGGCCGCCTTGGAGGAACGCTGCGATGCGCTCAGTCACGGTTGCACGGGCAAGGGGAATGATCAGGTGCGTTTCGAGAGCGCATTCGCTGCGCTTGCACCGCACCTCCCTGTCATCGCTCCCTGGCGTCTCTGGAATCTCCGAAGCCGCGAGCAGATGCTCGACTACCTCAAGGTGCGATCGATCCCCTGCGCCGCAAGCGCCGAGAAGATCTACTCGCGCGATGCCAACATCTGGCACATCTCGCATGAAGGGGGCGACCTCGAAGATCCATGGAAGGCGCCGCCCGAGGATGTGTGGATGTTGACGACCGATCCGCGCCGCGCGCCCGACGATGGCGCCGAGGTGACGATCTCGTTCCGCGGCGGATTCCCCACGGCGCTCGATGGCGTTCCCATGGATGGCGTGTCGCTGCTGGACAAGCTGAATCAGCTCGGCGGTACCCATGGCGTTGGACGAATCGATTTGGTGGAGAACCGCCTCGTCGGGATGAAGAGCCGCGGCGCCTATGAGACACCTGGTGGCACGATCCTGATGGAAGCGCTGCGCGGACTTGAGCAGCTCTGCTACGACCGCGACACGCTGCAGTGGCGGCAGCGACTTGGACTGGAGTTCGCGCGGCTGGTGTATGAGGGCACTTGGTTCACCCCGCTGCGCGAAGTGCTGTGGGCTGGCGCACGCGAAGCCGCTCAGGTGCTGGACGGTGATGTGCGCGTGCGGCTCCACAAGGGAACGGCCGTTGTTGCTGGACGGCGAAGTCCCAATTCGCTGTACAGCCAGGACTTTGCGACCTTCGGCGCCGATGATGTGTACGACCAGACCCACGCGGAAGGCTTCATTCGTCTCTTCGCACTTCCCGCGCGCATTCGGGCACTTCGAGACGCGGCGGCCCAACCGTCGGCTCCCGCTGTCACCGCCTCGCGTGCCGCGACGGAGAAAGCATCGCGATGAGCGTCACCTGGGCTGGCCGATTCACGCAGGAGGCGGACCCGCTGTTCCGCCAGTTCAACGATTCGCTGCCCTTCGACCGCACGCTCTTGCGCGAAGACATCGAAGGCAGCGTTGCCTGGGCGCGCGCGCTGGAGCGGGCGGGCGTGCTCACCCACAGTGAGTGCGCATCGCTCGTCGCTGCGCTCCACGAAGTGCTGGACCAGGGGCTCGCCCATCCCGCGCAACTTGAGCGCGCGGCGGACGAGGACATTCACTCATGGGTCGAGCGCGAACTTGTGGCCCGCGTTGGCGCCTTGGGCAAGAAACTCCACACGGGGCGCAGTCGAAACGACCAGGTCGCAACGGATCTTCGACTCTGGACGCTGCGGCATCTCACGCTGCGCCAAGAGGAGATCGCGGAGTGCATCCGCTCGCTGCTTTCCCTCGCGGAGCGTGAACGCGAGACGGCGTTCCCCGGCTACACGCACCTGCAGCGGGCACAACCGATCCTGTTTGCGCATTGGTGCCTTGCCTATGTCGAGATGTTGCTGCGCGACCGCGATCGCTTCGACGATGCATCCACCCGCGCGGCCGTTTGTCCGCTCGGATCTGGTGCGCTCGCGGGGACCGCCTACCCGATCGACCGCGAACTGCTGGCGCGCGAACTTGGTTTTCTTGCGCCGAGCGCGAACTCGCTCGATGCCGTCAGCGACCGCGACTTTGTCGTTGAAACGCTCAGCGCCACTGCGCTGTGTGCGGTTCACCTCTCGCGCATGGCGGAAGACCTGATCTTCTACTGCAGCGCTGAAGCGGGACTGGTGGAACTGTCGGATGCGGTCACCAGTGGATCGAGCCTGATGCCGCAGAAGAAGAACCCAGACGCGCTTGAGTTGATCCGCGGCAAGTCGGGAAGGCACATAGGCAGCCTCGTGCAGATGCTGACCATCCTGAAGGGGCTTCCCCTTGCCTACAACAAGGACCTGCAGGAGGACAAGGAACCCCTCTTTGATGCGATGGAGCACTTGTCGCTGTCGCTTCGGATGCTGCCAGTCGTCCTCGATGGACTGAAGGTGAACCGTGAGCGCGCGCACGACGCTGCGGCTGGCGGCTACTCCAACGCCACGGAACTTGCGGACTACCTCGTGCAGCGTGGTCTCCCCTTCCGTGATGCGCATCATGCGGCGGGCCGACTCGTCCGAACGGCAATCGCGGAGTCGAAGCCGCTGGAGGCGCTTTCCCTCGCCCAAATGCAAGCCGTCGAACCGCGAATCGAAGGCGATGTCTATGTTGCGCTCACCATCGACAGTGCCGTCAACCGGCGCAACATCCCTGGTGGCACGAACCCAGCGCGCGTCGCAGGATCCGTGCACGCCGTGCGCCAGCGGCTTGATCCAACGGCCGTGCCGCCGCCTTCGGGTGGCATATCCGTGGAGGGGATCACCATCCGTGAGGCGCGGGTCGAGGACCTCGACGCCATCTGCGCCATCATCGAACACTGGGCGCGGGAAGGCGAACACCTGCCTCGCTCCCGCGACGAAGTGCTCGAGACGCTGTCTGAGTTCGCCGTTGCAGTCGAAGACGACCAAGTCGTCGGCTGTGGATCCCTCTGGATTTACACGCCGCAGCTCGCGGAGATCCGTTCACTCGGCATCGTCCCGAATCGGCGCGGCGGTGGGCTTGGATCGCTGCTCACCAACTACTTCGTCAAGTGGGCTGCGGACCTCGGCATCCCGAAGGTCTTCGTGCTGACACGCGCTCCCGACTTCTTCTCCCGCTGTGGGTTTGAGACGGTGCCAGTCAGCATCCTGCCCGAGAAAGTCCTGAAGGACTGTTCGAAGTGCCCCCGCAACAACGCCTGTGACGAGGTCGCCATGATGCGGCAGACTGGCGCAGCTCCACTGCATCACGATCAGCCATGAGTGGATCGCCGGCACGCTCGCCAGCAAATCCTGGTGCCGCGACCGAGCCCATTGCAGGGGCAGTCGCGTCGCACCGCTCCCCTCCCGACTGGCCGCTTGGTTTCCGTGCGGGTGGCATCGCCTGCGGAATCAAGAAGGGCGGCAGCGCGGATCTTGCGCTCGTCGTTGGCGACGGCGACATCACCGCAGCAGCGGTCTTCACGAAGAATCTCGTGGTCGCGGCACCAGTCGAACGGTCTCGTGCATGCCTGGCCTCGACCAACGGAAAGGTGCGGGCACTGCTGATCAATTCCGGCTGCGCCAACGCAGCCACAGGTCCCGAAGGCCGGCAACGCGCGCAGCGTTCGGCGGAATGCGTCGCGCGCGCGCTTGGCTGTGCACCCGATGCGGTGCTATCCAACTCGACCGGTGTCATCGGGGTTCAGCTTCCTGTCGAGCGAATCGAAGCGCACGCGCCTGAACTGGTGAAGTCGCTCAAGCCAGGCACATGCGAGGCGTTCGCGCGCGCAATCATGACGACAGACACGCGACCCAAGTGGTCGTCGCGCGTGCTGCGCTTCAGCATTGGTGGCGTTGAGAGGTCCTGTGTGGTGACCGGCGTTGCCAAGGGTGCGGGCATGATTCATCCGCAGATGGCCACGATGATCGCCGTGCTGACGACCGACGCCGCCGTTTCGGCGCCTGCGCTCGACCGAATGCTCCGCGTTGCTGTCGAGCGGAGCTTCCATCGCATCTCAGTGGATGGCGATACGAGTACCAATGACAGCGTCTTTGCTCTCGCGTCCGGTCGTGCGGGTCCCGTGCCTGAGGACGAGCTCACCGAGGCGTTCCTCTCCGTGGCCCAGGACCTCGCACAAATGGTGGTGCGTGATGGCGAGGGATTCGAACGCGGCATCGAGGTGCAGGTGCGCGGTGCACGATCAGGTGAGGATGCGCTGACTGTTGCACGCACGGTCGCGATGAGTTTGCTCGTGCGGACTGCCGTGACGGGCGGGGATCCAAACTGGGGGCGCATTCTGGCCGCAGCGGGTCGATCGGGTGTCGCCTTCGATCCCGCGCGCATCGAGTTGTCCGTCGGAGGGCTCCCACTCTTTGGCGGCGGATCGCCATCACCGACGGACCGCGCTGCGCTGCGCGATGCGTTCATGCAAGACACCGTCCGAATCTGCCTCGACCTGTTCGAGGGCAGTTGCTCCGACACATTCTGGTCGTGCGGTCTCACGAGCCGCTATGTCGAGTTGAACGCGGACTACACGACCTAGTCGCGAATCCGTTGCGCAGCCCTGAGGAACATGCTGTGCCAAGGTTTGGACAACCGCGGTGCAACAGATGCGAGGCCCCTCGCCAACTCGTCGGGCGCCGCCGATGAAATCGTCGTGTCGAACATGTCAGCCGCCGCTGCGATGGCGCAGAGGTAACGCAGGAACGCGGCGGGATCGTGTCCCTCTTCCGAAAGCTGTGAAAGGGCTTCCTTCGCGCGATCCTTCAGTGCGCAACACGCTTCAAGCGAAGTGGTCTCGCCCTGCAGCGAGTCCAGCACCTCGGACGACCAAGATGTGCCGTCCGCGGCCGCGCAACGAGCAAGGAGCCGATCGAGAGGCGGCGCGTGCCGACCAAGCACCGCGCTCAGGAGTTGCTCTGCCTGCTGCGGTGAAATCGGACGACAACCATCAGTTGCATCAGTGCCCACGAAGGACCTCCATCATTTCAAGGATCTCGCTCAAGACCGCCTCATCACGAACCCCGTCCGCATACAGCATCGCGGCGATTGCATCGCGCAGCAAGCCGCGCACGCGGTAGCAGGACTGAGCCGATTCCGCAGCAGTACACCCGAATGCCTGACCGACCACTTCATGTGGCTGCTCGTCGATGTGGTGCTGCCAGAACATGCGCCATTCAGCGGAGCGACCACGCGCCTCCAGGTCCCGAAGCACCTGCGCGACGGCACCATTGAGGACCGACACCACCCACTCCCTCTCAAAGTGCTCAACATCCTCTCCCACGGCTTCCTCGGCGGCATCCGTACTCGACTCGATCCTCCCGTCACGCTTTCGCGCACGCCGCAATTCGTGGACATGCAGGTGAATCCCGTTGCGAAGCCAGTTCCGCAGTGGAGTTCCGCTCCGACTCCATGCGGTGAGGTACTCGAAGTTGCCTAGGCGCGTTGCGAAAAATCCAGCGACCACCTCGGCAGGTTCCATCCCCACGCTCCGCGACAGTCCCGTTGCAGCGCAATATGTCTCGAGCGGTACGCGATACGCATTCATCAGGTGATCGCACGCACTGACGCGACCTGACTCGCCACTCGCAATCCACGCCTGCCATGGCTGACGACGCGTGGAGGGGAAACCGCCCGGATCTGGTTGCGATTCGGTCATCGCGAGCGGCGATTATCACCAAATCTGATCGTTGGCGAAAGATTGTCCCGCGGAAAATTCTGCAATTCTTGTCAATGAGTTGGTCCCGAGACGCTATGTCTAGTGGCTGGCGCTTCGTGTCCCGTTTCTAGAGTTTCCAGTGGCTTTGTTTCTGGGGGATGCTGGGGGCGCGGTCAGGCGCCTTTCCGGGGGCGTCAGGTCGATGTGAGTGATTTAGGTGATATAGGTGAAGTAGGTGGTTCGAAAAACCGTTGTCCGCGCGATTCGGTCGCATACCCCTGTTTAGTGAGCGCAGGCGTATGCGACCGAATTCCATTTTTGGCTTGTTTTTGCCTCTCGGCTTAGACTCGAAGCGGCGGCAGAACGGCTTTCTGCCCTACCCCACCGCATGCTCGAACTCATCGCAGATACCGAGTTACAGGCGCTCGCCGCCCTTCAAGGTGCGACCAGCGCTGACCAACTCGATCGTTGGCGCACCGAGTGGCTCGGCATGAATGGTCGGCTCAAGGACCTCATGCAGCAGTTGAAGAGCGCTCCCAAGGAGACCAAGCCCCAGCTTGGCAAGCGTCTCAACGAATTGAAGGCAACCCTCGAGTCCGCATGGGATGTTCGCAAGCAGGCGCTGCCAACGGCAGAAGTGAAGGGGATAGATCTCACTGAGCCTGGGCTGCCGATGGGCGAGGGGCGAAGGCACATTCTCTCGCGAACCATTGACGAGATTCTCGACGTCTTCGGTCAGATGGGGTTCGCTGTTGCCGACGGACCCGAGATTGAAGATGAGTGGCACAACTTCACCGCGCTGAACATTCCCGAGGGGCATCCGGCTCGCGATGCAACAGACAACTTTTACATGGGCGATCCGAACGCGGATCGGGGCGCCGCTGGTGGCACCGTGAAGCGGCTGCTGCGCACGCAGACATCAACGGTCCAGATTCGAGCCATGGAGTCCACGCCTCCCCCGCTCAAGGTGGTTGCGGTTGGTCGCGTCTATCGACCTGACACCCACGACGCCACGCACTTTTCGATGTTCCATCAAGTCGAGGGATTGTGCGTCGATCGCGACCTTTCGATGCGCGATCTCAAGGCTGCGTTGTTGCACTTTGCGCACGCCTACTTCGGCGAGGATGCCGAGGTGCGAATGCGTCCGAGTTTCTTCCCCTTCACGGAACCCTCCGCCGAAGTCGACATGAAGATGCGCATTCGCGACCAGTGGCAATGGGTGGAGATCGGCGGCTGCGGCATGGTCGATCCGAATGTGTTCACCGCGGTTGGCATCGACCCGGCTCAGTGGCGCGGCTTCGCCTTTGGACTCGGCGTCGAGCGGATCGCCATGCGCCGCTACGGCATCAGCGACATTCGGTGGCTCTTCGAGAACGACGCGCGCTTCCTGCGCCAGTTCTGAAACCGCGCAGCACTCCGCACGCAGGGATCAAACGGAACAACGGACGGTTCTGCGCCGTCTGCTCACTCCGCCGACAGATCAGGTGGTTTCAGGCGTGTTGGCGGCGTTGCCACCCGTGCCTGCACTGTCTGAAACATCCGCCTCGCCCACCTTGCTGTCCGCTTTGGCGTCAGCCTTGCCCGCACTCTCCTTGCGGAGCCTGGCGGCGTACGCGGTCCGACGGTCCGCCGCAGCACGGCGACCCGACGATCCACCCGACACCTGCGAACCGCCCTCACGACCGACGAGTTGCAGCACCACAAGGTCGGTCGCATCACCGAGTCGGCGACGATCCGTCTTGATGATGCGCGTGTACCCACCCGCACGATCCGCAAACAGCGGAGCCACGCGGGTCATCAGGTGGTGCACAAGTCGCGGCGCCTTCCGAAGTTCGCCGTAGCGGTTGAACTCGATCTCGCTTGCGGCAGGCAATGTCCAGAACTCGCTGGTCTTGCGACTCTCTGGCATCTTGTCGTCAGCGATCCACGCCATCACATTTCGGTCCGTCAGCTTTCGTTGCAGGAGCCGCCGCGATGCCAGCGAACGCTTGCGTGCGATGGTGATGAGGCGCTCCACATACGGCTGCACAGCCTTGGCCTTTGCCGTGGTGGTTGTGATCTGCCCATGCTCAAACAACCCTGCGGCCAAGTTTCGGAGCATGGCTTTGCGGTGGTCGCTCTGCAGGCAGAGCTGTCGTCCTGCGACTCGATGTCTCATGGTTCAAACTCCTTCTATTGGGTGGCTTGCGTCTGGTCAGTCGGCTCGATCGTTCTCAAGGTGCGCGTGGGTCACATCGACTGCGCCGGCATCCCGAGCGACATTCCGATGTCGCGCAGGCGCGATTCGATTTCGCTCAGCGATGTTCTGCCGAATGACCGCAGTTCCATCAGCTCGCTCTCGGTCTTGAGGATCAACTGCCCGACCGTGTTGATTCCAGCGGTATGCAGGCAGTTGGTTGCCCGGACACCGAGTCCAAGATCCTCGAGGGTCATCATCAACTTGCGCGCGTGATCTTCCTCCACGGCAACTTCTGCGCCGATGCCTTCCTCGACGGTGTCCTGTCCCGCCGCGTCGAACTGCACGAACGGATTGACATGCTTCCGAAGGATCTTGCCAGCCTCCACGAGTGCCATCTCCGGCGACACCGTGCCATTGGTCCAGATGTCCAACACCAAGCGCTCGTAGTTGATCCGCTGGCCGACGCGCGTGTCCTCCACGCGGTATCGCACGCGCTGCACGGGAGTGAAGATCGCGTCAACCGGAATCTCGCCGATGACCTGCTCATCGTTGTTGCCCAGTTGCTCGCTCGCAGGGAAGTACCCGCGTCCGCGCGCAACCGTCAGCGTCGCCTCGAAGCGAACCTTGTCGGTGACCTCGCAGATCAAATGATCCTGATTGAGGATGCGCACGGATGCATCGGACTCGATGGATGCGCCCGTCACCTGCCCGGGTCCACTGACGCTGATGCGAACGGTCTTCGGCTCATCGCCGTCCATCTCGACAATGAGCCCCTTGATGTTCAGCAAGATGTCCGTGACATCCTGCTTGACGCCTGGGATCGAAGTGAACTCATGCGTAACGCCGCTGATCTGCAGCTTGGTCACGGCCGCGCCCTCGACGCTCGAAAGCAGGATGCGCCGCAAGCTGTTGCCAATGGTCGTGCCGTACCCGCGCTCGAACGGTTCAGCCGAGAATCGGCCAAAGGTCGGGGTCAGGCTTGCCTTGTCCACCAAGACGCGGCCGGGAATTTCGAGACCTCTCCAGCGAATGTGCATGTTCCAAGTTCCTTGCTTCGGCAGATTTCCAAACAGGGGTGGAGCCTGCCCTGATCGGACCCGCGGAGCCCTGCCGAAACAGCGCCGCGGACCTGCTAGGGGCAGGCAGAAAACTGAATACTAGACGCGGCGCTTCTTCGGCGAACGGCAACCGTTGAAGGGCAGCGGTGTCTGATCCTCGATGCTGAGCACCTTGAGGCCGTTCGCCTGCAGTGCGGTGACGGCTGACTCGCGCCCGGGACCAGCGCCACGCACGCGCACCTCGACCTCGCGCATGCCCACGCGGCGCGCTTTGCCTGCCGCGCGCTCGCTGGCGCGACTGGCGGCGAACGGCGTGCTCTTGCGAGCACCCTTGAATCCGACGCTGCCAGCCGAGTCCCAGCAGATGGTCTCGCCGTTGGTGTCGGTGATGGTGACGATCGTGTTGTTGAACGTCGCATTGACGTGCACGATCCCCTTGATGACGTTCTTCCTGATCTTTGGCTTTTTCGACATGGTGTTGTGCCTGTTGTTTGTTGGTGGGCCTGCCCCGTTGCCGGGGCCATTGGCATCAGCCGTTCACGCCCTTCTTGCCTGCCACGGTCTTCTTCTTGCCCTTGCGCGTGCGGGCGTTCGTTCGAGTGCGCTGACCGCGCGCTGGCAGCGATCGACGATGGCGTTCACCGCGATACGCATGAATATCCTTCAATCGCTGGATGTCCTGCGCCACCTGACGGCGGAGCGCTCCCTCGACGACATAGTTCTCGTCGATCACCTTCGAGATCGCCGCGAGCTCTTGGTCGCCGAGCGTGTTCGTTCGGCGATCCGGGTCAATGCCGGACTTCGCGAGAATGGCAGCGGCGATCTTGGGACCGACGCCATGGATGTACTGGAGTGAGAAGAGAATCTTCTTCTTCTCGGGGATGTCGATTCCGGCGATACGTGGCATGGTGTGTGTGCTCCGTCGATGCGTCTACTGTGGTCTTGGCGGGTGGTTTCGGTCAGCCTTCGTCAGCCTTGGTCAACCCTGTCGCTGCTTCAGCCGTGGGTTCTTCTTGTTGATGACGAATCGCTTGCCCTTTCGAACGACGATTTGGCAATCGAGTGTCTTTCGCTTGATGCTGCTCCTGACTTTCATGGAATGCTCCAGTCTCCGTGGTTTCTGTTGTCGGCTTCGCTCGGCTCGTTGCTTCGTCCAGAGTCCCGTCAGGCGCGGTAAGTGATGCGCCCCTTCGTCATGTCGTACGGGCTCATTTCGATCTTCACGCGGTCGCCGGGGAGGATCTTGATGAAGAACTTCCGCATCTTGCCGCTCACATAGGCGATGATTTCCTGACCATTCTGAAGTCGCACGCGGAACATTGCATCGGGCAGCGCCTCGGTGACCTCGGCTTCCAGCTCGATCTTGTCTTCCTTTGCCATCGTGGGACCTCAGTTCGTCTCCGCGGGGACGGCACCATGCCGCCCAAACTCCGCTGCCGACGCGACCGTCGGCTCTTCATCGAGTACTTCGCATCCACGGTGGGTCACCAGCAATGTGCGCTCCACTGAGCAGCCAGGCTGGCCAGACCTCGTGCACATGGTCCACCCATCTGCATCCGCAGTCAGTTCACAGCCAATCGCAAAGCCCCGACCATCGATTGTCTTCAGCCCATCAGGACGCGCAACCACCGTGGGCTCGACCGAAAGCACCATGTCCGGCAGCAGCGTGAAGTCACCCCGCTCAAGGAATCCTTCGTCCAGCCCGCAGGGCGCTACGGGTGCTTCATGAAGTGACCGCCCGACCCCATGACCCGCGTACTTCGTCACGATGCCAAGACTCCGCACCTCCGCGATCGCCTGCATGGCGGACGCGACCCGCGACCAGCGGACGCCGGGGGCGATCATCGACACGGCGGCTTCGATCATTTCACGGCAGCCTTGCACCATCGACACGGCGCGTCCATTGCCACGCCCTACCACGACGCAGTCGGCGACATCCGCGCACCAGCCACCGAGCCGCACGGCAACATCCACGGTCAGGACATCACCGTCCTGAAGCGGACGATCCGTTGGTACTGCATGAACAAGTCGCTCGTTCACCGCCACACAGCATGCAGCGGGGAATGGTCGATCACCGCCGTCGACCGCATCGAATGGGAGTACCTGAAGCGCACTCTCGGCGCGCGCCGCAGCAACAACGCCCGCCGCGATCGCCGCGAGCGTTTCGGGCTTCGTTCCGATCAACGCGCTTCGGAGCGCCGCGTCGACCGCGCTGCGCGCCACCAAGGCCGCCGCTCGAATCGCCTCGATCTCCTCCGCCGTTCGCAGTTCCACCTGCCGACCGCCACCAACCATCGGGCGACGCGCACCTGAAGTCGCGGCAATCGATTCAGCATCGGCAGGCCGCGATCCCAACCGCACGAATCGGGCGCGGTTGTCGGCCTGGGCGCAGGCCTCTCCAAGCAGTTCGTCGGCAGTTGTGCGGATGGTCACCATGGTCGCCTTCAATCGGTCTTTCGCATCAACCTCGGGCGGAACGAATCCGCGGTCCGGTCTCCGATGCACCGCTCGAGAGGAAGCCCGAGTAGTTGCGCATCATCAGGCTCGCCTCGATGCGCTGCGCAATGTCGAGCGCGACGCTGACGACAATGAGCAGACCCGTTCCGCCGAGGAACTGGGCCACGAAGAATGGAATGCCGAGCTGCTGCGTCACGATCGTCGGGATGATCGCGATCACCGCAAGCGCGCCCGCACCGACATAGGTGATGCGCGAGATCACCGTCTCGAGGTACTCCGCCGTACGCGGGCCAGGACGAAGACCTGGGATGAACGATCCGTGTTCGCGCAGTTGCTTCGACATATCCGTCGGCGACAGCTGCACGGTCGTCCAGAAATACGAAAAGAAGTAGATCATCAGGATCTCGATGATCACATAGGGATACGAGCCGATCTGCAGGTTCTGCGCAACGAAACTGGTGATCGACGACCAGGTCGATGTCGCATCGGACGCCGCGGCCCGCGCTGCCAGCCAGGCGCAAGCCGACGACGGGAACATCATCAGCGTGCTTGCGAAGATGATCGGCATGACGCCGGCATGATTGATGCGCAGCGGCAGGTAGTGGCGCTGTCCGCCATACACCTTGCGGCCGCGGGTGTGCTTCGCCTGCTGGATCGGGATGCGTCGCTGGGCCACCGTGATGATGATTGCGCCGCCGATGACGAACAGGAATCCTGCGATCAGCACCACGAGTCCCGCGACCCCAAGCGCACCATCGCCTCCCTGAAGGCTCGGGTTGAAACTCTTGGCAACCCACTGAATGGCGCTCGGTACGCGCGACAGGATGCCGGCCGTCAGGATGATCGACACGCCGTTCCCGATGCCGTACTTGTCCACCTGTTCACCCAACCACATGAGGAAGAGGCTGCCTGCAGTCAGCCCAGTGATGCCCGAGATGTAGAACATCCACATCGCGCCGCCCGTCTGGAACTGCGGCTGCACCAGATTCTGCGTGCGCAGGTAGCCCAGCCACATCGCTCCCTGCAGGACGCAGAGACCGACGGCAGCCAACCGTGTCCACTCCATCAGTTTCTGTTGCCCCGACATCCCTTCCTTCTTCAAGTCTTGCAGCGCCGGAACAATCGTCTGCAAGATCTGGAAGATGATGCTGGCCGTGATGTACGGCATGATCCCGAGTCCGAAGATCGTGCTTTGCTGCAGCGATCCCCCAGAGAAGATCGATGCGTACTCAAGCAGGCGCCCGAATCCAGTCTGGTCCGCAGCGGCGCGTTCCGCGGCTCGAGCAAGTTCTGATTGATCGACACCGACGAGCGGAATCCAGAAGCCGACGCGGTACACCACCAAGACACCCAAGGTGAAAAACACCTTGTTTCGGAGTTCCTTGATCTTGAAGATGTTGGCAAACGCCTGCAGCATCGGGGGTGGTTCAGTCGGTGATCAGCCTTGCGAATCACTTTCCTTGGGTGGTGCCTTGGAAGCCTTGTCCTTTGCCTTCGACTGCGCAACTTTCTCGGTGTGCGCCTTCTTCGCCGCATCAGCCTCGGCGGCAGCCTGTTCCGCCTGCGCGGCTGCAGCAGCCTTCGGGGTCAACGTTGCAGAGCCGCCCGCTGCCTCGATCTTGGTGCGAGCCTGCGACGAGAATCGGTCCGCGGTCACATCGAGCTTCAGCGTGACATCGCCCGTACCGAGCACCTTCAGCGGCATGTCCGCATCACGAACAAGACCCACCTTCACGAGCGCGTCGATGTCGACAGCCGAACCCGCGGTGAAGTGCTTTGCCAAGTCGCACACATTGACCACGTGGTAGTCCACACGGAACGGGGCGTTCTTGAAACCACGCTTGGGGAAGCGGCGAAGCAGCGGCGTCGAACCACCCTGGTAGCCAGGGCGGCTCGTCCAACCTGCGCGGCTCTTTGCACCCTTGTGACCGCGACCGCTTGTGCCGCCCTTGCCACTGCCCTCACCGCGCCCAACGCGCATGCGAAGTTTGTGCTTGCCAACCTTCTTGGTGATGTCATGAATCATCATGGTCGTTCATCTCCTGTCTCAGTCGTTCTGACTCTGCTTGCTCTCTGCTCTGTGCTCGTTGCTCTGTGCTCGTTGCTCTTGGCTCTTGGGTGCTTGCGTTTGCTTCAGTACCGTCGGTCCACTGCTGCTCGAACCATTCGGTCAGGCACTCGGAGCCGGCGCTACAGCCGCTGCCGGTGCGCCGTCGGCTCCCGTGCCAGCACCCGCGCCCGACGAGCCACCCTGCGATTCGCCGCGACCGCCGCGACCACCACCGCCGAACCGTCCTCCACGACCGCCGCCTGGGCCACCGCGACGGCGCTCGTCGCCGACCGTGTTCACCGGCGCCGCAGCGCGTTCACCAGACTTCTTGCTGGGCATTGCCGCCATACCGCGGGCAATGGCATCCTCCACGCTTGTCGTGCCGAGTCCGACGCCGCGCAACTGCTCAACCTTCTCGCGCGTACGCAGCGTGTCGAGCGCTGCGAAAGTCGCCTTCACCAGGTTCTTCGCATTGGTCGATCCATACGCCTTGGTCAGGCAGTCCTGCACGCCAAGCATGTCGAGCACCGCGCGCACCGATGCACCAGCGATGACGCCAGTACCTGGGCTTGCGGGCACCAAACGAACCGAAGATGCGCCAAAGCGACCTTCGACCGAATGCGGAATGGTGCGACCTTGCAGCGGGTACTGTCGCAACTTGCGGCGCCCCTCGCGAGTGGCCTTCTCCACGCTCGTGGGCACCTGATTGCTCTTGGCGTAACCGACGGCAACCTTGCCGTGCCGATCGCCAACCACCACCAACGCGCCGAAGCTGAAGCGGCGACCGCCAGCCACGGTGGATGATGTGCGGAAGACCTTCACGGTCGTCGCGTCAATACCACTGTCGTCAAAGGATTCGCTCATTGTGTTTCCTTGATTCGTCTGCTCAGAACTTCAGTCCGCCTTCGCGTGCGCCATCAGCGAGCGCCTTCACTCGGCCGTGATAGATGTAGCCGCCTCGATCGAACACAACCTGATCGACGCCAGCCTTGCGCGCGCGCTCCGCCACCGCGCGGCCCACGGCGGATGCAGCGGCCACATTGCCGCCGCCCGTGCTCTTCAGGTCGCTGTCGGTCGATGACGCAGCGGCGAGCGTTCGACCAGCGAGGTCGTCGATCACCTGCACATAGATGTGGCGCGGCGATCGGAAGACCGCCAAGCGCGGACGATCGGGCGTTCCGCGAAGGGTCTTGCGCATGCCCTTCCTCCGGCGTTCGCGGCGCTGCAACTTCTGGACATTCCTGTTCATGTCGGTTCTCCTTCTGCGCCCGATCAGGCGCCGAATGCCTTGCCCTTCTTGCGGGCGATGACTTCGTCCGTGTACTTGATGCCCTTGCCGTTGTAGGGCTCGGGCTTGCGCTGGCTTCGGATCAGCGATGCAAACGCTCCCACCTTCTGCGCGTCGCAGCCAGCGACTGTGATGAGGGTGTTGTTGTCGATCGTGACGGCGACACCTTCGGGAATCATCAACTCAATCGGGTTGCAGAAGCCGACGGTCAACACCAGCTTCTTGCCCTGTGCGCGTGCGTTCCAACCCACGCCGATCACTTCGAGCTTCCGCACATAGCCCTCGGCCGATCCGCGGACCAACTTGTTCAGCACCGCCCTCGTCGATCCCCAGTATGCGCGGCGATTGCCCTCTTCGATGCGCGCGGGATCATCGAGCGTGCAGGAAATCGTGCGGCTCTTGTCGTCGTAGGAAACCACGACCTCAGGCCGGTGCGTGAACGAGTTCTTGCCCTTCGGACCCTGGATGTCCACGGTCCGGCTGCCGGCATTGACGGCGACCTTGACTGCGGATGGGACTGGGATGGTCTGCTTTCCGACTCGGCTCATGGGTACTCCTCGTGTTCGCGCGCTTTCGTAGTGTGGTGCTTGTGGTGTGGGCTGTGGATCGTGCCGTGCATTCGCTGTGCGTGCGATCAGGAGACCGCGCAGACGACTTCGCCGCCGACCTTCAGTTCGCGTGCCTTTCGGTCGCTCATCACGCCGCGGCTCGTCGACACCACCGTGATGCCGAGGCCCTCAAGCTGTCGAGGCATCGCGCGGGAACGCACATAGACGCGGCAACCCGTGTGCGACACCCGATCGATTCGATTGATCAGCGACTCGCCGCGCGGTCCGTACTTCAACTGCACGCGAAGCAGTCCTTGACGACCATCCTCCACCAACTCGAAGCCGGTGATGAAGCCCTCGTCGCGCAGCACATCAAGCACGCCACGGTTGAGGCGGTTGTTGAGACAGGTGACGCTCTTGCGGCGGATCGAAACCGCGTTGCGGATCCGCGTGAGCATGTCGGCGGTCAGGTCTTGCAGTGACATGGTCGTTTCTCGTGTATTCCTTGGGTGCGCTCGTGAAAAGTGCCTGTGTGCGGTGATCGATCTTCCACAATCACCATGACGCCTTGCGCATGCCGGGGATCAACCCCTGCAGCGCCAGCTCACGGAGCATGTGACGACTGATGCGGAACTTGCGGAAGTACCCGCGCGAGCGACCGGTGAGTTCGCACCGATTGCGCTTGCGGCAGGAGAATTTGGGGGTGCTGCCCATCTTGGCGAAGACTCGCTTGCTGGCCATGGTTGTTCCTCGTGGTTCCTTGGAGTCGGTGTGAGTGCGTCTGTGGCGACTGGTCCGTGACGGCGAGATCAGCCGGCGGTTGCCTTCTTGGTGGACGGTTCAGGGCGGACGAACGGCATCCCGAGTTCAGCCAGCACCATGCGGCTCATCTTGGGATCGCTGTTCGAGAAAACGATGTTGATGTTCATGCCGTGCGAGATGTTGACCGCCGCCATGTTGATCTCAGGCCACACAGCCTGCTCGCTCAGACCAGTCGCAAAGTTGCCCTGGCGGTCGAACGTCTTGTCCGACACGCCGCGGAAGTCCTTGATGCGGGGCATCGCGAGGTTGATGAGCCGATCAAGGAAGTTCCACATGCGCTCGCGGCGCAGGGTGACCATGAACGCACTCGGCGCACCCTCGCGGACCTTGAAGTTCGACACGGCCTTCTTCGCGGCAATCATGATCGGCTTCTGTCCGCTGATCGTGGTGAGCGTGCCGATGACCGCATCGCGGTACTCCGGCTTGAGCTTCTGATTCTCGAGGTGACGCCCAACGCCGACATTCACGACGATCTTCTGGATGCGTGGCAGCTGATGGACATTCTTCAACTCGAATTCCTGCAGGACGCGCGGGCCGACTTGGTCGCGGTAAAAGCGGCGAAGTCGCGGCTCTGGCATGGCGGCTGGATGGGTCTTGGTGCTCATGAATGCTCCTGGTCTGGTGTGCTTTGGGGGATCTCAGCGCTTCGCCGTTCCCTTGCCGGCCGAACTCTTGCGAAGCACATGCAACTCGCTTCCGTCACGAGCAGCGACGCGGACCTTGGATCCATCGGGACGACTCACGAAGCGAACGCGAGTTGCCTTGCCGCCGACCACTGGACTCACATTGGAAATGTGGATCGAGAGTTCCTTCTCGATGATCGCACCCTTCGGCTGCGCCTGGGTCGGTCGGACGCGGCGCTTGCGCACATTCACGCCCTTCACAATCACCCGGTTGGACTTCAAGTTGACGTCGAGGATTTCGCCGGTCGATCCGCGGTGGTTTCCCGAGGTCACCAACACGACATCACCCTTCTTGACATGCTGCGGCATGGGTCAGACCACCTCCGGCGCCAGCGAAACGATCTTCATGTAGTTCTTCTCCCGGAGCTCGCGCGCCACGGCGCCGAAGATGCGCGTGCCCTTGGGGTTGCCGTCGTCGTCGATGAGGACGCAGGCATTGGAGTCGAACCGAACGTACGAACCGTCTGCCCGACGGACCGGGTACTTCACTCGCACGATGACGGCGAGTGCCTTGTCGCCCGACTTGACATCACCGTTGGGCATGGCGTCCTTGATCGCGACGCGAATGCGATCGCCAACCGACATCGAAAGGCGCGTGAATCGCCCTCGGGCAGTGCTCGAACCGAGCACGCCGATGACCATTGCTTCACGCGCGCCGCTGTTGTCTGCGACCTCAAGCCTGGATTCCTTCTGGATCATCTCTGGGATCTCCTCGAACGGCCTCGAGCCGTCATTTGCTGCTGCCCTTGACGCGGGACTTGCCGCCCGTGCTTGTGCCTTCGTTCTTCCGATCAGGCTTGCCAGTCGACTTGGCGGCATCGGTACCGCGATCGGCCACGGACTCGCCGTAGACGATGTCAGCCTTCACGGGCGCCTTCTCGACGATGCGCACGAGCGCCCAACGCTTCAAGCGCGACACCGGCCGGCACTCAGCGATTTCCACACGATCGCCCATGTGGCTCACATTCGTTTCGTCGTGCACATGAAGCACCGTTCGCTTGCGGATGTACTTGCCGTAGCGCGGATGGCGTGCGGAGTACGAGATGACCACACGGCGCGTGCGATCCTGTCCATCGCGATCAACCACACCCACCAGGCGGGGGCTTCGCTCCGGAATGACGACTGGCGATTTCCGACTCACGACTTCACCTTCCTCCGGCTCCCGCCGGCCTTTGTGGTCCCCGCTGCCGGCTGCGTTGAGCGCCGTCTCGCGGAGGCTTCGGTCAGGACTCGCGCGAGATCGCCACGCATCTTGCGGAACTGCGAGGTGTCCTTGACCTTCTCGGTCACGACCTGAGCGCGGAGGTTGAACAGCGCGCGACGCAGTCGGGTCGTCTCCTCGCCGATCTCTTCATCCTTCATCTTCTTGATCTCTTTGTTGTCCATGCTTGTTCCTGCTTGTTCCAACTTGTTCCAGCTTGTTCCTGCGAGATTCAGTGTCTTCTGCTGAAGTCCTTCGTTCGTTACACCGCCAAGCGGCGACCCACCATGCGGCAGCGGATCGGCATCTTGTGCGCCACACGCGCAAGCGCCTGCTTCGCCAGGTCTTCGCTCACGCCTTCCACCTCGAACAGGATCGTGCCAGGCTTCACGCGTGCCGCCCAGTAATCCACATCGGCCTTTCCAGTACCCATTCGAGTCTCCAGGGGCTTCTTCGAGATTGGCTTCTCGGGGAAGACACGGATGTACAGCTTGCCCTGTCGGCGCAGGAAGTGCTGTGCCGCGATGCGGCCGGCGTCGATCTGGCGGCCGCTGAGCCAGACGGTCTCGAGCGACTGGAGGCCGAACTCGCCGAACGCGACATAGTTGCCACGCGTGGCGTTGCCCTTCATCTTGCCGCGCTGCTGCTTTCGGAACTTGACTCGTGATGGGAGGAGTTTCATGGCAATCCTTCAGTGCGTGGTGGCGCTGCGGTCAGCGTCGTCCTCGAGCGCGCGCGCGCCCGCCGGCAGCCGTCGACTGGTATTCAGCCTGTTGTTCTTGTGCGCTGTACATGCCGCGGTACACCCACACCTTCACGCCGAGCGCGCCGTAGGTCGTGAACGAGTGCGCGAGCGCGTAG
Source organism: Planctomycetota bacterium (assembly GCA_009926625.1). GTDB lineage: Bacteria > Planctomycetota > Phycisphaerae > Phycisphaerales > SM1A02 > F1-60-MAGs104. Next base: position 29,417 of record RFON01000026.1, read on the forward strand.
TCGACCTGCGCCTGCAGCGTCGAGCGTGGAATCGAACCGAGACGCATGTCGAGCGTGCGGCTCATTTCTGCGCCGCCGAGACGACCAGCGAGCAGGATGCGGATGCCCTTCGCACCATTCTGCATGGCGCTTTCGCAGCGCTGCTTGATCAGGCGGCGGAAGTTGGCGCGCTTCTTCAACTGCTCCGCCATCGTCTCCGCGATGAGGCGAGCGTCGATCTCGGGGTTTCGCACCTCCACGATGTTCAGCGCGACCTTGCGTCCCGTCAGCGCCTGCAGTTCGTTGATCAGTTGCTCCCTGCCCGAACCCTTTTGCCCAAGGACCTGCCCAGGACGAGCCGTCTTGATGACCACGGTGAGCTCCTCACGCGTGCGCTCGATGAGGATGTCGCTCACCGCCGCGAACGGTGGCGTGCGGTTCAGCCGCTTGTCGAGGAACTTGCGGATCTTGAAGTCTTCGACGAGCAACTCGCCGAAGAGCGCCTTGGGGGCGAACCAACGGCTCTTGTGCGCCTCGGTGATGCCGACTCGGAATCCGAATGGATGTGTCTTCTGTCCCATGGTGTGCTCCTCAGGCCTTGCGCTCGGCGACCGTCACGGCGATGTGGCACGTGCGCTTCATGATCGGATGTGAACGACCTCGATCCTTCGGTTGGAATCGCTTGATCGTTGGACCCTCGTCCACCTTCGTCTCCTGGACGAAGAGGGTCGCGATGTCCGCCTCACGCTCCTCGGCGTTGGCGATTGCGCTCTTGAGCACGACCTTCACGAAGGCGGCTCCGCGACGCGGGCTGAAATCAAGACGCGTCATGGCGCTGGCGACATCAAGGCCGCGGATCATGTCCACGACCAAGCGTGCCTTTCGTGGCGCGATGCGGCAGTAACGGTGGGATGCGGTGAATGCCATGGTGCTCCTCAGGACGCGCGCGGTCAGGCTCCGACCTTCTCGCCGCCGGCGATGCCTTCCTTCTTGTTGGTGTGGCCCTTGAAAAGACGCGTTGGCGAGAACTCGCCGAGCTTGTGACCGACCATGTCTTCGGTGACGAAGACATCCACGAACGATCGACCGTTGTGGACCTGGAATGTCAGTCCGACGAACTCGGGAACGATGGTGCACGCGCGCCGCCAGGTCTTGAGTGGCGAGCGGCGCTGCGACGACTGGGCTGCCTCGGCGCGGCGGAACAACTTCTCGTCGACCGAGGGACCTTTCTTGGATGAGCGGGACATGTCTTGCGTTCTCCTGTGCTTTCGTGGATCAGATCTTCAGCTGGCCGTAGCGGCGGCTGAATCGGCGGCGCAGGATGCGCTCGTCGCTCGCCTTGCCGCGCACGCGCGTGCGGCCGCCCTTGGCTGGCGTGTTGCTTGCGTTCGACGGAATCTGCCCGCCCTTGGAACGCCCTTCACCACCACCGTGCGGATGCTGGTGGTGGCTCATGGCCATTCCGCGTGTGCGCGGTCGGCGACCCATCCAACGAGCGCGCCCTGCCTTGCCGAGCTTCACGAGCGCGTGGTCGGGGTTGCCGACCGAACCGATCGTGGCGCGGCAATCGAGCGAGACTTGGCGGATTTCGCCAGACGGCATGACCAGCGTGGCAAAGCGCCCTTCCTTGTTGGTCAGGCGCGCGGCAATTCCCGCGGAACGCACCAACTTGGCGCCGCCACTCGGCACCATCTCGACTGCATGCACTTCAAGTCCAGTGGGGATGAACCGAAGTGGCATGCAGTTGCCGACATTCGGATCGATCTGCTTTGACGAGTTCAGCACTGTCTGCCCCGCCGTCAGCCCGCGTGGAGCGATCACATACCGAAGCTCGCCATCGGGATAGCGCAGCAGCGCGATGTGGCAGGTTCGGTTGGGGTCGTACTCGATGCCAATGACTTGAGCCGGCTGGTCATCCTTCTGGCGTCGCCAATCGATCAGTCGATAGCGGCGCTTGTGACCGCCACCCTGCTGGATCACCGTCAACTTGCCCTGCGAATTGCGACCACCGCTGCGCTGCAACGGGCGAAGCAGGCTCTTCTCGGGGCTCTTCTTGGTCACCTCAGCGTGAAGGTTCACCGAAGCATTTCGGCGAGCATTCGTCACTGGCTTGTAGACGCGAATGGGCATGGTTCGTTCCTCAGAGCAGGGGTTGGCGCGGGGTTTGCGTGGGCGTGGGCGTGATCAGACGTAATCAGACGTGATAAGACGTGATTAAACGTGATTAAACGTGATTAAAAGAGTTCGATCTTGTCCTCGGGGTGCACACGCACCACGGCACGGCGGGTCAACTTGCCGGGGATCAGCCCGAACTTGTTGCGACGATCCTCGCCCTTGCGGTTGACGACGCTCACGCCGAGCACGCGCACCTTGTAGAGCGCGATGACGGCATCCTTCACATCGGTCTTCGTTGCACGCGAGTCGATCTCGAATGTGTAGCGGTTCTGATCGCTCGCGGCCGCGTTGGCCTTCTCGGTGATGACCGGTCGGCGGATGACTTCCGTTGCAATCATGAGTGTGCCTCCTGCGCAAAGCAGCTGCCGTCGAGGAAAGACCGCAGCGTGGCGCGGTCAATCACGAGGAAACGGTGATTCAGCAGTTCGAACGCGTTCAACTGATCGACGCGGATCGTCGAAGCTGAGGAGAGGTTGCTCGCGCTGCGGCGTGCATTCTCGTTGGCTGGGTCGAGTGCCACCAAGCAGGTGCGGTCGATGCCGACACCCTTGAGCATGCGGGCGAAATCCGCGGTGCGGGGCTTGGGGAAGTCGAGCTTGTCGAAGCACTTCACTTCGCCGTCGACGAGCTTCGCGAGCAGCGCGTTGCGGTTGGCGAGCACACGCATCTGGCGTGGCAGTGCCGAGCGCAGGTCCTCTCGGGTGCGGGTCTTGGAGAACGCCACACCACCACCCTTGCGATTGGGGACGCGCGATGCACCGACGCGTGCATTTCCCGTTCCCTTCTGCTTGTAGAGCTTGCGCGTCGAACCTTCGACGCTGCCGCGGCTGCGCGTGCGCGCAGAGCCTTGGCGCTGGTTGAGGTGAACGGCCACATAGGCCTGCTTCAGCAGCGCAAAGCGCACCTCTCCGCCGAGTGTGGCGGGGTCGATCTGCAGGGAGTCGACCTTCTTTCCGTCGTTCGAGTAGATGGGCAAGTCAATCATGTCTCGTGTTCCTTCGGCGCGTTGCGCCGTCTTTCGCCTTCGCTTCCCGAACGCCAATCACGACAGGCTTCGGGCAAGCACCGACTTGGATGCTGCTGGGTTGTCCCTGTCGCGCGGTTCCCGGCGGCGGCTGCCACCAAGGCCTTCACGACGAGGCACGGCGCATTCGCGCGCCTATGCCTTCTTGGCTTGGATTCTCGCCTTTGGCTTGTAGAGCCGCGTCGCGGCTCGGACGGTGAGGATTCCTGTGTTCGCGCCGGGGACCGCCCCCTTCACGATGAGCAGGTTCTTGCCTGCATCAATGCTGATGACATCGAGGCTGCGCACGGTGACGCGCTCGTCGCCGAGTCGCGTCGGCATGCGCTTGCCCTTCTTGATCTTCGCGCCGTGTCCACGATCCGTACCGTGGCTGCCGATCGAGCCTGGTGAACGGTGCTTGCGCTCCGTTCCGTGCGATGCGCAGAGGCCCTTGAAGTTGTACGCCTTCATCACGCCAGCGAAACCCTTGCCCTTCGATGTGCCGATCACATCGACGAACTTGGTTCCTTCGAGCGCTGAGGCATCAATGATCTGTCCGAGCGTGAACTGCTCCGCGTCCTTGTCGCTCGCGAGGCGCACTTCGCGGTGGATGCGCTTGGGCGAGACACCGGCCTTCGAATCGTGGCCGATTTCCGACATCGTCGAGCGCCGCGGCTTGATGTCCTCGAATGCCAACTGGATCGCGCTGTAGCCGTCCTTTTCCTCCGTCTTGACCTGCGTGACCTGGCACGGACCAGCGGCGATCACGGTGACGGGGATATTGCGCCCGTCCTCGAGGAACCAGCGCGTCATGCCCACTTTGCGTCCGATGATTGCCGTTGTCATGTGAAACTCGCTTGGGGTCTCTTCGGAGTGCGTCTCGAGTTAGGCCTTGATCTTCACGAAGACGCCGGCTGGAACGACAAGGCGGTTGAGCGCATCGACGGTCTTCGCATTCGGGTCACTGATGTCGATGATTCGCTTGTGGGTGCGGATCTCGAACTGCTCGCGGCTCTTCTTGTCAATGAACGGCGAGCGGTTCACCGTGTAGATCTCGCGGCGCGTTGGCAACGGCACAGGTCCAGCCACGCGTGCGCCGCTGATCTTCGTCTGCTCGACGATTTCCTTGGCGCTCGCGTCGAGCACTTGGTGGTCGTACGCTTCAAGTCGGATGCGAATGGTTCCGTTCATGGTCGTTTGCCTCGCTTGGAGGCGAATCGCCGATGCTACTCTCCGCCGCGAATCTGTCAACGCGATGCGGCATCTGCTTCGAACAACGCAACACCTCCCGAGGTTGGAATCCGCTTCTCGGACGAAGCGCATGCTCGTCGCCGCACTCGGTGTCCAAGCGATCGCATTGACGCTCACGGCATCCAACCTTCGCGCGCAATCGAACGATCCTTCAAAGTCACGCGACCAAGCATCGCCCCCGACATCCCCGTCTGCAGCGCCCGTGCGTCCGATACCTCGGCGAGATATAGGACCAGGAAAGGGCGATTCGAAGCCCCCAGCGCAACCTTCCGCGCCTTCGCTCCCCCTGCCGGCGGCAAAGACTCCGCCGCGCACCTCGCCAAAGGTTCCCCTGCCAAACGCGCCGGTCCCCGCGCCACCCGCTGCAGCGGCAAAGAATGCAGCGACGAAGGCGGCGCCCGCTGCATCAAACCAACTCGATGCCGAGTTCATGGACCTTGCATCGTTCGGCATTCGCCTGCGAGTTCCCAAGGGAGCGCAACTGACCAAGCCCGTCGTCGGCGAGATGCCCATGTACTCGATCGATGACGGCGCTTCGCCGCCGCGCTTTCGGATGCAGGTGCAGGGATTTGTCTCAGCGCTCGCGACACCGACGCCGAGTGCCCAAGTCGACGAGTATCTGCGGGGGATGAAGGAGCGTGGCCAGGCGTTCACGATCATTGCGAACGCTCCGTGGACGAGTGCGCGCGTGCCAGCTCAACTCCTGCTGACGAGCACGGATCTCGGTGATGGCCTGATCGCGGTGCAGGGATGGCTCATCCTCCAGACGGGCGAGTTTGATTTCGTCGTCTTCACGCTGCTTTCATCGGGCGTCGACTTTGATGGGGTTCGCCCCCTCATCGAGTCGAGTTTCCGCACGATCGAGATCGCGGACATGGATCGCATCGCGGAGGAACGCCGCGCTCGCCTTGTGGCTGGAAACGCGCAGCTTTCTGCGCTCACCCCAGAGCGCCTGCGCGCACTCTGCGGAACACCGCCGCGTCTCTATCGAGTTTGGCGGAAGGCGCAGAACGGAATGGAGGAGGAACTCGGCTACTACTCCATCAGCGTGTTGCCAGGGGTGATGGCCGATGCATCGTGTGAACGCCCACCAAGCCAATCGAAGGATGCCACGGGGATCTTGGTCGTGATGCAAGGGCGCACCTTGGTGGATGCACCGTCGCAGCGCGTCAGCGATCTCGAAGCCCGCTTCTGGTCATCGTGGGATCACGGCAGCGAAGCATGGACGAGCCGCGTCACCGAGCGCGGTGGCAAGCTGCCGGATCGTTCGCTTGCGCAGACAGGCATTCGCGGCGAACGGAACGAGGGCAATCCGCTGCAACTGCTGACGGTCGTCCTTGCGAACAAGGAGTCGCGGATGCGTGATGAACAGCAGTGGACGGTGCCGGTCGGCGTGTACATGCCGCAGGCTGTCAGTCTCGTGCTGGGAGAACTGCTCCCGCGCGCCGACGATGCAGCGCCGCTGGAGTTCGCAACCTACTGCTTCGATCCAACGCTCTTGTCGATGCCGCAGCGCACTGACTCGTTCACGCGCATGGCCGATGGGCGTTGGATGCTGGTGACACAGCCAGGACTCGATGAGCCCGTGACGATCACTTGGTTCGATTCGGCAGGAAAACGCGTGAAGCGGACCGAGCCGGGCGACATCACGACCGAACTGTGCCTGCCGCGCCAACTGCAGGAGATTTGGCGGCAGAAGGGTCTGCCACAGCAGTGATCGAGGGAATGACTCGACTCGGTGCTGCCGCGCGGACGAGCTCGTTGCTCTTGCTTGGATTCGTGCCGCTCGCGTGCTGGTCGTGCAACACGGCTCCGCGCGCGGGCGAGCAGGTTCGTCCGATCGTCGAGATCCGTGGCGCCGCGCAGCCTGCCTCGATCGCCGCAGAAGACCTCGCACTGACTGCCGTTGGGGGCACGCGCTGGCAACGAGTCGACGCTCAGTGGCGCCCGTTGACGACGCCGCCCGTCGAACTCGTGACCAGTACGGTCGACGAAGGGGATGCTGGACGGCGCGTCGAAGGCATCGATGACAGCATCGACTTCCTCGCGTTCCGTGCGGATGGCTCACTGCAACTGCGACGGACCGAGTCGGTTGGCGATGATGCGCAAACGACATTCGATCCGCCGCTGCTGCTGGCGCCGCGCACGCTGTCCACGGACGGTGACTTTGAATCGAACGCGTCCATGCGCGTGGCGTCCATGACCAAGCAGCGCGAGCGCGACAAAGGAAGCGCGAACCGCACCGTGCGGGTGGTGCGCGGCGAACGCGTTCGCACACCGATCGGCGAATGGGACGCCACTGTCGTCGAGAGCGTGTTTTCCGCGACGCTCGACATGGCGGTCGTCACGCATCGCACCAGCGTGTGGATCGTGCCGGGGGTGGGTCCGGTGATTGAGCGCTGGGAGTCAACGGTCAAGGTGCTTGGCGTTCCAGTGCCGCGGGATCGGGGAACGGCGGTGCGCATTGCACCCGTGCCCGCGCCAGATCGCCTGCCCGCGCCTACGCTGTCGTCCGTGACCAAGCCGCGTGTTCTCATTGCAGTGCCGGCGTTCAACGAGGAACGAACGGTCGACCGCGTCCTCGGGCGGATCGCTGCCTTCGAATTGCCGACGCTGGTGGTCGATGACGGATCGAAGGATGGCACTGCCGCCAAGGTTGCCGCGTACCCGGTCGAACTGGTACGGCATGCCCGAAACGAGGGGTACGGCGCGGTCATGCGCGCGATCTTCGGTTGGGCGGCGCAGCGAGACTTCGACTGGGTCATCACGATGGACTGCGACGATCAGCACGAGCCATCGTTCATCCCGAAGTTTCTCGACGAGATCGCGCGCGCTGATGTGGATGTCGTCTCTGGAAGTCGCTACCTGTCGTCAATGCCGAGCGATGTGTCGGCGCCAGCGGATCGCGAGGCGATCAACCGAACGATCACCGCGGAGATCAATGACGCCCTGCGCGGCGCATTCGAGCGACCGCTGACCGATTCGTTCTGCGGGTTCAAGGCGTATCGGGCGCACGCATGCCACGCCTTGCAGCTGACGGCGGCGGGCTATGAGTTCCCGATGCAGTTCTGGGTCCAAGCAGCCGCCAACCGTCTCCGCGTGCGCGAGATTCCTGTCGCGCGCATCTATCTTGATACGAAGCGTTCGTTCGGCAGCGGACTCGACGACCCCACGCGACGACTCGCGGTCTACAGGTCGACGCTCGTCGCGGAACTCGAGCGTTGCGCCGCACGGCTTCGGCACCTCAGGCCCACGGTCACTGTCTGTGCAGCCCGCTGCGCCTAGCGGGGCGCCGCCTGACCCAAAGCGCGTCATGGTGGACACTGATGCGATCGACCTCCGCATCGATGTGCCAAGAGCGCACTGCGCGCTCGCGGGACTCGCTGCGGATGTCCGCGCGCGACTGCGACAGGAACTTGGATTGCCGTCAGGGGTCGTGACCGGGGCGGGACATCAGCCAGTCGTGTGGCACGCCGGGCTTCTTGCGAAGTTCATCGCGGCATCGGCCGATGCGGCGGCGCTCTCCCCCACGGGTGTGTGGCTGCACTTCGTCAGCGACCAGGATCGCATCGAGCCATCCCGCGTTGAACTTCCCGTGCGCGAGGCCAGCGGCGCGGTGCGTCGATCCAAGCTGCAGTGCAGCACGGGCTGGTTGCGCGGCAACGATCAGGCGGCGGCCGCTTGGTACCCCGCCTTCTCGCCGAGTGTTCCCGAGGCTGCGTGCGCGAGTGAGGCAGCGTCCGAGGCTCGCGATGCGCTCCTGCAGCAACTCCGCGCCGCGCAACGCGAGCCTTCGGCCGCGCTCCAATTCGCGACGGCAGTCGGGGCATGCGCCGAGCGATGGACGGGAAAGCCGGCACGGGTGATAGGCAGCGCAGCGCTCTTGCGCGCGGCCGCACCGCTGATCGAGCAGGTGCTGCGTGAACCGGAGCGGTCGGCGGTTGCGTTCAACGAAGCGCTGCGCGAGGATCCGCATGCGGCCCGCCCGCTGCGGGTTGCCGGCGATGCATCCGAAGTACCGCTGTGGGGTATTGCAGAGAGTGGCGCACGCGAACGAATCAGCGCGGCAGAGGCGCGCAGCGCGATGCACGATGGGCGGACGCTGCTGCCGCGCGCGTTCTTCGCCACGGGACTGCTGCGACTCTGCTGCGACTGTTTCTATCACGGCACGGGCGGCGCCCGCTACGAACGGGTCGGCGAGGTGTGGTGGCGGCAATTCTTCGGCATCGATC
>RFON01000027.1 GCA_009926625.1 Planctomycetota bacterium
ACAAACTCGTTCTCGGCGGAGACGAAGGGTGACGCCACTCCGGCCCAACTGGAGGAAGCCTGGTACGGCGAAGTGAAGCGCCTGCAGGATGAGTTGGTCGGTGACGAGGAGCTGCAGAAGGTGAAGAACAACGCGGCAGCCGATTCGTATCGCGGGCTGCAGTCCAACTTCCGCCTGATGATCGGCCTTGCATATGCCGAGGCGCTGGGCGGATGGGAAGAGATCAACGAGCAACCCCGCAAGTTGCAGGCGGTGACTGCCGCCGACATCCAGCGGGTGGCGCGTCAGTACTTCGCGCCCAGCAATCGATCCGTCGCGACCTACCTGCGCAAGGCTGCGCCTGGCGGCAGCAGCGCAGCGGAGGATCCTGACATTGCTGCGCTGCCGGCACCGATGCAGGCCCGCGCGCGCCAAATGGTCGCACAGATCATGAAGGAGTCGGATGCGGCCGGACTCAAGACGGCGCTCGATCAGATGATCTCCCAGTCCGACAAGATGCCCCCGGCGATGAAGCCGATGATGGACCTGATGATGAAGAAGATGCAGGAGCGAATCGCCCAACTCGAGAAGCAAGACGACTGACCACGCGGACGGCTCATGCCATCCCCGCCCTCCAAACGAAAGAACGACTCCATGAACAATCCATCCTTTCACCGATGCACGATCGCGACGCTTGCACTTGCCGCGATTTCCGCCTCGATGCTCGCCGTGACGCCCGCTTCTGCAACTTCGCGGTCAGCGGCGGGCGATCTTCCCACGCGCCCCGAGAAGCTGACATTCCCGCCACTTCGGTTCGAGGCACCGAAGGCCGCGACCTACCGCACGACGCTCTCCAACGGCACCCCCGTCTACATGCTCCCGAGCCATGAGTTTCCGCTCATCAACTTGAGCATGACCTGCATGGGTGGCAGCAACCTCGATCCGGCGGACCGCGCCGGACTGGCATCCATGACGGCGGCGATGATCCGCCGCGGCGGAACCACCTCGATGGAAGCCGAGGATGTGGACGAGAAGATCGAGTTCATGGCCGCCAACATCGGCGTGTCCAGCGCCGACTGGCGTTCGACCGCATCCATCGATGCACTCAAGTCAAACTTCGAGGACGGTCTTCGCATCCTTGTGGACATGCTGCGGAACCCCGCGTTTGACGAGGAGAAGTTCGCCATCGCGCGCGCGGATGCGCTCGAAGGCTTGAAGCAGCGCAACGACGATGCATCCTCGATCAGTGGACGCGAATGGGCCTACCTCGTCTACGGCGAGAACCACTTCGAGTCCCGACAGGTGACCGGTGACAGCCTTGCCGCGATCACCCAAGATGAGATGCGTGCGATGGCCGCGCGCATTTTCCATCCTGGCAACATGATCATCGCCGTCACTGGCGACTTCGAGCCCGATGCGATGAAGGCCATGCTTGAAAAGGCATTCGCTGGCTGGGCTGCCGGCCCGCGCAATCCGCCGCCCGTGGCCCCCACCTTCGAGATGAAGCCAGGCGTCTTCTATGCGCAGAAGGACATTCCACAGGGCAAGGTGTCGATCGGCATGCGGTCGATCAATCGCGACGATCCTGACTACTTCCCCTACTTGGTGATGAACGAGATCCTCGGCGGCGGTGGCTTCTCGAGCCGCATCATGCAGCGCGTCCGCAGCGACGAGGGGCTTGCCTACAGCGCAGGCTCGCGCTTCAGCGCAGGACCGTTCTATCCAGGGGTCTTCCGCGCCGCATTCGAGAGCAAGAGTCCCACCTGTGCCTTGGCAACGAAGCTGATCATCGACGAGGTCAACAGGATGCGTGACACGCTCGTCAGCGCATCGGAACTGGAAACCGCCAAGAATTCCTTCATCGAAACATTCCCCAACACCTTTGCCTCAAAGGCGGGCACGCTCGGCGTGTTCGTGAGCGATGAGTGGACAAATCGTCCAGCGGGCTTCTGGGAAACCTATCGCGACAAGATTCGGGCCGTCACTCCCGAGGACATCCAGCGCGTTGCCCGCAAGCACCTTGATCCAGCCAAGTTGACGATTCTCGTGGTTGGGTCCTGGGATGACATCGCCAAGGGAGATGCGCAGGGCCGCGCGCGCATGGATTTCTTCGGTCCCGCGACGCGACTGCCGGACCGCGATCCAGTTTCGCTCAAGCCCATCACGCCGTCATCGGCCAGTTCCGCAGCGATCAAGTCCGCTTCGCAAGGCAGTTGAGGAACTGACGAAGCGATCTACTGCTGCGGGGTGTGCGGGGCGCCCGATGATGCGCTGCGCCCTCCGAGTGCCCAGGCCAACTCGGGCATGCGCATGATCCGTGCAGCCAACAGGAAGATGCCTCCGCCGATCAGCACGCTGCCTCCAAGCAGAAGCGCGTGCCCAGACCAGGTGACAGGCGACGGCCACACGCGCATCATGATGCCGAGCGTCACCGCCATGATCGCTGCAGCGAATGCGCTGCGCAGCCAACTTGCCCGCACCTCAGTGGTCAACAGGGTGCCCGTGCGACGCGAGAGCATGCGCATCAAGATCGCCATCTGAAGCGCGGCACAAAGCGCGGTCGACAACGCCAATCCAGCCGTGCGCAGCGGCGTCCAGATCAGCGTGATGTTGAGGAGGAAGTTGAGTGCCACCATCGCCGCGGCCACCTTCACTGGAGTCATGGACTCACCCCGCGCGTAAAACGCTCGCGTCAACAGGTGGTTGGCGCTGTACGCCCAGATCGCGGGGGCATAGGCCAGCAAGATCGTGGCTACCCGCGCGGTGTCCTCGGCCGAGAACGACTCGCCCTGGAAGACAACTGCGGTGAGTTGCGTGCGGACCATCATCAGCCCCACGCTCGCTGGAAGTCCGATGAACGCCACCAACCTCAGGGCCCGTCCAATCGAGGCACGAAATGCCGACAGATCGCCCGCCTCGCGCGCGAGTTGAGGGAAAATCGCCGTGGCGACTGAGATGCCGAACACGCCGAGTGGGAATTCGTAGAGTCGCTGCGCAAACGACAGGGATGCCATGGCACCTGCATCGAGCGGATAGTCGATTCCCGCGATCGTCGGACCAATGATCGTTGGATAGCTTGCGATGAGACCATCGATGAAGGTGTTCACCTGCAGCACGCCAAGTCCGAGCGCCATCGGAACAGCCTGCACGATCACCGTTCGAAAGTGCATGCGCGCAGACTCATCACCCCCAGGCAGCAGCGGTGCACCCCCGCGCACGCCGAGTCCGCGCAATGCGATCACGCTCCACGCGAGTTGCAACACGCCCGCCACCAGCACGCTCGCGGCAACCCACACAATGTGAGTGGACGGCTCTACTTCGGCGAATCCAGCCCATCTTGCCGCGGGCGGGGCAAGTCCGACCGCGCTGAAGACCACCGCGAGGTTGAGGATCACTGGTGCCGCTGCCGTCGGGCCGAACCTGCCATGTACCTGCAGGACCGCACCGAGCAGCGCCACAAGACAGACGAGGGGCATGTAGGGCAGCAGGACAGCAACGAGTTTGGCGGACAGCAGCGCTGACGAAAGTGCGCTGCTTGGCCATGCCGCGATCAGGATGCCTTCGCCAACGAGACAGACCAATGAGAGAAAGATGGCGGTCCTCGACAGGACGAGTCGCGCAACATGAGCTGCCACTGCAGGCTCTGACGCTTCCAGTTTGGAGTACGCGGGCAGGAAACTCGATGTCAGCGCTCCCTCGCCGAAGAGTCGGCGAAAGAGATTGGGCACCATGAAGGCGAAGGCAAACGCATCCGTGACGGCACCAACGCCAAAGATGCGACTGAGTGCCGCATCGCGCGCCAAGCCGCTCACGCGGCTGAGCAGGGTGAGCACGGAGACGGTTCGGGCGTGTGTTTCGAAACCTCGCGCCATGTGTCAGGGTAGATTCTCGTCATCGGCATGAATCGGTACGCAGCGCGAAACATCCTTCCATCGGTGCTGCTGCTCGCGGGCTGCGCGGGGGCGCCAGAAGTCGTGCTCGAGAGCGATGTCCCAAATGTTTCGGGCTATGAACCGCTCGTCACGCGAAATCTCCTGCGTGAGGAAGGACGGATCGCAGGGGTCGAGGTGCTCTATCGAGGCGACATCGACGATCCGATCAGGCAGGTGAACGAAACCCAATCGCGCTTCAGCGCGCAGGGCTGGACACTTGTCTCGAAGCAAGCACGCGCTGCCGCAACCGTCCTGAACTTCCGCAAGGACAGCCGATCGGCGCGGGTCGAGATCGCGATGAACCAGCTCGATCCAATGACGAGCCCCGCACATCTGCAGGTCTTTCCAACGCCGCCGGCCCCGCCGCCGGTTTCATGGACATCATCAATGCCGAACGGTGGCGCTGCCACCAGCGCGCCGCCCCAGAGTCAGCCCGCCGCAGCAACCGCTCATACCCCGATCGAGGGCTTCGCGCCGCCAACTCGCTGACCACGCGACGGCTGCGCATCAAGCGCAGCGCAGCGAGGCGCACGCGGACTCAGCAGCCTGCCTGCCTGAACGCATCGCTCCCTCGATCGATCCGTCGGACACATGATCGCCTGCGATCCAGAAGCCTTCGGCGTGATGCATGATGGGGCGAAGTGCAAGGTCCTCGGGATGCTGGCGGGGAAGCGCCTGAGCAATTCGCTCCGTCGCCATGTGCTTCCACTCAGCGACGCCTGAACCAAACCACGCAGTGAACTGCGCACGGCAGCGCGCTTCGAGATCGGCGTCGGACAGTTCGCAGTACGCGGGATCGATCACACTGCCGCTGATCAGCGACTCGCCAAGTGGCGCATGATCGGGCCACACGCTTGTCGGCGACACGGCATGATTGACTGGACCCCTGCCAGTGCCGTCCAACAATAGTTCTGGCCTCCGAAGCGGTGGAGGGCAATTCGCTGACTTCACCTTCCACACCAGCGTCACCGTACTGCACCAACGCCGCGCGGGAAGAGCTGGCAGCAACTTCCGCGCGGACAGTGCATCGCATGCCACGATCACCTGCTTCGCCGCATGCGTTCCTCCTGATGAATCCCTCACCAGCCAGCCTGCCCCATTTGGACCAGACTCGATCCCCTGCGCACCGCAGCGCATCACCAGACAATCGCGCGAGTGCTCAGGCAGTGCAAGCCGCAGTTGCTCCGCGATCGCGCCCATGCCGCGCCGCGGCAGCGTTGCACGCCCGCGCGCGAACATCGCGAGTCTCCACTCGAAGGGTGCCGCGTCGTATCCAAGCGTTGGATCAAGAAACACGCCACCGAAGAAGGGTCGAAAGAACGAATCCACCAAATTGCGCGTGACACCGCGCTTGAAGAGCAACTGCTCGGTGCTGATGCTGCGGCGCGCGCTCGGATCGGGGATGGGAACGCCCCACGCTGCACCGACCGCCATCGGAAGGAGTGCCGCGACATCACGAACCGACAGCAGTCCGCTGAAAAGTCCCGCCACACCAGCCGCAGGATGCGCAAGCGGATGCGCGATCGTGCGGAATCGGCCACCCGTCCACACGCGCGCGCTCGCGCGAAGGGCGCGCACATCGAGGGCGTTCCAATCGATGAATCGGGCGATCTCCGAATACGACGACAGCAGCACTGCGAATCCGCGGTCGATGGTGCATCCATCCTGGATGCGGCTCGACACCCGCCCGCCAATTCGCTCGCTCGACTCGAGCAGCCGCCAACTCACGCGGGCGCGTTCACACACGATCGCGGCGCAGAGACCTGCGACTCCACCACCGATGATGAGCACTTGCGCGCCGCCCATGAGGCGATCCTAGGCAGTGGACGATGGCGTGGGCACTTGCAATGCGTCCGCCTGCGGGCGCGCAATGAACTCCGCGCCACACTCAGGGCACATCCCCACGCCGTCGCGTACGCCGACGCCTCGCAGGAGGTGTCCGCATGACACACACTCCAGACCTTCGATCGCCTGTTTGCTGGCGACCGCAGACCGCACCAGCCGGACCGTGAGACCGATCCACGCCACCGCGTACGCATACGCGAAGAGATCGCGCATGTCGGTCGGCACGGCGATGTCCTTGCCGAGCCACACCTCCGTCAACATCAGGACTGCCCACGCATAGATGCCGAGCGAACCGATCACCACGAATGAAACCGCCGCCGCGCGCGGGCTGCGCCACAGCAGGAATCGACGAAGCCGCCCGCGGTCACGACTCCACAGATGCGGCAGCGCAACCCACTGCTGGCGCACCCAAGGTCGTCCGCATTGGGAGCACCCTCCCGACTCACCCACAACCGTGATCGGTCCCCCGCACTGCAGGCACAACCGTGCATCGATGATCTGCTTGTTCATGGCTCGAAGGCCAGCGCGCACGGTCCAGTCCACGCCCATCGCCGCGAAGAACACCGCGCCAAGGAAGAGGGTCTGCAGCGGTCGAGCATCATCAAGCAGCAGGCGCGACACCGTGACGGAGATTGCCCCTCCAACAAGCGCACCGACCGCCGCGGATGTCGCCATCGCAAGCCATGTGAACGGCCGATCGAAGAGACGGCGCTCCGATGCCGCGCGAACCGCATTGCGGAGTTCGCCCATCGGTCCGCGTGCTGGCAGCGAGCACCACAGGAGAAAGACGCAGACAGCAACGCCCACAAGATCGGCAGTCCAATCGTTCCACGAAGTATGTCGAGAGAACGGTGGCAGCGACTGCGTCCACTCATCAAGCGACGCGAAGAGAACCATCGCCAGAATCAGTTGCCAACGACGCGCGAGCCATGCCGCTCGCCAGATGATGAAGGTCAGCACTCCGTATGTGACTGCATGCAGCACCTTGTCACTCGGCGCCTCTGCGCTCAACTTCAGTCGTGGCCAGTGCGTTGCAACAACGGTCACCAGCACGCCGACGATGGCGATTGTGCGCCATGTTCGAAGCCCTCTCTTCCCCATCCGCAGCTCACTCGTGCGGGACTTCATCGGGCTGCACGACAGATCATGCGGCCGGAACCGCGGCACCCGCAGCAACCTCGGCAGCGGCAGTCCCACCGACAGGCCAGCGCGCACGCAGCGCGGCGGCGAGAGCCTTGTAGTCCGCCGCTCCCGCGCACTGCGGCGCGTAGTCGAAGATCGTCTTGCCGAAACTTGGCGCCTCCGCCAGTTTGATGTTGCGTCGCACCGCAGGGCGCAGCACCCGCGCATCCTGCCATGGCAAGCCACTTGAGCGGAATCGGTCGAAGTACCCATCCATCTCCTCGACGACCGCGCGACCGTGACTCGACTGCGACTCGTGCATGCACAGCAGCACGCCCGCCACCTGCAGGCGCGGATTCAGCGCGCGCTGCACCAGCAAGACCGTCTCCAACAACTTCTCGAGTCCGCGAAGCGCCAAGTACTGCGCCTGCATCGGCACCACCACCTCGTCGGCGAATGTCAATGCGTTGACGGTCAACACGCCCAAGCTGGGCGGGCAATCCAGCAGGATCACGTCGAACGACTCCATGACCTCCTCCAAGCGCTTCGTCAGGAGATGTTGCATGTCCGCTTGGAGCGCAAGTTCGCCCTCCACGAGCGCCAACTCCGTATCGCTGGGAATGAACCACAGATTGGAACGCGCCTCATGAACGAGACTCTTCGCCGGCGCAGTCGCGTCCATGAATAGGTCGCGAACCGTCGGCTGGTCCGGCGCAGGCTCATGCCCGAAGTGCAGCGAGAGGTTGGACTGGGGATCGAGGTCGACAACGAGCGTTCGCAAGCCTTCCAGTGCAAACGCAGCTCCGAGGTTCGCGGTCGATGTGGTCTTCCCGACACCGCCCTTCTGATTGAGGAGAGCGATGACCCGCGCACGCGGCTTCGGCGAATCATTCACCGTCACTGTCGAGGCCCCGACCTTGGCGCCCTTGGTACGACTCATGGCGCAAGTGTAACGCTCGTCAGGTCCCAACTCGAGAGGTCGATCGGGATTCGACGCGCCACCGGATGCGCCAGCGGCGGCGAAACAACGGCGAACTGGCGGCGTGCGCGCTGCGGAAGCGCGTTCCCCTGGCAATCGATGGTGCGTTCAATCGCCAGCCCAATCCGCGCCGGCGCCTCGCCGCCTCGCGAGATCCATGTCATCGGCAGCGGAATCCGTACGCGCCATCGATCCGATGCCTGATGGATTCCGATTGGCTCGCGGTCATCGCTGCCATTCGTACCCACGCTGCCATCACGCGAGATCACCATCGATCGGATGCTGTCGCTCTCCACCGTCACCGTGATTCGATCCGCTTGAACTCCCACGGCGGGATCGAATCGCGCTTCAACAAGGAGTTCCCATCCGCTCGGGCGTCGACGGAGCACCGCGGATGTGAGCCACTCCATCGGAAGCGGCGCCGATGTCCCTGCGCGAATCTCGTCCAAGCTGACCGCTGGCAGCAGAGCGCCGAAGTCGATGCCGGGCGGACGCGCCGCCACCCGTCCGAAACCAACTTGCAGCAGGGTCGTTGCCTGCGCCGACTCCACCAGCAGCACGGGAAGGCTCCGAACCTGCTGCTCCATCGAAGTTCGTCCGCCCGACGCACCGCTCCTCTCTCCCGGAGGCAAGAGCGCAGCGAGACCATGCGCCTCAATCGCCTCGCGAAGTGACGGGTCAATCAGTGTCAGTGGTTCCGCCTCCATCTGCTCGCGTGGAACCACGAATGTTTGGAACGACTCCGGCGAAACTTCCGCCTCCAGCGAAGGCGTGCGAATGTTCGGCCAACGAAACGCGATTGGCAGCGGTTCCCCGCGCGGATTGGCGACACAGATGTGCACGCGCTCCCCATCATCGTGTTCAAGCCAACAGAGCGGCGCCGTCCTCGCATCCAGCCAAAGCCGCGCGCCCTCAGCCAACACCAATCCGCTCGCCCGCGGATCGAGCAGCGCCCGAAGCAACTCGTCCAGCCGCTCGGCACGAGTCTCCCATCCGCCAAGCGTTGCGTCTTGCCCTTCGACGACTCCATGGCAGCGTCCACTCAGCGACGCGATCACCACCTCCGCAAGGTGCGGCTCATTCTCGGCAAGACGCGCGATGGCTGCTGACCACAGTCCCGCGATGGCACGCGCATAAAGACGGTCCACATCGCCGCCAACCCACTCGGGCACTTCGCTGCCAAACCACTGCGACATGAGCGCCGTTCGGAAGTACTGATCGGGAAGCGAGCCATCAGGCAGGTCATCGACTCGAAGAGACAGTTCGGGCGTCGCGCGCTCAGGCGCACGCCATGGTTCAAGCCACAACGGATCGAGCCGCTGATCGCCAATCCACATCGGACCATCGCCATCACTCGGCAGCGGCGCGAGCAGGACGACTGGCTTGTTGCTTTCGGGTGCAGTCGTGCCTGCGCCACTTCGGATTCCTGTCCAACCGATGCCTTGGCCCGTGCGGGGCTCAATGCTCGCCGTTCGGCCGTTGATCGTTCTGCCATCCTGCATGCGGATCGTCACCGCAGCAGGCCACACTCCCCCACCTTCCTGAAGCGCGAGTGGCACCATCAAGACGCCGCCACGCACGGCCACGGGTTGCGTTTCGCGAGCAACCACACGCTGCGTCTGCGGCAAGTGCGTGCTCTGCGGTGCAGTTGGGACTTGTGGGAACGCGTTGCTGCCGACAACGCTCACACAACCGATCAGCAGGTGCGCGACACTCGCGCGCAGAGCGCGCGGACGCATCACGACCCCTCGGCGTTCAATGCCCGCCCGAACATGCCATCGAGCCGCCGTTGGCGGTAGAGGAAATCAGCCACCATTCGAGGCTGCACATCATCACCGCGTTCGATCAGGAACGATCGATCAACGCCCTGTGGCAGCGTTTGAGCCCAGGCAGCCGCATCAGGCTCGCGGCTCGCGAAGACAGCGGGGCTCCTGGCGACTTCGGTCTCCTCCAACTGCGGCTGCTCCTCCTCGACGCGGGGCGTCGCGCGTCCAGACGATCCAGCCGCAGTACCAGCGGCGGATTGACGCACGACTCCGCGACCAGCCGCCGCGTCATCACTGCGCTGTCCGAGGGCTGCGCGGGAAATCGGCGCGACCACTTCTGTATCCACACGAGCGTCGACCCGAAGGTCCACTTCACGCACATCGATCTGGGTCGCTTCGCCCGAAGCGCGACTGCGCTGGATGCGCGCATCCTGATGCACGCCAAGGCTGCCCGCTGGAAGCGAACCAATCCGCCGAATCGATGACCAGTCTGGCTTTCCGATGTAGTACTGCCCGCCCGGCGGGACCGTTGCAATCGTCCAGGTCCGCTTCTGCTTGTCCTGCACCTGTGCGTAGGTCCCTCGCTCGAAGACGAGGAAGAGTGCGCCGTTGGCGCGGTAGAACATGCCCGACTTGCCCGGCACTTCGTAGAGGCGATCAAAGCCCTGCGGCTCCGCCAACTCCATCGGCATTTGACGCGGCGAGGTGCAGAGCCCCCCGCGGTCCGCAACGCGCTGCTCCGCGGGATAGTTCATCGATGTATCGACATCGCGCACCGAATGGTCCTGCTGCATCGGCGCAGTTCGCTGTGCATGAACGCTGGCAGTCGCGCACAGCGCGAGCGGCAAGGCGAAGCTGTTCAGGCACGGCACACGCATGGAGTGTTGCAGAATACGCCTGCATCGGCACTTTGCGGCACCTTCCGCAACCAGCGCCAGACTTTCCTTCGAAAGTTCACGGGGCCTGGACTGATCCGATGCGATCTTCTTCGACAAAAACGCTGGTCTGCTCTGGCGGCAGGACCTGATCGCCGCGGCTCGTTCGCACCACGATGCCCCGCAGCGGATCGACATCGACCACCAATCCCTCGATCATCCCGGCAGCAGTGACAAAGCGCACCACGCGCCCACGCAGCGAATCGCGCGCGCGAAAGCTGCTTGCCACGCGCTCCGCCTCGGCATGCAACCACTGGTCGACACGCGCGATCAGTCGGCATGCCAGATCGCAGCGATCCACCACGAACCCCTGCAATGCGAGGCTCGTTGCACGCTGCGCAATCGCCGCTGGAAACTCACGCTGCGAGCAGTTGATCCCAATGCCGATGATGGTTTGGTCCGCCGTGCGCTCCACGAGCACGCCGCCCAACTTGCGCCCTGCAACGAGGAGGTCGTTCGGAAACTTCAATTGAACGATGGGCGCCGTTTCGCATGCATCCATGCACGCGTCTTCGCTCGCCTCGGCAGCAGCGATTGCCGCGGCAAGCGATATCCAGCTGTGCACTGCGTGCGGCGCCGTGAAACTGACCGCGAGTCCTGCATCGCCCGTGTCGGCCCACGCCCTTCCCTGCCGTCCGCGCCCTGCAGTCTGCCGACCAGCAACGATCACGGAACCGACGGCTGCTTCCCGCGCAACATCCTGCGTGGAGGCCGTACTGCGCACGACCCGCACACGCGTGAAATGCGCACACGCAGCGCACGCCGCCTCAAGCACATCGGGCCACGCATCAATCGGCCGTGACATTCGTGCCATTGCGCTTACTTCCCGAGGCGATCGCGAATGGCATCAGCCAGCATCGTCGCGTCCGCTGCGTCGAGCGCGCCCGATCGCCACTGGATTCCAAGTCCCGCGCCATCGGCATGCTTCGGGATCACATGGAAATGCACATGGGGCACCGCTTGGTGCGCAGCAGCACCGTTGTTCTGCAGGATGTTGTAGTCGCGCGTCCCAGTCACATCGACAACCGCAGCCGCCACCCGCTGCAGCGCACGCCCCAACGCCTCCGCCGATGCGGGACTCAACTGATGGAGAAACTCCCGCTCTTCCACCGGCACCACCAGCACATGTCCCCGCGACAGTGGCGCGATGTCGAGAAACGCCACGACATCAGCCTCCTCCATCACGAAGCGCGCTGGAATCTCATGGCGAATGATGCGCGTGAAGATGCTCGGCATGCGCCGCAGGCTACTGCGCGTTCGTCGGCGCCTCGAAGACCACACGACCCCACCACTGCGGCACATGCATGTCGATCATCCACTGCGGCGTCCACACCCAGTTGTCCTCCGACCGCCCAGGAACCTTGCGATACCCGTTGCCCACATGCTCCAGTTGCCACTGCACGCGGGAGAAGTTGATGCGCCACACATCACCCGCCGCCGGCGGTCGCTGTCCGCGCGGATGGTTGATCCCTTTGGCATCGGCCGCGTCGACATCAATGGGCTCGAGCGCCGACCATGGAAGCGCGATCTCGACAGTCCAGCCGCGATCGCGGTCACGGTTGTCGTTCATCGTGCCATCGATTGCCGTTGCCAACTGCATCCCCCGAGCATTCCAGCCGTGGTTCGCGCTGCCTCCAGCGCGGTATGGCAGCGGCAGGAAGAGATCGAACACCGTTCCGAAGGCATTCACTTCAATCTCGTAGTACGCCCCGCAATCCCCATCAGGGTCGATGAACACCTCGAAGTCATTGTCCTGGAAGACAATCGAATCGTCCTCGCGCAGTGTCGCCCAGACATCCGTCTCTTCCAACTCCGCGAAGATGTAGAACGCGGACTCGCTCCACGCGACCTTTGCCCGTGTGCGCTGCCCCGGCACAGCACGCACAGGCCCTTCAATGTCGATGAAGTCCTCGCTCCACGCGGCATTCTTCCACACCGCATCGTCGGCGCGACCATCGATCACTGGGAAAACAGCTGCAAAGGGCGCGTGCATGGTCCGCGGCGCGTGCAGCGCTGCGGTCGTTGTCGGAGGAAGCGGCGCAACGACGTTGTCGTGACGCTGCCACGACGACTGCGCACGCGGAACAGCGCATCCGACCACCGCGACGCACACGACCATCGCTGCAACAGCTCGCGCAGCAATCGAAGCAGCGCCCGACGGCCCTGCGTTCAACCGAGCGCCGCCTGAGCCGCAGCCAATCGCGCCACAGGAACGCGGAACGGGGAACACGACACGTAATCAAGCCGGCATCGCTGAAAGAAGCGGATCGAGGCAGGATCACCGCCATGTTCGCCGCACACGCCGAGCTTCAGCTTCGGACGCTTGGTCCGTCCCTTTTCGCAAGCCATCGACACGAGCGATCCAACGCCGTCCACATCGATGGACTGGAATGGATCCTTGTCCACGATGCCCTTCTCGATGTAGGCGGGCATGAACGAACCAATGTCATCGCGGCTGAAGCCGAAGGTCATCTGGGTGAGGTCGTTCGTTCCGAAGGAGAAGAACTCCGCCTCATCCGCGATCTCGTCAGCCGTCACGGCTGCGCGCGGAATCTCGATCATGGTGCCGATTGGGATCTGCAGCTTTCGCACGCTGCGCTGCGCCAATACCTCTGCAACGATCCGTTCCGTCAACTCTCGGAGGATCGCCAACTCGCGACGAGTGCCCACGAGCGGGATCATGATCTCGGGGCGAGCGTCGATCCCCTCGTCGTGACAATCCGCGGCGGCCTCGACGATCGCGCGAACCTGCATCACCAGGATCTCTGGATAGGTCACCGCGAGCCGACAGCCACGGTGACCCAGCATCGGGTTCGCCTCGTGAAGCTGCGCCACGCGCCGCTGCACATCGGCAAGCGGGACACCCGCAGCATCCGCCAGCGACCGCTGCGCCGCGTCCTCGTGGGGAACGAACTCATGCAGCGGCGGATCGAGAAGCCGCACGGTGACAGGCAGTCCGTCCATTGCCGTGAAGATGCCGACGAAATCAGCACGCTGGAACGGCAACAGCCTCGCGAGCGCTGCCTCGCGGTCGCTCACGCGCTCCGACAGGATCATCTGGCGAACCGCTTGGATGCGATCCGCTTCGAAGAACATGTGCTCCGTGCGGCACAGGCCGATGCCAATCGCACCGAACTCGCGCGCGCGCCGCGCATCAGCCGGGGTGTCCGCGTTCGCGCGAACTCCCATCGTGGCGTACTTCTGCGACCACTTCATCACCTGCGCAAAGTCACCCGAGATCGACTCCGGCACGGTGCGCGGGATCGCGCCGACGATGACCTCGCCCGTCGATCCATCGATCGACAGCGTGTCGGAGCGACCGAAGGTGCGGCCATGGATCGTCACCGTTCCAGCATCCGCGTCGATGGCCAGATCACCAGCGCCGACCACACAGCACTTTCCCCAGCCCACGGCAACCACCGCAGCGTGGCTTGTCTTTCCACCCGTGGATGTCAAGATGCCGACGGCCCTGTGCATGCCAGCCACATCCTCCGGGGAAGTCTCGCGGCGGATCAGCAGCACCGACTCACCCGCATTGGTCCGATCAACCGCTTCCGCCGCCGTGAACGCCAGCTTGCCGGACGCAGCGCCCGGACTCGCGGCAATCCCGCGCGTCAGGATCTCTGCGCCACGCTTGTCCTGCTCGGAGAAGTACGGAAGCAGCAACTGCACCAAGTCACCCGCGGGAATCCGCTTCAGGGCGGTGCGTTCATCGATCAACCGTTCCTTCACCATCTCCACCGCTGTTCGCACCGAAGCGACGCCGTTGCGCTTGCCAGTGCGCGTTTGCAGCATGAAAAGGCGGCCGCGCTCGACCGTGAACTCGATGTCCTGCATGTCCTTGTAGTGGCGCTCGAGCTTCTTGCGCACCGCCAAGAGTTGCTTCCACACCTTGGCGTTCCACGCTTCCATCTCGCTGATCGGTCGCGGCGTGCGGATACCCGCCACGACATCCTCGCCTTGGGCGTTCACCAAGAACTCGCCGTAGAAAACATTTTCACCAGTCGATGGATCGCGGGTGAACGCAACCCCTGTCCCTGAATCATCGCCCATGTTGCCATACGCCATGGCCTGGACATTGACCGCCGTGCCCACCAAACCCTTGATCTCATTGATGCGGCGGTACGCCACAGCGCGTTCACCATTCCAACTGCGGAACACTGCCTGCACCGCCTGCTCGAGCTGGCGCATCGGATCCTGTGGGAACGGCTCGCCGACATGCTGCCGATACACCGACTGGTACGCAATGCACAGTTCCTTCAGCCCATCCTCCGGCACCGCCGTGTCCTCGGTGACCCCGTAGCGCGACTTGACGGCATTGAACGCATGCTCGAAGTGATGATGATCGACACCCATCACCACATCACCAAACATGTTGATGAGCCGTCGATACGCGTCGTACGCGAATCGCGGATTGCCAGTCGACGCGGCCAAGCCTGCCACCACCTCATCGGTCAGCCCGAGATTCAGCACCGTATCCATCATGCCGGGCATGCTGACCGCCGCGCCAGAGCGCACAGACACCAGCAACGGATTCCGCCGATCGCCAAACTTCTTGCTGAGTTCCCGCTCGAGCAGCGTGATGTTGCGGCGCACCTCCTCCATGAGCCCACTCGGCAGACGATTCCCCCCGCGCGAGTACTCCGCGCACGCCTCCGTGGTGATGGTGAACCCCGGCGGAACGGGCAAACCGATCGATGTCATGTCCGCGAGATTCGCTCCCTTTCCACCGAGCAGCATCTTCTGATCCACGCGCCCTTCGGTCTTCGCGGCACCGAAGTAGTAGACGCGCTTGGTGCCACGGCCGCGCGCGCCCGCCACGACGCGGACCTTCTTCGATGAGCCCTTTCGCGAGGCTTGCGTGCGGGAAGGTTTCGTACGACGGGTGGTCATCGCTGGCATGTCTTGTTTCCTCAAGGGGACTTTGGAGTCTAGCGAGCGATCACTCCCCTCCGAATTGGGGCGAGGTGCGGCGACCGTTCGCGCGAGCCGTTCCTACCATGCGCCCATGCCCAACGCGCACTTGGTACGCCCTTTGCGGTGGCGATGCTCCCCGCTGCGCGTCATGCGCTGCTGGCGCAGGGACCTGCCGCTGCTGTCCCTTGTGAGTGGAGGGGCACCAACCAAACACTCACGATTCAGCGTGTTTGCGCCGCGGCGCGACTGCCTTCGCGTGAACCGTCGGCAGCACGGGCGAACGCAACTGGCCGCGGCACTCGACCATGTCGGCACACCCTGCGAACCGATCCGCTGCGATGAGGTGACGCTGCCCTTCGCTGGCGGATGGATCGGCTTCGTCGGCTATGAGTGCGGCGCGATGTTGGAACCCGCCGCGCGGCTGCGCGATGGCGCTGGATCTCTTTCGGCTGGCCAGCTCTGGCCCGATGCGGTGCTGTGCGATGTCCCTCGCGCCGCCGTGCACTGCCACACGACGGGACGGTGGTTCGATGTCGGCGAGGCAGTCGGCGACGGCCCCGATGAATGGATCGATGTGAGGACGGCGCTCAAGCCGCAGCGCTTTGCGCTGCGCCGTTCGCTCGACATCGATGGCGCTGCAGGCCGTGCAACATTCGAGTCCATGGTGGAACGCACACGCGAGTACATACTCGCCGGCGACATCTTCCAGGCGAACATCACCCGCGGGTTTCGCGCGGGTATCGCTGGCTCGCCGCGCGCACTCGCGCTGAACGCCCTGACCACCGCCGCCCCGCGCCACGGCGCGTTTCTCGAACTCGACGATCACACAGCACTGTTGTCGCTCAGCCCCGAACTCTTCCTGTCGATCGATGGCGCATCCCGCCGCATCTCCACGCGCCCGATGAAGGGCACGCGCCCCGCGGGGCACGATCCTGAAGAACTTCGCGCAAGCAGCAAGGATGCAGCGGAACTCCACATGATCGTCGACCTGATGCGCAACGATCTCGGACGCATCTGCGACATCGGATCAGTGCACGTCTGCCAGCCGCGCACGATCGAGCGTCACGCCACCGTGCTGCAATCCGTTGCCGAAGTCTCGGGAACGCTGCCGCGGGGCACGCCGCTGTCCACGACTTTCGCGGCGTGCTTTCCGCCTGGTTCGGTCACGGGAGCGCCGAAGGTGCGCGCCATGCAGGTGATCGATGCGCTCGAGGCAGGACCGCGCAGCGCGTACTGCGGCGCGATCGGCATGGCGAGCCGCTGCGGAAGTTCTCACTTCGCCGTTGCAATCCGCACGGCACGGCTGACGCTCGACGCCGGCGACCGCTGGGACATCGACTATCACGCGGGCTGCGGCATCGTCGCAGACAGCGTTCCATCGGATGAGCACCTGGAGTGCATCGCGAAGACGCAGGTGTTCACGAACGCGCTCGTCGCTCCACGGCAGGATGCCGCGAAGGAAGTGTCAGAGCATCTCAGCGGCGATGCTGGCGAGTTCGCTGCGCTCGGTCTTGGAGAGGGTGACATGACCTGCGATGCGATGACCCTTCATGCGCTCGATGAGATGCGACAAGCCGTTGCTGGACGCGTCGAGGTAGGGGTTGTCGATCTGCCGGATGTCGCCGCACAGGACGATCTTGGTGCCGTCGCCGACGCGTGACACGATCGTCTTGACCTCGTGCGGTGACAGGTTCTGCGCCTCGTCCACGATGATGAACTGGTGGGGGATGCTCCGCCCGCGGATGTAGGTGATCGGCTCGAGCACCAGCTTCCGCGATGCCACCAACTGGTCGATGCGCTGTTCCGTCGACTTGCTGTCGGGCTCGCTGCTGGTGTGCCCGCCGCGCGTGGAAAGCAGGTACGAGATGTTGTCGAAGATCGGCTGCATCCACATCGACAACTTCTCATCCTTGTCGCCAGGCAAGTAGCCGATGTCCCGCCCGAGCGGCATGATGGGCCGCGCGACAAGCAACTTGTCGAACCGCTCCTCCTTGAACACCTTGTGCATGCCTGCCGCGATCGCCATGAGCGTCTTGCCCGTTCCCGCGGGTCCGATCAGCGTCACCAACTTCACATCGTCATCGAGCAGCAGGTCAAGCGCCATCGTCTGCTGCACATTTCGCGCAATCACGCCGTAGATGGGCTTGCGCGGGCCCGTGACGGGGATCAGGTGCCCCGTATCACCAAGTCGCCGCGCGAGTCCCGTATGCGATGGATCGCCCTCGTCGATGAGCGACACGAAGTGGTTCGGAAGGATGCCCTGCGGCTCCCCTTCCACCACTGGGATCGCCATGGGCACCGCCTCCAACCGACTGATGGGCAGTTGCCGTTCGGAATAGAGATCGTCGATCAGGTCGCGCGGGACGCGACTGACGACGAACCCCGTGTCGAGCCAATCGGCATCCACGCGGTCCGCCTCGAAATCCTCGGCGGTGACGCCGATGGCGTCGCACTTCACTCGCGCGTTGATGTCCTTCGACACGAAAATCGTGCGCAGCCCCGCTGCGTTCAGCGCATGGGCGACCGCGATGATGCGGTTGTCGGCGATGGCGAGGTCGAGGTCGAATGACTCCGCAGGCTTCAGTCGGACCACCTTCACCGAACCGCCCTGGTCGTTCCACACGACACCATCGAAGAGATGTCCCATGCCACGCAAGCGATCGAGCGATCGGATCACCTGCCGCGCGTTCCGCCCCTTCTCATCATTGTTCTTCTTGAAGGTGTCGAGTTCCTCGAGCACGGCGAGCGGGATCACCACCTCGTGCTCCTCGAACTTGAAGAGTGACTGCGGATTGTGGAGCAGCACATTCGTGTCGAGCACGAAATGCTTGCGCACCTGCGCTGCACCTGAACTGGAATCTTCCGATCGCTTGGACTGTTCGGGAACCGAACCCGCCTGCGTTCCGTGAACCATGGATGAAGAGTCTAGGTTTCCGCACGGGGATTTCACTTTCAGGATGCATGAAATCCCGACGGCAGGTACCGTGCAGACATGCCTCGGAAGGCTCGCCGCGTTGGAGACCTCGCCCGCGCACTCGCGCAGGTCGCACCGCCGTCGCTTGCCGCCGAATGGGACAATGTCGGACTCCTCGCGGGGGACGCGGAAGCCCGCTGCGAGCGCGTCCTGCTGACCATCGACCTGACCGACCAAGTTGCCGCAGAAGCGCTCGATCTGGGGGTGCACGCGGTCGTCGCCTATCACCCCCCCATCTTCGATCCGATCAAGCGAATTGTTCGGCAGGATGCCGCCACAGGGGCGATCGCGGCGCTGCTGCTCAAGGGGGTGGCGATCCTTTCCCCGCACACAGCGCTCGATGCGGTCGCCGGCGGCATCAATGATTGGCTGATCGAGGGCATCGGCGATGGGCTGGTCCGCCCACTTCAGCCGAGCACTTCCCTGCCTGGGCACGAGGCGTTCAAGATCGTCATCTTCGCCCCGAGCGATGCTGTGGAACGCATCCGCGGCGCGATGTCGATGGCGGGCGCTGGGCGCATCGGTGCGTACTCGCAGTGCTCGACCAGCGCGGTGGTGGAAGGCACCTTCTTCGGCAGTGCATCTGCGCGGCCGCGGGTCGGTCGCCGCGGACGGCTCGAACGCGTCCCTGAGTCGCGACTCGAAATGGTGTGTGGGGCTCGGGCGCTTCCCGCAGCACTCGAAGCGGCGCGTTCGGCGCATCCATATGAAACGCCCGCAATCGAAGTGCACACCCTGACTGCCCAGCCGAACGCCTATCAAGGTCAGGGGCGCGCCGTGCACCTCAGTGAACCGCAAACGACAGCCGAGATCGCGCAGCGCCTGCGCCGTCATCTCCCAGCACGCCGACTCGAGGCAGCGCTTGTTGCGGGCAGCGACGGTCAACGCCATGAAGTGGTGGCGGTGTGCGCGGGCGCCGGCATGGGTTTGATGCGCAGCGCGCTCGAGGCAGGCGCCACGCTCTTCTTCACGGGCGAAGCACGACATCATGAACAACTCGCCGCACTGCGCCAAGGATGCTCACTGCTGCTCAGTGGTCACACGGTGAGTGAACGCGGGTATCTGCCGCGACTCGCCGAACGCCTTGCGCGCGCCACCGCCGGCACCGCGTTCACATTGTCGAAAGCAGACAGGCATCCGCTCGTCGACGCCTGATCGCGTCGATCAACCGCCGCCGACGATGTGCGCACGCGCGAGCGCCGCCGCACCGACAATCCCCGCAGCATCGCCCAACTCTGCCGCCACGAGGCGACACTTTCGCAGCGTGGCTGGGAACACATGCCACTCGAAAGACTCACGCACGCGGTCCACGAACGGTTTGCCGATGGCATCGGTCACACCGCCACCAAGCACGATGCCACGCACGGACAGCAGCGTGACGGCGTTGGCGATGGCCAGCCCAAGCAGATCAGCCGCATCATCGACCACGCGCAGCACAAGTTCGTCCCCAGCGCGGTACGCATCGGCAATCACGGAACTGCCCACGGGACCATCCTCCAACGTGCGCGACAAAACCGCCCGCATGCGACTCTGCGGATGGCTCCCGATCAGCGTTTCCATCGAGCGGATCATTGCCAGGCGACTGCAGTGTTCTTCGACCGTGCGCCGACCCAGTCCGCCGCGCGGTTGCAGCACCATCTGCCCGAGTTCTCCGGCAGTGTGAAACGCGCCTCGCCACACCTTTCCGCCCAAGATCAGCCCGCTGCCGATCCCCGTCCCCACCCACACGCCGAGCGCATCGGACCATCCGCGAGCAGCACCCGCAGTGCACTCACCCCAAGTGGCGACATTCACATCGTTGTCGACGAGCACGGGAAGGTCGAGGCGATCCTCGAGCAGCGCACGGAGGGGCACATGCTTCCAGCCGAGGTTCCCCGCATGAATGACCACGCCCTCATCGAAGTCGACCGCACTGGGCGCACCAATCCCCACTGCATCAAGCTCGCCAACTTCGCATCCCGCGTCCTTGCATGCGCGCTCAAGCCCGTCCACCACGCGGTCGAGAACCCCCTCCATGCCCGATGTGGCCTTCGTCTTCCGTTTGTCCATGGCCAACACCTTGCCGTCCTCGTTCACGATGCCGAAGGTGACCTTGGTCCCTCCAAGGTCGATCCCCGCCACCAGTCCACTCCGCTTAGGTCGCCGAGCCATGATCGATCGCCTCATGAGTTGGTTGCATGCCGCTCATCGAATCAACCGCCGAACCTGTACTCCACCCCATCATCCGCTTGAAATCGTCGAGGATGAGTATCAGTGCAGGCAACAGCAGCAGCGTCAGCACGGTCGCACTCGCCAATCCCCCCGCGATCGTGATTGCCATCGGTGCAAGGAACTTCGCCTGGAACGACTGCTCCAGCACGAGCGGGCCAAGGCCGAAGATTGTCGTCACGGATGTCAGCAGGACTGCACGGAGCCGCCGTGCCCCAGCCGCGAGGAGCGCATCGTGCAGGTCCTTGCCCGCTGCGACTTCCGAATTGACGAAGTCAATCATCACGATGGCATTGTTGACCACAATCCCAGCCAAGGCCACCAATCCGATGATGCTGAGGAATGTCAAGTCCGTATCGAAGAGCAGGTGCCCAAACACCATCCCGATCATGCCGAAGGGAATCGACACCATCACTGCCACTGGCTGAAGATAGTTGCGGAACTGCCATGCCAAGATCGCATAGATCATCAGCAGCGCCGCACATGCCGCGTACGGCAGTGCCGCAAATGCCTCGTTCAGATCCTTCTGTCTGCCGCCCTCGCGAATCACGACCCCTGGGTACTTCGCCGCAAGCGCCCGCACATCGGCCTTGATGCGTTCCACCACCCCTTCCGGCCGAGTCCCCTGCGCGGTATCGCCAGTCACGACGATGGTGCGCATCCTGTCAACGCGTGAAATCGAACTCGGCGAAGTTCGCTCGCGCACCTTGGCGACTTCCTGCAGCGGCACTGCAGAACCCGTCGGGGTGATGACCCACAGTCGTTCGCCGAAGTTCGCCGCCGAGCGCATGCCGCTGTCCATGCGGACCCGCACATCGATGTCCTCGCGGTTGTCGCTGAAGATGTGCGCATCGATGCCGAACAGCGCGCCGCGCACTTGGCGCGCGATCTCCACGCCGGAAAGCCCGATCGCGGCAGCACCCGGGTGCGGCTCCACCTGCAGTTCGGGCTGTGCGTCAAAGTCATTGTCCGCAACGCTGATGACCCCATCGACCGCCATCAGGATCGACTTGATCGCCTCCACGACCTCGCGGACATCTTCGACATCGTCGCCCGCCACCTCGTAGGTCACATCCGCGCCCGATGGACCACCCGAAATCTCCTGCACATTCAGGGACTCCACCTCGTCGAGCGGTCCAGCACCGCGAATGATCGAGTCGACAATGTCGCCCGATCTTCGCTCTCGCTCCTCCACAGGGGCCAGTTCGATGAAGATCTGCGCCAAGTTGCTCGCCGCGTTGTCGGCAACCGCGGTCTCGTAGTTCACGCGGACCCCATAGATCGATGTGATCGCCCGCACCTCCGGTTGCTCGCGCGCCGATCGCTCCACCCGCGCGCCGATCTCCCTGGTCGCACTCGAAGGGACGCCGAGCGGCATGCGGATGTCGACGACCGCGGTTTCCGCGTCATCATTCGGCAGGAATGTGAACGGCAACCGACCACCGACCACACATGCCACTGAAACGATGAAGAGCGAAACCCCGATGGACACCGTCAGGTAACGGCGGTCAATCGACCAACGAGCGACGCGCTCAAACCCGCCCTCCAGCCTTGGCCACATCACGCCCTCCCGCCAGCGGTCGAACCAGCGAAGATTCCGATCCAGCCATGTCGGATCACCACGCCGCTCACGCGCAATCCCGCTCGCCATGTGTCCAGGCAGCAGGAAGATCGCCTCCGCAAGACTGCACAACAGCGCGAGCGAAACCACGATGGGCAATTCGCCGAGGATGTCGCCGACCCGACCGCGAACCAGCAGCAGCGGAACGAATGCAACCACCGTTGTGGTCACGCTCGCGACCACTGGCCACATCACCACGCGCACACCGTGAACCACTCGATCCTCGACGCTGCCACCGCGGGCCGCTTCGATCTCGATGCTCTCGGAGAACACGATCGCGTCGTCGGCCAACATGCCGAGCGCGATCAGCAGCGCGAACATCGTCAGCAAGTTGAGCGAGATCCCGGTCAGGTCCATGACCAGCAGTGCACCGAGCACTGCCAGGAGAATCCCAAGCGTGACGAAGCACGCAGCGCGCCAATGAAGTCCCAGCAGCAGCACGACAAACACCAGTGCACCGCCCTGCAAGCCGTTGGTGGTGAGCAGTTCGAGTCGCCCCTCGATCATCCGCGCGAGATCGTTGTGCGCCTGGATCAGCACCCCCGGCGGACCGCGCGATGCGCCGACTTCGTATCCCTGCAATCGCGGCGACCCGAGAAGTCGCTCCTTGATCGTCGGCTCGAGCGGCTCGCCGCGACGCGCCGCCGCATAGCCGCGCACGAACAGCGCCATGTCCACCGCATCCTGCCCCGACTTGCGGAACACCGTGCAGTTCGCGGATGGCATGCCGTTGAAACGCCGCGCGATGTCATCCTCGACAAATCCCTCCTGCACCCTTGCGATGTCACCCACCTTCACGATCGCACCCTCATCGCTGCCTTTGACCACGATCCCGCGAATTCGGTCGCCTCGCTCCTCCACGCCGAGCGTGCGAACCTTCACCTCACCATCGATCCCACGCACAGTGCCACCAGGTACTTCGCGCATCCAGGCGGTAATCGAATCTGCCACGCGCGTCACGGAGACGCCATGCCGAACTGCCTCGTCGAAGTTCACCTCAACACGAAGTTCATCGTCGCGCGTGCCACTCACGACCACCTGCCCCATGCCGGCAAAGGTCTTCAGGTCGTCGGACACTTGCCGGATCGTCTGCTTCAGCGTCTGCGGATCAACCTCGCCCGCAACACTGATTTGGATCACGGGCAGATTCGGCTCGAACTCCACCACTCGGATGCGATCCGCTTCCGTCGGCAAATCCGTGAGCGCCTCAACTCGGTCCCGCAAGTCATCGGTCCTCTTTCGGACATCAACACCGTCGTCGAACTGCACGATGATTGCCCCGCCCCCCTCGAAGATGACGGTCTCGAGCCGCGACACGCCCTCCACCTCAACCGCCACATCCTCCACACGGCGTGCAAGCGACTCTTCGACCTCGGTGGGTGAGGCGCCGGGAAAGGACAGCACCACCCGTGCCATGTCAGGCTCGATGTCGGGAAAGAACTCGCGGCGAATGTGCCACGCGGAAAACAGTCCACCAACGATCACGCCGATCGTGATCAGGTTGGATGGCACCGGATTCCTGATGAAGAAGCGGACGATGCCGATCATCGTGCCTCTGCCTCGTCGCCGACGGTCGACCGTGCCGGCTCCGATGCAGCAGCAGCCGCAGTGCCGGCTTCGATCGGTCGAACGCGCGTTCCTGGCGCAACACTACGACCACCCTCGATCGAGATCACGAGCCCGTCCGGCAGCGGCTCCTGCAGCACCACCCACTCCGTGTCGCTGACCCCGCTCCCCGCAAGCGGCCCGACAAACGAGTGCGACACGATCACAGGCGTTCCCACCAACTTGCCATCGCGCACTGCCATGACTCGGTCAGATCGCACGGATCGGCGAGGCACCACTGAATGGGACTTCGAATCCGCTGCGTCGACGGCCGCCTCGACGAACTCCCCCGGCGCCAGACCGACCGCATCGCCAACCTGCGGCACATCGACATGAACGACCATGGTCCGCTCCAGCGCGTTGCCCTCGGGTTCGATTCGCGCAATCTTCGTCGAGACGCGGCGTGGCACTTGACCCACGGTCTCCAGTTGCACTGGATCATCGATCGCGACGAAGCCGCGCGCCGACGACGGCAGGCGGATCGGAATCTCGAGCCGACGGGGATCCACGATGCGCGCCACGACTTGCCCGGGCAGGACATTCTCGCCCACCTCAAGGTCAAATCGCTGGACCGATCCTGCGATGGGCGATGTGATTCGGCAGCGTTCGACATTCTTCATGGCCGTGTCACGCATGGCGCTTTGCATCTCGTTCTGCGCAAGCAGCGCGGCACGGCGAGGAACCACTTGATCGCCTGCTTCACGCAGCTGCAAGAACGCGCGTTCCACCGTGATCACCCCTTGACGCGCGCGATCCAACTCCCGCTGCGCCGCCGCGCCCGATTGCACCGCGTCGCGAACGCGCCGCTCGTCTGCGCGGACGAGATCAAGCTCCTCTTGCGCAAGCCGAACACGATCGCGAAGCGCGGCCTCCTCGACGCCGAGCGACTGCATCTGCGCATCGATCGCGGCCAGTTGTTGCTCAGCCGCCTGCTGCGCACGGCGGAAATCCTGATCGTCCAGTTGCAGCAGGAAAGTTCCCACCTCAACCGCAACTCCCTCACGGATAGACCGATTCACCTCCAGCACAACGCCACCAACCCGCGCCGGCACATCGGCAGAGTCGGACGCACGAACGATGCCGTAACCCATCCACTGCCGCGGCACTTGGACCGACCGCACTCGGAAGATCGCCACGGGTTGTTCAGCCCCCGCAATCTCCGCCAGATCAGGAAGCGGGCGCGTCCATGCGAAGACCACGAGCAAGGCAATGGAACCGAAGAGAAAGCCGACCGCGAGAAACGCACGGATCAGGCGGACTGCGGTGCTCGGTCGGGGCGAGTTCATGGAGAACGGTCGATGGTATTCCGCCGACCCCGTTTCCGCCGAACGCTTCTCGTCACGCCCCTAAACTCCGCCCCGATGTCCAATCCCGCCGAGTCGCTCACGGTCAACGATGTCCGTCATGTGGCGCGCCTCGCGCGCCTCGCGATTGCCGAGGATCGCCTCCCTGCAGTGCGCGATTCCCTCGTCGCCATTCTCGGACACATCGCCCAGCTTCAGGCAGTCGATACCACAGGGCTTGAACCCATGGCGCAGCCGCTGCCCATGCGGAATCGTCTCCGCGCGGATGAACCAGGCGAAGCGCTCTCCACCGCCGCAGTGCTCGCCAACGCGCCCAAGACCGAAGGCGATTTCATCGCGGTCCCCAAGGTCCTCGGTGGAGACTCCGCATGAGCGGCGACCTCGTCGACATCCGCGACAGGATCGCGCGCCGCGAGACCACTGCGCGCGCCGTTGTGCAGTCCACCATCGATCGCATTGCATCCGTGGACCGGACGCTCAACAGTTTCCATGAGGTGCTCGCGGATTCAGCGCTCCAAGCGGCAGACCGCATCGATGCGGACATCGCGGCTGGACGAACCGTCGGCGAACTCGCCGGCGTTCCCATCGCCGTGAAGGACAACATCGCAACGCGCGAAGGACGCACCACCTGCTCCTCGCGCATGCTGGGCGCGTACCGATCGCCGTTCGACGCCACAGCGGTTGAACGCCTCGAGCGCGCGGGCGCGGTCATCATCGGCAAGACCAACATGGACGAGTTCGCCATGGGTTCGTCGTGCGAGACCTGCGCTTGGGGGCCCGTTCGCAATCCGTGGGATACCAGTCGTATTCCTGGCGGCAGTTCAGGCGGCAGCGCAGCGGCCGTCGCCGCGAATCTCTGCGCCGCAGCGCTCGGCTCGGACACTGGCGGATCCATCCGACAGCCCGCTGCGCTTTGCGGCGTCGTCGGATTCAAGCCAAGCTACGGTCGCATCTCTCGCCATGGACTCGTGGCGTTCGGCAGCAGTCTGGACCAGATCGGGCCGATCACCCACAGTGTTCGGGACGCAGCACTCCTCTACCGAGTCATGGCCGGCGACGACCCGATGGATTCCACCTGCGCGCCCGAGACGGTCGAGGACCCGCTGCCGCTGCTCGAGCAGCCCGTGCGCGGCCTGCGCATCGGCATTCCAGCGCAGTATCGAAAGGGCAACAGCCCTGCGGTGGACGCGGCGCTCTCCCGTGCAGCCGATTCGTTCCGTGCGCTCGGCGCGCAACTGGTCGATGTCGAACTTCCGCTCACGGATGTCGGCATCTCCACCTACTACGTGATCGCCCCCGCAGAGGCATCGAGCAATCTCGCACGGTTCGACGGCATCCGGTACGGGCACCGAGCGCAAGGCAGTTTTTCCGATGTGAACGCGCTCCTTTCCGCAAGCCGCGCGGAAGGTTTCGGTGCGGAAGTGCAGCGGCGCATCATGCTCGGCACCTATGTCCTGAGCGCCGGCTACTACGACGCGTACTACCGCCGCGCGCTGCAAGTACGCCGACTCATCAAGAGCGAGTTCGATGCAGCGTTCACCAAGTGCGATGCGATCCTCGGTCCAACGGCACCAACAGCCGCGTTCCCGATCGGTGGCGTGACGGATCCGCTGGCGATGTACCTCTGCGATGTCTACACGGTGAACACCAACATCGCTGGCATCTGCGGCATTTCGCTTCCAGCCGGCTTCGACGAATCGACGGGCGCCAAGCTGCCCATCGGCATCCAGCTGCAGGCTCCCGCCTTTGCGGACGCGCGGCTGCTGCAGATCGCGCATGCGTTTGAACGCGCCCACGGCGGACGCGAGCACCCGCAGTAACGCAGCCGCGCTCCCGCCGCGCTGCTCGGGGCGCGCAAAACAAATCACATGTGCACGGGCGCCATCAGGACGGGCGCTCGAGCGCACCGTACCTGCGCATCGCCATGCGGAACTCGCGCACGACTCGTTCCGCCTCCACATGCCGCTCGCCGAAGGTGCCGACCTTCGCCGTGGCGAGAAACATCGCAGGCGCCGGCTTCTTGGTGACCGTCAGCGTGGCTGGTCCGCCCCCCTGCGTCCGAATGACGAAGATCCATGTGTCGCCATCGAGCGTCGAACTGACGAGCCCCATCTCCGCGCGCTCAATCGCATCACTCGCCGCCGCGGGCACATCGGACCAACGCACTGCATCTGGCGCCCTCGTCAGCGGCTTCACAGGCATGCCCTTCGCCGTCGCCTGCATCGCTTGGACCATCTGCGCGTTCTGCTCGGGCGAATAGAGCGCGTTCGGCGGGTACTGCTCGCCGCTGAACCTCGTGTTCGACAGCACGGGATTCTCCTTCGACTGACAGCCCAGCACGACACACGGCAATGCGCACATGATTGCACATCGCCGAAGGCGACCGCGTGATCCGAGTTGACGGCGAGCCGCGCTCATGACAGAAGCGGCAGCGTACCCCCGCACTGCAGGATCTGTCGCACCGCGCCGGTCGACGGCGCTTTCTTCACCGCACGAACACGCCGCCAGAACCAGCCGTCGCGCCCCTCACGACGCAACATCCCCGCAGTCGGTGAATCAACGCGCCACACCACGAAGTTCACATCACGGTGCGAGGTCTGGAAGACGAACGATCCGCAGCGCTCGACGGCGCGTGCCTTCACACCGATCCTTCCAGCAAGAGCCTTGGCAGAAAGTGGCCGCGCACTCTCTTCCAACGGAGGAAAGGGCAGTCGCGCCCACAGTCCTCGCTGCGGAAGGACGCGCTGCGCAATCCATCCGTCCGCGACAGCGATGATCGCCGCTCGGTGAACGCGCGCGCGTGTTGGTGTTGGCTTCGCCCTTGGAATGCGATGCTGTGCCTGCATGCGCCTCGCCTCGCATGACACCTTCAGCGGGCACATCTCGCAGCGCGGCACGCGCGGCGTGCAGACCGTTGCACCGAGTTCCATCAGACCTTCGTTCGCCTTGCCCGGATTGGTGGCCGCATCCACATACTCCTGCGCGCGCTGCCAGACCCAGCGTTTGCCGGCGCTCGTTGAGAGGTCCACGGCACGACCATGCACACGCATGATCACGCGCGCGACATTCCCATCGACAATCGCCTCGCGCGCACCGAACGCGATCGATGCAACAGCCCCCGCGCAATAGGGACCGATTCCTGGCAGAGCCTCCAACTCGTGGCGCGCACGCGGAACCGTCCCTTGGTGGATCCGCACCATGTCCTTGGCGGCAGCCTGAAGGTGGCGCGCGCGCCGGTAATACCCCAGCCCCGCCCAAGCAGCGAGCACATCCTGCTCGCGCGCCCTCGCGAGGCTTGCCACCGTTGGAAACCGCCGCATGAAGCGCTGCCATGCATCGCAAACGCGCGCGACCTGCGTCTGCTGCAGCATGAACTCGCTGACGACAGTCCCATATGCAGTGCGCCGCCGCCGCCAAGGAAGGTCGCGAGCGTTCCCACGAAACCACCTCTCGATCCGCCGCGGAAGGTTCCCGCTCCGCTTGGCAACGCACGCTGCACCTTGCGCGGAAGGCATTTCGCCCGTAGCGTATGAGGTTCGGCGGGCTTTCATGGCCAAGCTCTTCTACACCATCGATGAGGCTGCTGCGAAACTCCAGAAGTCGGAGTCGGAGTTGCGTGCCATGATCGATTCCGGTCAGTTGGAAGAGTTCAAGATGCACGATGTGACCCACTTCAAGAAGGCGGTCATTGACCAGCTTGTGGTGGACGACCTCGGCAACATCGAACTGGCACTCGAAGACGACAACCCCGCGCCCGCGACGCCGCTCGAACTGGACATTGACCTGAGCGACAACTCGGGAAGCGCCGTTCTTGATGAACTCAAGTTCGACGACGAACCCCCAGCCCCCACCGCTCAACCAACCGCCGGCGGAAGCGGCGCTGGTTCTGAACCAGACCTTCTCGACCTCGACCTCGCCGATTCGGGCATTGCACCTGCGCAGGTCCCGCCGCCGCCGCCAGCGAGTTCGGGCGGGTCGGGCAGCGGAATCGAGCTTGACCTTGACGATTCTGGACTTGGCGCTCCCCCGCCACCTCCAAAGTCGTCCGGATCCTCGAATGATCTCGATCTCGGCTTGGATCTCGACCTCGGGCTTGACGACTCCTCAGCGAAACGCGCAGCGCCAGCCGCAGCCGCGCCCGCAAGCGACTCTGGATCGGGGATAGCCCTCAACGACATGAGTGGGTCGATGGTTGCGCCTACTCGCCCATCGCCGAAGCGTGCGGCGGCGGCGGACGGCAGTTCGATGGCCGGCGACGACCTCTCGCTTGAGCCGGTTGGTCGCGGCTTGGATGACTCTGCCGATGCCGATGCATCAAGCATCAGCGCAGCGCTGCTTGACGACGGTGCAGATTCACTCGACGGTGGTGGATCACTCTCCGCCGACACCGACCTCTTCGCGCCGACCGATGACGGCGTTGGCGAGGCATTTGCCGATGCCGACGCAGCAGTACCCACGGTTGGCGCAGCAGCTGCAGCGCGTGGCGCATCGCCCGTGATGATCGCGGCCGAGACGGTGGACGGCGCGTCGAGCGGGCTCGGCATCGGCTTGATGGTGGGTGCCCTCGTGTCCATCATCGTCGCGGCGCTCATCGTGGTCAGCACGCGATCCTCAGGCGGCTCAGCGCTCGCGGGGATGATCAGCGGCGACGACATGATGATCTGGCTCGGCGGTCTCGTTGTGGGCACGGGGCTTTCCGGCGGCATCGGCTACTTCGTCGGAAAGTCCATCGACGGATGATCCTCAGCGTCTTCGGGATGCGCGAATGGGGGCTCGCCACGCTCGCAGCCGTTGCCACCATTCTGCTCATCGGCCCCTCATGGTGGCTCATTTCCGTCGTGGGAATCGTGTGGCTTGCGGTGGCGGCGTTCTTCCGTGACCCGCCCTTTCGCCGCCCCGCCACCGACAATCCGAACGATTTGGTGAGCCCCGCCGACGGCGTGATCTCCGCAGTCGAGCGGGTTGAACAGCATCCCGCGACCCAAGGTCCCGCGGTGGTGGTTCGAATCTTCCTCAGTGTGCTCGATGTGCACATCAACCGAATGCCGTGCGCGTGCAGCATCGTGTCGATTGTCCACACGCCTGGTCAATACCTCGACGCGCGCTCCGCCGAAAGCGCAAAGGTCAACGAGTCCAATCTTCTCGTGCTCGAGGCAACGGGTGGAACGCGGCTTGGGGTTCGTCAGGTGTCGGGTGCGATTGCACGGCGAATCGTCTGTCCAGTCGTTCCTGGTCAGCGCTTTGAACGCGCAGCACGCTTCGGCATGATCAAGTTTGGATCGACCACCGAACTCATCGTTCCGGCGGCCCACGCATCGACGGTCCGCGTGCAGAAGGGTGCGCGAGTCGTGGGCGGCGTCACTGTGCTCGCCTCACTGCCGAGCGTCTAACCGCCTCGCTCCCATTCATTCCAACTCAATCCGAAGGCTGATCCTTCGGCGAACGCGGCCACTGCGGCTGCATGCGACCGAGGATGCGCCGTGCGCGAGCCACTGCGCCGCCGAGCGCGGGACCGAGTGCGCGCCCGACCCGCTCCAAATCAGGCCCGAACGGTCGCCGACCATCGCGGAATGCGATCACCACGGCAGGCGCTCGCACAAGCTCTCCGTCAGCGCAGGGGAACGCCAACACCGTCCGCCCTGGGAGCACACCCTGCAACTCCACCCAGCGCGGAGCGACTGCGATCCCATCCGCGATCCGCACCACTGCACGCTGCGCTGCAATGCCGTCGCACCAACCACTCGAGAGGTGTTCGAGCATGCCGCCCGCGGCACGCCGCGACAGATCATCACGCACATAACCGCCAACGATGAATCGCTCGCCATCGCGGAGGAACAACGCCACATTCGTGGGACCAACGCGCGCCACGAAATACTGCAGGCTCCACTCGATGATCGGTGCGGGCTCCACCTCCATCGACAGGATTGCCGTGCACTCGCTTCGCATGGCCGCCACTGCCGCCCGCTCCTCGGCCTCCGATCGCGCGTTCGACAGATCCGCGCACGCTTTCCCCAGTCGCTCCTCCAATCCGCGCCGCTCCTGCGTCAGCCGCGCACATGCACCCTCAATCAGGCGCGAACGCTCCTCGTGACCGCGGCGCCGCGAACTCTCGAGCAGCCATCGCGCGACGCGACCCGACGACCAGGCCGCCACCCACTGCTCGCGTTCAAGCCAGTCGCTCAGTCCAGCGCCAAACAGGGCGGCAACCGTGCCAGTCGTGTCCCCCAGACTCACGCACGGTGCGCCCACAAGCACCACACCCGCATGCGGGCGAATCTCGCGAAGTGCCGTGAACCATGCGGTCCCTTGCGCCGCCGCTCCGAGGCACGCCGCATCGATCACGACCACATCTGCCCAGTGCGAAGCAATCCATGCGGATGCCTCAGCCAAATCCGCGCAGCGCGCAAGGCGCGGCACCACACCAAACTCGCTGCACGCAGCCCACTGCGCCGGCACCTCAAGCCCGCCGACAAGCAGCAGCACTGGACGATCAGACTTGCCTTGCGTGGCTGTGTTGCGTTCCATCCCGCATCGAGTCGACCTGTAGAGCGCCCCCCTTCAGCAAAAGAGCGAACTTCAGTGGATATCGCGTTGTGGCGCGTCCACACCGCTTGGATATCGGGCGCGCCAGTTCAGCACGGCCTCGGGCTCGCGCGGATACCGCACCTGAAGTGCAAGTGCGTCGCAGACCTCTCCCGACTGCATCTGGCGCTCCGCCACCGCCAAGCAAGCCCGCGCAGTGAACAGCGGATCCATCACCTCCACGCCCGCTTCCACCGCCGATGATCGCAGCGCTGGGGGCGCATGCACATCGGCAATCAGCGCGCACACCTGCGAAGGCACTGTTGCTTGATCGCTCCAACCCTCGCCAATCACCTTGATCGATTGATCGTGCTCCAAGCGCACAACGGACATCCAACAGCCACTGCCCTTGCTTGCCAGTGCCACTGCCACATCATTCCCGCGGGCACACCACCGCTCTCGAAGCGCCTCTGCGGTCACCAGGCAACTCCGCACATCCATCGCTGGAATCCCCAGCGACTCGCACAGTCCCTTCGCCGTCGCAACGGCAACCCGCAGCCCAGTGAATCCACCCGGTCCCGTCGACACTGCCACCGCACCAAGATCGCGGGGGACCAACCCAGCATCGCGGCAGATTCGATCGATCGATGGCAGCAGCAAGTCGCGCTCCCTCGGATCACCCTCGGCGACGATCTCGTAGAGCGCACCAGCCGAAGCGCGCAGTGCCACCGACACCGATCGTTGGCTGCTCTCGATCGCCAACAGCATGCCTGTCATGACAGCGGTCGGTGCAGCACCAGCGGAATCGCCTGCTTCACCAATTCCTCAGCACTCGGCAGCGGCTGGTCCAAGGCGATGAACACAACCGCACCGCGTTCATGATCGCTGTTGAGCACCACCAGACCGTCGGTTGGCGATGCCGCACCCATTTCCACCAAGCAGTGCCCCACCACGAACAGCTTCGCATGCAATCGCGACAGCAGCGCCTGCACATGATCCCTGTCTTGCGCTCGCCCCCATACGACTGACCAAGCGGTTCCCTTCGGCGAGCGATAGTCCGCGTCCTCGAGCCGCCGATCGAAGGCTCCGTCATCGAAGTCGTAGCGCCCAGGAATGGAGTGCGCACACCACAGCCCGTTGCTCGCGCGCAGGACCAAGGGCAGCGCGAGGATGAACTCACGGATCGCCGTCGCCACCTCCTCGGCTCGCTCCCCGAACACATACTCAAGTCCATCGTCGAACATCGCCACTTGATCGCCGCCACCCTTGCTTACCGCCATGCGCTGGCACTGAGCCAACTCATGATTCGCAAGCAGCGGATGCACCTGCAGCGGATAGGACACCACCAACTGCGCAACGATCGCCAGGTTCCGATACGACATGTCCATGCGATCCACCAATCGTTCGCCGTGGATCAGTTCATGAAGCATGACATGGTGATCTGGCGATGCGTCCAGTTCCGCAAGCCGAACGATCGCCTCCAGATGTCCTGGGAAATCGTGGATATCGCCGGTCGCAAGCAGTCGCCCTCTCGGCGGCAGATGAACCGTCGAACCTCGGCGCTCGGGTGATCCGAGCAGCGCGTCCGCCGCGCGTTCGAAGAGTTCGATCATCTCATCCGCGTCAATGCAGTTTGGTCGCGGCAGTTCCATCGGTCACTGGCCCGCGGGAGTCGCCGTCGCCTCCGCAACCTGCATGGAGACCGCAACGACTGCCGAACCAGTGGCGGTCGTGATCTCGATGGGTGCGTAGATGACACCACGCGCCGCCGGCGCAGGCGCCAGTCGCACTTGCAGTTCCACATCGTCCTTCGTCCCCGCCTTCGAACCCTCCAGTGTCGCAACCAAGTCGGGTGACAGCGAACGCACGGACTTCACCTGCGACCACTCCGAGCGAACGATCGCACCCTTCGCCTTGGGGTTGTAATGCTCAATCACCACCGGCACCACGACGGACGACCCGATGGCGACGCGGTTGGCGAGCAGCAGAGGCTCTGGGATGAACCAGAATCGAGCCTCCTTCCCCGGGTCCGCGCGCACGCCCGTGCACTCATGGCGAAAACGCAGCGGGATCAGCGGGCAATCCGCGCGGTCAGTCTCCACGACCCACCACAGCGGCATCTCGTCACAGGCGACATTCGGAAAACTCCAGCGCAGGATGTAGGTCGATCGCGGCGCATCGCTCGCTGGATCGAAGTTCACGAAACTCGGCGCCACGCCGCCTGCGCTCAGCACGCGAAATGGCTGCTGGTCCTCGCTGCTCACCTGCACCACGCCTGAAACGGTTCCCTTCAGTGCATCCACGAACGCCGGCGAGGCGCGAATCGGAAGTGTTGCATCCGCCTTCAGCATCGCCATCGTTGGCGCCCCGAATCCTTCGAAGGTAATGAACACCTTCGCATCCTTCTCGCCCGGCGTGGTCGGCACTGCCAGCGTTGCCGCAACATCGACGCTGCCACCGACCGGGATCACGGTTCCCGCCGCGAGCGACACATCCGTGCACTTGCAACTTGGCGTCACCGACTTGACCGTCACAGCGCTCGGCGCAAGATTCCGCAGCACGAACTTCCCAGGCAACTTGCTCCCCGGCTTCACCTTGCCAAAGTTGATCTGCGGCGGCTCGACAGCAACGGGC
This sequence comes from Planctomycetota bacterium, assembly GCA_009926625.1. Taxonomy (GTDB): domain Bacteria; phylum Planctomycetota; class Phycisphaerae; order Phycisphaerales; family SM1A02; genus F1-60-MAGs104. The sequence goes on from RFON01000027.1 coordinate 34,344, forward strand.
GCGGGCGGCACGACCTGCTGCTGAGACTGCGCCACTGCCAATCCTGCCCAAAGCGCCGCCACCATCACCGCGCCAGCACAGGTCCACTGCCGATCTCGCATCGTCCTATTCTACGGCGCAAGTGGAATGGCTCACGGTCGACAATGCTGCCGCTTTCGTTGCTCTCGCAGCACTTGAGATCGTGCTAGGCATCGACAATGTCATCTACATCGCCATCCTGTGCGAAAAGTTGCCGCCGAAGGAGCGCGACTTCGCTCGTCAAGTCGGGCTGCTGCTGGCCATGGGCATCCGAATCGCGCTCCTGTTTTCCATCTCATGGCTTGCCAGCCTCACGAGTCCATTGTTTTCAATCTCGATCGGCAGTCACGACATTGCTCCGAGCATTCGCGATCTGGTCCTGGGACTCGGCGGACTGGTGCTGATGGCGAAAGCGGTCATCGAAATGCACCATCAGGTCGAGGGACCGTCGCGCGCCACGAAACCGTCTGCCGGCAGGGCTGCGGTGGGTCTGGTGCTCGCGCAGATTTGCCTGATGGACATCGTCTTTTCCATCGACTCGGTCATCACGGCAATCGGGATGGCGAGCCAGATCAGCGTGATGGTGGCAGCGATCATCGTCGCGGTGTTGGTGATGATCGCCTTTGCCGGCAAAGTGTCGCAGGTTGTCACCCGCCACCCAACGCTGAAGACTCTCGCCCTCGCATTCCTCGTGCTCATCGGTTCGGGGCTGGTGCTCGAAGCCATCCAAGTCCACATCCCAAAGGGCGCCATCTACTTCGCGATGGCGTTCTCCCTGAGCGTGGAACTCATCAACATCAAGATTCGATCACGCCACAAGAAAGCCCCCGCTCCACCGAGCGGCAGCTAACGCGTGCCTTGGTAAAGGTTGGAGGGGGATCTGCGCGAACGATCAGCCGGTCCAAGCCGAGAGCATCGCCGCGAGGTCGGCTCCATCGGTCGTGCCCGAACCATCGATGTCACCACAGGCAACGCCCCAGCAACCCAGGAGAATTGTCAAGTCCGGACCGCTGACTGCGCCATCATTGTCCAGATCGGATGGGTTGGGAGGAACGCAGGTGACTTCGCCTGACTCCGGCACGATCTTGTAGATCTGCCCGCCGTGATCCGCCATGTAAAGCTCGCCGAGCGCATCCTCACCGAAGGCGACCACTTGATTGACGGTCTGACCGCCGAGTGAGGTCTGCAGCTCAGAGTTCCGTGTCACGAACTCCGTTACCGCGCCGTTGACCATGCGCAGCGACCAGGAGTTGTTCGACCCGTAATCGACATAGAAATAGATGCCCTGCATGTCAGGCATCGCGCAGCCTCGGTACACGCGCCCGCCGGTGATGCTGTAGCCACCCGCTGAGTTGTGGGAGTAAGTCCGAATCGGTGCGGTCAAGCCAGTGCCATTGCAAGTGCAGCCACTGAGGCCGGTGCAGGACGATCCTTCGGTGCAGCGCCAGCCGTAATTGCGGCCACCCGTCGCGCCACTGGGCTCAAAGTTCACTTCTTCCACTGCGTTCTGACCGACATCTGCGATGTACATGTCGCCGTTCGCCCGATCGAAGCACCAACGCCACGGATTTCGAAGTCCATAGGACCAAACCGTGTCATCGGCTGTCGTCGAACCGCCGACGAAGGGATTCGTCGCAGGGATCGTGTAGTACGGCGATGATCCACCAACCGTCGGGGTGATGCGGTGCATCTTGCCCAAGCGGCTCGTGAGGTTCTGCGCAACATTGCCTGGATCATTCGCGCTGCCGCCGTCACCAGTGCCCATGTAGAGGTCGCGAGTGCCGGGCTTGAAGTGGATGTCGCCGCCGTTGTGATTCACGTACGGATCGGACCAAGTCATCATCACCACGCCGGTCGCATTCGCGACATTCGGATCGCTCGACACGGTGTAACGGGCAAGGTTGTTGGTGCCGGAGCCCGTGTAGTAAACATAGAACTGCCCGTTCGTCGAATAATCTGGATCAAATGCCATCCCGAGCAAGCCTTGCTCGTCACTGACCGATGCGCCGCCCGTGACAAGCGGATCGATGTTGAGGAAGTTCGTCGCCAGCAGCGCCGGCGTCGCGCCGAGCGTGATGATGCGCACACGACCAGCCTTTTCCAAAACGAAAAGCCTGCTTTCGTCGCCAGGGGCGTGTCCAATCCAAGTTGGGTACACCAAGCCGCTGGCGATGACCTGCTTCGGGCGAATCGGGGTGACGCCAGCCGCAGCAGGAGCGCAAAGCAGTCCGATCGTGATCAAGGAAAGAGCGTGGATTGGTCGCATGATTGGTCTCAGTCGATGTGTCAGGTTGGGGAAGGAAACTCGAAGCCTTACGACTATAGAGTGGAAATCCCATCGATTCAAAAGAAATGGGGCAGTTACTGGGGATTGTCCTTGGGGGTGTCCGCCCCGCCACCCTTCGCCGCTGCTTTCTTTGCGGCAGCGCAAAGTTGTTCGACCGCCAAATCAAGCTCCGCCTGACTCCTTGCCCAGCGAATCCCCGGCAAGTCGGCGCATTGATAACTGTTGTCTGGGTTGGTGGCGTACAGCAGGTTCTTGAACCATGGGCGCCCTGGCAGCCCTTCCGCGCAGTGGAACAAGCGCTGTCCGCCCGCGGTCGGCACGCAGCCCGCCAA
>RFON01000028.1 GCA_009926625.1 Planctomycetota bacterium
CCGCGATCTCAAGCCAGGCAACATCCTCGTCACTGAAACGGAGGAGGGACTTCGTCCAAAGGTGATCGATTTCGGCATTGCCAAGACGCTCTCCGCGAGCGCGACCGAGCATCTGCACGAGACCCAATTCGGACAGTTCGTTGGGACACCCGTTTACATGAGCCCCGAGCAGGCGGAGGGTGGATCGGTCGACATCGACACTCGCAGCGACATCTACTCCATCGGCGTGATCGCCTACGAACTGCTCGTTGGCTCCACTCCCATCGAGGCAAAGACGCTGCAGGCATCGGGCATCGCCCGCCTGCACCGAACGATTGTCGACACGGAGTGCCCGAGACCGAGCGCACGATTCCAGCAGTCCGACGCGACAAAGCAAGCTGAGACAGCCCGTATCCGCCGCACCGATCCGGCACCGCTGCTGAAGCAGTTGCGCACCGACCTCGACTGGATCGTGATGCGCTGCCTCGAGAAGGACCGCACGAGGCGCTACGAGAGTGCGAGCAGTTTGGCGGACGACTTGCGGCGCTACCTCGACGGCGAAGCAGTGCTTGCGGGCCCTCCCAGCCGCACCTACCGCATCAAGAAGTTCGTGCGGAAGCACCGCATCGCCGTTGCCTCCGCGTCGATTGCGCTCGTGGGACTGCTCGTGCTGACCGTGCAGATGGGATTTCTCTGGCGAAGTGCCGTGGTCCAGCAGCGGCGCGCCCAGAAGACACTCGAGGTCTTCCTCCAGTCCATCAAGTCGTCGAATGTGCTCGGCAGCCAAGCGGGCGCGTCCGTCCGCGTTGCCGACCTCTTGAAAGTCGCTCTCGAGTATGCGGAAGAGGATCTGAAGAGTGATCCAGACATCCATACCGAACTGCGTGAGCAGATCGCGGAGACGCTGACCTCGCTGACGGAGTATGAGGTGGCGGCGAGGCAACTCGCTGCAGCGGTCGACTACCGACGCGAAACCGCTCGCTCTGGAGTGGATACTGATCGCCTTGCGCTTGCCAACGCGCTCTACGAGTTCGCGCGCACGCAGTTCTTCCTGAGTCGGCTCGACGACGCGCGGCGCGCCTACGAGGAAGCACTTGCCCTGCGCAGCGAGGTGCTTCCAGCGAATGATCCCCTGCTTGCCACGACGAAGACGCATCTCAGTTCGGTGCTGTACCGCCAAGGCGATGCCGCGCGCGGCGCTGCGTTGAGTGATGAAGCGCTGCGCGTTCTCCGCAGCCTGATCGATGACAAGGAAGAACGACTCATCAGTGCCCTCTTCAACCGAGCCGACAACCTGTGGCGCGCGAAGGAGTACGCCGCCTGTCGATTGTTCCTCAACGAGTGTGCCGAGGCGATCATCAAGGGCTCCGGCCCGACGGACTGGCGGCTCGGCCGCGTGTTTTCGACGCTGGCCGACCTCGAGATCGTCGACAAGCGACTCGATCTTGCCGTCAAGCACCAGCGGCGCGTCCCCGCGCTGCTCATCGGTCGCTACGGCCCGACCCATGCCACAACGACCAACGGGCATCAACGGCTCGCGGAAATGCTGGCGCAACTGGCCGTTGAAGGCGGGAATGTGCGAGGCGATGCCACGGTGATCGACCGCGCGGCCCTCGACGAGGCATCGGCTGCGGTTCGCGCCGCGATCGAGGGGCGCCGCATCGATGATCGCTCCTATTTGAAGCTCTGCGATTCGCTGGCGCTGTTGTCGATTCTTGCTCAGTTGAGCGGCGATGACGCCACTGCACTCGCCGTGGCGCGCGAGCATGTGCAAATCCTGCAGACGCATGCGCCGCACCTCGCGGAGAAGGTCGATGCTGCAGAGCGGCGCGTTGCACAGCTCACGACCGCTCGCCCGACACCATCCCCCGCCACACCCTGAGATGGATCACACGGTCGGCATCCTCATCGGGCTCTTCCTGATCTGCACGGTCGCGGCGTCCACGAAGTTCCGCGCTGCGCTGAATCGGCTGAGCGACGAAGACAGGCGCCGCTTGTACTCGGTCACTGCGTCGCGGCGCATCGCGGTGCTGGCCGTGCCGCTTGTGGCTGCACTGGCCTACACGGTGGTGGTGTTCAATCGGGCTGATCTGCTCGTCCCTGCGACCGTGGCAGCGCTCGGCGTGCTGCTGCTGCACGGCATCATCGGGTCCATCATCCTTGCGCGCACCATGGCAGCTGCTGGACTTCCTGCACGCTTCGTGCGCGACATGAACCATGTTCGATTGATCCGCCTCGCTGGCGCGACCGTGCTCTTCACTGGCATCGTCGTGTGGCTGTGGCGCGGCGGCATCCCGCTTCGCGGCGGGGACCACTGGCATCCCGCGCCCGAGGTACCGCACGGCAACGATGCGGCCGAGCCAACTGCGAAGGAGATCGGCGCCGAAGAGATGGAACGCGCGCTCACTGCCGCGGGCAGCAACCGAAGCGAGATCGAGTCTGCCCTGCGCAATGTGCCCAGCGCCCAGCGCCGCGCACTGCAGTGGCTCGTCGCGCACATGCCCGACTCAGACCTCCGCGAACTCTCGGGCGAATTCCTGCTGCGCCACTGCGATGGCGCATGGTCCGCGTGGCGATCGGCGCCGTGGGCCGACGCCGTGAGCGAAGAACTCTTCCTCGACTGCATCCTGCCCTACGCATCGATCACGGAACCACGCGAGGCATGGTTCGACGCAATGCGCGCGCGCTGCCAGCCCCTCATCCAAGGCGCGACATCGCCCAGTGCCGCCGCGGTGCTTCTCAATCAGCGGCTCTTCACGGCCATCGGGGTTGCGTATTCCCGCAAGCGCCAACGCGCCGATCAGTCCCCAAGCCAGTCGATCGAGTCGGGCATGGCCTCGTGCTCCGGGCTTGCGATCCTCTTGATCGACGCGTGCAGATCGGTCGGCGTTCCCGCACGCTTCGTCGGGACACCCATGTGGCCCGACCGCAGCGGCAACCACTCATGGGTCGAGGTGTGGGACGGCGGCTGGCACTACACCGGCGCAGCAGAACCGACGGGAGACCGCCTCGACGAAGGCTGGTTCACGGAACGGGTCGCGGAATGCCGAGGCGATGAGCCGCAGCATGCGGTCTACGCAGTCACTTGGAACGATTCGCCCGTGCAGTTCCCCGTCGGCTGGAGTGAAAACGCGGCGCAACCGATCCGCGCGTTCAATGTCACCGCTCGTTACCTTCGACCAGAACCACCCATCGCGCAGGGACAGGCTCGCATCCGCATTCGCGCGCTCGACGGAGATGAACGCATCGCGGTGCGCGTCGCGGTGCACGGCGCCGACGATGCATCACTGTTCGAGGGAACGACCCACGGTGAAGGGTTCGATGCCAATGACCACCTCACCGCGGTCGTGCCGCTCGGGGCGGCATGCGAACTTCGTTCTGATGCGTTCGCGCCGATGGCGTTCACCGCAGCAACGGACGGGCAACTCATCTCGGCGCGCGTCGAGGCAACCGCATCGCGAAGCGCGGTCGCAGACTTGCGCCGTTTCATCGCCGTCGCGCCCGCCGACCGCCCCCTCGCGGCGAGCGTTGGCGAGCAGTCGTTCGCGTCGGTTGCGCTCAGCAAGACTGACGCATCGACCGCGCGCGACATCCTGTGGAACGCTTTGGCTGCACAACAGCGCGCGGATCGTCAGCGGGAAATCGCCTCGGGCATCATCGAAGTGGACGGCGCCCGCCTGCCAATCTGGTTCAAGACATTCGGTCAACCGCCGACGGGCGGGCACAGCCTCTTCATCTCCATGCACGGTGGCGGAGGTGCGCCGAGCGAGGTGAACGACCAGCAATGGAAGAACCAGCAGCGGCTCTATGAACCGTCGGAGGGCATTTATGTTGCGCCGCGCGCGCCGAGCGACACTTGGGATCTCTGGCATCGTGCGCCGGTCGATCAACTCCTCTCGCGTCTGATCGAGAGCATGGTGATCGCCCATGGCGTGAATGCAGACCGCGTCTACTTGATGGGCTACAGCGCGGGTGGTGATGGTGTCTTTCAACTCGCGCCGCGCATGGCGGATCGATTCGCCGCTGCGGCGATGATGGCTGGTCACCCAAACGAGACTCGCCCCGATGGTCTCCGAAATCTCCCCTTTGCCATCCATATGGGCGCACAGGACGCAGCGTTCAAGAGGAATTCCGTCGCAGCCGAGTGGGGCCGCATGCTGTCGGCATTGGCAGCGGCCGATGCAGGCGGCTACCCGCACCTGGTCGAGATTCACGAAGGCAAGGGTCATTGGATGGACCGCGAGGACGCGACGGCGCTCGCCTGGATGTCCCAGTTCAACCGCACCGTCCTGCCCAAGCGAATCGTGTGGATCCAGGATGATGTGCTGCACCATCGCTTCTATTGGATTGCCGTTGAAGCCCCTGCCGAGCGGACGCGAATCGTCACAACCTGCGTCGGTCAGGATGTTCGCATCGAGGAAGCCCCGCCGAACTGCCGCATCCTCGTCCGCCTCGATGACAGGCTGCTTGATCTCGACCGTCCCGTGCGGATCTTCCGACACAATCAGGAGGTCGCCAACGCCCTGGTGCCGAGAACGATGAGGGCGATCGCCCGCATGCTCAGTGAGCGAGCGGACCCTACGGCCGCCCTGACTGCCGAGTTGGAACTGCCTGCGGCGCCGTGAGCCACCCCCGCTTCAGGGCAAAGCGCTCAAAGATCCATGTTGCCAGAGGCGGGATGCCTGCGGCGAGCGCCAAGGCCAATCGGGCGGCGGGCCAACCATGCGCAGCGGCCACACGCCACGACGCAACGATGTAGGCAACGAACAGCAGCCCATGAATAGGTCCCATGATGCGCACCCCAATCGGATTGCCGACCTCGGAGTACTTGAGGTACATCCCGACGAGCAGCCCGACCCAGGACCACGCCTCTGCCACTGCGGCGACTCGAAACAGCCGAGCGTCGGATGAAAGCATCGCTTGGAGTCCAGAGAGGCGCACCTGAAACAGAAGCCTACGCGGGGGCAGCTCGAGCACTATCCTCCCGCGCCGCCCCGCGGCTGAAAGGCCCGATCAAACCACCGTGATCCTGCTCTGGTCTGGCTTCATCTCGTTCATTCTGGTGCTGCTCGCGCTCGATCTTGGAGTCTTTCACCGCGGTGCCCACACGGTCGGTTTCGGTGAGGCTGCCCGTTGGTCCGCGTTCTGGCTCGGGCTCGGCGCAGCCTTCAGCGTGTTCATCTGGTTTGCCTTTGAAAATCAGTGGTTTGGGCTGGGTCTGCGCCCAGACCCAGTGGATGGCACCGTGCTCAACGGCACCGAAGCAGCCAGCAAGTACCTCACCGGCTGGCTGATCGAGCAGTCATTGAGCGTTGACAACCTCTTCGTCATCGCGGTGATCTTCTCGTCATTCGCGGTGCCGTCGGCGTATCAGCACAGGCTGCTTTTTTGGGGGATTCTGGGGGCAATTGTGCTGCGCGGCATCATGATCGGCGTCGGAATCCAACTGATCCAGATGTTCCACTGGTTGCTGTTCGTGTTCGGCGGCATTCTGGTTGTCACGGCCCTCAAACTGCTGTTCAGCAAGGAATCGCACTCGGACCCTTCGCTCAGTTTCAGCGTTCGACTGACCAAGCGCTTCTTCCGAGTGACCGACCGCTACCACGGCAACCGATTTGTCGTCTGGCGTCCGCAACTCGGCGACAGCCATTCGAGCGTTGTTCCCGAAGAATCCGCAAGCCTGCTCAGCGACCGAGCGATCGCCGCGGCGCCGAGCGGCGCCATGCTGTTGACCCCCCTTGCGGTTGCACTCGTGACCGTTGAGGCCACGGATGTCGTGTTCGCGGTGGACTCGATCCCGGCGATCTTCACCATCACGGCCGACCCGTTCATCGTTTTCACGAGCAACATCTTTGCCATTCTCGGACTCCGCTCGCTCTTCTTCCTGCTTGCGGGACTGCTCGACCGATTTCATGCCCTGCGCTACTCGCTTGCCGCCATACTCCTGCTGATCGGATTCAAGATGTTCTTCGCCGATTGGCTAAAGGAGGTGGTCGGAAAGCAGTTCAACTTGGTGTTGCTCGGGGCGGTGGCAGCAACACTTGCCGCTGGCGTTGCGGTTTCGATCCTTACGAGCCCAACCAAAGATCGCCGTTGAGTTATAGGACTATATCGTGGAGGGACGATCGTTGGTGCCGTCTGTCCCAGAAGGTTTGTTGGTCGAATATTTGCAGCTTTCTTTGACATCGAGTGATTCCGCGCCATGATGCCTTGGTCCGGAGGGGGGTGAAGGGGTCGAGTCGGAAGTGGTATTTCCGCTCGGCGAGAATTCCCTACTTGTTGGAGATTTAAAGATGAAGACTGTGCTTGCTGGCGTTTCCCTCGCCGCTCTCGTTGGTGCAGCCGCATCCGCGGATGTCACCTATTCCTTCTCGAACCAGACCTGGACCGGATTCAACTTCAGTCAGGCTTTTGCGGCAGGCACGCTGCAGGGCTCACTGACTGGTGCATCGATCAATGTGACGCTCAACTCGTCGGTTTCTTTCACCTACGCGGACGACTGCACGCTCTATGTTGGCCCAAACCCAATCGCCCTCGGCGGTGCGCTCCAGTGCGGAGGTTTCTCGAACCTGAACGCAACACAGCGTTACGGCTGGCCAAACGGCGCCTCGTCGGCACCAGGGACTACTTCCATCGGCACCGTCAACTTCACTTCGGCCGTCAACTTCAGCGGCACCGCTTCTGATCTGACCGTCTGGATCGGAAACGGCTACGGCGCTGCGGGAACCTCAGGCACCTTCACTGGTTCCATCACCCTGATCGGCGTCAATCAGGTTCCAGCTCCTGGCGCGCTTGCGCTGCTCGGACTGGCAGGGCTCGCGGGTCGCCGTCGTCGCTGACTGTGACGAACGGTTCTCGGTAGCTTTTGTGCTCGCTTGCGAGCGACGAATGTTGCCGGATCCAAGGCCAAGGCCAGCCCCAAAGTTGGGGCCAAGGCTAGGCCAAAGTTAATGGTCGCTCGCCATGCGCTAGCGACCGTCAAGTAGGTCTTCAAGGGGATGCTCCTCGGCAGGGGCATCCCTTTTTTCCTTTTCTGAGCTTTTCTGAGCTTTGCAGCGCAGTCCGCTGCCTGCCCCATCCGCCCCAGCGTTATCGGACGCCGTCCCTTGACGACATGTAGGCGAGCATGTCGACACAACGGTTCGCGTAGCCCGCTTCGTTGTCGTACCAGGCAACGAGTTTGAAGAAGCGGTCGTTCAGTTGAACGCACGCCCCAACATCGAAGATGGATGAACGCGGATCGCCCACAAAGTCGCTCGAAACCACTTCCTCGTCGGTCACGCCGAGAACGCCGCACATCGGCCCCTCAGCGGCGGCCCGCATGAATCCCGTGATCTCCTCGAGGGAGGTGGCGCGCGACGGCTTGAATGTGAGATCCACGCATGACACCGTGGCGGTCGGCACTCGGAACGACATCCCAGTCAGCTTGCCCTTCGTCGCTGGCAGGCACAGCGCGACGGCTTTCGCTGCACCCGTCGATGCTGGAATGATGTTCATGTAACCGTTGCGCCCGCCGCGCCAATCCTTCTTGCTCGGACCGTCCTGCGTTGGCTGCGTTGCGGTAACTGCGTGAACCGTGGTCATCAGCCCCTCCTCCAGCCCCACCGAATCGAGCAGGACCTTGACCACAGGAGCAAGGCAGTTCGTGGTGCAGGACGCATTCGACACCACCTGATGGACGGTCGGGTCGAACTGTTCGTGATTCACTCGATAGACAAGCGTTGGAACTTCACGATCGCTCTTCGTCGGAGCCGAAATGAGGACGCGGCGGCAGCCGGCGTCGATGTGCTTGCGAGCATCGTCGATGGCCGTGAACAGTCCAGTCGATTCGATCACATAGTCCACTCGATGCGCCCGCCACGGGAGTTGCGCAGGGTCCTTCACCGCACAGCACTCGGTCCGCTTGGATCCATCCACGATGGCTGACCCGTCCGCGCGCACCCCAGGACCAAACCGCCCGTGCATCGTGTCGTGACGGAGTAGGTACGCGAGGTTGTCTGCTGGCACCAGATCGTTGATCGCCACGACTTCCATGTCAGTGCGAGATGCAATGATGCGGTAGACGAGACGGCCGATGCGACCGAATCCATTGATGGCAACGCGAATGGGCATGACTCCTCCAAGATCCGCCGAGGCGGGTGACTGCACACTGCGGCGCTCGTGCGCCGCAAAGGGGGGAAGATTAGTGGCGCACCGATTCCCCCGCATCGCTCCCCTCGCGCGCGAGCTGGCGCACCCGACGGTTCGCTTCGCGCCGAAGGACAAGGTCGAAGAGCCACGGGCAGGCATTGAACAGGGCGGCCGACAGACGGACGATCTCGCTCGTCCAGACCTCCGATCGAGGACGCCGAAGGCAATCGATGATCGCGTCCGCGACGCGCTCGGGGGGCTGCAGCGCCCAGCGCGGGGCATGCTCAGGGACCGCGCCGCCACGCAGTCCGCTGCGCGCAGCACTCTCGGAAAAGAACTCCGTCGTTGTCGTGATGGGATGCACGCTGGCGACTTCGATGCCATGCGGGAGCAGCTCGAATCGCATGGCGCGGCAGATGGACTCCTGCGCGGCCTTGGATGCTGCGTATGCGCCGTGCCCCGGCAACGAGAACTTCGACAGGCAACTCGAGCACATCAGGAGGTGCCCACCCCGCCCAGCGGCTCGCAGGCGACGCGCCGATTCGCGCAGGAGCGCCACGGACGCGAAGAAGTTCACTTCGAAGATCGCGCGGAGGTCCGCGTCCGGAGTCAAGTGCACATCGCGCTCAAGCCCGTAACCAGCGTTGGCGAACACCACATCAAATCGGCCGAATTGGCGCTCAGCCTCGTCAAGCAGTTGGCGCTCATGCCCTGCGTGCGCCACATCGAGGGCGACGATGCGAGCGCGCCGACCAAGAGACTCGACGACCTGCGCAACCCCCGCGAGACGATCTTGCCGACGCGCAGCCAGAAGCACATCCATCCCCGCGCGTGCCATCGCGACCGCTGTCGCAGCGCCTATGCCGCTCGAGGCGCCCGTCACGATCGCCACCTGTCCCGTCAGGATCCTGCCCATGTCCATCAGCCTAACCGTGAGCTGTTGCATCGATGCTTCAGCGCGAACGCAGCGGTGAAGGTCGAGCCCGCAGCAACGATTGGCGCGCCGGTCACCAGCGCATTCGTTGTGGCAGTCATCGGTTCGATCGCCGCAAAGGCGGCACCCGCCGGCGAGTACACCTGCATGAATCGCCAGCCACTTTGCAGGTGAACTTCGGTTGTGCAGGTTTCGCCGCGCAGCGATGCAACCAACCCTGGCGCATCGGACGCGTTGGATGGCAACTCGTACAGCGCGTCCTGCCCCCCGCCCACCTGCTCCTGGTGCGGCGGGCCTGGAACTGGCTCGGCTGCGCCGCTTGGAAGGCCTGTCCTGTCAAGCGACCAGCGGCGCGCAGCGGGCAGGTCAATCCGATCCATGCGCGGCGTTGGCTGCGAACGCGACGATTCGCCGTCGCCCGCGGGCTCGCCCGCATCCGCCGCGAGGTAGGGATGCCATCCGAAGGCGATGGGCACATCGCACCCGCCGTCCGCGCGCACCTGCACCTCCACATCGAGCACGGCGTTCACCCCGTCTCCGCCAAGTCGCCACGAAACGCCGAGCGAATGTGGAAAGGGGAATGCCTGCATCAGTTCGGCATGAGCATCCCAGCGAATCCGCGCGTGCAACTCGTGTGATGTTGGCTGCTCCAGTTCCCAGCGCTGCCAGCGCAGCAAGAGCCCGTGAATCGGAAGTCCGTTCCCGTCACGCTTGAGATTGGGAAAGCGCGCGAGATCGACCGAACGACCAGCTACTTCGAATCGGTCCTTGGACAGCCGATTGGCGTATGGGTAGAGCAGCGGGATGCCGCCCGTGCGCGTCGATGCGAGGAACGCGGGAAGCGTGTCTGGGAGCGTGAGGCACTCGCGGCCCGAGATCGACCACGAAGTGGCAACGCACCCTGCCACGGGATGCACGATCAGGCGCTGGTCATGATGCGCATGATCAAGAACGATTGGTGCGTTCATGCGACGAGGCTAACGCGTCCCCTGCGCGCTGGGCTATCTTGGCGGCGCTCCGACCGCTGAACCCCATGAACGCGACACCAATGTTCACTCGCCCGCACGCGCTCGTGGGGATGGTCCACCTTCGCGCGCTTCCGGGAACGCCGCGGAGCCGATTGACGATGCGCGAGATCGTCGCCACGGCGGTCGCTGAAGCGCGGCAACTTGCCGCTGCCGGCTTCGACGCGCTGCTCGTGGAAAACATGCACGATGTTCCCTATGTCCCCGACGCATCGGGCGCAGACACCGTGGCCCCGTTTGCGGTGGCCGCGGCTGCGGTTGTCGATGCGGTGAAGGTGCCCGTAGGCCTGCAAGTGCTCTCTGGCGCGAACGCCGCTGCGCTGGCCATCGCGCACGCGGCTGGCGCGGCGTTCATCCGCGCTGAGGGATTCGTCTTCGCCGCCGTAGCGGATGAGGGGTTGGTGGCGACGGGCTGCGCCGGCTCACTGCTGCGGGAACGCCGCCGCCTCGGCGCGGAGGGCATCCGCGTGTTCGCCGACTGCCGCAAGAAGCACGCCTCGCACGCGCTGACGGGCGACTTGGACATTGCCGCCTGGGTCCGTGCTGCGGAGTTCTTCGCCGCCGATGGAGTCATCATCACCGGCGAGGTGACTGCGTTGCCACCCGATCAGGCGGAACTGCGCAGCGCCCGCGCCGCGGCGCTTGGACCGCTGCTCGTGGGCAGCGGCACGACCCCTGAAAATGTGGCGGACATCCTCGCGCTTGCCGATGCAGCCATCGTGGGCAGCACACTCAAGCGCGGCGGCATGTGGAGCAACGAACTCGATGCGGAGCGCATCGAATCGCTCGTTCGCGCGCGCGACCGCATTCGTGCTTAGGTCGGAAGGCGTTCACGCGATGGTGAGCAAAGACCAAGGCTGCAACGATGCGGGCACCGCGCGTGAAGCGCTCGTGTGGCTCGGAGGCGAAGTCCTGCCGATTTCACGAGCGCGCATCAGCCCGCTCGACCGCGGGTTCCTCTTCGGCGATGGCGTGTATGAAGTGGTGCGGTTCTTCAGCGGCGTCGGCATCGGACTCGACCTCCATGTTGCGCGGCTCGGTGCAAGCCTTTCGCAGTTGCGCATCAGCGGACTGGATCCTGCGTGCCTGCGGACGATCTCGCGCACGCTGCTCGACGCGAACGGGCTGACGGACGCGGCTGTCTATCTGCAAGTCAGCCGCGGGACTGCGAGCGTTCGCAGCCACATTCCCCCAGCAGGAATCGAGCCGACGATCTTCGCGGTCGCTACCCCGTGCGGCGGGCTGGAGGAACTCGAACGCATCACGACCGTGCACTGCGCTGCGGCGCGCGATGAGCGGTGGCTCCGCTGTGCGATCAAGTCGACCTCGCTGCTCGGCAGTGTGCTGCCGATGGTCGAGCACTCGGCCACGGGAGCCGAAGAGGTCATCCTGGTCCGTGACGGGCTCGTCAGCGAGGGGACATCCTCGAATGTCTTCGTCGAGGTCGATGGTGTTCTCGTCACGCCGCCCTTGAATTCAGAGCCGTCGATTCTTCACGGCGTCATGCGGACGCGACTGCTCGAGGGCTGTATCCGCGGTGGGGTGCCCTGTGCGGTCCGCCCAGTGACCGAAGCGCAGCTGCATGCTTCGCGCGAAGTCATCGTCACGGCGAGCAAGCGGATTTACTCCGCCGTGACGCGCCTGGGAGACCAGCCCGTCGGCGATGGAACGATCGGCCCGCTCGCACGGCGCGCGCATGCTGCGCTGTTGACGCGCCTGCGCGATGAAGTCGCGGTTGGAGCCGCCTGCGTGGACGACTCCATCGCGGGTCCAAGCGCCTCCGCCACTTCCGCACGGGACTTGGCAAGTGCAGCCGCTTCTATACTCGCGCCGTGAACGCGCTCATCGCAGTCTCGGTCGGCAACACGCGCACCCAGATCGGTCGCTTCAGCGACCTTCGCGGCGACATCGATGCGAGCGAGAGCGTTCCCAACAGCGAGATGGAAGTGGTGCTCGAACGCATCGCACATCACCTGAAGGAGGTGGAGGGCAGCGATGCAGCGGTCGTGATGGCAAGCGTGAATCGCTCGGTGTCCGATCCACTTCGAGCGCGTGCTGAGGGAAAGTTGGACATCGAGGTCAGCGTGATCGGCGAGGACATCATGCCCGCCATTGCCACGCGACTCGACCCCGATGCTGCAACGGGCGTCGACAGGCTGCTGTGTGCCTCGGCGGCGTTTTCGCGGCTGAAGCAGGCGTGCGTCATCATTGATGCAGGGACCGCAGTGACAGTCGACTTCGTGGATGGCGAGGGCACATTCCACGGTGGCGCGATTGCACCTGGTGCGGCGATGCAGTTGCGCGCACTGCACGAACACACCGATGCGCTGCCGGACATCGCTTTCGAGCCGCCTCCCGAGGAGCCATTTGGGCGCAACACCCGCGAAGCAATGCTGCACGGGGTTTTTCACGGCATCCGTGGTCTCGCGCAGCGGCTGATCGAACGCTATGCCGATGCGCAAGGCGCTTTCCCCATGGTGATCGTCACCGGCGGTGATGCCCAGCGCATCTTTGAACATGAGCAGTTCGTGGACCGCATCGTGCCGGAACTGCTGCTGTTGGGCATCGCGTCGTCCGTTGCGGCCGCAGGTGTGGATGAGCCGGTTGGCGACGATTGACGACGCAGCCGAGGCGGCGCTGCCGCTGAACGGCGTGCGCCTGCACTGGGAGACCGCGCGCACCGCGGGGGCGATTGCGGTCGCAGCGCTGCGCACAGTCGATGCCGATTCGATGGACCGCGCGCTGATCGCCGTTGGCGGCGGCAAGGCCATTGCGATCGGGGCGGTCGTTCAACGCGAACTCGGTGGCATCGATGACGGGGTCATTGCGCGGAGTGGTCCATGCTGCGCATGGCTGATGCCGCATGGCGGACCATGGTCGTGCGCGCGCCTGCGCGAGTGGCTGGTGGCCCATGGCGCAACCGTCGATGTCCCGAGCGACCCACGAGAATCTTTTCCAGAGGCGGCGGATGTTGCGGAAGCATCCGCGCTGCACGCGATCGCGTGCGCCGCGAGCCCGCGGGCAGTGCCGCTGCTGCTTGAGCAATCAGCGCGGTTCCAGCGGGTTGGCGCGCAGTGGCAACCGTCGACCGACGACCTCGCGCGTGCGCGCCGGCTGCGGCACCTGATCGATCCGCCGTGCATCGTCTCGGTTGGTCAAGCGAATGTCGGCAAGTCATCGCTGCTGAACGCGCTCGCCGGGCGGTGCGTCGCGATTGCGTTCCATGCGCCAGGAACGACCCGCGACGCGGTCGCTGCGCAACTGACGCTCGACGGGCTCGTCGCGGACTGGTTCGATACGCCAGGGGTCCGCGACGATGCTGATGCACTGGAAATCGCAGCCAGAGCGCTGCTCGATCCACTGCTCGCTCGCGCGCAACTGCTGATTGAAGTGTCCGCTCCGGGACGCCCCTGTCCACCCGTGGCGTGCGCAGCGCCACGGCTTCGCGTCTGCACGCATGCGGACATCGATGGATCGGCGGCTTCCGCCGAATCGCGTTCTGCGGATGTCGCCGTCAGTTGCACCGAGCGCACGAGACTCGATGCGCTTGCGCTTGCCGTGCGCCGCGCGCTCGTTCCCGACGCCGACATCGAGTGCTCGCGGCCGTGGGTGATTCAGCCCGCCGCGCCGCCGCCAAAACCGCTCGGCACGCCTACGCACGAATAGCCAGCATCGACATGGACGATCTGTCCAGTGATGCCTGATGCGTGCGGCGACAGCAGGAACAGACAGGCTTCGCCCACCTCGCCCGCGCTGATGTTGCGGCGCATCGGCGCGGTGCGCTCGATCCAGCCGAGAATGTCGCTGAAACCCCCCACCGCCATCGCGCTCATCGTGCGCACTGGACCAGCGGACACGGCGTTCACACGAATGCCCTTGGGCCCGAGGTCGGCAGCGAGATATCGCGTGCTCGCCTCAAGCGCCGCCTTGGCGACCCCCATCACGTTGTAGGCCGCGACCGCCCGCTCGGCGCCGAGGTAACTGAGTGCCACCATTGCTCCGCCGCCAGTCATGAGCGGTGCCGCTCGCTGAGCCATCGCCACATAGGTGTAAGCGGAAAGGTCGCACGCCTGCGTGAAGACGCCGCGCGGCGTTCCCGTGAACTTGCCCTCCTTCAGCCACTCCTTGTCGCAGTACGCGATGCAGTGAACGAGGAAGTCGATCGTGCCGAACTCGGATGACACGCGCGAAAAGACCGCATCGAGTTGCTCGTCGCTGCCCGCATCGAGCGGCATCAACCAGGGGTCAACGACACCGCACTCCTCGAGCGCGCGCCGCGTTCGGCGTTCGCTCTTCTCGCCGGGTAGGTGCGTGAACAGGCACTGTGCGCCTTCGCGCCTGAGCGCCTGCGTGATGGCTGTCGCGATCGAATGTTCGTTGGCCACGCCGATGACGAGGCCACGCTTTCCCTGCATGGAACCCATGGCTTCGGAGCGTACGGGAAAGAGCGCACTCCCGCGCAGGCCGCGCGCGACAGCGATGGGCGCAGCACTTGAACTGGTCGGAACGCACGCGGTTGGACTCGAACCAACGACCCTCGGTTTCGAAGACCGATGCTCTATCCAACTGAGCTACGCATGCGGGTCGCGCGGCAGGATACCGCGGCGCAGCGCGCGAGGGGACGGGTCACTCAGGCGTCACATCGGACTCGCACTCATCAAGCACGCCGTCGCCGTTTCGATCCGCAGAGAGTCCAAGGCGGATCTCGCAGCGATCGGGAATGCCGTTGCCGTTGCAGTCGCGCACCCAACCTGCCGCAATCTCACACGCATCCACGAGCCCGTTCTCATTGCAGTCGGGATCCGCAGCGTCGGGGACTCCATTGCCGTCACAGTCGGACACGCTGCCGCTTGCGATCTCCTGCGAGTCGTCAATGGCGTTTCGATTGCGGTCGGGGAAGCACTCGCCGAGGAATGTCACGCCTGCACGACTGATCGACGCGCCGAGGTTGGGCGACTGGTGGTCGCCGCACACAAGGGATGTCTCGAGCTGCACCGAGGCATCGCGTCCATCCACGCTCCACGCATCCTGGCTGCGGTTGGCGGTGAATCGGCATGCGTGGAGCGATGCGTCCCCCCCAGCAATGAAGACACCGCCGCCAGAGCCGGTTGATGTGTTGCGTTCAATGGTGGCATCAAGGGCGAGAAGCGAACCATCCGCGGCATAGATGCCGCCGCCCCATGCGCCGCTCCTGGTGTTGTTGCCGCTGACGGTCACCTCCACGAGCGTCACCGTGCCCGACGATGAATAGATGCCACCGCCGAAGGTGCGCGCGCTGTTGCCGCGCACGACACATCCGACGAGCGTCACGGTCCCCGACTCGTTGCGCAGTCCACCGCCCGCGAAGTCGGCGCCGTTGCGCTCGAACAGGCATGAGAAGAACTCGCTGTTGCCGCTGCGGTGCACCACGCCGCTCCCCTCATTGCCGTTGAACGCACAGCGCCGCGCGGTGATGTTCGCGCGGTCCACGAGCAGCCCGGCGCCGTTCGTTCCAGCCGCACCAAACAACAGCACATTGTCGATCTCGGTTCCACACGCCGCGAGCCCCTCGATGGTGAGCACGGGCCTGTCTGGATTCGCCCCCTGAAGCCACGCGGCTGGCGATGCTGCATCACCCTCGCCGCGAATCGTGAGCCACTTGTCGCGAATGGTCCAGTTGCCCTTGTAGACGCCAGGAGCAACAAGCACCGTGGACCCAGTCGCTGCTGCGTCGATCGCGGTCTGCAGGTCGCCGAATTCCGATGGGACCCGCAGCGTTCCGCGGATCGATGCAGGTTCGAACTGCGCCGCGAGTCCGTGGCTGACATCGGGGTTCGCCGACGTGCGCGTTGTCCAGACGCCGTGCACAAACGAGGCAGCCGCGACGGCGCCGCAGAACAGCAGCGCCATCTTCAATGAACGCCTTCCTCCCTGTCCGCCCCTCGCATTCTGCGTGTGTCCCATGTCGTGCATCCTCCTGAGCGGCATTTCCGGATCCCAATCCTTTCAGAGCGTCGATTTCCTGCTGCGCCGATGCAACCGCAAGCGGCGTGAAATGACCGAAACTCGTCGGTTGGTTCGGCACGATGCCGGCCCGACTTGTGCCAGACATCCCACTTTCCATGAACTTTTTCGGGAGAGTGCCGTTGCCCCCTACTCTCCGCTGATGGTTCTGCGTTTCGTGCTTCCGGCCATCGCCGCCCTGCTTTGTGCCGCCTTTCAGGTCGGCTGCAAAGGGATTGGGCGACCGCCGCAGATGACCCTTCCGCCGGAAATCGACGCATCGGACCTCGTGCGATGGTTCGACGACGCGGGAGTCGCGCGGTCCACCGTCGATTGGTCCGAGATCGACCGCCTCCACGACCTCCATCTGCGGCAACTCCTTCCCCTCCGCACGGCGGCAGCTCGTTCGCTGCGCGACATCGCACCGACTTCGTTCAAGCTGCACCATGTGGATGTGCCGGACTTGGTGCCAGCGCAAGTGCGTGCCGCCGCATCCGTCCAAACTCGGCTGCTCTCGGAGAGCCGCGCACTTGAAGAAGAGTTCCTGTACGCATTGCAGGCTGTGAAGGGCGTTGACCGCGCGCTGCCCGCGATGCTTGTTGCGCGCCGTTCGGTCGAGCGGATCTATCGACTCTCCAGGGCCACGAGTACGGGGCGGCTCTTTGATGGCGCCGACGCTGAGGATCCCGTCAGCCAACTTGCGAACATTCTGCGCGATGCCTCTGAGAGCGGCAGCGCGCGCTCATCAACAAGCGACCTCTGCGCGGTGTTCCAGGAAGTCGCGTCACGATCGCTGCCAGGGGCGGAACGCTGGTGGCAGTCGCTCTGTAGGCTCGGCCTCGCGCAGGCGCTGGAGTCCGAGCGCGCGCGATTGCAGGCTGAACGCGAGCAACAGCGACAGCAACAGTCGGATGTCGCGGTCGACGATGCAGGGAACGATCAGCCTGCAGTTGTCGATGCCGAACTCCCCCCACTTTCAGTGACAGCTCAGGAGGCAGCGGACCGTGCGCTCGAGACTTTTTTCGAGGTCAATCGCACAGCGAGTCGAACCATCGAGTCGCTGGATGGCAGGCTTCCAAAGGGTGTACAGACCGCCGCTGCAGAACTCCTCATGGACAAGTCCGTGCAGATCGCCCACCGCAACCAGTTGATCGCCATTCGGGTCGGCATTGAGCACCCGGAGTGCAGCGCCGCGGCGCGAGCGGCTCTCCTGGAGATTCGAGAGCGCTTGCGGACCGCACACCATCGCGGTGACTCGATGGCCGCACTGCGGATCCTGCACGACCGAGTGTTGATGTCGCTCCGCACTGCGGTCAGCGGCGCTCCAGAAGTCGATCAGGCAATGCAGTTCGCACTCGCGCACGGTCGTGCGCCTGATCCCGCGGACGCAGGCGAGGCGCAACCCGAGGAGATGGAGGAGGAGTATCGACTGGCCATGTGGCGTGACATGGGGGGGATGCCGCATCGCATGGACACCAACCGCATCTGCGCGGTCGGGTCTGCCGCTGGACTTGAGGCGGGCACATGCCTCGCGATCGCGGCTTCAGCCGATGTGCGCTATCGCGCGCTCGAGCAAGCGTGCGGACAACGCATTGAGGCGGCCGAAGCGGAGGCCAACGCCTTCGACTCCGATGTGCCCGATGAAGAGCGCCGTCGGGCCGCAGAGTTGGCTGTGCGTGCACTCTTCCGCCATCTCCAGTCCATCGAAGTCCTCGTATCCGATGCGGACAAGCCCCTGCTCGATGACATCCGCGTTCGCTGTGCGCTGCAGGGGCTGCCCTCCCGCCCCTCGACCATGCTGTTCGAGGCGCTCCGAGCGTCGAACGCGCCGAGCGAACCATCCATCCGCCGCCGCGTCGGCAACGACTGGTTTCAGATGCATGTGATCTTCGACACGCTGTCCGCTGGAAGCGTCGCCCTGCTCGCCATCGACGATGAACTGCCGCAGTCCACCCGCGATCTGCTGACGGCCATGATCGACTCGCACTGGGATCAACTCCTGCCCGCGATCCGAGACACTTCAGCAGCACGCGCCCAAGCGCTTCGAGACATCATGAAGACGTTCATCGTGTTCCGAAGTGATGACAACTCCGAAGCGCTTGCTGCACTCGTAGCCGCCGTCCGCCGATACCACAGCACAGAAGCCGTGTGGGAGAACATCGAGGACCGAGTCGTGGAGGATGTGTGCCGCTCGCTTCCAACCGAAGCGGATGCGCGCTTGCTTCGCGCAGTGCGCATGATGCGGCGATTTCCAGAGATGTTCGAGAGCACATCCAACCCAATCGCCTTGGACTTCCAATGCTCTCGCATGCTGGCAAGCCGCCTGCCGGACGCGGCATTCGATGTTCTTGGTCCGCGACTCGATCACCTCGACGCCGAAGTTGTTGCCGCCGTGCGGGCGGCCGTGGATGACCTGTCGCTGAGCGCACCAAACAACGCGACGATCGCGGTGCTGGCGACGGAGCGACCAGAGTTGCGATCGATCTCGATGCGCCGTGTGAACGCCGCCGTCCGAGCCGCCCGAGATGCGGGCCTTGAGATTCCGTTGCCGCTGTCCCCGTGATTCAGCGCCGTGCGGCGGCGGGCACCTTCTTCATGATGAACAGGTAGTTGAACCCGCGGAGGAAAAAGTTGCCCTCCTCGGCAGCACGCCGCCAGTTCCCCTTGCCAAGCGTGGCGTTGTGCCGCACCACGCAGATGATGTCCACGGGCTGAAAGCGCTTTCGAAGGCGTGCGAAGAGTTCGAAGCCGATGGGCATGAACACGCCGCCGCCGCCGCCCGCCGTGCCGCGCCGCTTTCGCCAGGAATCACTGACATACAGCGCCATGTACCGCCGAGGTTTCAGCACCCGGTCGATCTGCGCGATCACGCCCTCCATCGCACGGTAGTACGCGGCGCCGCCATCCTCCCCCGAAGCGTCGAGCTTGCCGATGCAGCGTGGATCGTCCGAGTAATCGACATGCGTGGAATAGGGCGGATCGACGAACACGAAGTCGACCGATGCATCCTCCTGCGGAATCGCGCGGGCATCGCCCGCACGGATGTCAGGGCGCGACGGCACGAGATCGAAACCGATTCCCTTCCGCTGAAGGTCAGTGCAGACATCGAGCGTGGTGCCGCTGCCACACATCGGATCGAGCACGATGTCGCCTTCCCGCGTGTAGCGCTGCAGCAACTGCCAAATCACCCAGGATGGCGTCGCGCCGACATACGCCTTGTCGCCCTGCATTCGCGACCCATCGGCTGCGTTGTAGTGCTGGCTTGGATACTCCCACAGCGTGGTCGGTGCGATCCGTAGCGGCGGGCGGTTCATGGCTTCGTGGAAGTCGCGCCGCTGTTCGATCCGCTCGGCGGGGTCCAGAGCGCTCCGGCGGAAGGTGTGCGACCTGCCGCGATCGTCCCCACCTGCACCAGTTCGCGCTCAAGCTGCTGCCAGCGCGCGGGACGCATCGAACCGATCGCTGAACCATCGGCGGGAACAATGAGGGGGCGCTCCAACTCCGCTGCCATGTTCATCGCTTCGATCGACATCGACGGATTGAGCGCGGCAATCGCGGGGTTGTACTTGGCTGGATCAGCGAAGTAACGCCGCCATCCCTCGCTCGTTGCCCGCACGAACGACTCGACCATGGCGGGATTGGCGGACGCCGTCGAAGCGCGCGTCGCCAGGACGGCCGCGTAAGGATTGAAGACGGGTGCGATGGACAGCACGCGCGTGGGTACACCGCGCAACCTGCACTCCACGGGCTCCGCGGTGATGAAGCACTGCTGCACCGCATCCTTCGACGCGAGGAATCCCGCGAGCGCACCCGTGTACGGCACCAGCTTCAGATCCTTCCCGCCGAACTGGAGATTCAGCAGTCGCACGAATGGTGGATTGGCATCGACCGCCACCGTCGACGAACTTGTCCACAACTGTTCCAGCGTCGTGATGGGATTTGACTCGTGCAGCAGGAACCCAGTTGGATTTTCCTGGAAGATCGCGAAGACCGCCACAAGTTCACCGCCACGGTCGCGCAGCGTCAGCACATCCTCGGCGGTCATCACGCCAAAGTCCGCTTGTCCGCTTGCCACGAGCTGCGCGACCGGCACCTGCGATCCGCCCTTGCGGATGTCCACATCGAGCCCAGCCAACGAATACAGCCCATCCTGCTGGGCCGCAAAAATCCCGCCAAACTCGGGCTCTGGAACCCAGTTCAGCTGAACGCGAACCGCCGTGCGCCCCGCAGGCGCGGCGCCGTCCTTCGACTCAGTGCAACTTGATGGCACGCACAGGAACGCAGCAACCGCAAGTCTCACACATCGCCACATCACCGACGCTCCTCCGAATCGTTGACCGCCGACGCATGCCAGCGGCGCACCAACAACCAGCCCACCAGGCTGACCGCACCGAACAGTGCAAATCCCACCACCGTGGTGAGTGCCACCGCAGCGAACACGAGGTCCGTCCTCGCGTCGCGCATTGCGGCTTGGATCACGATACCCAGCGGCGCGCGAGTGCCGCCGTAGCCCGAGACGAACTCCCCCACCACCGCACCGATGACGGCCAGTCCTGCGGCGATGCGCAGTCCAGTCGCGGTGGCCGGCAGCGACCACGGGAGGTCCAGCTTCCACCAACGGCGCAGCCGAGTCGCGCCATGCAGTTTGAAGAGTTCCCGCAAACCTGGATCGACCGAGGCCTGGCCGTCGATCGTCGCTGCAAGCACTGGGAAGAGTGCGACGATCGCTGCCGAGAGAATCGCCATTGGCAGACCGTTGTCGACCCACAGTTGCAGCAGCGGCGCCACGGCGACGACCGGCACCATCTGCAGGACCGTCGCAAGCGGATAGAGCGAACGCCGCAGGAACGGGATCAGCGCGATCACGCTTCCCAAGAGGCCCCCCGCAGCAGCGGCGCACGCGAAACCAATTGCAGCACCGAGCGCGGTTCGGGCCATGGCGGAAGCGAGCATGTCCCGCCCCTCCCACATCGCACGCGCAATCGCCGCTGGCGAAGGAAGCAGGTACGGCGCGACCCCCGAGAGCATCACGCCGAACTGCCATGCAACGAGCACAATTGCTACGCCCAGAAGCGGCCACCCCACGGCACGAACGGCAGCGGCTCGAGCGCTCATGCCGCCGCCTTGCCCGATGCGGCGGCGAGCAGACGCATGCAATGCTCCACCTCGCCAAGGAACGCCGAATCGCTGCGATCGCGGGAGGCGCGGTCCACACGCACCGTGTGATCCGCATGCACGCGACCGTGCGCCATCACGACGACTCGGTCTGCGAGCCAGACCGCTTCACTGACCGAGTGCGTCACGAGCATCGTCGTGGCCCCGCATGCGCGCCAGGCGCGGAGGATCTCTGCGTCGAGTTGCATGCGAGTGAACTCATCGACGGCGCTGCACGGCTCGTCAAGCAGCAGGACCTGCGGCTGCGTCACCAAAGCGCGCGCGAGTGCCACGCGCATCCGCATCCCGCCCGACAGCTGCGCGGGCAGCATGCGCGAAGCGTGGGCGAGACCCGCCGCCTGCAGCACCTCGAGCGCACTCGCATGCCGCCGTGCGCGGGGAACGCCGACCAGTTCAAGCGGCAGCGCGACATTGTCGACGACGCGGCGCCAGGGCAACAGCCGTGGATCCTGAAAGCACAGCGAACACGACCGCTTCGTCGTGCCCGCATCCACCCGACCCGCGGTCGGCACATCCAGCCCCGCCGCGAGCCGAATCAGCGTGGTCTTCCCGCATCCGCTTGGACCGATCACCGCCGTGAATGAACCAGGCGACAGCGACAGAGTCACACCGTCGACGGCGCGCACTCCACCAGGGAACTCGCGCGCGACGCAATCGAAACGCAGCGTCGGCGGTGCAGGGATCATCCCGTCTTGAGGTCGATCTCGATGTCTTCACCGGGTGGCAGCCGGTGCATGAGCGACGCCTGGAACTTCACGGGATCAGCGGAAGACGGCACCTTTCCAACGATGATCACCTGCCGCTTGTGTTCATACTCCTGCGCAGAGGAGATCTTGCCGCCGACCTTGCGGATCAGTTCCATGGCGGTCAGCATCACTGCCTTCGGGTCGGACTTGCCAGGCAACTTCAGCCTCAGTCGGAACCCCACGGTCGAGTCGAGCCAGAAGATCAGCAGCCACGAGAACACGGTGAAGAAGACCGCCATCGCCAGTTCACCGAGCCCGCACGCAAGACCGATCACCACCACCATGATCGCCTTGCCGGTGATCTTCGGGTTCTCGAGCACCGTGCGGAAGCGGATCAGTCCGCCGATGCCGAAGATGACGAGCGCCATCGCCGAATCGACGCGCACCAGTTCCGACACGACGGCGCCGACGAGGGCCAGCACGATCAGCGTGTTGCGCTGCTCGAGATCCTCGACAGGATCGCCCTTGCCGGAGCGGCGCGGATGCCACGCGATCGCGAATCCGCAGAGCGCAGCCACGACCAAGCCGAGCAGCAGCGACAACACGAACCATCCATTCGTGAAGTGGCTGAGCGAACTCTGCACGCCGTGGAAGTTCAACGGATGATCATGCTGCTGTTGCTCGAAGAGCGGAATGAGGGACTGCCCCTTCTCCGCGAGGACGGCGGGAACACGCGGCACCAGATCGCTGACAGCCATGGAGCGGTATTCTCGCCTCGAAACATGAAAGTGCGCAACTTGGCTTCCCCTTCGCCCTGGCGCGCATGCGCTGCCTCCTGCGTGCTCGTGGGCATGGCAAGCATGTCGGCATGCGATCCGCCGAAGGACCCTTCACAGTCTGCGGCATCGGCGGATGCCCCGAGCGAGGAGCGATTCGATCGCCGCGAGGGGGATTTCCCCAAACCGAAGCATCATTCGAAGAAATCCGAGGCGCGCGAGAAGCGCACGCACGATCACGATCTGTCTGCGAAGGATCCGCGCTGGTACATCACCATGCATGGCAAGCCGGCGGGAAACACCGTTCATGGGATCAACAGCGACGGCGAGGTGCTCGGGAGCGTGCTGGGCGATGTGCCGACATCGGCGGGCGGCGAGGCGCAGGGCGTCCGCGGCATGCTTCACACGGGTCGCCACGGGCTCCTGCTCGTCAGCGCCAACATGTCGGATACGCGAATCCTCTGGTACGGCTCGCCGAACGCCGACGGGATCCTCCCCTTCGATTCGGTCTTCGCAGTGAAGCGACTTACCAATCCCGAGATGATTCACTCGTACGCGCTGGCCGTGGGCATCGACGGGACCGTGTTCGCGTCCAACCAGGACACCAACACCGTGACCCGTTACGGCGGCATCGGGACGGCAACGCCAGGGCAGCCACTTCCCGTTCCACCCGACATTGCCGGACTGGGGCTTCCGCAAGGAACGATCGTGCCTCGCGCGGGCATCTCGCCGCAGGGGATCACGGAGATTCGTGGCATCGCAGTCGGCGCGGATGGCCTCCTCTATGTGGCCGACCGCGGCGCATCGCAGGTGCTTGCCTTCGACTCAACGACGGGGCTTCGCAAGTCGGTCATCGCCGATGCATCGCGCGGGCTCAAGCGACCGATTCAACTCCTCTTCGCACCCGACGGCGAAACGCTCTACATCAGTGACAACGGGGTGCCCGCGATCTTCCGCGCGAATGTCCGCACGGGCGAGTTCATTCTGTTTGCCAATGCGCGGACGGGGTGCCCCGACTTGCCGAGTTCGCTCGCACTCGATGACAAGCATCTGTATGTCGGCGACCGCAAGCGCATGCAGATCCTTCGCTTCAAGATCGACACGGGTGAACGCATCCGCGAACCGTTCGTCGACTCGTTGCCCGATGCGCCAGAGTTCATGATCCCCGCCTCGATCATCAAGGCATCGGAGCCGCCGACAGACGCCGCGGGAAAGCGCCCAAACCAGCAGTCAGAGGGCTAGGCGGGCCAGCCACCGCGCTTCACGCGCAGGTCGACCGCGCCTGGGGCGCCCGCGTGCGCCACGAGGTACGCATGGTGTGGCGTGCGTCCCGCAAAATCCTCAGGCAGCGTGTACTTGCTGATGTCGCGCATCACGACCCCTGGCGGCACGAGCGCAGGGTCCGCCGTGAACGAACGCGCATTCGTGCTGAACCACAGCTGCCCGCGCGGGTCAAGCCATCGCATCGTCGATGCGATCAACCATGGCCAGTCCCGTTCCACCGAAAAACTGTCTGCCAGCATGCGCTTGCTGTTCGAAAAGGTCGGGGGATCGAGCACGATGATGTCGTAGGCCTCACCGCGCGTCGGCCGCTCCAACCACTGCAGACAATCTGCCTGCTCGAAACAGTGGGCATTGCCGCTGAAACCGTTCAGCACCATGTTGCGCCTCGCCCATGCAAGGTAGGTGTTGCTGAGATCCACGGTTCGCGTGTGCGACGCGCCTCCCGCTGCTGCATGACAGGTGAACGCCCCCGTGTATGCGAAGAGGTTCAGCACGCGCAAGCCGGATGCCCGCGCGCGCACCAAGCCGCGCGTCGTCCGATGATCGAGGAACAGGCCCGTGTCGAGGTAGTCGGAGAGGTTCACCTCGAACGACAGTCCGTGCTCGCGCACGGTGCGCACGACGCCGCGCGTGTCGACGCGCTCGTACTGCGCGAGCCCGCGCTGGCGCTGCCGATGCTTGATGAACAGGCGTGAGGGATCGATGGCGAGTCCGCGCACGATGTGCTGCACGCACGCCCGCTCGTGTTCGTCAACGCGATCCGGCGTGTCGTCGCGCGTCCGCGGATGGAGCCACGCCACGACATCACCGTCGTACCAGTCCACGACCAGCGGAAACTCTGGAATATCCCGCTCATACACGCGGAAGCACGGCGCATCCGTTCGGCGCGACCACTTCGAGAGGTGCTTGAATCGCTTGGCGAGTCGGTGATCGAGCACGTGGCTCCTCGGTCGGCGCGTTGCCGATTTCGCGGGTGGACGCTACCCTCCCGCACTTCATTTCACCACACAAAGTATGGAAGGAAACTGCATGCGATTCGCACCGCTCGTCCTCTTTGCCCTTCTGGCCACCTCCTCGACCGCCCTCGCTGGCGAAGCCGACCTGAAGCTCCCGCAGGTCAACGATGTCGACTTCGGCGGCGGGCTGACGGGTTGGAAACTCATGATGGGCGGTCTCGTGATCGCAGTGATCGGGGCACTCTTTGGATTGCTGCAGTACCGCCAGACCGTTGCGCTCCCGGCCCACAAGAGCATGCTCGCGGTCTCCAACATCATCTGGGAAACCTGCAAGAGCTACATCATCCAGCAGGGCAAGTACCTCGCCGTGCTCTGGATCCTGATTGCCGCCGCGATCATCTTCTACTTCGGATACCTCGAACACAAGGGCGCGCGCGATGTCATCGTGATCCTGCTTGCGTCGGTGCTCGGCATCCTCGGCTCGTACGGCGTTGCGTGGTTCGGGATCCGCATCAACACACAGGCCAACTCACGCGCCGCGTTCGCGTCGCTGAAGGGCTACCCGCTCCCCGTGCTGGGAATTCCGTTGAAGTCGGGCATGTCGATCGGCATGCTGCTCGTGTCGGTCGAGTTGTTCTTCATGATCTGCATCCTCTGCTTCTTGCCGCCGGAACTGGTGGGGCCATCCTTCATTGGCTTCGCCATCGGTGAGTCGCTCGGCGCATCCGCGCTGCGCATTTGCGGCGGCATCTTCACGAAGATCGCGGACATCGGCGCCGACCTGATGAAGATCGTCTTCAAGCTGCCCGAGGACGATCCGAAGAACCCAGGCGTGATCGCCGACTGCACGGGCGACAACGCAGGCGACTCCGTGGGCCCGACCGCCGACGGCTTCGAAACCTACGGCGTGACAGGCGTGGCGCTGATCGCCTTCCTTGCCTATTCGCTCGGCGCCGTGGGCAACGCGGGCGAGATGTGCGGCAAGCTGATCGTGTGGCTCTTCGCCATGCGCGCACTGATGAT
Source organism: Planctomycetota bacterium (assembly GCA_009926625.1). Taxonomy (GTDB): domain Bacteria; phylum Planctomycetota; class Phycisphaerae; order Phycisphaerales; family SM1A02; genus F1-60-MAGs104. The sequence continues at coordinate 25,951 of RFON01000028.1, forward strand.
CGTCACCTCGCTGGCCTCCTACTTCATCAATGAGGCGCTCAGCCAAGCGAAGTATGCGAAGGCGAAGGATTTCCACGAAGAGGCTCCACTCACCTCCCTCGTGTGGATCACATCGATCCTGTCGATCATCGTCACCTTCGTGGCAAGCAAGTGGCTGCTCGGCAACATCGAATACAACGGCGTCGAGCTCAAGAACCTCTGGTGGGCGCTCAGCATCATCATTTCCTGCGGAACGATCGCCGGTGCCGTCATCCCCGAGTTCACCAAGGTGTTCACCAGCACCAGCTCGGGTCATGTGGCTGAAGTGGTCAATGCGAGCAAGCAGGGCGGTGCATCGCTGAACATCCTGTCGGGGTTCGTGGCGGGCAACTACAGCGCGTTCTGGAAGGGTCTCGTCATCGCGGGGCTGATGGGCATCGGTTGGTGGATTTCGACTGAGAAGGACATTGCAGCGTTGATGCCTGCGGCGTACTCCTTCGCTGGTCCCATCTTCGCGTTCGGCCTGATCGCGTTCGGATTCCTTGGCATGGGTCCCGTGACGATCGCCGTCGACAGCTTCGGTCCAGTCACGGACAACGCACAGTCCGTGTACGAACTCAGCCGCATCGAGGCGCAGCCCGGCATCAAGGAGGAGATCAAGCGCGACTTCGGCTTCCATCCCGACTTCGAGGTTGCGAAGCACACGCTCGAGAAGGGCGACGGCGCAGGCAACACATTCAAGGCGACCGCGAAGCCCGTGCTCATCGGCACGGCCGTCGTCGGTGCGACCACGATGGTGTTCGGCATCATCCTCGCGCTCATCAAGTCCGAAGCGCCGGTGGACGCGACGCTGCAGCAGTTGCAGGCGGCGAGCCAGCAGGTGATCGGCAAGTTGTCCATCGTGACGCCGGAGATCCTCCTCGGGCTCCTCATTGGTGGCGCGGTGATTTACTGGTTCACGGGTGCTGCAACGCAAGCCGTCGTCACGGGTGCCTATAGGGCCGTTGTGTTCATCAAGGAGAACATCAACCTCGACAAGGCCGAGGCAAGCATCGCCGATGCGAAGAAGGTCGTCGAGATCTGCACCGTGTACGCGCAGAAGGGAATGACCAACATCTTCCTCGTGGTCTTCTTCTTCTCGCTTGGACTCCCCTTCTTCGATCCCTACTTCTTCATCGGCTATCTCGTCGCCATGGCGTTCTTCGGGCTTTATCAGGCGATTTTCATGGCGAACGCCGGCGGTGCATGGGACAATGCAAAGAAGATCGTCGAGGTCAACCTGCGCGCCAAGGGCACCGACTTGCACGCAGCAACCGTGGTCGGCGACACGGTGGGCGACCCGTTCAAGGACACCAGTTCGGTGGCGCTGAACCCCGTCATCAAGTTCACCACCCTCTTCGGACTGTTGGCGGTGGAAATCGCCATCGCGATGAAGGACAATCCTGCGAAAGTATGGATCGGCGTGGGCTGCGCGGTGGTTGCATGCTTCTTCGTTTGGCGGAGCTTCTACGGCATGCGCATCCCGACGGATGCCAAGAGCTGATCGCCAAGTCGCGCAACACAACGAACTGAGCAAGCGGACTGAGCCCGCGGACCGAGTTCCTGTTCAAGCCCTAGACTGCTTGACCGATGTTCGCCCCTCTTGCCCTGCTCGCGGTGGCCGCCGTTGCCCCAGGCGCGGATGCCGCGTCGGGCGGTGTCATGCGGGAGATGGGCGCTTGGCTCGCGGGCAACGGGGCACTCGCCATCTTCGTGGCGTTCATCCTGTGCGGAATTGGTCTCCACCTCTCCGAGGATTTCATCCTCATCCCTGCCGGCATCATGACGGTGGATGCAGCAACAGGCAATGTCGCTTGGCCGCTGTTTTTCGAGTATGGCATGGCGGCGTGGGCGGGCATCATTCTCGGGGACATCGGGTGGGTTTGGATTTGCAGGCACTTCGGCGCGCGCATTCTGGGGAGTCGATGGTTCCTGCGTCTCGTCGGACCGCGAACGCTGCTGGAGATGAAGTACGAGGTCGATCGGCGCGGCGCGTGGGCGCTGCTCGCAGCGCGGTTCATCCCAGGGGCTCGAACCCCCATGATCACGGTGTGCGGACTGATGCACCTCTCTTGGTGGAAGGTGCTCGCCGTTGAAATGAGCGGCGTTGTCATCACAGCCCCCCTGCAAATGCTGATTGGCGTGGGAGTGGCGAAGCTGGGACGACAGTTCGAGAGCGATGCCCACCGCTGGATGCTCTACATCGGTGCCACGCTTGCCGTGGTGCTGGTGATGTTCATCCTGCACCTTGTCATTGCTCGCCGAGCCAAGAATGCCAGCAAGCCCCGCGCGAAAGTCACCTGGCTCGAGACACTTCGCGGCACGCCATCGATGCGCCGCGTCCCGCGACCCAGTCCTCAAGACCGATGACGATCGTTGCCGATCCGATCGGAGGGCGTTAGACTTCCCAATCCGCCTCTCCCGCTGCAAGTCGTACCGCGGGCGAGAACGAGAATGTGGTTCGTATTGGGCGAATACTCAAGTGGTCAACGAGGACAGACTGTAAATCTGTTGGCTTTGCCTTCGTAGGTTCGAATCCTACTTCGCCCATTGATTGGTTTTGCAGAGGGAAGCAAGGTGTCGCAACACCTTGCAGAAGGTCGTAGGGCGCAAGGGGTTGAGTTCCGAGCTGCGAGAGGTTGCCAACGGGTGCGGCTGGGTGCTGCACCGCAATTTGCACCGTCGCCGCTTGGACATGCAGGTCTGTGTGCTTCAGGTATTGCCAAGCCGCTACGGCGGCACTGTGCCCCCGATGGACCGATGAGAGCGACCCAGTCGCCACGCATCGCGCAGGGCAGGTGCAAGTGCAGCAAAATTGCAACTTTCGTTTGCGCATTCTGAACAAGTGATGCATGTTGGCGCGGGGTTGGGGAGTTCCCAACTCGTGAGGGCAATCAGGGATTTCTCCACAAGCACGACTCTCCAACAAGGAATATCGCAATGTTGAATGCTCGTCTCAATAGTCACTTTGCTGTCGCTGCGGCCGCACTGTCGATCGCTGCTGCATCGCAGGCCGAAGTCATCACTTGGAACATCAACGCAGTGATTCCGGCCAACATCGACGGTCTGTACATCAACATCGCCACGCAGACGACCGGCGCAACCGGCGGAACAACGGCCGGCTGGGACATCAATCCATATGGCGCTACCACTCTGAATTTCTTCGCGTCTGCGACATCCCCAAACCCGGCATCGACCTACGTCCGAACGCAGACCACGGGCGGACCAAGCAACCTGCCCGCGGGTTTCGTGGTCAGTTCGACTGGTCCCTTTGCCAACAGCACGACAGCGGTCATCACCTCAGCCGGCGTTGGATCAAATGGTTGGGCGGTGAATTCGATCAATTACTTCGGATTCCGCTTCAATCCAGGCTCCACCGCAGGAACGGTCCGATACGGTTTCGGTGCCTTGCAGGTTGGCGCAACCGCAGCCCAGCGCACGCTGCTCTTCATCAAGTGGGAGGACACTGGTGGACCGATCACGGTGGGACCCGATGGTCCGCCGCCAGCGTACGACCCGTGCGCCTCGTTCAACCCAGTGCTCGCAAGCGGTGCCAACAGCGTTTTCGTGAATGTGGACACGGCACAGGATCTCGCCCTCAGCGGCTGCGGGACGGCTGCGAAGGCAAACTATTACAAGTACACCGCGCCGTATACGGGCAGCTACACCTTCAGCACATGCTCGAGTGGAGCGGCGACTCGCTTGGCGGTCTTTGATGGTTGCGCGGCTGGTTCCAATCAGCTTGCGTGCAACGACAATGCCTGCGGCAGTTCGTCGTCGCTCGATGTCGTCCTCACAAGTGGTCAGGTTGTGTATGTCGTGGCTGGAGGTGAAGGCGGATCGAGTCTTGTGTCACCGCTTTCCATCGATGTGACGGCACCACCCCCGCCGCCGAACCCAAACTGCGCCAGCGCATCAGCCCTGCAGTTTGGCGACAACGCCGTCGACAACGCTGGAATCACTGGCGATCTCACGGTGCGCGCGTCACCTACCACCACTTCGGTTGTCTACAAGGCACGGTGGTACCGCTTCACGCCGACCGTGACGGGGCTCTACACCTTCAGCGCGTGCGGGTCAGTCAATGACACCAAGATGGCCATTGCATCAGACTGCCCTGCGGTGGGTGCGACTTTCCAGTCGATTGCGTACAACGACGATGCATGCGCATGCACATCCGGATGCGGAACCACCACGCAGTCGAACTTCTCAAGTCGCCTCAATGGCACCAACACAGGCATCCCGCTGACGCAAGACTTGGTGGCGGGCCAGTCCTATCTGCTCGTCATCGGTGGATACGGCTCAACGACGGCAGCTATCTCCGCCAACTTGGTGATCGATGGTCCGCCACAAACACCTCCATGTCCTGGCGACTTCGACAGCGATGGCGTGCGAGGAGGCTCTGATCTGACGATTCTCCTCTCCAACTGGGGTTCAGCGGGCGCCGACCTCGACGGCGACGGCGTGACGGGCGGATCGGATCTGACGATCCTGCTCAGCGGTTGGGGTGCCTGCCCGTAAGACTCTGCTTCAAGAGCTTGTTGACATCCGCGGGGTGCCTTCGGGCACCCCGCGTTTCATTTTTGCAACCGACTCGCGCGTTGTCGCGCCGCAGGTTTTCCTTCTCCGCGAAACTGCCGACGCACTCGGCGCGTATTCAACCGCGTGGACCGACTTGTCCACTCAGGGCGAGCAGGAGGTGTTCATGCAGCGCGCTTTCATCGGATTCAGTTGGGTCCTTTCACTTGCTTCAGCCTTTCACGCGGCTGCTGAACCGCCGCTCGTCACCTTCGTGAAGAACAACTCGTGGGACGGTGGCTACAACGGTTCGATCATCATCACCAACCGCGCGGCAACGGCGATGCAGGACTGGCGCGCCGAGTGGGACAACGGTCCCACCGTTGCCTCGGCATGGAACGGCACCTACTCCTTCTCGAGCGGACACGCAACACTCATCAATGCGGGATGGAACGGAACGATTGCACCAGGAGCGAGTGCCACTGTGGGTTACTCGGGCGTTGGAACACTGCTTGAAAATGTCAGTCAATGCTCCGTCAACGGCGTGGCAGCAGAGGTTGCGTATCAAGGCCCGTTCAACTGCATCAGCGACCTCGACGAGGATGGCGCGACGGGCGGCAGCGATCTCGCCGTCATGCTCGGATCGTGGGGTCAAGCTGGGGGCGCTGCAGCGTCAGATTTCGACGGGAGCGGCTCAATCGATGGAGCAGACCTCAGCGTTCTGCTGTCGAACTGGGGGGCATGCCCGCCAGAGCGTCGCATCGTTGCCTATTGGATCGAGTGGGGCATCTACGGGCGCAACTACCAGCCTTCGGACACGCCATTGCACAAGATCACGCATCTGAACTACGCCTTCGCCAAGATCGATTCGCAGGGCCGAGTCGCGCCATTCGATACCTATGCGGCGATCGAGAAGAACTATCCGGGCGATACCTGGGATCAGCCGATCCGCGGGACCTACCACCAACTCAACACGGTCCTCCGCAAGCAGTACCCGCACATCAAGACCCTGATTTCCGTCGGCGGCTGGACGCTGAGCGGGGCATTCAGCGATGCGGCGCTCACCGCCAGCAGCCGCGCGGTGTTTGCGCAAAGTTGCGTCGACTTCATCAGGGCATACGGGTTCGATGGCATCGACATCGACTGGGAGTATCCCGTTGCCGGAGGACTGCCTTCGAATACCTACCGCCCCGAGGACAAGCAGAACTTCACCCTGCTGCTGCGGGATACACGCGCTGCACTGAATGCAGCGGGTGCGGAGGATGGCGTGCACTATCTCCTCACGATTGCGGCTCCCGCGGGCTACGACAAGTTCGAGAACTTGGAGGCGTCGCAGATCCACCAGCATCTCGACTTCATCAACATCATGACCTACGACTACTTCGGCGCGTGGGAACTTGCCTACACCGCAAATCACGCAGCGTTCGAGCCAGACCTCGGACTTCCGAGCTCAAACGAGCAGCTGCGGACGAAGTACAACACTCGTCACGCGGTGGAGCAGTATCTCACTGCCGGCACTCCGCCCGAGAAGGTCGTGCTTGGACTTCCCTTCTATGGGCGTGCATGGCGCGGCGTTCCTGCAACGGGATTCGGACTGCATCAGCCAGGCACTGGCGTGCCACCAGGCACTTGGGACGACTGGTCGAGCGGCGCAACGGGCGTGAACGACTTCACGGAGATCGATCGCACCTTGCTCGCATCAGGGAGCGGCTATCAGCGGCATTGGGATCCCGTGACCAAGAATCCGTTCCTGTACAGCGCGACCGCTCACGGCGGACACTGGATCGGCTACGACGACGAACAGTCCATCGCCCTGAAGCTGGAGTGGGCGAACGAGATCGGACTGTCGGGCGCCATGTTCTGGGAGGTCACCGCCGACCGCGACCAAAAGCTGCTCGATGTGATTGGGCAATCGCTTGGTGCGCGACCGGTCAGCCCGTAGTCGGACGAGCGCTTCGCCCGTTAGCCTCTCGGCATCGTGCCGCACTTCGATCGTCCGATTGCACTCCTGATCCTCGCGGTGCTGCCGCTGATCTGGTGGTCGGTGTGGAAGGTGCGCGGGTTCACGGGCACGCGCCGTGCCATCGTCGCTGCGACTGCCCGCTCGCTGCTGCTTGCGTTGCTCGCGCTCGCGCTCGCACAGCCCGCGATCCACCGAAGCGGCGAGCAAGTCACGCTCCTGATCGTGGCTGATGTCAGCAAGTCCGTGCCGTCGGAGTTGCTGGGGCAGGCGCAGGAACTTCTCGAGCGTGCGGCTGAACGACGGACCGACCGCGAAGATCGGATCGGCGTCGTTGCTGTCGGACGCGATGCAGCAGTGACGGAGATTCCGCGGATCGGCGGACGCATTGACTTCGCCGCGCGTCCGAGTGATCTCGAGGGCTCGGATCTCGCCAAGGGGGTGCAGCGCGCGCTCGCTGTGTTGCCGCCCGACACCATGAACCGCATTGTGCTGGTGTCCGACGGCAACGAGACCGCGGGCAGTCTTGCCGCCGCAGCGGACCTCGCAGCCGCCAACCGCGTACCCATCGATGTACTGCCGATCACCTACTCGCACTCGCGCGAGACGCTCATCGAGAGCATCCGCTTGCCATCGCGCGTCCGAGCGGGACAAGCAGCGTCGCTCCGCATCGCGCTGCGCAGTCAAGGCGGCAGCAGCGGAACGCTGCTGGTCTGGGAGAACGACCAGCCGATCGACCTCGACTCCGCATCGCCAGGTGCGGGTCGCCGCATCACTCTGCCCGCGGGCCCGAGCACCATCGAGGTGCCGTTGTCACTGGATCGCTCTGGTGCACGCCGCTTCCGTGCGCTGTTCGAGCCGGATGCTGCGACTGGCGATGGCGTCGTCGAGAACAACCGCGGCGCCACCACCACATTCGTTGCAGGCGAAGGCAGCGTGCTCGTCATTCACGATGCCGAGGCGGAAAGCGCGCCGCTGGTGCAGGCTTTGCAGCGCGGCGGGCTCACGGTTGACACGGTCTCAAGCGATCAACTCGTGGGCGACATGGCATCGCTCTCGGCCTACGACGCCGTCGTGCTGTCCAATGTCCCCCGCTACTCCATCGACAACGCCACCGACAGGCTGCTGCGCTCCTATGTGCATGATCTCGGTGGCGGGCTGCTTGTCACGGGCGGCGACAACTCGTTCGGTGCCGGCGGCTGGATCGGAAGCGCACTCGCGGATGCCCTGCCGGTCAAGCTCGATCCGCCGGCAACCCGCGAGATGATGCGCGCCTGCGTCGCCGTGGTCATCGACACATCGGGATCGATGTGCAATGTCGTCTCAGGCACAGGGCGCAGCCAACAGGAAGAGGCCAACGACGCCGCGGTCGCGGGGCTTCGGTCGATGACGCGTCTCGACGAGATCATCGTGGTGGCCTTCAATCAGGATGCGGAGGTCCGCGTGGCCCGCCAACAAGTCGGGGACGGCAAGAAGATTGCCGCCTCGATCCTCGGCATGCGCTCTGGCGGGGGAACCAACCAGTTTGCCGGCATGGAACTTGCCCTCGCTGAACTGATGAAGTCCAAGTCTGCAACGCGGCACATGGTGATCCTGACCGATGGTCAGACCACGGGCGATCAGGAACTCGGCAAGGCCATCGTGGCGACCGCGCGCAGCAACAAGATCACGATTTCGACGATCGGCGTTGGTGATGGAAGCAACGATGAACTGCTCATGTTCCTCGCGCAAGAGGGAGGCGGCGAGCATTACTCCATCGACTCCCCTGCAGCCGCGCGGCGCCTGCCGGCGATGTTCATTCGTGAGATGTCGATCGGCTCGCGAAACCTCATCGCCGACGGCACCTTTCAGCCGCAACTGCGCCGCGATGCGGCTGGTCCCGTGGCGCCGGACCTTGGTGCGTTGCCGCCGCTGGGCGGTTCGGTGATCACCGTTCCGCGCGAGGGGCTCTCGCAGTATCCGATCGTGCGGGTCTCGGATGACGGCACCGATCCGATCCTCGCGCACTGGAATCATGGGCTCGGCAAAGTGGTGGCATTCATGAGTGACACGACTGGCCGCTGGGGATCCGCGTGGGTCAGTTGGAGCGGATTCCAGCCGTTCTGGGAGCGCGTTGTTCGGTGGGTCATGCGCCCCGCGGCTCCCGACAGCCTGATGCTCCGCACGCGGATCGATGGCGATGACGCGATTGTCGAGCTCGATGCCACTGGAGTGAACGCCGCGTCGGCGCCGTTTGGTCGCGCGGAAGCGCGGATCGTGATGCCCGACGGCACGGTGCAGCGACTGCCGATGGTGCAGAAGGGACTCGGGCGATTCGAGGGACGATTCACCTGCGAGGGAACGGGGTCGTATCTGGTGGACGCCGGGCTGACCGAGAGCGGGTCGATGCGCGCGGGGGGATCGGTGCAAGCGTGCGTCAGCGTGCCTTACTCGCGCGAGTACCGAATGACGCGCGACAACGCCGCGCTGCTGACACAGGTGGCGGAACGAACGGGTGGCCGCATGCTCTCCCCCGCATCACTTGCGAGTGCCGATCTCTTTGATCGATCGGGGCTGACGCAGCCTCGTTCGATTCGCCAGATTTGGGACATCTTGGCGATCATTGCTGCGGCGCTGCTTGTGTTGGATGTTGCGGCGCGTCGGCTCGTGCTCGACGCGGGCATCCTGCGCGATGGTTTGTCGAGCGTGACGGGTGTGTCGCGAGCCGGACGCGGCGAGACAATCGCGGCGTGGAAGCGTGCGCGTGCAGCGTCGGTTGCGACATCGGCCGCGTCATCGGCCGCGTCGTCATCGGAGCGCACTCGCCGAGTTGAGGCGGCGCCTGCCCCGCGGCGTGACGAAGCGAGTTCAACCGAAGCAACCAGTCCGCGATCAACGGGACCAGCGAAATCGGCGGTCGACCAACGCGCCGAGGAGGACGACGCTGCAGATTCCCTCTCGCGCTTGCGGCGCGCCAAGCGAAGGGCACAGGAAGAAATGGACGGTGACGACCGCGCAGGCTGACGGATTTCCCGCGATTGCCGCGTGAAGCGGGCGCGGCTATCCTCGCCCCTTCGTCGCGCATCGGTCGTGAAAGCGCGGGGTGTAGCTCAGCTTGGTAGAGCGCTTGGTTCGGGACCAAGAGGCCGCAGGTTCAAATCCTGTCACCCCGATTTCGCTGCGCCGTCGAGCGGGAACCGATGCGCGAGCCCGCATTCAGGGCAGATCGGCTCACCCGCAGGGCTGCGCGCGTGCCCACAACTTCGGCAGAACGCACCGCGCAGCGCGCGGCGCATGCGGCGCGTTTGCCTGAGGAACACTGCAGGACCGAGGCACCAGAACGCACCGCCGACCCCCCAACTGAGCGCCCACATGCTGCCCTCCGCGCAGTAGCAGTCGGTCTTGCGACGCACGATCACATCGAGCGGAAGTGTTCCTGCGATCAACAGCGCAGAGCCACTGAGCACGCGGCGGATGATCCATGCCTCCGGCACATCGTGCTGCATCGCGCGGCGCGAGATCCAACGATTCCACAGCAGCCAAGAGCCCCCCAACTGTGCGGTCATCACGGCGACGACGACCCATCCAGGCAATCCATTCACCGGCGCGACGAGCCAGAGTGCGCTGAGGGCTGCGGCGACCCAGGCGGTCGAGAGCACCGCTGCAATCGCACTCGCGGCGATCACGGTCCAGCGCAGCGACCGCGGGCGCCCCGATCGCGCGATGGGCGAAAAGGTCGGCAACAGAAAGATGCCCTGTGTGATGGCGATGAACGCGGCGCTGATCCAGATGGGCCACCAGGATTCGATGTCCGTCGGCAGCCGACGGAAGATCACCTCTGCGACGCGGGTTGGGACATCGTGCAACTCGCTCGGGAAGGACACGATCGCAATCACTGTCACGAGACCCACGACACTGGCCATCGTGAACGACACCGCAACGAGCAGGAAGAGTCCCAGAAGGCGCATCACTCCTCGAAGGTAGGGTCGAGGCGGATTTGTGGCTTTCGCAGGGGGCGTCAGGGGCGGCGATGGGTCCATGGTTCAGGAATTTCGATCAGATTTTGGCGCGTAACTGCTTGCCACGCGGGATTGCCGATGGCATAGTCTGCGTTGGCGCGCACTCTGCGGATTCGGGTTATCAATCCGAGGGTTCGTGCGGTTGAACTCAAGCCTTGGCACGAAGGTGCCGATGGTGGCGGTGAAGCCAGGACAATCTGCGTGTGGTGTTCGGCGCTGTGGGTTCGGAAGTCGTCATGAGGTGGCAGCGAAGATGAAAACGTGGAAGCATTCCGCAGGATGTTGTTTCGCTTTGGTGCTCGCACTTGCGATTTCGCCGAATGCTCTCGCTCAACAGAAGGGGTCTAGCAAGTCGGGTCCGCAGACCAGCGGAAAGACCGTCACCCCGCCGAACAAGACAAGTCCACCGCC
>RFON01000029.1 GCA_009926625.1 Planctomycetota bacterium
CGTTGTTGAGATCGATTCGCTTGCGTGCGGGGCGACCGCCGACATCGAACTCGACCGCAGCGTGCAGCAGCACGCCACTTCGGTGCAATCCCACCGCATGCGCAGCGTCGTCCAGCAGCAGGTGCTCGGTGATCGCACTGCGCGCAGCGACCGCAGGCACCGCAGCGCACAGCAGCGCCAAGTTCGCTCGAGCCCACGCCGCCGCAACCCGCAGTTCAGCAGCTGCGTTCTCCGCCGCGAGCAAGTGAAGGCCGCGCGCGTCGACTGCAAGCACGACGCGCGGCGCGTCTGGGCAGTTGAACGCGAGTGGCTGCAGTTCGGGGAACAGCGATGCAAGCGCACTCGCATCGGCGACCACTTCCGTCACCGCTGCAGCGACAGTTGGCACAACCGCGGGCTGCGCCGCTTCGACCGGCGCGACCGCGCGCGGTGCGGTCACGGCAACCGCCGCAGGCCAGCCTGGTGGCGGTCCATCGGCAGCGCGCGCGTCGACAGCGCGCGCGTCATCGAGGCGAAGCCGCGGCACATCGCGCTCGCTGCGGCGAGATGCGTTGCCTTGCATCGCCATCGACACCATCTCAATCGCGCTCGGCGCATCAAGCGCACCCAACACGCTCAACGGCACGGGACCAGACGACTCCACGCGGTCCACGCGCTGCGCATGCGCGGCGAGCGCCAGCCGCACCAAGAGCGACTTGCCGCGCGCCCACTCTGCAAGCGACTGCACCGATGCCTCGGCAGCGTCGAACGAACAACCAACGAGCGCGAGCCCCACCGCCAATGATCCACCGCGTGCGGCCGATGCGACCGCCAGCGACTCAATCGTGCGCCGCACGCCTGCCATCGCGGTCTCGTCGGTGCCACTGAGCAGCACGATCTCCCCGCCCGGATCGAGCACGACTGCGGCATCGGTCAGCGAATCGACGCACACGATCCAGCGGCGCGCAAACGCGCTCGCCCGTTCGAGCCATGCACTGCCGTCACTCGGCAGCGCACGCCCCTCGCTGCGGTAGATCTCGCCGCGCGTTGCAGCCCCATCCAGCCGAATGAGCGCCACAGGTCCATCCGCGCGCGCGCACTGATCCGCATACTGCGCGATCCAGATTCCAGCGAGCGTCGGCACATTCCCCACGAGCAGCACCCGAGGAGCAGCCGCCACGCCGACCGCGCGAAGCGCGCGACCGCTCGACCCAGCGGTTGACTGCCCAGTGGCATCACCGCCGCGCGCGGCGGCGCCGCTCATGAACAGGTCCGCGAGACCACCGAACTCATCCGCGCGTCCGCTCATGCGCTGCGGTCCATGGGAGCGTTCCTCGGCGCGCTCGATGCCGCACTGCGCAGGCGCGCAGCGACTTCACCCAATCTCCCCTCGCCATGACTCGGCGCGTCGACCGCATCAGGCATCTCCACGAGCGGCGGCTCCACTGCACGCGTTGATGCGCGCGGGGCCGTCAGCTGGGCCATCAGCGCTGCGTCAGGTGCATCGGCACTGCCCGCGGGAACGCCTCCCGCACGCTGCACGCTTGTGGCGTTCAACAACAACCACTCGGCAAGGCGATCAAAGTCGCGCCGCGCATCCGATGTTGGCGCGTACTCGGTCACCGGCTGACCGAAACCGGCCGCCTCGCGCAACACATCATGCTCGTGGATCATCGTCGGCACGACATCGTCGCCGAAGTTGCGGCGGATCGACGCAAGTATGTCCTGCGAAATCCTCGACGAACCTCGAACGAGGGTCGGCAAGACGCGAATCGCGATGGACCGACCGAGCCGCTCCGCCACCGTGCGGATCGTCGCCACTTGCCGATCAGCAGCGCGCAGGGCGAAGTAGCCCGTCTCGATGGGAATGATGGCTTCATCGCACGCACGAAGCGCGTTGAACACCAGCAGTCCGATGTGGGGCGGGCAATCAATCAGACACCAATCGAAGCGCGGCGCGAGCCGATCCAGCAACGCCGCCAGCCGCCGATCGCGGTCGGGCGCATCCTGCAGCGGACCGCCTGGCGCCTCGAGCGCCGCCAATTGCACCGTGCATGGGGCGAGCGCCAATCCAGGCGTTGGCTCCCACAGCAGTCCCTCATCGAGCAGCGCAGAACCTGCCCCTTGCATCAGCGCCGACTCGATTCCAACTTCGATGCGAGACACTGGAACGCCCAGCGCCACGCCGCAGTGACCCTGCGGATCGAGATCGATCAACAGCGTTCGTTGACCGCGCGCGGCGAGGACAGCGGACAGATTGACCGCGGAAGTGGTCTTGCCGCTCCCGCCCTTCTGGTTCACGACGGCGATCACACGCATGCTGCACCCAAAGGATCGACCGACCCGCACCAAATCCTTGAGGCAGCGACGCCGCGAGCGAAAGTCAGTCGGCGCCGACCGCGGCAAAGCCGACCCGCAGCAGCCGTTCATCCGCGCCGCGCACGATCTCCGCCCCGCCCCCGCTCCGCGGCAGGACGAGGGTCCAAGCGCCGCCACGTCGCTTCTTGTCCGACCCGGCAACCCGAATCAGCAGCTCCAACCCAAGCGGCGACGGCAGCTGAGCGGGCAGCCCGAGCGCCTCCACCAGTTGGCGCACAGAGTCCGCCTCCTTCGGCGACATCAGCCCCGCCTCGACCGATGCCGCAGCAGCGGCAACCAGCCCAACCGCCACCGCCTCGCCATGCAGCATCTCATCGGGCACAAGCCCTTCAATCGCATGCCCGAATGTGTGGCCGAGGTTCAGAAGCATCCGCCGCCCATCCTCGCGTGGATCGGACTCCACGATGTCCAACTTCACCTGCGCAGAACGCGCCACCAAATCCACCAGACGCGACTGCGCATCGGCATCCGCAGCCCGCGCATCCGCTGCCGCGCCGGCAAGACACTCGGCCAGCGACCTGTCCGCGAGCAACGCGTGCTTCAAGCACTCTGCCAGACCAGCGCGAAGTTCACGAATGGGAAGCGTCGACAAGAGCGACACATCACTCGAAACGAGGCGAGGCGGCCAGAACGCGCCAGACATGTTCTTCGCCAGGCGCCCGTCAGCGAGCCGCACATTGATCCCCGTCTTGCCGCCGAGCGCAGCGTCGACCATCCCGAGCAGCGTCGTTGGAATCGCCGCCCACGCAATGCCGCGGAGCAAGCTCGCCGCCACGAACCCGCCGAGATCGGTCAACACTCCCCCACCAACGGCAATCAGCAACGCACCACGATCCACGCCCATGGCGATCGCATCGCGCTGCAGCCGCAACCACTCCTCGCCGACCTTGGCGCGCTCCGACGCTTCGACCTGCAGGCGGTGAACGATCAACCGTGGTTGCGCGGCGGCGAGTGCCTGAACGAGCGGTTCCACTGCTGAACGCGCGACCGCGCCATCAAAGATGATCAGCACGCTCGAGGGCGCACTGCCGCCGCACAGCGACAAGCAGCGTGTTGCAGTGACCGCGGTCAGCCGACTGCCGATGATCACTGGCGCGGTGTTCACACCGCAGACCTGCGTCAACTCCCGCATCATGCGCTGCCTCCCCCCGAGACGCCCGCTGTTGCGCCGCGCGCGCGCGCATGGGCGGCAGCCGCATGAATCGCACTGACGCCGCCGCCCCGACGAACGAGACGCCGCAGCACGAACCAAGCCACAATCAGCGCAAGCACCGCACCACCCGACACCCAAGGCCAGAGTGCTCCAGCGCCCAGACCTGCACTCCCCCGCGCCGCAACCGCCGGTCGACCGTCGGCGCTCACCACAACACGGCCGATCACCGCTGGATACTCGCGCATTTCACCGCGCCGATCAGTCATCCGCAGTGGTCCAAGCACGCGGCCGACGACGCGGACGCGTTCGCCGGCGTTGACCTTGGGCGCATCGATCACATAAGCGGCAACGGGAACACCAGTCGCGCCGCGAACGAACCACTCCTCGCCACCTTCGTGCAGCGTTCCGAGGGGCGCGCGCTGCTCGAGTCGGCCTTCCACGCAGACCCACGCTTCGCGCGGCGGGTTCGACCAGTCAGGCGCAGCGACTACGGGCAGTCGTCCCACCGCTTCCACCGTGAATGATCCCGCACTTGTCCCCGCCGACACATCGCTCCACAACGACTCGAAGCGGTCGCTCGGCCAGTCGAGGTTCGCGCCCGTTTGCTCAGTGATCCTGCATCGAGTCATGGGCGTGCCCGCCCCCGATGCTAGTGGCGCACGCACGAACGAAGTCCCTTGCCGCGACCGACTGCGCTCAGGGGCATGGACCCCAAGCGCTCAGCGCTTCCGTGAGGTCGGCACCATCGGTGATCCCGTCGCCGTTCACATCGGCGTCCGCCGTGGCCCATGCCGAAAGGATCGATGCCAAGTCGCTGCCACCAACCGCGCCGTCGTTGTCGAGATCAGCAGGGCACGCTGGTGGCGGAGGCGGCTGCACCTCAAAGGCGCCCATGTCCACCACGGGCGCTCCCCCGACACCCGAATCCGTCACCGCAACGATGTCGACGCGGCGGGCATTGCCGTCATGGTCCACGGTCACGCCCGCAGGGATCAGCGAATTGCTGCCCGCATCGATGCCAGCCGAGTTCGCTTGCAAGCGGACATTGGACGCAGCCTGATCCACGAATGTCGGCGCCGCCGAGATGTTGCCCGTTCCCGCGATGCCACCCTGCACGAGCGAGTACGACACGGTGTTCGTACCGCCAGCTTCGGTCACCTGATTGTTCGTGGTCGCTCCACTGTTGCCGGTGTTCGCCCAGAAGATGCAGTTGGCCAGCGTGCTCGTGCCGCTCGTGTTGTAGAAACCGCCGCCCGAGGTTGCGGCCGCAGAGTTGCCGACGAATGTGCTGTTGCGCACCGTCACCACCGAACTCGTGCCTGCCCAGACCGCGCCGCCCGAGTTGGAAGTCGTCGCGCGATTGAGCACGAACACGCAGTTGATGATCGTGCTCTGCGAACTGCCGTACGACTCGATCGCGCCCGCGCGCGACGCTTGATTGTTGCGGAACAAGCAGCGCTCCCAGCGCACAGTCGTTCCATTTGTATCGAACGCACCGCCGTACGAACCACCGATGTTGTCGGTGAACTCGCAGTCCACAAAGCTGCCGTTCGCACCAAAGATGTACCCCGCGCCTCCACCAAAGGTGCAGCGGTTCCCGATGAAACGGCACTGCCGCACCGTGGGGTTGCCGTTCGTCAGCACGAGGATGCCGCCACCCTTGTCGTAGTTCGACCCAGTCGCCCCATTGGCATATCCGCCGCGGATCGTGAACCCATCCAGCACCGCGGAAGTCGCCACGCTGCTGCCGACCACCACGTGATACGAGTTGTCCGCCAAGTTGGTCGTCGTGCCGTTGTCGTTCCCCAACAGATCGCCTGTCAGCACCGTGACATTCCCGCTCACGCTTCGCTGCGACACCTCGGTTTCCATTCCAGCGAATCCGCCGTACACGGCAACACCTGTCTTGAGCGTGATGAACACCGTCCGCGAAGTGCCCGCGGTCGGCTTGTATGTCCCCGCGGCGACCCAGATCTCATCGCCCGACACCGATGCGGCAAGCGCGCGCGACACGCCGTCAACGGTGCGGTATGCGTTGTCCCAGCTTGTGCCGTTGTCAGCTCCGCCAGCGAGTGCCACATTGACATAGCGCACCGCTGCTTCCGCGCGACCCGCCAAGACTGCAACCAAAGCGGCCGCAACACAAGCAACTGCACTTCGCATAGGTCACGCAACCTACCCCAGCCCCATTGATCTGCAAGCGCGAGGCGAGGCATTTTGAGCCCAAACGAGTCAAAACGCATCCGTTCCCACGCCAATTGGGCTGCGGCATAGCCGTGCTGGGGCTCAGACAGTCTCTCGCCTGCTCCACGCGGCTGGCGCCGCGCGTTCGCAGGCTCAACAACTCGCCCAGCACAGGCATGCCGCAGCCCACCCGCGGGGCGCGTTTCGGCTCGCGCGGTGCTCGGCAGACCATGGCGAGTACAGTGCAGGCCATGTCCAAGAGGGCATCACGCAAGGGGCTCGGGCGGACCGGCAATTCACCGGGCGCACCAACGCAAGTGAAAACCCAGCCATTGAATCGAAGCTTGAGCGCTGCGAAAGCTGCCAAGCAGGACGAGTTCTACACCCAGTACATCGACATCCAGAAAGAGGTCGAGGCCTACCTCGAGTTCGACCCCAACACCTTCCGCGGCAAGGTCGTCTACTGCAACTGCGATGACCCGTTCGAGAGCAACTTCTTCAAGTACTTCGCCGCCAACTTCAACAAACTCGGCCTCACGCGGCTCATCTGTACCAGCTACGACGGCTCCCCCATCGCCGGGCAGATGACGCTCTTCCCCGAGCACACCGAAGGCAACAGCACGCGCTCAAAGCCAAAGGCAATCGCCGTCATCGTCGACCACGTGAAGGACGAGAACAACGACGGCACGGCCGACATCGAGGACGTAAAGCTCTTCCTCAAGAAAAACAAGGCCAACCGAATCGCCCTCAAGGGCAACGACCAATACCCCGGCGGCGACTTCCGAAGCCCCGAGTGCATTGCCCTCCTAGAACAAGCCGACATCGTCGTCACCAATCCGCCGTTCTCGTTGTTCCGGGAGTACATCGCGCAGCTCGTGGAGCACGGGAAGAAGTTTCTGATCATCGGCAGCAAGAACGCGATCACCTACAAGGAGATCTTCCCGCTCATCAGAGGTGACAGGATGTGGGTTGGAGCAGGTTTCGCCCAAGGGAATGCGTACTTCAGCATTCCAGCGGATCGGGCGCGTGAGTTCGCCCACGGTGTCTATGACAAGCAGACTGGACTGGTCAAGTTCCGCAACGTCGGGTGGTTCACGAATCTCGACCACGGGCGCCGCCACGAAAAGTTGAAGTGCATGACCATGGCGGACAACTTGAGGTTCAGTAAGCACAAGGAGATCAAGGGCAAGCCCGCCTACGATCGGTACGACAACTACGACGCGATTGAAGTGCCGTTCACCGACGCGATTCCCAGCGACTACGACGGTGTCATGGGCGTCCCGATCACCTTTCTCGACAAGTACAACCCTGCCCAGTTCGAGATCATGAGCGCGAATGACATCCGGAGGGATTCCGGTGTCCCCTATAAGGAACATGGGCTAATCAAGGACAAAGACAGCGCGATCAAGGGGAAGCCGACCTACGTCCGCATCGCCATCCGCCACCGTCGCCCCGCGAAAGGAGGGAAGAAGAAGTGAAAACCACTCTCAAGACCGACATCACCGTCGCCAAGATCTGCGACGGTTTCGTCTACAACCAACTGGAAGGCAAGGGGCTGTTCGGTCTCCGCGGGAAGCTCACGATCCAGCCGGAGTACCAGCGCAACTACATCTACGCCGACGGCGGCGGGAAGAAGGAGCAGGCGGTCATCGAATCGCTCCTCAAGGGCTATCCGCTTGGGGTGATCTACTTCAACTCGGTCGCTGGCGACAGGTTCGAGGTGCTCGACGGCCAGCAGCGCATCACCAGCATCGGGCGGTTCGTCACCGACAAGTTCGCGATCATGGAAAACGGCAACCCGAAGATGTTCAGCACCATGCCCGCTGACCAGCAGAAGAAGATCCGCGAGTCGAAGCTGCTCATCTACGAGTGCGAAGGGACGGAGACTGAGATCAAGGCGTGGTTCAAGACGGTCAACATAGCCGGCGTGCCGCTGAACGACCAGGAACTGCTCAATGCCGTCTACTCCGGCTCGTTCGTCACGCTTGCCAAGGCCGAGTTCAGCAACAGCCAGAACGCGAACATCCAGAAGTGGAGTGCGTACGTGCGCGGCAGCGCTAACCGCCAAGACTTTCTGGAACGGGCGCTTGACTGGGTGAGCAAGGGCGACATCGGTACCTACATGAGCGACCACCGCACCGACGAGAACATCAAAACACTCAAGGCCCACTTCAACACCGTGATCGATTGGGTGTCCACCGTGTTCACGGATGTTCTCCCCGAGATGCGCGGCCTAGATTGGGGCAGGCTGTACGAGGCATATCGCGGCGAGAGTTACGACCCGAGGAAGATGTCCGCCGCAGTCCAGAAACTCGCGGCTGACCACTGCGTCACGGATCGCAAGGGAATCTTCGAGTACCTCCTTGGTCGCTCAAAGGAAAAGCAGCTGCTGTCCGTGCGAGTGTTCGACGATAGAACCAAGAAGGTCTCATACAACAAGCAGACGAAGGAGGCGAAGACCAAGGGCAAGTCCAACTGCCCACTTTGCGCGATTGGCGACAACGCCAACAAGGACCGAATCTACGACCTCGACGAGATGGACGCCGACCACGTCGCGGCATGGAGCAAGGGCGGCAATTCCTCAGCTCAGAACTGCCAATTGCTCTGCACGACCCACAATCGAGCCAAAGGAAATCGATAGTAAGGACGCACCGCGCGAGAGGCGCGGGCGGAGCAGCTGAACCAAGGTGTTGTGCGTTCGGCCGCGCGCGCCCGAGGCATCCCCTGCTGGGCGAGTTGTTGAGCCTGCGAACGCGCGGCGCCAGCCGCGTGGAGCAGGCGAAACTGTCTGAGCCCCAGCAGGGTGCATGCCGAGGGCGCGCGTGGTAGAGGCGCGGCGCGGGCGCGCACTAGAGGCGCGCTTCGAAGCGAATGACCCCAATGGGATTTGAACCCATGTGTCCTCCTTGAAAGGGAGGTGTCCTGGACCAGGCTAGACGATGGGGCCGAGACTGGAGACCTCGCACCTTGCGCAGTATTCGTTTGAAACTGAGTCTGTCGGTGCGAGGCGTTCCTGTGGCAGTTGTTGGCTGCCGAGTCGAATGACCCCAAGGGGATTTGAACCCCTGTTCCATCCGTGAGAGGGATGTGTCCTAGCCGGGCTAGACGATGAGGCCAACGGGCAAAGAGTATAGCGTTGCGAAAATCGAAGGCAAGATGATCGGTATCACGGATCGGTCCATGACGACGGCGACGGTGCTCTGCCCCACGGCATTCGAGGCATCGCGCATTCGTGCGGCGCTTGGCGGGCTCGGCTGCGCGATGGATGTGCGGTGCATTGGCGTTGGTGCGCATGCGGCGAGCCGATGGGCGGCGCGCGAGTCTGCGCGCGGTGCGGTGTTGCCTGCGCGCGGGGCTGTCGTGATTCTCGCTGGGCTCGCGGGCGGGCTGCGGGCGCCGTTTGTGCGCGGATCGATGTGGTGCGCGTCGAAGGTCATGGCGAGCGACGGGCGCGTGTTTGTTCCGCCGCTTGCGGCGGCTGCTTCGGGCGGGGCTGGTCGTGCGTGCGTTGTTTCGGTGGAACGCGTGTGCGGCAGCCGTGCGGAGAAGTCGGCGCTGCACGCGAACTCAGGTGGTGATCTCGTGGATGTGGAGTCGGGTGGATTCTGCGAGGTCGCAGCTGCGTTCGGCTGGCGCTTTGGCGTGGTGCGCGCGGTGAGTGATGGGATCGACGATGACTTGCCGTCATGGATGTCGAGCCTCGTTTCGGTGGACGGATCGCTTGCGGTGCCTGCGTTGGTGCGTGCGGTGGCAACTGCGCCGCTGCGAACCGTGGCACTCGCGCGCTGGGGAGCGATGTGTTCGCGAGCGCTTGCGCGCGCCGGCGAAGTGATCGCACAGGTGGCTGCTGCAGCGACGATTCGGCGCACGCTTGTCTTCGGCGGCACATTCGATCCGCCGCATTGGATGCATGTTCGCATGGCGGTCGATGCGGCGCGGATGCTCGGTTGCCCGCGAATCGTCGTGATCCCCGCGGGGCGCGCGCCGCTGCGCGATGCGGTCGATGGTGCCGGCCGCGACGATCGGTTGGCAATGGCGCGACTTGCGTTTTCGCAGGTCGCGGGCGCGGAGGTGGATGCGGTTGAACTGGATCGGGAGGGCGAGTCGTTCACGGTGGACACGCTGTCGTTCCTGGCGGCGCGCGATGGATTGACGCGCGCGGATCTCGTGCTGCTGATCGGCGCAGACCAGGCGCTGCAGTTCGATCGCTGGCGTTCGTGGCGGCGCATCGCGGATGAGTTGGCGCAGGTGGCGGTCGTGCCGCGTCCGCCGTGGGATACGGCGTCGCTCGCGCGGGCGCTCGCGGAGAAGTTCGCTGCGCTCGGATGCGACGGGCAGGCATGGGCTCGTGCCGTGCTGCCGATGCCCGCGGTGCCGATGGCCGCGACCGAAGTTCGTGCTCGGTGGCGCGGGCTGGGCGATGGCGTTCAAGCGCCCGATGCAACACGCGACTTGATCGATCCCGCGGTGGCGCGTTTCATCCGTGAGCGCGGGCTTTACCGCGACGCGGACTCCCCCGCCGCGCCTACGATGGCGAACGATGCCCGCCGCACGAAAGCCCACGACTGATGCCGTCGAACGCGTTGCGTTCGTGAGCCTCGGCTGCCCGAAGAATCTTGTCGACAGCGAGAAGATGCTCGGATTGCTCGCGGCGGACGGCTTGCGATTGGTGAACGAGGATCAGTCACCCGATGCGCTCGTGGTGAACACCTGCGGCTTCCTCGAAGCGAGCAAGGATGAGTCGCTTGGCGTGATCCGTGAGGCGATCGAGCGCAAGCACCGAGGCGAGTTGAAGCGCGTGGTGGTGGCGGGCTGTTTGGTGCAGCGCCACCGCGCGAAGATGCTCGAGTGGGCGCCAGGAATCGATGCGCTCATCGGCGTGTTCGACCGCGATCATGTGGTGGACGCCGTGCGAGGCGCGCGAGCCGAGCGCGCGGGGCTCGGCGATGCGACCGAGCGCCCTGGCTACTGGATCTCGTCGAACGCGCTGCTCGCTGCGGCGGAGCGCGGGCGCGAGACGGTCGGGCTCACCGTGCACGGGAAAGACGGTCTGGGGATCGGCTACTGGGAGGGGGACGAGGGACGATTCCGCCTCACGCCTCGCCACTGGGCATACCTGCGCGTGAGCGAGGGATGCAACCAGCGCTGCTCGTTCTGCACGATCCCTTCGATCCGCGGCAAGATGCGGTCGAAGTCCGCCGATGCCGTTGCAGCCGAGGCACGCGGACTGATGCGCGACGGCGCGTTCGAGTTGAACCTGATCGGTCAGGACACGACGAGCTGGGGTATGGACATCGGCGACTCGTCGGGGCTGGTCGGCCTGTTGGAGCGGCTCGACGGCGTGGTGCAGGAGCACGGCGGCGGCTGGCTGCGACTGATGTACGCGTACCCGTCGAACTTCACGAACGAGATGATGGATGCGATCGCGCGGCTCTCTGGTGTGGTGAAGTACATCGACATGCCGCTGCAGCACGCAACCGACCGCATGCTTGAGCGCATGCGTCGTCATGTCACCGCCGCGCAGCAAGAACGCGTGGTCGAGGAGTTGCGTGAACGCATTCCAGGCATGGCGATCCGCACGACCTTCATCACGGGGCACCCCGGCGAGACCGAGGAAGATCACGAACGCCTCTGCGCGTTCATCGAGCGCGCGCAGTTCGACGCGCTTGGCGTCTTCCGCTACTCGCCAGAGGATGGGACGCCATCGGGCACGATGCACGATGATGCATCGCTCCGCGTTGACCCAGAGGTTGCCGCGCGCCGCGAGGCGGAGATCATGGAATTGCAGCAGTCGATCGCGTTCGAGAATGCCCGATTCGTCGCGGACCAACGGTCTGCGTTCGATGTGCTGATCGATGGCGAGTCGTCGGCGCGCGTGACGGGGCGTTCCACCGCGGGTGTCACGCGCGGCAAACTGCACCTGCATGTGGGGCGCGCGTATCACCAGGCGCCGCAGATCGACAGCGTCACGCATGTGGTGAGTCGCACACCGCTGACCCCCGGCGAATTGGTGCGATGCACAATCGTGGATGCCGACGGTTACGATTTGATCGCACAACCCACGAGCGATCTCGATCCGTCGATCCAGCTTCCCGTGCTCCGATCATGAAACGACCCGCCCCCACTGTCTGCTGCGCGCTCGCGCTGGTTGTGACCGCGCTGTCCAGCCGCGCACTGTTCGCGCAGCAGTCGGCGCCGCCGATCATTCCCAAGGGTGCGAACCTCGACATCGATCCGACCGAGCAGATCGACATGTCGGGGTGGTGGTCGAATGGCGCGGTGGTGCTTTCCGTGAAGCGCGATGGTTCGTTCCTGATGTGGGATCAGCCCAACCGCTACCGCGAGCCTTCGGCGCGCGGGCGGTGGCACCGACAGAACTATCGCACCTTCTGGATCGAACCGTACTTCGACCCCAAGACGCCTGGGAACGCACCCCCTCGCACGCGCTGCGCGCTTCGGCGCACGAATGGCGTGCTGCTTGTGGATGTGGGTGCTGCGTCGGGACTGGCGCATTCGACGACGCCGCCGCTCGCCCCTGAAGATGCGCATGTCGGCCGCTGGAACGGTCCCGGCGGCACACTTGACCTGCGCGCCGATGGATCGTTTTCTCTCACGGCGGCGCCGCTGCCAAACTCTTCGGCCCCGCCTTCCGTGCAGGGCGGTCGATGGACCTTCGATGGAAAACTGATCCAACTCTTCCGCGGCGAGGAGCGCGATGCGCCACTCCGCTGCGTTCCAGTGCAGCGACCGGGCGCCGTGTCTTCAGACGGCAGCATGACGAACGAGATCGTTGCCCTTGCGACGCCCATCGGCGAACTGCGTCGACTGCCGACGAACGGCAAGGACGCCGTGAAGTGATCGGAGTCAGCCCTCGGGGGGCTGAAGCCCGAGTTCCTTGAAGACATCGTCGGTGAGATCCATCCCCCGCGGATGCCGCAGGAACGGCCGCGCCTGCACCGCGACCATCACCGCGCCCACATCGCCCGCTTCGAAGGGGCGTTCGGCGGGCACGAATCGAAAGACGAGATCGACGCGGCGTCGGTCTGCGACCACCTCAAGCGCCGAGAGCATCTCGCGATATCCCTTCTCGATCTGCTCTGCCATGTGCTTCGCCTGAATCTGCTGGATAGCCAGTCGCCACTTCTCGAACTCCTGCTGAAGCGACACGAACTCTTCGCGCGCCTGATTGAAATTCGGGTCATCCGGCTTGATGTCGGGGTACTTCGCGCGCAGCGCCTTGTCGCGCTGCTCGAATGCCTCCCCTTGCGACTGCGCTTCCTGCTCGAAGGTCCTGCGTTCCTCCACATAACGGTCCGTGGCGAGAATCGCCTTGATGACCGAATCAATGTGAACGCACCCGATGCTCCATGCCCGCGCCGCGGCATCTTCCGACCATCCGATGCGGCCATCACTGTTGCGAACAACCAGCGGCGCATCCTTGCCGCTCAGCACGAGCGCATCGGCTGGACCGAGGTCTGCCGGCATCAAGCGCGTGGCATCCACACGATCGCCGCCGAGGGTCCACACCACCAGCGCGCCGGTGGCGCCCGCGATGACCGCACCAAACGCCTGCGCGAACAGCTTGCGCATCACTCCTCCTTCGGCGCGGTCAGGTTCATCTCGCGCAGGATGTCTTCGGTGATGTCGATCGACTCGGGAACGCGCACGAATGTGCGGCTCATCATCTGCTGCACGATCGCGTCTTGGTCGCCGGGGCGGATCTTGTCCGTGGGCGGAATGAAGCGGAGCACGAGATCGATCTTGCGTCGATCAGCGACGACATCCACCGCATCGCGCAGCCGCGAATACGCATCCTGGTACTGGCGCGACTGCAGCGCCTCCGCCTCCGCCTGCGTTGCCTCGTTCCAGGCGGAGAACTCCGCTTGGAACGCCTCAAACTCCTCGCGCGCAGCTGGGATGTCGGGCGACTCCTTGTCCATGGAACGCGCCTTCTCGACGAGCGATCGGTAACGAGCCTCGAACTCCTTGCCCCTCGCCTCGTTCGCCTCGGCGATCTGCTCGCGCTCCCTCGTGAATGCATCGGATTGCAGCAGCGCCGACATGATCCGACCGACATGCAGCGTGCCAACCGAATGGCTCCGCGCGGTTGCGTCCTCCGACCAACTGATGCGGCCGCTGCGGTTGCTGACGGTGAGCGTGCTGTCCTTTCCGCTCAGCACCAGCGCATCGGCGGGGCCGAGGTCCCCCAACGCTGCCGCAGCATTCGCGCCTGCGGGGCGATCCACTCGAAGGATGAACGCCGTCAGCGTGCTCGAGAGCACCGATGCGGCGACGATGGCGGCGGCAATTCGCATGAAGGCAAGGCTATGCAAAACGCAGCGCGGAGGCGCTCTGCCGCGAAAGCGGCGGCGGGGCGTTCAATCACCCTGCTCGAGCACTGCAAGGAACGCTTCCTGCGGGATCGAGACGGAGCCGATCTGCTTCATGCGCTTCTTGCCTTCCTTCTGCTTCTCGAGCAGCTTGCGCTTGCGGGTGATGTCGCCGCCATAGCACTTCGCGGTGACGTTCTTGCGCATCGCGGAAATCGATTCTCGCGCGATGATCTTGCCACCGATGGCGGCCTGGAGGGCGATCTCGAACTGGTGGCGATCGATCTGCTTCTTCAGCTTCGCGAGGATCGCGCGGCTTCGCTGCTCGGCGGTCGATCGATGGCAGATGAGGCTGAGCGCCTCGACCGGATCGCCGTTCACGAGGATGTTGACCTTGACGAGGTTGTCCGCGCGGTACGCGACGACCTGGTAGTCCATGGTGCCGTACCCGCGGGTGATCGACTTCAGCTTGTCGTAGAAGTCGTAGATGATCTCCGCCATCGGCAACTCGTAATCAAGGATCTGCCTGCCTTCACCGAGGAATCGCTGCGCCTTGAAGGTGCCACGGCGACTGTCGCAGAGCTTGATGAGATCGCCGATGTTTTCGGAGGGGCACATGATCTCAAGCTTCGCGATCGGTTCGCGAATCTCGGCAATCAGCGATGGATCTGGCAGCTCCGACGGATTGTGGATCTCCACTTCGTCGCCTGCGGTCAGCTTCAGGACATATTTCACGGTCGGAGCCGTCTGCACGATCTCCACGCCGCCCTCGCGCTCGAGACGCTCTTGCACGATGTCCATGTGCAGCAGACCGAGGAATCCGCATCGATAGCCGAAGCCGAGCGCCTCCGAATGCTGCACCTCGAAGGTGAAGCTGGCGTCATTCAGGTTGAGTTTTTCGATTGCCTCGCGCAGCGCTTCGAAGCTTGCCTTCTTCCCCGTGCCCGCCTCCGCGTCGGCACTGGAAGGGTAGAAGTCGCAGAACACCATCTGCTTCGGCTCCTCATAGCCAGGCAGCGGCTCGTCGGCAGGGTTGCCCTCGAGCGTGACGGTGTCGCCCACGCGCACATCCTTGAGGCTCTTGATGCTGGCGCTGATGGAACCGACCTGCGCCCAGCCCAACTCCTTCACGCGCGTGACATGCGGCGTGTAGCGGTTCAACTCGCTCACCGCAAAGGTGCGCCCCGTGCCCATCATGCGGATCTTGTCACCCACGCGGAGTACGCCATCGAAGATCCGCACATAGACAACAACGCCGCGGTAATCGTCATATTTCGCGTCGAAGATCAGTCCTCGCAGTTTGTCGGTGCGCGGCGGTCGCGGCGCAGGCAGCTTGCGGCAAATGAGATCGAGCAGTTCCTGGATTCCCTTGCCCGACTTCGCCGAGACGCTGATGCAGTCTTCGGCCGGCAGTCCGAGCACCTGCTCCACTTCCATCGCCACGCCATCGGGGTCCGCAGCCGGCAGGTCGATCTTGTTGATGACGGGGATCAGTTCCAGCCCCGCCTCCACCGCGAGATACGCGTTCGCCACCGTCTGCGCCTGAACGCCCTGCGTGGAGTCCACCACCAGCACCGCGCCTTCACATGCCGTCAGCGCGCGGCTGACTTCGTAAGTGAAGTCGACATGTCCTGGCGTGTCGATGAAGTTCAGCTCGAAGTCGCGTCCGTCACAGGTGTGGTGCACGGTGACCGCGCTCGCCTTGATGGTGATGCCGCGCTCGCGCTCAAGGTCCATGGAATCGAGGAACTGCGCGCGCGCCTCGCGAGCGGACACCGCGTTGGTCGCCTGCAGCAGCCGATCGGCAAGCGTGCTCTTGCCATGGTCGATGTGCGCGATGATTGAAAAGTTGCGGATGTCCATGACCAACCTTCGCGCCATCGACAGCGAAGCCCTGAAGTGTAGTGCGGTTCCCGCGCGCAGCACGCGCGGGGCGTTCATGCGGGCGAATCCGCCCTCGCGACGACCGCCGCATCGATCGCGCGCAGCAACTGCCGCACAAGCTCGCCGCGAACCTCCTCCATCGTGGGCTCCGCCGCGCCGAGTTCGCGCCGCATGCTCGTCACCGCACGCCCATGCAGTCCGCACGGAACGATCAAGTCGAACTGTTGAAGGTCTGGTCGGACATTCAGCGCCAGCCCATGCATCGAGATCCAGCGCGACAGTCGCACGCCGAATGCACACACCTTCGCACCGTTGATCCAGACTCCAGTGGCGCCCTGCTCGCGCGCACCCACGAGACCGAACGCCGCGAGCGTGTCGATCACGGCCCCCTCCAGCATTCGCAAGTACCCATGCACGCGGACACCGACGAGATTGAGGTCGAGCACCAAGTACGCAACGAGCTGCCCTGGTCCGTGCCAGGTCACATCGCCGCCGCGGTCCGTCTCCACGCGCTGCACGCCGAGTGCGGCGAGGCGTTCATCGGACACCAGCACATGCGACGGCGCCTCCGCGCGTCGAGTCACGGTGATGACGGGCGGCTCGTGCTCGACGAGGAAGATGGTCCCGAGGGGAAATGGCGTCGCGCGGGTTGGGGTCTCACGCTGTGCAAGCAGGCGCGCGTGCTCGGCGCGCTGCAGGTCATACGCAGCCGCATAGGGAATTCGCCCAAGATCCTCGATGCGAACGAGCGGCGAACGATCATCGGCACCGAGCTGCATTTCGCCTGCACACATGGAGTCCTCAAGCCTACGCCGAGGCATTATCCTCCCCTGCCCTCATGCCGACCATCCATCCGACTGCGATCATCGAGGGGGATGTGTGCCTCGCGGATGATGTCATCGTTGGTCCGTGGTGCCACCTTCGAGGCGTGCTTGGTCCCCTTCGCGTCGGCGCAGGAACGCGGCTTCGCTCGCTCGTGATGCTGGAAGGACCGCTCGACCTCGGCGCGCGCAATGACCTCCACCCGCATGTGTGCATCGGTGGTGCGCCGCAGGATCTCGGCTTCAGCCCCGACACCCCCGGCGCGGGCATGGTGGTCGGCGACGACAATGTGTTCCGGGAGGGAGTCACGCTGCACCGACCGAAGACGGCGCTCCAAGGCCGCATCGGCAACGGCAACTACTGGATGGCGAACTCGCACGCGGGACACGACTGCATCGTCGGGAACCACTGCACCTTCGCCAACGGTGTCCTGTTGGCCGGTCATGTGGAGATTGCGGACCGCGTGATCATCGGCGGCAACGCCTCGGTGCATCAATTCGCCAGGGTCGGGCGCGGCGCCATGATCAGTGGCATGTCTGGCGCGGTGCAGGACATTTGCCCATTCTTCCTCGTCACGGAGATCAATGTGGCATGGGCGGTGAATGTGGTGGGTCTCAGACGGCAAGGCGCCAGTTCCGCGACGATCGACACCGTCCGGTGGGTTCATAAGACCCTCTGCCGAAGTGGACTTCTGCTGAAGTCCGCGGTGGAGGTATTGCGTTCACGCGCGGGCGATCCACTGGTCGATGAATATCTTGCGTTCATTGCCGCTTCCAAGCGTGGGGTCGCGACCGCCCGCGGACGCGGCTCGATCCGAAGCGCCTGACGGCGCATCACGAGCTCCACCCACGCGGACGAAGCCAAGGAAGGCACACCATTGACCAAGAACGAGTTCGCCGAAGTTGACGCCCGACGCGTGAGGCATCGCTCATGAGCGCACAGGTCTGCGTCTTGGCGAGCAGTTCGCGTGGCAATGCGACGGCGATCTCATTCGACTCGAGCGGGCGCTTCATCCTCGTCGATGCGGGGCTGACTCCGCGGGGCGTGCGCACGGCGCTGTCACAGGCGCACGCCATCGGCAGCTTCCACACGCTGCGTGCGATCTTCCTGACCCATCTCGACCGCGATCACTGGTCGCCCGCCTGGACTCGTCAGCTGAATCGTGCGCCCGTGCCCGTGGTGGTCCGCGCCGAGCATGCGGAGTCGGCGCTGCAACTCGGCGTGCCGAAACAGTGCTTGCGTTCGGTGCGCGGTCGTTTCGCGCTCGGCGAGACTGCGCAGGCGCTCGCGGTGGAGGTGCCGCATGACGAGGTGGGCTCCACGGCATTTCGCTTCGACTGCGAATCGGGGTCGATCGGCCACGCCACAGACCTTGGTGCGGTCGAAGATCAGCTCGTCGATGCGTTCGGCGGACTGGATCTCCTTTCGATCGAAAGCAACTATGACCTCGCGCTGCAGCAGGCATCGAGCAGGCCGTGGTTCCTGAAGCGGCGAATCATGGGTGGCAGAGGGCATCTGTCGAATGACGAGTCCGCCGCCGCCGTTGCACGACTGGCAGCGGGCGGCACGATCCGCCAACTGGTGCTGCTGCACCTGTCGATCGAGTGCAACCGCCCGTCCATCGCTGCCGAAGCCATGAGCGCGGCCGTCCCTGCCCTTGCGGCAACGATGGTGGTGACCAAACCGTTCGAACCATCGCCCGTCCTCCGTGTCCGCTGCATGAGCGAGTGCGTGTCGGCAGACGCCGATCGAGGCGCCGCGCTCGCATCCGCTCCGCTCCGCTAACCTTCGTTCGCTCCATGAGCGACGCCCTGACCCATGAATGCGGCCTCGCGCTCGTTCGCCTGCGCAAGCCGATCGAGTGGTACCAGCGGCAGTACGGCGACCCCGTGTGGGGACTCCGCAAGCTTTACCTCCTGATGGAGAAGCAGCACAACCGCGGCCAGGATGGGGCGGGCATCGCAGCGGTCCGTTTCGATGCGCTGCCGGGCGAACCGTTCCTCGAACGCGAGCGGTCGGGCAAGCGCAATCCCGTGGAGCGGCTCTTTGATGACGCGCTCGCCCCCGTCCGAGCGCTCGGCGACGAAGCGCTGCGAACAGCCGCGGTGGCTGAACTCAAGCGGCGCATCCCGATGCTCGGCGAGGTGCTGCTCGGGCACCTTCGCTACGGCACCTTTGGCGGACGATCGGCGGACGCATGCCATCCGTTCCTTCGCCGATCCATCGTGGCGAGCCGAAACCTCGCACTCGCGGGCAACTTCAACCTCACGAACGCCCCTGAGCTGTTCGACTTGCTGGTGGAGTACGGACTCGCGCCAGTGGGCGGCAGCGATACAGGCGTGGTGCTCGAGAAGATCGGCCACGCCATGGACTGCGAGCATGATGCACTCGTGTCGACCTCGGGTCCTGGATCGTTCAAGAATCTCGAGGGGCGCGAACTGGCAGCAGAAGTCAGCGCGCAACTGGACTACGGTCGCATCCTTCGCCGTGCCGCGGAGAAGTTCGACGGCGGCTACACGCTCGGCGCGCTCGTGGGCAACGGCGACTGCTTTGCCTGCCGCGACCCCGCGGGCATTCGACCCGCGTTCATGCTGGTCACGGATGATGTCGTTGCCGTTGCCAGCGAACGCCCTGCGCTTGCATCGGTTTTCGATGTGCCGATTTCGCAGGTCGAAGCGCTCGAGCCCGGTCATGTGCTGACGGTCAAGCGCAGCGGGGAGATCCGTTCGCAGCGATTCGCTGCCCCAGCACCGATCCGCCAATGCACATTCGAGCGCATCTACTTCAGCCGCGGCAACGATCCCGACATCTACGAAGAACGCAAGCGGCTGGGCACGCAGCTTGCGCCGCGAATCCTCGAGCGGCTCGGCGGGGATGTCGAGCATGCCGTGTTCTCGTTCATTCCCAACACCAGCGAGAGCGCGTACTTCGGGCTGGTGCAGGAAACCGAGCGGATCCTGCGGGCGCGCGGCGCCGAGCGCGTGGTGCAACTGCAGGCGCAAGGTCCCGTTGCCGAGTCCGTCATCGTCAAGCTGATGGATGTGCGCGTGCGAGCCGAAAAGGTTGCGCACAAGGATCAGCGGCTCCGCACATTCATCACGCATGATGCGGCGCGGCGCGATCTGGTGGCGCATGTGTACGACATCACCCACGGCACCGTGCAAAGCGAGGACACGCTTGTGGTCGTTGACGATTCAATCGTTCGCGGCACCACGCTTCGCGATTCGATCATCACGATCCTCTCACGCCTTCGCCCAGCGCGCATCTTGATTGCGAGCAGCGCACCACCGATCATGTATCCGGACTGTTACGGCATCGACATGAGTCAACTCGGGCGTTTCATCGCCTTCGAAGCGGCGATCAGCCTCTTGCACCAGCGCGGCGACGCGCGGATCCTGCAGGATGTTGAGGCACTCTGTCGTGAGCAGGAATCCCTGCCACCCGACCGCATGCAAAATCATGTGCGCCTGATCTACGAGCGGTTCACGCACGATGAGATCTCAGGCGAAGTGGCTCGACTGATACGACCGCGAAGCGGTGAATGGGATGGGCCGGTCGAAGTCGTGTACCAGACGATCGAGGGACTGCGGCTCTCGATGCCTGACCACCTCGGTGACTGGTACTTCACGGGCGACTACCCCACCCCTGGTGGACTGCGCGTGCTGAACCGTGCATTCCTCAACTGGTGCAGCAAGAACGACTCTCGCGCCTACTGACCCGTCTGCGCGGTGGCTTGAGCGGCGCTCGCATGGACCGAGCCGAGGGGCGCGACCGCCGAAGGTCCGAAAACCCAAGTCCCCACAGGCGGTTGGCTTGACATGGGATGCCTCACAAGGTTCAATGCCCCGTTCCCCCATGGCACGATACACAGGCCCCAAGGTCAAGCTCTCTCGCCGCGTCGGAGTTCCGATTGCGGATACGCCAAAGCACACTGTGAAGCGGCAGTTGACCCCGCCTGGCATGCACGGCTTCCGCGGTCGTCGCGCAAAGCCGTACGGCATGCGCAAGGACGAGAAGCAGAAGCTTCGCTACCACTACAGCGTGCTGGAGCGGCAGTTCCGTCGGTACCTCGATGAGGCATCGCACAGCCGCGGCAACACCGGCGAAGTCCTGCTGCAGAACCTTGAGCGTCGACTCGACAATGTCGTCCGACGTGCCGGGTTTGCTCGAACGATTTGGGCCGCTCGACAACTCGTGGTGCATGGACATGTGAAGGTCAACGGTGCGAAGGTTGATCGCCCCTCCTATGCCTGCGAGCCTGGAATGGTCATCACGATGCGCGACGGCGTTCACAAGCTGGTTCGCGAGACGATGGAAACCATGACGGGCCACATCGTTCCAGGATGGATGGAAGTGAATCCCGCGGAACTGTCGCTGAAGGTCCTCTCCATGCCTTCGTCGGAGCAGATTCCGTTCGATGTGAACACCAACCTGATCGTCGAGTTCTACCGCTGATCGTCCCACGCCGTTTCCTTGGGCGCACGGACGACCAAAGTCCGCGCGCCCATTTTCATTCCCAGACTTCCCACGGAGCCGCCGCATGCTGAAGTTCTTTCGACAGAACGAGAAACTCACCCGCTGGATCCTCGTGATCGGCATGACGTTCCTCATGGTGTCGTGGCTTGTGTTCGACCAGAGCAGCACCTTCCTCACGCAGTTGCTCGAGGGGCGATCGACCTGGGCAACCACGCGCGATGGCACCTCGTTCTCCGAGTCGGACCTGCGGCGCCTGCAGCAAGAGACCCGCGTCATCGGCATGCTCGGCGATCCCATCGTCCGTCAGTTGCAATTCGACAAGGACCCCGTCCATTGGTGCTTGCTCGCGAAGGAGGCGGAGGCTGCTGGCCTGGTGGGAGGCGCCGCCGATGGGCAGTCGCGCATCAGCGAGATGGCCACGACCAGCAAGTTGCCGGAGTCGAACTTGGTGGGCGCGCTTTGCCGCGAGGGCGGCATGTCACCCAAGGAGGTGTTTGAGACGATCGCGAAGCTCAACGGCGTCGAGCGGTACATCAATCTCATCCTGAGCGGCCCGACGCGTATGTCCGTGGTACGCATCGAGCAGACCGCCGCATCGCTGCTGAATGCAGTCTCGGGTGAAGTGACGGTGCTCGATGGGGTGAACGCAAAGGTGGATGTTCCCGCACCGAGCGATGCGGAACTCGCGGAGCAGTTGGAGGAGTACGGCGATCAGGCGCCAGGCGCCGGCAAGTATGGCTTCGGCTACAAGACGGCAGACCGCATTCGGCTGGAGTGGTTGGTGGTGCCGACGACCTCGATCACCGCGGCCGTGGAGGCAAGCCCCGCGCTGTCGAACATCGAGCTGCGCAAGTATTGGCTGGAGAATCCAGGGGATTTTGCGGCGCCGCAGTTGGCCTCGACGCCTGAGGCCGCCTCGTTCGAGTCGAACCGCGAGGCGGTGCGCTCCAAGGTGCTGACGAAGGTCAGCACGGACAAGCGTGCGGAGATCGCGAAGTTCATTTCCGATCGGTTGCAACTCTCCATGCGCGGCATCGAGCAGGTGAACGGCTACTACTCGCTGCCGGCGGACTGGAGTGCGCGGCAGCTGACGATGACGGCGCTTGCTTCGGAGGTTGCGCAGAAGTTCTCGATCCCCCAGCCTGCCGTCGAATCGCGCACGGAGGAGTGGATCGGCGTGAAGGATGTGGCCGCGCTTCCAGTGCTCGGTGGCGCAACGACGAACCGCTTTGGATCGCAGCCCGTGGCGGCGACACAGATCATCCAGTCGCTGCGCGAGTTCGGTGGCAAGCCGACACTGGTGGCACAGGTTGCGGTCGCGGGTCCCGTGTTGCAGACGGCGCTCGGCGATGTTGTTGCGTTCCGCGTGACCGCTGCGGAGGCTGCCGCCGCCCCGGCGTCCGTCGATGCAGCGCGAGAGGCGCTGACGAAGGATGTGGCGCGCGTGGAGCGCTTCGAAAAGCTGGAGACCATGATCGGGGACATCCAGAAACAGGCTGGTGACCAAGGACTGTCCGCCGTGGCGCAGGCGTTCGGCACGAAGGTGGAACCATTCACCGACCTTCGTCAAGGTGAGAAGCAGTTCCTGCAGTACGGGCTCAAGTTTCCTGGATCCCTCCCCACGCTCGGCTCGGATGCGGCTGTCGCCAAGGCAATCGTGCTGAAGGCCATGTCGCTTCCTTCGGGGCGGAACATCGCGGATTTGCCAGTGGCAGACCGCACGGTCGTCGTTGCTGCGCCGGAGAAGTTGGCGGTCGTTGCCGCACGGATCGACTCGGTGACGCCGATGCACCGCGGCGACTTGGCGCCGCTCCTGACGAACGACCGCTTCAAGGGAGTCGCTGCATCGGAGATGGCCGAAGGATCGCCGCTTGACCTGTTCACGCTCGAAGCGATCACGGAGCGCCAGGGCTTCACGCTCGCCAACCCACGCCCCGAACAGGACTCCGCGGATTCTGATGAGGCGAAGAGCGAATCGAAGGCGAGCAAGTCATGACCGACACGCAGCAGCCAGCCGCGCAGACAGCCGCGCAGCCAGCAGTTCTGCCGACGATTGCCTACGACCTCTTTGCGAAGCTTGACCTTCGCGTCGCGACGATCGTGAGTGCGGAGCCGCATCCGAATGCGGACAAGCTCCTGAAGATCCGCCTCGATGACGGAACCGCAGAAGGTCGGCAGGTGTGTGCCGGCATCAAGGCTTGGTATGACCCGTCGACGCTCGTTGGGCGACAGGTGATCATCGTGGCCAACCTGGAGCCGCGGATGTTGCGGGGCGAAACAAGCGCCGGCATGATCCTCGCGGCAAGCGATCTGAAGGAGGGCGCCGTGCCCGCGATCGACGGCAAGCCGGGCGCGGATGCGCGCGATGTGCTGCTGCTGACGGTGGATCGCCCCGTCAAGGCTGGATCGAAGGTCAGCTGAACGCGCGGCGCTTCAGACGCCGACAGCGTGCGCGTCGCGGTCGCTCAGCATCCCACCATCGGTGCGCGCGCGGACGGTGCCGTCGCGCTTCCAGGATCGCTCGCATCGCGGCTCCGCGCGGAGGTCCTCGATCTCCACCGCTGCGAGGGATGGATCGAGCCGGACCCGCGAAACCCCGCAGGCATCCGCGAGTTCCGCAGCGAACGGAGCCAGCACGCCCTTCGGGTCTGGGATGTGCGCCGCTGCATCGAGTGGGTTCTCGATCCCTCGCTGCTTGGCGGACTCGAGCGCCTTCGACACGGCGGCACATGCATCCATGACGGTCTGCCAGCGCGGATCGCGCGACGCGTCGATGCCAAGATGCACCTGAGCGAACAGGAGTGGCGCGTTCTCGCCATGCAATGCACGCCACGCTTCTTCAGCAGTGTGCGGCAGGATCGGCGCGAGCAGGCGACAGAGCACTTCCACCGCGACGCGCATCACCGCCTGCGTGGTTCGTCGGCGCGGGCTGTCGGCGCGATCACAGTACAGGCGGTCCTTCACCGCGGCGCAATAGACAGCGGACAGTGTGTCGTTGCAGAAGTTGAAGATCGCGAGGTGTGCGCGGCGGAAGTCGAACGCTTGGTACGCCGAGCGAACATCGCTTTCCAATGCAGCGAGTTCGCCGAGCAGCCAACCATCCAGTGACTCGCGAGACGCAGCCGCGGCATTGCGACGCGCTTCATCGATCGGCCACGCGGGCGCATCGAAGAGATTCGAGAGCAGGAAGCGGAGCGTGTTGCGGACCTTTCGGTACGACTCGCCCGCGAGGCGGAAGTAGTCCGTGTCGATGCGGATGTCGTTCTCGTACGGCGCGCTCGAGACCCACCAACGCGCCACCTCGGCGCCGAAGTCCTTCAGCAGGACCTCCACCTCAAGCGCATTCCCGAGGCTCTTGCTCATCTTGCGCCCTTCGCGATCGACGAGGAATCCGTGCGTCACCAGCGCGCGATACGGCGGCTCCCCCGTGACGCCCAGCGCAGGGAGCATCGACAACTGGAACCAGCCACGATGTTGATCGGAGCCCTCGAGGTAGAGCGCACTCGGAAATCCCACGCCGCGCGTGCGCAGCACTGCGTGCCAGGATGAGCCCGCCTCGAACCACACATCAAAGATGTCGTACATCTTCTGCAGTGACCCGACATCGAGACCCGCAGGCGCGTCGGAATCCGTTGAAGCGTCGTACCCGACGAGCAGATCCGCCGGCGGCAATGTGAACCACGCATCACTGCCCTTCTCCGCCACGACGCGCGCCACGGCGCGAACACTCGCAGCGGTCAGGAACGCCTCGCCACTGGGCAGGCGGAATGCGGGGATCGGCAGCCCCCACGCGCGTTGCCGGCTGATGCACCAATCCGGACGGCTCTCGAGCATCCCACGCATGCGGTTGCGTCCCCACGCTGGCACGAACTCGACGCGCGTTTCAACCGCATCGAGTGCCATCTTCCGCAGCGACTCACCGCTCCGTCGCGCGGGACGATCCACGCCGATGAACCACTGCTCGGTCGCGCGGAAAATGACGGGCGTGTGGCTCCGCCAGTCGTGCGGATAGGAATGGCGAAACGAGATCGCCTTCACCAAGTGCCCGCTTCGCTCGAGCGACTCGATGACGAGCGCATTCGCGTCCCACACGGACTTCCCGCGAAGCCACTCAGGAACGGTGTCGTCGTAAGTCCCATCGTCGCGCACGGGGCAGTAAATGTCGAGCGACTCACGCAGTCCGGTGCGGTAATCGTCCTCGCCGTGCCCCGGCGCCGTGTGCACGAGACCCGTTCCATCCTCGAGCGTGACATACTCGGCACCCACGATGCGCCCCTCGCGCGGGCAGAACGGATGGCGGTACTGCAACCCGAGCAACGCCGCGCCATCCGTTTCGGCGATGGTCCGAACATCTGCGGCCCCCACCGCAGCCTGGACCTTGGCGAGCAACTCGGTTGCAACGATCGTGAGTGCGCCGTCCATCTCGACGAGCGAGTACTTGTATCGCGGGTGAACGGCGATCGCGAGGTTCGCCGGCAGCGTCCACGGCGTCGTCGTCCAGATCATGAAGCTCGGCGTGCACTCGCACTCCGCACCAAACGCAGCGCCCACTGCGGCGGTGTCGACTGCCTCGAAGTCGACATGCACCGACGGATCCTCGCGCTCCTCATACTCCAACTCTGCCTCGGCGAGCGCCGTGCGATTGGCGATCGACCAGTGCACGGGCTTCAGCTGCCGAAACACCAGCCCTTGCTCGATGAGTCCCGCAAACACTTCCAATGTCGCGGCCTCATACGCGGGCTGCATGGTGAAATAGGGGGCGGCGTAGTCGGCGAGCGTGAGCAGCCGCTGCATCTGCTGCGCCTGCTTTCGAATCACCTTCTCCGTGTACTGCGCGCACTCGCGGCGGATGGCCATGCGACGGATTTCCTCGGAAAGCGAGTCGAGTTTTGCAGCCTTGCCAGCCGCGATCAGATCGGTCATGACGCGATGCTCGATCGGCAGTCCATGGCAGTCCCAGCCTGGGATGAAGTGACAGTCGTTCCCCTCCAGCAGCGCCGACCGCACCACCATGTCCTTCAGCACCTTGTTGAGCATGTGGCCGACATGAATGTCGCCGTTCGCATAGGGCGGTCCATCGTGAAACACGAATGGCTGCGCACCAGCGCGTGCCGCACGAACGGCAGCAATGACATCACTGCGTTCCCAGCGTGCAAGCGTGGCTGGCTCAGCCTGCGCCAAATTCGCCTTCATGGGGAAGGCGGTCTTGGGCAGGTTCAGCGTTGCCTTGTAATCGCGTGCATCAGACATGGAGCGCGGGAGTGTAAGCCGCACCACCCCACGAGGGTGGCGACGCGAACTCACTCCGGCGTCGGGTCGCCAGGCTTCACCACCTCATCGAGGTACTTCTGGAATTCACCCATGCGATAGGAGATGAAGCAGAACGCATGATGCAAGGCGAACCACTCGATGTCGGTCGGGTCCTTGGGGAGATCGCTTCGTTGGCGGTTGAGTTCGGCAAGAATGGGTTCGACCTTCATGCCGAAAGCGTACGCCTGCGTCTGCGACGCGGTCAGGCAGCGATGGCGGCCGTGCCTGCGATGCCGTCGCGGGTCACGATGAACAGTTCGCTGGTGATCGGGTACGGAAGTCGCGAGAAGTCGCGCGCCACCCTCGTGCGGACGCGGTCGATGAACGGACCAGGTCCGTACGAGAGTGCGATGAAGACATCGCGCGCAGGCGTGGCGACATAGAAGTCGCCGCGCAATTCACGCGCGAGGCGATCATGGAGTTTGGTCAACAGCAGCCTCGCCGCGTCGTAGCCATCCTTGAGCGAGAGCAAGGCTGCACGGCCACCGTCGTGGCTGGTGATGACCTGCGCCTGCAACTCGGGTGTATGTGCTGAGAGATTGGTCCGCGCAACCGACTCCAGTTCGTCCACGGACACCCCCCAGCGCACCATCTGCTCGGTCGAGATGCTGACGGTCATTTCGGGCATGTCAAGAACGAACACCACAACGGTCCCATTCACCCAAGGCATGTGTGCGATCGTCTCGCGGCTCACGCCTTCGAAGATGGTCTCCGGTTGGATGCGTGGCATGATGCGATGCCGAGCCACGGAGAATGGAATCGGTGTTGCACCGATGCTGTCACCCTCGAAGACGCGGTCAAAGTAGGAGCGCACGAAGCCCTGGTCGCGCGAGGGATCCTGATGCATCATCCGGAACAGGTTGCCGAGCGCAAACGACTTGCCGTCGATCATCAACTGGAGTGGCGCGACGACCTGCACTTTGCGCTGTGCATACCATTCGCGAAGCCAGTTTCCGACATGCTCCGTGAACTCACCGGACTCCTCCGCAAACCAATTGGACCCGCCTTCACCCATTTCCTTGCTCCTTTCAGGTGCTGCACCAATGCAGTCCTGCAGGAACAATCGGATAGATTTCATGGCACTTCAAGCGAACTGGTCGATATTTCAGATCGGGCGACACTTTCCTCTCGCGATTGAATGAAGCACACTCCGCTTGACTTTTCCCGATTCTTTGCCAAGGACACACCCGCTGGTCGGCGAGGCCCGCTCGTCGTGATCGCGGGGCCATGTCTGCTTGAGTCGCACGACATGCACCGCCGCATCGCCGACGAGCTCTGTCGTTCCTGCGGCCGCCACGGCATGGTGCCGATCTTCAAGGGCAGCTTCGACAAGGCGAACCGATCGAGCGTGCGGAGTCCACGCGGCCCCGGCATCGACGCTGGATGTGAGATGCTTGCACGAGTCCGAAGCGAGTTTGGCGTTGCACTGACGACGGACATCCACGAGCCTGCGCAGGCTGCGCGTGTTGCCGCCACCGTCGACATGATCCAGATTCCTGCGTTCCTCTGCAGGCAGACGGACTTGCTTGCGGCTGCGGGAGCCACGGGCCGTGCCGTCAACATCAAGAAGGGGCAATTCATGGCTCCATCGGAGATGCGCGGTGCGGTCGGAAAGGTCCATGAAGCTGGTTCGCAGCAGGTCATGCTCACGGATCGCGGCACATTCTTTGGGTACCACAGGCTTGTGAACGACTTCGTCGGCCTCGCGGATATGGCGGAGCTTGGCGTACCCGTTTGCCTGGACGCGACACACAGCACGCAGCGCCCGGGTGAGGGCGAGACGAGCGGCGGTCACGGCCGACACGCCCCGATGCTCGCTCGCGCAGCCGTTGCGGCGGGCGTCGACGCGGTGTTTCTTGAATGCCATCCTGATCCCGCATCATCGCCAAGTGACCGCAGCACGATCCTGCCGCTGGCGCAGCTTGATCCCCTGCTCATGCAACTCGCCGCAATCCGACAATCCATCACCGCATGAACTGCGATCTCTGCAACAAGCCCGCCGTCGTGCACGAGGTGATCATCCACGGCGGCAAGTCCACGGAACTGCACTTGTGCGCCGAGCACGCCATCGAGAAGGGGCTGCCCGTACCGATGCAGCAGCCGCTCGCGGACATCCTGCCTGCGCTCGGCGGGGTGCTGAAGGTCGAGGGCGTGATCGGCAAGGGACAGCAGCCGTCGCGCTGCCCAGCCTGCGGGCTTACATTTGCGGAGTTCAAGAAGTCAGGCGCACTCGGCTGCCCCGCGTGCTACGACTCGTTCATGCCGATGATCGGGCAAGTGATCGAGCGCGCGCAGGCGGGAG
Organism: Planctomycetota bacterium; assembly: GCA_009926625.1. Taxonomy (GTDB): domain Bacteria; phylum Planctomycetota; class Phycisphaerae; order Phycisphaerales; family SM1A02; genus F1-60-MAGs104. Next base: position 28,820 of record RFON01000029.1, read on the forward strand.
CCACGGCACATGTCGGGAGTCTGCCCGCACCGTCGAAGGATGCCGCGCAGGCCGCGGAGCGCGTGCAGCGCCTGCGTTCAAAGCTGATGACGGATCTGGAGCGGGCGATCGCCGCCGAGCAGTATGAGCGCGCGGCGCAGTTGCGCGACGAGCTGAAGGCACTCGATACGGCGCCGCAGGTGCCCGATGAGTGAGGCGTTTTCCGCTGCGCTCACGCAACTGGGGCCAGAGAGTGATGTCGTCATCACCAGTCGCGTGCGCTTCGCGCGCAATCTGCGGGGCTTTCCCTTCACTTCGCGCGCGAGCGGACCAGTTCGGCAGGAAATCATGCGCCTTGTTCGCCGCGCGGTCGAGAAGTCGGGTCCGCACGCCATGGCGGGCTGCGACATGCGCTGGATCGACTTGCAGACGGCGACATTGCGTGATCGCCAACTCCTGTGCGAGCGGCACTTGGTATCGAAACACTTCGCATCGCTCGATGCGCCGCGAGCGCTGGCACTGTCGACCGACGAGCATGTCAGCATGATGATCAACGAGGAAGACCACCTGCGTATCCAGGCGATCGGTGCAGGCGCATGCACACGGGAGTGCTTTGTACGCGCTGCCAAGGTCGAGCGTGAACTTGCCCGTTCACTGCTGTTTGCATTCCACGAGCGTTGGGGTTTCCTCACCGCTTGCCCCACCAATGTCGGTTCGGGCATCCGCATCAGCGCGATGCTGCACCTGCCGGCGCTCACCCTCCTGAAGGAGTTGGAACGCGTCAAGCGCGCGGCACGCGAACTGCACCTCGCGGTGCGCGGGTACCACGGCGAAGGATCCGAGTCCCTCGGCGACCTCTACCAATTCTCCAACCAGACCACGCTCGGCGTACCCGATGAAGCGCTGCTGAGCGAATTTTGCACCTCGATACTGCCACGACTCGTGCAGTATGAGCGGGAAGCGCGCACGGCAGCCATGGAGAAGGCGCGCATCCGCATTGAGGATCTGGTGCACCGAGCACTCGCCGCACTTCGCTCCGCACGACTCATTTCCGCGGAGTACGCGGTGCGGGACTTGTGCCGCGTGCGGCTGGGTGTTGCTCTTGGACTGCTCCCGACCGATCTCGCGACGATCCAGCGGCTCCTGCTCCAGGTCCAGCCTGCGCATCTCTCCGTGCTGCATCCGCAAGCACTCGAAGGCGATGAGACCGAACGCGAACTGCGCGCGACACTCATCCGCCAAGCCCTCGGCTGAACGCCACCATTGGTCGGTCGCGGTCATGCTCGACCTGGTGAAGGGCGAGACCTGACGGCGTCAGCCCCCTGACCACCGAAGCCACACGGAAGTCGCGGTCGCCGGGGTGGATGGCGAGAGTGACGGTGCACTCGCGGCAGCCGTGGCGCAGTACCTGATCGACGGCGATGCGGCGGGCGAGCTTCGGCCCGCGCACATCGGCCTTCCAGCGGTCCTTGCCTGCGGTCGCGCCGCCGCCGATCGGCACGCGCGGGCCATACGCATCCATCACCAGCTTCTTGCCGGACAGCCCGTTGTCGCCCCACGGCCCGCCCTCGATGAAGTCGCCGATCGGATTGATGCGCAGGTCAAGGTCGCCCGACACCGAGAGCCCCGGCACCACGGCCGCCAGCTCCCGCGTGTGCTGCATCAGGCACGCGCGGATCGCCGCATGCGCCGCGATCGCGTTCCACGATGCCACATGCTGGATCGAGGTCGTGATCTGATCGATCGACCAGCGCAGCGATCGCGCGCCGACTTCCTCGCGCACGAGCACGATGACCTTGCCGTCGGGTCCGAGCCCAAGCTTCGGTTGCTTACGGCGCAGTGCATCAAGCGCCGCCGCCAAACGCTTGGCGAGAGCATGCTCGACTGGGTTCATGTCGGTGCCAGGCGTGCTGCATGCATAGCCAACACTGATGACCTGATCGTCAGACACCTCGCGGAACGGCGCTTCACCTGGTAGCAGCGGGCCAACGCTGAGATCAAGCTTGATCTTCAGTCGCCGCGGCTCTGGCGTAAACACCTTGCCGTAACCAATCTGCGCGTACACGCCGCGCGTGATTGCTCGCACATCGATTTCATCAGCGCCCTGCCCTGCGATGCGGCCATCGATGAACACAGCATTGCGGTGCAGCGCCACCTCAATCCCCACGAGCGCACGCGGATCGCGACGCGACGCCTCGTGCACGATTGCGTCGGCGATGGCGTCGGCGAGCTTGTCGGGATGACCCGGCAGCACAAACTCGGCTGGCCGGTGGGTGACACACACTTCCTCATCAGCTGGAAGAACAAGATCCGAAGGATGGTCCTGACTCATTCGTTGCCTCCGTTCAGATCAAGCCACAGGTCGGTCACTGCATCAAGATCGCTGCGCTGCGTGGACGAACCGATCAATGCCACGCCGAGCCGGCACTGCTGGAGCGTGGCGAGCGCCGTCACGCCTGGCGTGCCCACGAACCCATCGGTCACGATCACCGCGCGGCGCACACCATGCTGGTGCATGTGCGCGGCCACGCATTCGATCGAGGTGCCGCCGGTGCTCTTCACCACGCCTCGGCCGAGTTCGCGAAGCGCGACCTCGGCGATCTTGGTCGAGAAGAGATGCACCACCGGATGCACGAGCGCCGAGCAATCCATCGCCGCGCCATAGAGCGGACCGAGCACGCTGTTCATGCTCCCCGACACATCGAGATACAGGTGCACGCGTTCGCCGCCCCGTCCGCCACGCGGGTTCGGAAGCGCGTGGCGGTAGAACGCCGGCCGATGTCCAAGGCCATGCAGCACCGCCGCGCGGCGGTCCAGCATCGGCACCGGGGTCTCGATCGCACGGAACGACTCCTGCGCGTGCAACCCCGTGGCCGTACCGCGCCGACCCGCGATCCGCTGCAGCAACCACCGCAGGCGCGATCGCTTGGACGGCGGCTTGACCTCGATGCGCGTGCCCTTCACGAAGTCGGCCAGCGACCGGCCGATGATCGGCGTGGGCGGCTGAGGCCAGCGCTCGACGATGCGCCGGATCTGCTCGAGCATCTCGGGGCATCGCAGCTCGAGGTCGCCATCGCTCGAGCTGCCTGATCCGTGGGGGCGATGGTCGCCCAGCAGCACCACATCGGGCTCGTCGACCGCGGCATCGGCAAGCGCCGAGCGCAGTTCGTCATAGCCCACCCCCTGCTCGCCGTAGAGCCGCCTGTGCAGGTCGCGCAGCGGCGCCTTGTCGAGGGCGGCGAGCGCCGCGGGCGGGCTGCCGTCTGCGACCGGCGTCCAGTCCGGCGATGGCCGAAGGAAGCACTCGGGAAACAGGTCGTCACGGTAACAGTCGGTGAACATCGATCTCGTGGCAGGCTCGGGCAGCATGCGGCAGAGCATGCTGTTGATGACCGCATCGAAGACGAGGTTGTCCAGCGGGGTCATGCGCGGATACAGCCGCGTGTGGCCCAGGATCACATGGTGCAGCTCATGCATCACGAGCATCGCGAGCTTCTCGGGTGTGTTCGCGTGCTTGGCCACGAACTCGGGGTTGATGAGCATCCGCGGGCGGCGCGTGCACTCGACCGCAGCGGTGGGCACGGCGGTCGACTCGACGATTTCGGAGAGTTGCAGCAAGGCTGGCAGTCCGTGCGATGCGGACGGGAGTGCGTTGATCAGGCTGTCGGCGATCGAGGCGTGGAGGGTCATGGTGTCAGGCTCCAAGAAGTTGGGATGATGAGGGTCACGGGAAGTCGGAAACGATCGGTGGTCAAGGTGGGTGCGCCATCGCGCAGGTAGACATGACTCGCCGCGCGCGCGAGCACGGCGAGCACCACGCTCGGGTCGTCGGTCAGGCCGGCGAGCGCATCCCCTGGAGCGTTGCGCAAGACGCCCGCGACCGGCGGCAAACGGACCAGCGTTGGGCACGGCTGCGCAGCGGCTGCGGCGAGCCGCGTGTAACCATCGTCATCTGGCGCACACGCGACGCCGAACACTTGGCACACCTCGCGCCAGGTCGAGAGGGTCGGGACCAAGGCATCCACCCAGAAGCGCAGTCGTTGGCACGCATCGCGGCCGCTGTACTGGGCAGTCGCATCGGGATTGCAGCTCATGTTGTGCAGGAGCGGTGTGGGCATCGCGCCCGCGAAGGACTCGGGAGTGCGCGTCATCGCTGTGCCCCCGCGGCCTGCGGACGCTTGCGTGGGCGCCGAGTTGACCATGAGGCAACGGCTGGTGCGGCGCCGGCTGCAGCGAGCGCGGGTCGTTCGGCCAGCAGCGCGCGGACCTCCCTCCAGGATGCGAGAACGGCGTCGGTGTCGACGGGGCGGACGAGTTCTCCCTTGCTGAAGAGCCCCGCGAGGAGGTTGGCGAACGGCTCGCCGTCGACCTTCTCCTCCTCGATCGTGCTCATGATGCTGCGCCACGCCTTGTACGCCATGGAGCCCGATGCGAGCCTGGTCGAGACATCCTGCTTGCTGGCGACGAGCGAGTAGAGCTCGCCGCACTGATCGGCGACGGCGGTCATCAAGCCGGCGGCGAGCCCCTGCTCCACGAGCCAATGCGCCAAGGCATGCCGACCGCCCGCGGGCAGGTGCGCCAGTGCGTCGGCGACATACGCGGAGCGTTCATGCAAGCTCAGTTGCGGCATCGCAGCAGCGCGAATGGCACGGCGCGTCGGATCGGGTTCGGTTGCGAGCGCACGGCGTGGGTCGGCGGACGAGAGCCGCGCGACTTTCCAGGCTGCGTCGTGCGCCACCATCAGGCGCGTGTCATCGACGGCGATCCCCTGAGCGCGCTGCGGGATGCTGGCGCCGACGGCAATCCAACTCGATTCAACGATGTCCGCGGATGGCAGGGCCGTGAGCCGCGCAGCGTGCACCGTTGCGATGTTGCGGTAGAGCATGGCGGCGCGGCGACCCGACAGCGGCACGCCGAGCTTGGCGGCGTGGCGGATCATCTCGCGCACCACATCGGTGATCGCGCTGCCGGCGTACTCGAGCACGAGCGGGATCTCGCGTTCGATGAGTGCGATCGACTCCTGCACGGCGCGGCGGGCTGCGTCATCGGGCTGCGTGTCCTGGCTGGTGATGACGGCGGCCTGGTCAGCCTCGGTGAGCTGCGCCCAGGCGGGCACGGTGATCACGAAGCCGAAGCGGTCGGCCAGCGCCGGGTCGAGCGCTTCGCTGCCCAGGTAGTCCTGACCTGCCACCGCATCGTCCTGCCGCGTGGGCGGGTTCATGGCCGCCCATCGGTGGCGCAGCGCATCGAGCGGCATCCCCTGCACCACGCGTTCGTGGATGATCGGAAATAGCCGGTTGAGCATGTCGGGGCGCGCGCGGCTGAGCTCGTCGATGAAGACGGCCTGTGCTCCCCAGATGGACGCGGGCGTCTGAACGAACTTCAGCGTGCCGCTGGCATCGGGAAGTGGGTAGCCGATCAGGTCGTCGTAGTTGACGAGGCTGGCGTTGTAGTGGCGCCAGGCCAGGCCGAGCGCCTGCGCGAGCCGCGTGAGCAGCAGGCTCTTGGCGGTGCCGTGCTCACCGATGAGCAGGAGCGGCGTCTGCGTGGCGAGTGCGGCGAGGATGACGGGCTCGAGGTGGTCGTAGCCCACGATGCCCAGTGAACGAAGGACGGTTCGATGCGTGGCCATGGATGGCTCCAACGCATGCCGACGGTTGGGCACCTCGAAGGTCCGCGCGGCGACCATCGCCGCTCAAGATCCGGCGCGGGGTGGACCGCCGATGAATGGTCGTAGCGCGCGGGCGGGCGCGCAGAAGTGCGCGACCGTCGCGGGCCGCGACCGAATCAAGGCGGACGCTGAGTCGTGTGATCGCAGGATGCGATCCACGCGGCGGCCGCCTTGGTGGCGGGCCCCGCGGGCGTGTTGCGTGATGAGCGAAAAATGCTTCGTTTGAAGCGCTTTTGCGCACCGCGCCGCATGCCCCTTTCGGGGTGTCCTCCGCACCGTGGCGCACGCGTGATGCGTGGGCTCGGTTGCGATCCGGCTCTCAGAGGACTGCCGGAGATCGGAATGCTGTAAGGAAGACCGGAGATCGGAATGCTGTAAGGAAGATATACCGCAGCGCACGCTTGTCAAGGGCGAGGTGTGTGTGGAGCGCGACTAGCCTGCGGGGAGATGGTGCGGCGGCACATGGGCTCACTTCAAGCATCACCCCGCACCGCGGCCGGGCGGCATCTCATGCTGCTCGAGCGGTTGCAGGAGCTGCTGCGCGACAGCCGGTACACCACGACCTACAAGTTCGCGGTGCTGCATGCGTTGTGTGATCTTGCGCTTGAGATGCCGGCACAGGAACAGCGGGTGCCGATCTCCCGGCTGGCCGAACGCGTGATGGATCTCTACTGGCAGCAGGTCATTCCCTTCCAGGCGCCCAGTGCGCGCAACCCGGTTTCGTTGCGCCAGAGCACCGGGGGGCCCGCCGCGGTGGTGCAGCTCGTGGCAAGCTGCCGATCGGCAGGACGCGGTCGCCGTGGCGGCAGATCACCGGTGCGCCGCCGGCTTGACTACACACCGATGTTGCTGGCCCTGCTGAAGAAAGACGTGCTGCGCCGGTTGCAGCCGGGGGCTACTCCATTCCTCTACCGAACGCCGATCGGCCGTGATGAACTGGAGCTGTATCCCGGCGTGGCGGCCGCTCTGCGTCGCTTCCACGGTTTGCTCACCGACACGATCCAGGCACGGTGGACGGCGTGGATAGAACAACGCAACCCGCAAGTACGAGGCAGTGATGCGCTTCGCGAACACTTGTTCGGCGTTGACCGAGTCAGCCTTCGAGTTGTGGTGAAACCAATGCTGGTGTTACAGAACGGTTGCTGTTTTTACTCGGGCGTCCGTATCACTGAACGCACGGCCGAGGTCGACCATGTGCTGCCCTGGAGCCTGACCCGCAACAACTCGGTCGGCAACCTTGTGCTGGCCAGCAAGCGCACAAACCTCGCGAAGGGAGATCGCTTGCCGACGGCGGAAGAGGTGAAACGTTGGATCGCGCGGAATCGGGACTATTCCGATGAGCTTGCGCGGATTGCCGAGGAGGCGAATCTTGAGTGTAGGCCGGAGGGGCTGGCGCGACTGGCGCACGCTCTCTCGATGCGCTGATTGCATTCCCACCGACTAGCGCGCTCGCGAAGCAATCTCGAACCAAATTGGCGGCAAGGGCACGGCGAGTTCACCAATGACACTGATGGGTCGTTCACCC
>RFON01000030.1 GCA_009926625.1 Planctomycetota bacterium
GTCGAATGCCCCGCCCGAGGCGCACTTCGGTCTCGGTCCCGCGATCGCCGATGCCCCGCCGCTGAAAGTCCGCGTGACCTGGCCGGATGGTCGAGCGTCCGATCACGCCGTGGAACGCGGCGCGCGCACCGTGCTCGTCGCGCCGTCACAGGAGCGGTGACAGCAGCGCAGCAGCATTGTTCGTCAGCTGTTCGCGCATCGTCGGATTCCACTGCCCGCGGATCACTTCCACGCTGCGTTCGATGTAACCCTCCTGCAGTTCGCGCACCTTCGCGGCGAAGCGCGTGTCGTACACGATGGCGCTGGCCTCGAAGTTGATCTCGAAGCTGCGGCGATCAAGGTTGCTCGAGGTGATCACCGCGAAGTTCCCATCGACGGAGATCGTCTTGGCGTGCAGCAGGCCGGCGGTGAACTCGTGGATGCGTATGCCCGCGTCGAGCATCGCCTGGTAGCGCGCGCGGCTCGCCCACGCCACGAGCCTGCTGTTGTTGCGCCGCGGCAGCACCAGATGCGTCGCCACTCCGCGCCGCGCCGCCACGCACAGCGATCCAAACATCTCAGGATCGGGCACGAAGTAGGGGGTGGTCATCACGATCTCGCGCCGCGAGACTTGCAGCGTGGCGATCAGCAGCGAGCGCACCGCATCGTTGTCGAAGTTCGGTCCCGAGGCCATCACCTGCACTGGAACGCCGCGCTCCTGCACGGGCGGCGGCTCGACGAGCAGCGACTCAAGGTTCTCGCCCGTATCGAGGAGCCAATCCTCCGCGAAGATCAGTTGCAGCTCGCGCGTCGAAGGGCCGCTCATGCGCATCATGCAGTCGACCCATGGTGCGAACCTCGCTTGCACTGCGAACTCGGGTGCTGCAATGTTCATCGATCCAATCCAACCCACCGATCCATCGATGATGATCAGCTTGCGGTGGTTGCGGATGTCGATGCGGTGCGCGATGGCGCGCAGCACGGCGGTCGGGAGCGCCCCCACGACCCGCACGCCGCCTGCGCGCAGCCGTTTGCACGCATCGCCCGCCAGAAAGCCGCTCGAGCCGTGTCCATCGGCCAGCACGCGGCACTGCACGCCGCGGCGCGCCGCGGCCAGTAGCGCCGTCTCGAACGCGGCGCCGACGCGGTCGTCGAGCCAGATGTAGGTGGTCAGGTGCACCGTCGACTGCGCGCGGTCGATGTCCGCCAACATGGCGTCGACCATCCGATCGGGATGCCCGATGATCTCCACGCTGTTGCCATTGAGCACGGGCGAGCGGCTCACGAGGCGCGCGAGGCGTTCCACCTGCGCCTCGCCTGGACCAAGCGAGAACTGCTGCGCGCGCGGATCATCGTGAAGGTGGAACTCCGCGCGGTCGATCTCCGCAAGGACGAGCGCATGGATGCGGCGCCGCCGACTGCCGAGGCGCGATTCACCCATCACGAGGTACACGATGATCCCGATGAAGGGGAACGCCACGACCACCAACAGCCACGCCATGGCAACCGAAGGACGCGAACCCTTCCGCACGATGACGACGCATGCAAACGCGAGGCGCAAGGCGATGTCGACAATGACCACCAACGCGGCCCAACGCCCGTCGGCAATCCAGTCGGTCCAAGTGGATGCCTGCGCGGTCAGTGCCCCCCCGAGCATGATCGCGCTGCTGCTCACAGCACGATCGCGACGATCGTCAGGCGGCGTTCACCCTTGGGAAGATCGACGCGCACGGTCTCGCCGATGCGAGCCTTCATCAGCGCGGTCCCCATCGGGCTTGTGGTCGTCACCTCGCGGTACTCCACCGCGGTCTCGCTCATCGTGCTCACGATCTTGAATGTCTCGACCTTGCCGTTGGCCTCATCACGGAGCTGCACGACCGCGCCGAGGAACACCATGTCGGTCGGCATCTCGCCTTCCTGCACGACTTGGCACGCGGCGATGCGCTCCTCGAGTTCGCGGATGCGCAGGTTGTTCATCGACTTGTCTTCGCGCGCCGCGTGATAGTCGGAGTTCTCCCGAAGATCGCCATGCCCGCGCGCCTCGGCGATCCGCTCGGTCAGCGCCTTGTCGAGCGCCCGGAAATCGGCGAGCTGTCGTTCCAGCTTCTCCTTGTCGGCCTTGGTGACGAACTCCATCGTTGCGGCACACTATCCCACCCTGCGCGTACCCGCAACAGCGCGCGCACCGTCGTTCATCCGAGAAAGCAGCGATGCGACGAGCAGTCCGCCGACCGCCGACACAACCGACGCGATCCACAGCACCAGCGTCGCGTTCCATTCGTCGGTCGTCGGGATGGTCATGGTTGAACGCATCCGATCGAGCAGTGCTGGAACGCCTCCCGGCAGGGCGGGGGAGAGCGCCAACGGGGCCAAACCCATGGCGGACAGCGGCAGTTGCACGCCCGCGGCCACGAGCACACACCCCGCCATTGCAGCAGCGCGCACCCACGCGGATGACACCGCCGTCCCGACCGCCACAAGGCCCGTCACCGATGCGAGCCCCGCGAGCACATGCAGGTCGATGAGCAGCGTGCGCTGCACGGGCCAGGGCGTTCCCAGCCGCAGCGGCCACATCGGCAGTTGGATCAGGAACGCCAGCGTGACCGCATCGAGCAGTGCTTGCGCCGACGGCGCGCGCGTCGGCGGCGCGCTCAGGCGCAGCAGCGGCCAGCCCACCCACAGTGCCATCGTGCAAAGCACGAGCGTCTGCGAGATGCCAGGCGTCAGCGTGGACGGTGCCAGATGCAGTGGAACGGCAGCGGCGAACGATGTGGCGAATGCAGCGGCGAACCAGCAGCCGACGGCCACCACCAAGCCGCGCGGCAGTTCAGCGGCTGCCGACATAATCGACGGACAGGTCGATCGACTGCGGGCCCGCACCATCGATGCGGCCGTACTGCGACACCAGCATGTCGAGGTAGCGCAACTTCTGCGCGGAAGGCACTTCGGCCGCGGCCTCCGTGCCTGGCATGCGCCCCCAGATGATGCGCGACTGCTTCGTCGTCAGGAGTGCAACAGTCCCCGAGGAAGCGAAGTCGCCGACATCCACTGCTTCCACCTGCCCGCGCCAACGCTGCACGCCGATCAGCTTCGCCATCTCGACGCCCGCGATCACATCGGCGCCGCTCCACGCCGCACCCGCGCGAGCAGGCGGCGGCGCGTGGACGCCAAGGATGCGCGTCAATCGCGGGCCCATTCCCACTGGATAGCTCCGCGGCATGCGACGGCACGATGTATCGAGCAGGTGCTCTGCGTTCGAGTGCACCACCAGCGCCGCGGGCTCCGCGAATGTTGCGTCCACTTCAATGCCGCTGAACCCCTCGCGGCTGACTTGGCGAACTTCATCGAACCATCCTGATCCTTCGAGCGCCGCCTTCGCGCGCAGCAGTCCCTCGCGACCAGCCGCAGCGGGTCCCGCTTCGCGCGCGGCCATCTCCTGCAGCGGTGCCAAGTCCTGCGGTGCCATCCATGAAGGCGGATCGATGAACGCAACCTCGATGCGCTCGCCTGGTGCCGCCACGGCCTGCCGACGGAGTTGCGGAACCCACCATCCGAGTGATGCTCCCGCGAGCGCGCCCACCACGATGGCAGCGCTGCCGTAGGTGATCGCCGCTCGTGTTCCGTCACTCAGCGCCATCAGGAGTCTCCATCGCGACCGAGCCGCCGTCGCCATCGTTCGACGGCGCGCCCTCGCTGCCGCTGACCGCCGTCGCCGCCGACGGGTGACTGCCCGATCGCCCGTGACGCCGCGACGAGCGCAAGCGGACCACGGAGCGTTCCACCAGCCGCTTGCACATCTCCGAGAACGCGATGCCGGCATGCGCAGCCGCCTTCGGCACGAGCGAATGATCCGTCATCCCCGGCATCGAGTTGATCTCCAGGAACCATGCGCCATCGGCATCCACCATGAAATCGGCGCGCGCCACATCGCGGCAACCGAGCTGTTCATAGATGGTGCGCGCCGCATGCACGATCTCATCGCGCACCGCATCGGGCAGTGCCGGGTCGAGTTGGTACTGCGTGTCATCGCGCTCGTACTTCGCGGCGAAGTCGTAGAACGGCTGCGTCGTCACGATCTCGATCAGCGGCAGCACATCGCGCTCCAAGATGCCAGCGGTGATCTCACGCCCTTGCACGAGTCGCTCCACCAGCGCGGGCTGCCCCGCCGCATCGAAGCGCGCCCGCGCGGCGTTCAGTTGATCCTCGTCGAAGCAGCGGTGCACTTCGAGGCTCGATCCATCCGCCAGCGGCTTGACCACCAGCGGCAGCGGAAGGTCGCACGAATCGCCGGCACGCAGCACGCGCGCGGGCGGCGTCCGAATGCCCGCGGCGCGCGCGAACAACTTCGAGGTCGCCTTGTCCATCGCTGCGCGCGCGGCGCGCGGCCGACTGCCGACATACGGTCGTCCGTCCACCTCGAGCAGTTCCTGCAGTTCGCCGCCCTCACCCCACGGACCGTGCAGCACGGGGAAGATCGCATCGCCCGGCATCGCACGAATCTCCTCGAGCGTCGGGCGGTCGATGATCTGCTCGTGCACCTCAAAGCCGCCCGCCTCGCGCAGCGCCGCCGCCACGCGCTTGCCGGATTGGATGCTCACCTCGCGTTCGCCGTCTGGCCCGCCCATCAACACCAGCACCTGCATGTCAGCCATGGATCACCCGCACTCCTCAGGGAAAGAGGGAACTTGCTGCCTCGACCACACGACCACTTCGCGTTCGAGCCGCCAGCCCGAATGAGCCAGCACGCGCATTTGTACATGACGGGAGAGTTCCAGCACATCGCGCGCGCGCCCCCCGCGATCCACCGCGAGGAAGTTGCCATGGCACTCGCTCACGAATGCACTTCCGACGCGCAGCCCCTTCAGCCCAGCGTGGTCGATCAGCTTGCCAGCGCTTTCGCGTCGACCCGTCGCCGAATCCGTTGGATTGCGGAACATGCAGCCTGCGGACTTGGCGCCCATCGGCTGCGTCCGCTTCTTGTACTCGAAGATCTCGTGCACTTCCGCCTCGATCTTCTGCGGATCGCCGTGCGGCAGCCGAAGGTGCGCGGCCACCACGATGCAGCCCGCAGGCAGTTCGCAGTGTCGGTAGCCGAGCCGAAGTTGCGCAGCCTCGATGGAACGCAACTTGCCGCCGTGCGTCACGACTTCGATCCGCTCGAGGCTCTGTGCAATGTCGCCGAACGCGCCGCCGGCGTTCATGCGAACGGCGCCGCCGAGCGTGGCGGGGATGCCGGCCATCTGCGCGAGCCCGCTGCGCCCGAGTCGCTTGGAATCCTGCACCAGACGGAAGAGGTCTGCGCCCGCGCCGATGCGCACGATCGTGTCGCTGCGGTCGTCACGCGGCGTTGCATCGGTTGAGTCCCAAGCCGCCGTGGTGAACGCAGGCGCGCTCAGGTCCACGACGACACCGTCCACGCCCTCTTCCAGGACCAGCAGATTCGCTCCCTGCCCAAGCACGCGCAGCGGAACGCCAGTGTCTGCGCATCGGCGCGCGAGTTCGCCGAGTGCGTCGATCGATTGCGGGATCGCCAGCACATCGGCACATCCGCCCGCGGCGAACCATGTCGATTCGCCGATGGGCGCGTTCGTGCGCACATCCGCATCGATTCCGCTCCAAAGGATTGGATCGCTTGCGGTGGCGTTGGCGGTGGCGGGTGTCATCGCTTCACTCAGTCGGGCTTGCCGCCGCGCGCGGTGGGCAGGTGGCGGCGGCGCGCGAAGCTGCGCCCTGCGAAGCGGCTCCGTGCTGGCGAACCAGTTCATGCGCGACCTTCCAGACGGGACCAGCGCCCATGACCACCACGAGGTCGCCGTCGCGCGCGTCAGCAGCGATGCGGTCGGTGATCGCACCGAAGTCGTCGATCGCCATTGCCTCGGTGCCGCGAGCGCGCAGGCGCTCCACCAGGTCCTCGCTGCAAACGCGAGTGCGTTCAATCTCGCTGTCGCGCACGAAGTAGATCGGCGGCACGATCACGAGATCGGCGCGCCCGAAGCTCTGCGCGAACTGCTCAAGCAGGAATCGCGTGCGGCTGTGCTGATGCGGCTGGAAGACGCAGATCAGTCGCCGCGGATCGTGCGCGCTGCGCAGCGCCGCGAGCGTGCGTTCACACTCCGTTGGATGGTGACCGTAATCGTCGAACACGCTGAAGCGCGCGCCGGTCGGCGATTCGCACTCGCCGATCTTCTGCATGCGGCGGTCGATGCCCGCGAAGGACTCCAAGCCGCGTTGGATGTCGCGCCACGACGCGCCGAGCCACGATGCCAGGATCGCAGCCGCGGCGGCGTTCAGCGCGTTGTGCTCGCCGATGAGGTGTCCGCGCCACGACACGACGCACGCATCCTGCTGGTACAGCGCTCCCTCGTTCGTCGCTGGGATGAACTCGACGCGGAAGTCCGCGGAGGGTGACCAGCCGAAGGTGTGGACCGAGCACGACAACCCGCTTGCGACGGCGCGGCGGTGCGCCCCCTCATGCGCGATCAGCAACTTCCCGCCGCGGTCGGCGGCTGGCAGCAATCCAGCGAACGCGCGGAAGGACTTCACGATCTCGTCAAGCGACGCGTAGCAATCGAGGTGATCCTCCTCGACATTGTTGATGAGGGCCAGCGTCGGTCGGTGCGCATGGAACGATCGATTGAACTCACACGCCTCGGCCACGAAGATGCCTGGTTCGCCCGCGAGCGCACCCATCGGGATTCGCTCGGACCCCGTTCGGGTGCCGCCGCCGAACTGCGGGCAGTGCGCACCGACGATGACCGACGGATCCAGCCCCGCCTCGATGAGCACATGGCTCAGGAGCGCCGTCGTGGTGCTCTTGCCATGCGTTCCCGCAATCGACACGGCGGTGCGGTCCGCCTGCGCGGCGCCGAGCGCCTGCGCGTAGTTGATGCACTCGATCCCCGCACTGCGCGCCGCCGCGAGCTGCGGATTGCTCTCTTGAACGGCCGCGGAGAAGACAACGAGGTCGGTGCCATCGGGGACCGACGCGGCGGGCGGCCCGACCGTGACTTCGATGCCGTCGGCGGCGAGGGATCGCGTGACATCGCTTGCCTCACCGTCGCTGCCAGTGACGAATGCACCGCGGGAGCGCATCATGCGCGCAAGTCCGCTGGTGCCGCAGCCGCCGATGCCGATGAAGTGCACGCGACGACCGCCAATGACCGCCGCATCCGTGCGCGTGTTCATGGTGAGGAGAATATCGGCACTTGATGCGAGCGGGCTTGGAAATCGCTGCAGTCTCGTGGCGTCGCGAGGCACGCCGTACACTCGGTGGATGGCTGGAGGATCGGAGGCTGTCCGCGCGCAGGTCCTGATCGTGGACGACGAGAAGGAACACGCCGAAATCATGGCGGAAGCGCTCCGCAAGCCGGGGCATGTCTGCACGGTCGTTCACAGCCGCGAGGCCGCCGAGGACGAACTGCGCCACGGCAATTTCGATGTCATCGTCACCGATCTCGTGATGGAGTCGGAGCGGTCGGGGATGGAGGTGCTTGAACTCGTCGGGTCGCTGCAGCAGGGGGCGGCGGCGATCATGGTGACCGCCCACGGCGATGTCGCGACGGCAAAGGAGGCGCTGCGCGGGGGCGCCTACGACTTCATCGAGAAGCCGCTCGATGTGGTCCTGCTCCGCAACATCGTGCAGCGGGCCGCGGAGTCGGTTCTTCTGCGCCATCAGAACGCCGCGCTGCGCGGGCAAGTCGATGCCGCCTATGGCTTTGAGGGGATCATCGGGGACTCGGCGGCGATCCGTCAGGTCATCCAGTCGATTCGGCAGGTCGCCCCGACGAACATCCCCGTGCTCATCACGGGCGAGAGCGGCACGGGCAAGGAACTGGTCGCGCACGCGATCCATCTGCATTCCAAGCGGCGCGAACGCCGCTTCGTGCCGTTCAATGCGGCTGGCCAAGCGGAGAGCCTGCTCGAAGACCAGCTCTTCGGTCATGTTCGGGGCGCGTTCACTGGTGCCGACCGCGACCGTGAAGGGGTCTTCGAGTATGGCGATCGGGGCACGGTGTTCCTCGATGAGATCGGTGACATGCCGCTGTCGATGCAGCCGAAGTTGCTGCGCGTGCTCGAGAAGGGGGAGATCGTGCGGCTTGGCGCCAACGAGTCCAAGCGGGTTGATGTGCGTTTCGTGAGCGCCACCAACCGCGACCTCAAGGCCGCGTCGAAGCAGGGGCAGTTCCGCGAGGACCTCTTCTACCGACTGCGCGGCGTGGAGATCGCGATCCCGCCGCTGCGCGAACGGCGTGAGGACATCCCGCTGCTCGTGCGGCACGCCGCGGGCAGGTTCGCGCGCGAACTGGAACGGCCGATCCCCACGATCAGCGAGGCGGCGATGCTGCGCCTCGTGACCTACCACTGGCCTGGTAATGTGCGGGAACTGGTGAACGCCGTTCACCGCATGCTCGTCGGGCAGCCGGGCGCCACGATCGATGCGCAGGATGTCCCGTCGGAAGTTCGCAGCGATGAAGGCGCGGAGGAGGGCGGCGGCAGCCTCGCGGGGCGCAACCTCGAGAAACTGGAGAAGGAGACGATCCGCCAGACGCTCGCACTCGCGTCGAACAACCGTGAACTTGCCGCGCAGATGCTCGGGATCGGCGAACGAACGCTTTACCGAAAGCTGAAGGAGTACGGGCTGCGCTGAGCGCATGTCCGCCCGCGCATGTCGTGGATCCTCTTTCGTCACTTCACCGCGGAACTCGGCAAGGTGATCCTGCTGACGACGGCGGTCATCGTGACCGTTGTTGCGTTCGGCGCGGTGATCAAGCCGCTGGCGGGCAACCTGCTTGGTCCCGGCGGGATCGCCAAGTACATCGTGCTCGCGATGGTGCCGATGCTGCAGTACGCGCTGCCGTTCGCGGTGGGGTTTGCCGGCACGATCGTGACGCACCGCTTTGCAGCGGACAACGAAGTGCAAGCGATGGCGGTGAGCGGCCTGCCGTACCGCACCATCCTGTTGCCGCAGGTGGCGCTTGGAATGGTGCTTGCACTGTTGATGTTCGTGCTCGTCCAGACGACCATTCCGCGTTTTCTCGGCTACATGAGCAATGTCATCACCGAGGACGCATCGCAGGTCTTCGTGAGCACCATTCGATCGGGCGAGCCGTTCGCGATGGGCAACTATCTGATTTCGGCGGACCGCGTCGGGCTCGATGATTCGCGGGCGGCGGATGGCGTTCGTCGCGTGCGCATGGAAGGGGTGGTCGCGCTTGAAATGCTGCCGGGCGGCAAGGTCGGCAGCGAGTTCGTGGCCTCCGCGGGGTCGGCGGACCTCTATGGACGCGGTGCGGATCTCGTCATCAAGGTGGCGTTCCGCGATGCATCGATCCTGCGAAGCGGCGAAGCGACGGTCGCTGCATCGCCGCTCGTCGAGCCGATGCCGATTGTCATGGATGTCGGCTGGGAACGCAGCCCGAAGTTCCTTCCCTGGGGCGAACTGATCGAAGTGCTGCGCGAACCAAGTCGCGGCGCGTTGCCCGAGGCGGAACGCCGCGCCTACGAGCCGCCGATCATCCCAGGGCTGATGATGCAGCGCATCGAACGGCAGCTGCAGTCGACAGGCGTTGCCGTGCTCGAAAGCGGAGATGCCAAGCGGCGCTACGAGATTCGCGATGCGCAGCTCGGCGGCAAGGGGCTTGTGCCGCGCGCGCCGCTCAAGCGCATCACCGTTACCGAGTTCGACGGCAACAGTCCGCTGCGCGAAGCTTCTGCAGTCGGCGCATCGCTCGTGGCGAGCAAGTCGGGCGGACAGTTCGGCGGTCCTGCGCGGCTTGACCTCGTGCTGATCGACCCGAGCGCGCGCGACCTGCGCGATGCGAGCGAGCGCGCGGTGGCGTGGCCTCCCGAAGTGGCTGGCGTTGCGGTCGCCGATGGCGCGCCCGAACCCACGGTGCTCGAGGCGCTCGAGTTGGCGCGCGCTCTCTCGCAGGCGAAGGACCCGCCGCTCGCGCAGTACGCACGCGGCGCGAGCACGGTGGTCTTCGTCATCGAGCGCGCGCTCAAGACGACCGCCGACGAAGCGCTGTCGCATGTCTGGATGCGATTTGCCCAGCCGATCAGCGTGCTGTTGATGCTGCTGCTCGGATCGATGCTGGCGATCTGGAAGAAGCACAGCTTGCCGCTGACGATCTTCCTGCTCGCGTTCATTCCATCGATAGCCAATGTGCTGCTGATCGCATCGGGGCAGTCGATCCTGCGGCAGGGGAAACTCCTGTCTGGACTGAGCGTGATGTGGGCTGGGAACGCGGCGCTGCTGCTGATGATCCTGTGGGTCGGGCGGAGGCTGGCGCGCCACTGACGCGCGGGCGACCCATGCCGATCCTCACCCGATTCATCATGTTCCGGTTCCTCGGGAACTTCTGGCTGCTGTTTGCACTGCTCTTCGTGTTCGCGATCTCGATCGATGTGCTGGTGCAGTGGGAGATGTTCGTCGATGCGGCGACGCGGCTGCTCACCGCAGCGGGCGGCAGCGGTCGAGCCGGCTTTGTCGCAACGCTCAAGTTGGTCGTTGAATTCCATTCGCCGCGCGTGTTCCAGTTCTATCAATACATGATGCCGCTCGTGGCGCTCGGTGCGATGGGATTCACCGCGTCGGCGATGCTGCGCCACCGCGAACTCGTCGCGATGCTCGCCGTCGGCATGTCGATGCAGCGGATCACCAAGCCGTTCCTGCTTGGCATGCTCGTGCTCTGCGGGCTGCAACTGGCCAATCAGGAACTGGTCCTGCCGCGCCTCGCCACTCGTCTGCTGATGAAGCACTCGGAACTGGCCTCCGGCGTCGCGGCGTCCTGGGCGCTTCCCCTCGCGCCCGACGCATCAGGCACGCTCATCCATGCGGACCGCTTCGATCCCGCGTCGCAGTCGCTCATCGGCATCTATGCGATCGTCCGCGACGGCGGCGCTGTGCGCGCGCGCATCGAAGCGCCGCGCGGCACATGGTCAGCCGAGCGGGGGGGATGGCTGCTCGAGAAGGGCATTGAGTCGACCACGGCGCGGCCGAACGATGCGCAGTCGTCGGCGCGTGCGAGCGTGATCGAGCGGCGGCCCGTGGACCTGCTTCGAACGGACCTCGATCCCACCACGCTCTCGCTCCGCAAGAGCATGCTGCAGGCGCAGATGTTGTCGCTGCTGCAGATCCGCGAACTGCTCGATGCGGGCACCTTCGACGAGTCATCGCTTCGCCGCATCGCCGTGGGAAGATTCTCGTCGCTGGCCATCTCGCTGCTCGTGCTCGTCATCGCGCTGCCGTTCTTCGCCATGCGCGAGCCTCGTCCCATCCTTGGGCAGGCGGTGGCATGCGCAGGGATCGGATTGCCGCTGCTGCTGACCGCCATGATCTTCATCGCGCTGCCCATGGGCGCCATGACGCCAACCGTGGGCGTGCTTGCGCCCGTGATCGCGCTGCTGCCGATCGCGGCATGGCGCTTTGCAACGATGAAGACCTGAGCCCGCCGCGCGTCACTCCTGCGTGCGCGGACGCATCCGCCAACTCTCCTGCAGCGCATCATCGAAGACCGTCGGCTTCGATCGCCGCAGCAGCATGCGCGCGAGTCGGTCCATCTCCACGCGCTCGAGCGCGCGCCGCGCAGCGCGTTCATCTGCGTCACGGGTCGCGCGAGGATCGCTGCCGTCGGACGCCACCTCGGAGCGCACTTCGACGACTGCGTAGCCGCCTTCCAACAGCACTGGATGGGAACGCCCGCCGACATCCGTGGCGAAGAGCACCTCGCGGAACGCCGCGGGAAACGACGGATCGCTTCGGGAAATCGGCGGCAAGAGCCCGCCGCGCGCCGCGCTCGCATCGCTCGACTCGATGAACGCCACCTCGCCGAACGGTTCGCCCGTGGCGAGTCGCGCTTGCACGCGCTCGGCAGACGCCATGTCCGGCACGACGATGATGCGGCACACGCGCCGCACGCCATGCGCCGCGTCGAACGCCTGCCGCACCGCCTCCTCGCTCAACCGCACTTCCCGCTGCGCGAGCGCGCGGAGCGCTGCGTTTCGCCAGAGCAGCGCACGCCACCGCACCGCGCCGAGCGACTGCGCATCGCGCAGTGCCGCGAGCAGCTGCGCAGCGCGCGCGGGATCAGGCGCGATCGCATCGAGCGCGATCTGCGACTCGCGTTCCACCGCTGCGTCGTCCACAACCAAACCCTGCGCACGCAGTTCCCCGCGCAGCGCAGACTCGAGCACCAGTTCCTCCAGCGCCTGACCGCCCGCGCTTTCCAGCAGCCGCGGTCGAAGTTCGTCCCAGGAAATCGCCTCGCCGCTCAGCATCGCAGCAGGGCGCATGCTCGCGTCGGCAGTCGAAGCACTCGGCGATCCCTGCGGCGAATCGGCGGCGCGCACATCGGCGCGGTCCTTTGCGCCCGCGTTCGCCAGCGGCGGCGTTGTCCCGCAGCCTGCCGCGAGAATCACGGTGCAGAGCATGCCGCTCAAGCAGACCGTGCCAGTCACGGCAGCGGATGAACGCACTCGGTGGATCGGCGGTGGCACCACCCGAGCATCGTCATCGGATTCGCCGCGCGCGTCAATCAGGTACTTCAAAGAGCAGTCCACCCGCTTGCAGCCGCAGCGGTTTCAGCGACATGCACAGCGCACGAACGCGCTCGGGCGTGATGCGCGAATCGAGCCAGCCAGAGCGCCGCCAGACGTTCAGCATGACCTCATCGACCACCACATGCGTCCAGCCGCGCGAACGCAGCGCTGCACGCACCGCGGCGGATCCAGCATCGGTTGCCTCGAGCGCAGCGATCAGCGGATGCTCGTTCCAGACGGATGCGTAGGTCGGCACGGTCGACCACCAGAACACCGCATTCGCGCCGAGCGTCACGACGCGCGAACCCTGCGGGAGCGCACGCAGCGTTGCCGGCAGCGAATCCTCACCCACTTCACCCGAGAACAACTTCTCGATCCCGATGCCTTCCGCGGCAACCAGTCGACCTTCCTTCTGCGATCCCACATCCAATTCAATGCGCGGACCGTCCACCATGTAACACACGAATGGCTGCGCACACCACGCCGTCAGCAGCGCACACAGCACGGCGCGCGGCAGCAAGCCTCGCGCGCGCGGCACAGCCAGCGACAACGCCATCGACACGAGCAGCGCCAGCGGCACCGCGGTCGGCAGCAGGAAACGCCCCTTGGCATGCGTCAGCAGCAGCCACAGCACCAGTTGAACGCACAGCACGGCGCACAGCGCTCCAGCAGCGCGGCGAAACTGCGCCGTTGCCAGCAGCACAACCGCAGCGACTGCACCCAACCATGGAAGCACCGACCAGAACGGTCGCCACGGGGCAGCGGCACCGCCCACATTGTCCTGCGGCGCACTGCCGAGTCCTGCAGCGAGGAACTCGTTCCACAGTGCGCGCGGCCACTCAGCCGTGGGCAGCGCGCCGTGCGCACTGCGAAAGACCTGCGCGCGCGCCTCGCCGAGTCCGCCATCGCCGAGCGCTGGAAACAGCGGCGATCCCGTGGAAAACGCAGTGCGGAGCCACCACGGCGACAGCACCGCAGCACCAACGACCACCGCGGTCGCCACGCTCGCGAGCAGTCGCGCAGCGCTCGCATCGGATTCACGACGCGCGTGCACGCCCCGCCAGATCCACAGCAGCGCGACGGGCGCCACCACGAACAGCGCAGCGGTCATCTTCACGCCGATCGCTGCCGCGGCCAGCAGTGCCAGCGCGATCGTCCACGAACGCGAGGGACGTTCCTCCCATGCCAACAGCACCGCCCACAGCATCGCCGCAAAAAGCAGCAGCATCGCCATCTCGTCATACGCCAGCGATCCCGTCACGATGACCCATGGCACGCCGAGCAGCAGTGCAGCGGCTGTCCATGGCTCGCCGCCCGACAGCAGGCGCGCGATCTCCACCAACATGAACGCAGCCGCGATCGTGAAGAGCGCATGCAGCACCTGCGCATCGAGCGCGCCCGCGGCGGGATTTCCCTGCACTGCCATCAGGTGCATGAACGCACTCTCCATGAACGACGGCAGCGCGGAATAGATGTTGTGCGGCAGGGTCGCAATGCCGCCGAGCGCGGTCCACTCGCGCGGCAGCAGCAGGTGGTAACTGAGCGCGTCGTAACCGCCGAACTCCGTCGACCAGATCCAGCCGGGCGCACCAGCGCACGCGAGCAGCAGCACAGCAAGCGCGGGAGCCGCCGCGAACAGCAGCCAGGGACCTGCAGGCGACGCATCGGACGACGGCAATCGCAGGCACTCGCCGGCGCCGCGCCGCTGCAGCGCGAGTGAACGCCACAAGAGCACGATGCCAGGAACCAGCAGCAGCACCGCAGCGACTCGCGACTGCGCGTTCGAGAACGCGCCAAGCGTCCCAGCGGCGCAGTCGATCGTCAGCAGCGCGGCGCAGCCGAGCGACAACGCCACGGGCCACGGCACCGCACCAAGCCGCAGCAGTCGAACGCACGCCGCACCGAGCCCGAGCGCCGACAGCATCCATGCGGCAGGTCCCGGCACATGCATCAACACGCGCAGCAGCGCATCGGCACCGCGGCTCTCACCCGAAAGCGTGGCAGTCCCGCCGTACCAAACCAGCGCCGCAAGCAGCGCTGCGCCCACCAAAAATGGAATGCGACGAGGCCGCAGCAGCAGCCCGTACGCCATCAGTCCTTGGATCCGGCTCCGACAGGCTGCGCGCCCTTGACATGAGCCGCGAGCGCATCGAAGGTCACCGGGTCGTGGATCGCAATCTCACTCAGCATCTTGCGATTGAGCAGGATGCTGGCGTTCGCGAGCGCAGCGATCAGTTGGCTGTAGCGGATGCCGCGCATTCGGCACGCAGCCGTGATGCGAGTGATCCACAGGCTGCGGAAATCGCGCCGACGGAGGCGGCGGTGAATCCAGGCGTTGCGACCGGCGCGCATCAGCGCGACCTTGGCCTGCTGCTTCAGCCTGCTCTTTGTTCCGAAGTAGCCGCGCGCTTCGCGCAGCAGTTTGCGGCGGGCTTGGGTTCGTGCCGCGCCTTTGCGTGCTCGTGCCATGGGAGAAAACTCCTCTATTCAAGCCGTGCCTTGCGGCGCGGCAGACGCTCGACGGGGCCGTTCACTGCGAACGGGCTTTCGATCCCGGCGGGCAATGCGGGGTGCAGTCGTCAGTCGGCGGTTGCCGCTTCGGCTGCGGGGGATTCCTTGCGCGACGCATGCTGTTGCTGCGAGAGCAGGCCGCGGTTGAGGAGCTTCCCGTACATCTTCATGTCGCCATCACGAGCGAAGCGACCCTTGCGATAGGTCTGCACGGTCACACCGCGCTTGTTGCTCTTGAGGTGGCGGCTGTTGGGGCTGTAGAAGCGGACCTTGCCGGTCTTCGTCACCTTGATTCGCTTGGTCAGTCCCTTGTGTGTCTTCTGCTTGGGCATGGTGGGCACCTTCGGTCGAGTCGCGCAGGCTACCCGCCCCCGCGCTGCTGCGCAACACCTTGCCCGACATCAAGCCCGACACCAAGCTCGACCCTGCGCCTTCAGTTCACCAGCAGGATCTCCAGCGCACTCGGTCCAGCGCGGCGGAAGTCGATCGTCTCGTTGCCGTCGCGCCCGCGGATCACCCAGATATTGTCGGTGGTTGCGCTTGGCGCGACCTGCAGCCGAGGGGACTCCAACCACACAGCCGAACCGTCCGAGAACAGCACATTCTGCCCCGACTGCCCATGGTTCGGCGAGTTCAGGTCGAATGTCGGCGGCCTGATCCCGCGCTGCACGAGTCCCTGCACAGGGTTCGCATCGGCAGCCACCGGACTGCGCGCGGTCGCGGCAAGCTGCAGTTGCGATCGATGCGTGGGAACGCGATACGACAGGTTGCGCGCGCCATTGCAGCGCGTGCAGTTGGCGTGGCAGTACCCCTTGGAAGAAAGCAGTTCAAGATGACGCGCGTTCTCAGCCATCGGCGGCGCCTGCTCGGCGGGTCCGCCCAGGAACCCAGCCAGACCAGCGGTCATCGGCATCATGCCGCGGTGATCCGCTGCATAGGCCGCGAGTCCGCCACCAAGGCTCCGCAGACTGTTCGCGCAGAGCGACTGCGAATGCGATCGACGCACTTGTGCGGTCACGGGAATCGCAACACCTGCGGCAACGATCAGCAGCGCCGCGATCGCCACCAGGTTGGGGAGCCCCCAACGACTTTGCGGCGCATGCCACTGCGGCAAGCGCCAACGCTCCTGCGTCTGTTCATCGGCGCGCGCGATGCGGGCGAGTGTTGCTTCGACGAGCACATCACTCGGCGGTTCCACTGGATAGCGATCGATCGCATCGAGTTCACCGAGCAGTCGTTCGGCGTGCGCGCGCAGCTCCTGCGGCATGCGACCGATGCATGATCGGTCAAAGCCCGCTTCGATCAGATACTCCAGCGCTGCTGCGTCGCGTTGGTCCTCGAATTCTTCGTGCAAGTCGTTCATGGTCATTTCTGGTCTCGTGAGATCCTGTGTTCGCCCTGCATCAGGAAGTCGTCTTCCATCGGTGGATCATTGTGGTCCTTCACCTGTGCCCGAGTCATGCGCGGGATCCGATCCGCTGCGTGTTCGCCGCCGCCACTGCGTGGAAAACATCGCCACGGCCGCGTGCATGCGGCTCTTGATCGTGCCGAGCGGAACACCCAGCGCATCAGCCACCTGCTGATAGCTGAGCCGCTGGAAGTACCCGAGCAGGATCACCTCGCGGTGATGCTCAGGCATGTTGTCGAGGACTTGCTTCACGAGCGCGCTCTCGTCGCGCGAACTTGCCCGCGCTTCGGGCGCCTCGTCCCGTGCCTCCACGAGTTCACCCATCGTGGAGCTGTCGTCTTTGCCGATGGGCTTGTCCAGGCTGACCGCACGGCGATGCTTCGATCGCCGATGGAAGTCGCGCGCCTTGTTCGCTGCGATCGTGAAGAGCCATGGCTTGAATCGCCGCTCCGCGTCGAACGAGTCCGCGGAGAGGTGGACTTGCAGCATCGTGTCCTGAAAGACATCGTCTGCCGCCGCGCTCGACCCGAGGAACCGAGCGAGGAAACCGTGCAAGTCGCGGCGATAGCGTTCGACGAGCGTGCGAAATGCATCGGGGTCTCCGTCGCGGTGGCGCGTCAGGAGCGATTCATCCGAGGAGGCATCCATGCCTTGGTCGGGCATTGTGGCGGAGACAGTACCCGACTTGCGACCCCGCACGAGCCGTGCGGCGCTTCGCATGCCCGCATCAAGCCCCGCGTGCACTGCACTGGCCACGGCCTGCAGCCCCGCCTGCGCGGGCGAAGGGTGCGGGAGGGCAAGTGCATTGCACGGGAGCATCGGGTTGCTACGATCCGACGCCTTCGGGAGTTCAAGGAAATACCCCACTCATGCCAGTGCCGATCAGTCAGATGTGGACCGTTGCGACCTATGTCCTCGGGCAGAGGCTCCGCGGCCGCAAGCGATACCCGCTCGTCCTGATGCTTGAGCCGCTTTTCCGCTGCAATCTCGCCTGCGCGGGCTGTGGCAAGATCCAGTATCCCGCCCACATCCTCAAGCGCGAACTGTCGGTCGCCGAGTGCCTGAAGGCGGTCGACGAGTGCGGCGCCCCGATGGTCTCGATCCCAGGTGGCGAGCCGCTGCTCCATCCGCAGATCGCCGAACTCGTGCGCGAACTCGTCGCGCGCCGCAAGTACATCTACCTCTGCACGAACGCGCTGCTGCTGAAGGAAAAGCTCGAAGCGGGTTGGTTCAAGCCGAGCAAGTACCTCACCTTCAGCGTTCACATGGACGGCATCGAGGAGCACCATGATTTCGCGGTCTGCCGTGAGGGCACCTTCCAGAAGGCGCTCGAAGGCATCCGGCTGGCGGTCGCGCGCGGCTTCCGAGTCACCACCAACACGACGCTCTTCGATGGGGCTGACCCGAACGCAGTGCGGCAGTTCTTCGACGAGATGATGGACCTCGGCGTCGAGGGCATGATGGTCAGCCCTGGCTACGCATACGACAAGGCGCCCGACCAGAAGAGTTTCTTGAAGCGGCAGAAGACGCACGAGCTGTTCGAGATGGTGTTGTCGAACCGCCGCGATGGTCGAAAGCGTTGGCGCTTCAACCAATCGCCGCTCTTCCTTGAATACCTGATGGGTCGGCGTTCGTTCGAGTGCACGCCGTGGGGCAATCCCACCTTCAACATCTTCGGCTGGCAGAAGCCGTGCTATCTGTTGAACGAGGGCACGGCGGATTCGTTCCGCGAACTGATGGACGACACCGAATGGGATCGCTACGGACGCGCGTCGGGCAACCCAAAGTGCCAGAACTGCATGGTGCACTGCGGTCATGAGCCGAGCGCCGTGGATTACACATTCTCCGCGCTGCCTGGCATGTTCGCCACGGTGAAGGCGATGTTGTTCGACACCTATGCGAACCCCGCCGCGCGCGAGCGGCTGCGCGAGGAGTCGACGAAGCCGCACGGGCCGCGGGCGCATCTCGTGCAGCTCGGCTTCGCGAAGGATGTTCGCGAAGTGGAACAGACCGCAGCATAAAAGCGCGTGGCGCGTGGGCTCAGCCCTGCGCGAGCTCGGCGGCGTTCACTGGATGCTTGGGCGCGCCGCCCTGCGCGACCGTCACTACATCGCGCACCACCCAACTCATGTTCTCCATCGCCGTCTCGCTGCGACTTGCAAGATGCGGCGCCAGGAACGCCGCGCGCAGTCCAAGCAGCGGGCAATTCGCGGCAATCGGCTCTGGGTCGTGCACATCAAGAATCGCACGCGCGAGCGGATTCGCTGCGAGGAAGCGCGCGAGATCGCCCGCGGGCAGCACCATGCCGCGCGAAGTATTGATGAGCAGCACATCGGGCCGCAACTGCGCAAGCCGATCGGCGTTCAAGAAGCCGCGGTTCGCAGGGCGCCCATCCACATGAACGCTGATGACATGGCTCTCGGCAAGCAGCCTGCTCAGCGGAACGACTTCGCCGCCGCCGCAGCGTGATGGATCGATCTCGCGCAGATCATGCAGCAGCACATGGAAGCCGATGGCTGCAGCGACTTGCGCGAGGCGCGTTCCAATGCGCCCGACCCCAAGAATGCCGAGCGTGAGTTCGCTCATCTGCCGCTGCGCCGCGATCTCGCTTCGCGCAGCGTCCCACGCGGCCTGATCGAGCGCGCGGTCGAGGAACACGCGCGGGCGAAGCGCATCGCACAGCAGGCACAGCACATACTCGACGACCGCCTGCGTGTTGGCATCGGGTGTGTTGACGACGATCACGCCGCGGCGCGCGCACGCGGCGAGATCGATGTTGTCCACGCCAACCCCTGCGCGCCCGACCACGCGAAGTGCCGGCAACTGCGCAAGAAGCGCATCATTCACATCGGTGTAAGTCCGAACCACCAGCCCGACCGCGCCCGAAGCAGCCGCAGCAAAGGCGGGGGTGCCTGGCGTCGCCTCGGTCACTTCCGCGGACCGCTTCAGCCATGCAAACGGCGCGGCGGACAGCTTCTCGGTGACCAATATGTGCGGTTTTTGCTGCTCCATGTTGCCTCAAGGCGGCGCGATGTTAGGGTAGGGTCATGGAAATGCGGTCGCGGAGGCTCGCGTGCCAGCCTGGCTATTCCGCTGCTCGCCGAGTGGCAACTCTCGGCGCAGTGGTGGTGGCATCGGCGCTGTGCGCGCCGACGCTGCTCGCAGACGACATCGGATACGAAGAACTCGTGGCGCGCCTCGGCGGCGCCGTCCCAACTGGTGCGGGTGTCCGCGCGGCGCAGTGCGAAGCGCCAGAGGCAAGCGGCACACCGATTCCCTATGGTCCAAACCAAACGCTGCCCGAATTTGCAGGCAAGACCTTCTCGGCGCAAAGTGGAACGCCAGCGGTCAGTTCGCACGCCACTTACGTCGCCGGCGTTTACTACGGAAACAACAGCATCGCGCGCGGCGTCGGCACGATCTATCTCTACGAAGCGAACAGTTTCCTTTCGTCGCATCTCCGCTACGGGCAGGGTTCGAGCGCAGCCCCCGTTGCGCCGCCGTCGGTGTTGATGAAGGTCTACAACCACAGTTGGATCGGCGGGCTCGGAACGGGCGGCGCTCCTGTGGCGGGCGACCTGGAAATCCTGCGCCGCGCAGACTTCCAGATGAACCGCGACGACACGCTTTACTGCGTCGGGATGAACAATGGCGCGGCGAGCGTCACCTATCCGCTGATGGCGATGGGCTACAACGGCATTTCGGTTGGGCGCATGGATGGCGATCACTCGCGCGGTGATGTGCCTGCTGGTGCGGATGGTCCTGGACGCATGAAGCCCGAGATCGTCGCGCCAGGAAACGCCACGAGTTGGGCTGCGCCTGCGGTGGGTGCTGCGGCGCTACTGCTGTATGACACGGCGCTCAGCACGCTTTCGAGCAACCCCAACGCGGACGAGACCCCGGTCATCAAGGCGTGCATGCTTGCGGGCACGACGCACCGCGCGGGATGGACGAACAATCCCGTTGCCTCGGGTGCGCAGCGCGGGTCGACGGTCAAGCCGCTCGACGCGATTTCGGGCGCGGACCTCTTGAACATCGATCGAAGCCACCTCATTCTCACGGGCGGCGAGATCGCGGGCGCGACGAGCGCTGCGGCAGCGGTCGCGGGACCTGTCGTCGGCTGGGACTACGAGAACCTGCCCGCAACGAACGCATCTCGCTTCTGGCGATTCACCATCTCGCAGTCCGCGCCCGAGGTGTCGGTGATCGCGACCTGGCACCGCGTCGCATCGACCTCGATCGCCGTTCCTCAGTTGGCGGACCTCAGCCTCACGCTGCTGCGCGTCGGTGGCGATGGCACTGCAGTGACGCTCGAAGGCGACGCGGGCGCGGCGTTTTACGGGTCGGGCAATGTGGCGAGCCGTTCCGCAGTCGACAACATCGAGCACCTCTACATCCGCAACCTTGCCGCGGGCGACTACATCATCCAGATGACCCGCGGAGGAACGAGCACCGCCGCTGCTCCGTTTGCGCTCGCTTGGTTCGTCTCGCCGCGCGAAGCGGACCTCAACCGTGACGGCACGGTCGGTGGGCTGGACCTTGCGGTGCTGCTTGGCACTTGGGGTGAGGCAGGGGCAGGGGACATTGACCGCGACGGCACCACGGGCGGCACCGACTTGGCGCGCCTGCTGTCCGATTGGGGTTGAACGCGCCACTGCGGGTGGGGCGCTGCACTAACCTCCCCGCGCAATGCGATCAAGGCGCACCGACGCGCTCATCATGGCTGCGCTGTTCGCGCTGCTCGCCTGCTTCTTGCTCGTGCCGATCGGGCATGCCGTCTCGGGCGCGCTCTACGACGAACGCGGCTGGACGCTCTTTCACCTGCAGGATGTATTCCGCGATCCGCAGTTGGTGGCGGGGCTTCGCAACGCGCTCATCATCGCCGTCTGCACCACGCTGCTCGCGGCTGCCATCGCGCTGCCGCTCGCGCTCGTCAGCGCGCGATGTGCATTTCGCGGCAAAGGGTTCCTGAACGCACTGCTGCTTGCGCCGCTGATCCTGCCGCCATTCGTCGGCGCCATCGGCATGGAGGCGATCCTCGGTCACGAAGGCAGCCTGAACGCACTGCTGCGGCACCTCGGACGAAGCGGTCCGCCGCTCGACCTCCTCAGCGGCGGCGGCTTCGGCATCATCGTGCTGCTCGAGGCACTGCACCTCTATCCGATTCTCTACCTCAATGTGCTTGCGGCGCTCGCGAACATCGACCCCGCTATGGAGGAAGCCGCACGCAACTGCGGCGCAGGTCCGTGGCGGCGATTTCGGCGCATCACGCTGCCGCTGCTGCGACCAGGCTTCTTCGCTGGGGCGACGATCGTGTTCGTCTGGAGTTTCACGGAACTCGGCACGCCGCTCATGCTTGGCTTCCGCACCCTCACGAGCGTGCAGATCTTCGATGGATTGAAGGAGATCGAGACCTCGCGGCAACCGTATGCGCTCACGCTGCTGATGTTCGCTGTGGCGACCGCGATCTACCTGCTCGGGCGCGCCACGCTCGGCCGCTCGCGCGGCGGCGCATCGACGAAGGCATCCGTGCGGCGCACCGAGCGTCCACTCGGCCCGCTCGGCACGCTCGGCGCATGGGCGCTCATCGGCGGCGTCTGCGCGGTTGCATGTCTGCCGCACATCGGTGTCGTGCTGAGTGCGCTGAGCGTTCCAGGCAGTTGGTATGGAACGGTGCTGCCGCAAGCATGGACACTCGACAACTTCGCGGCCGCACTGCAGCATCCGCTCGCGGCAGGCGCGGTGCGCAACTCACTCTTCCTCGCTGGATTCGCCGTCCTGATCGATCTCGTCCTTGGCGTCGCGGCCGCGCGCATCCTCGTGCGGACGCGCCTGCCGCTGCGCTGGCTGCTCGATGCGCTCATCATGCTGCCCATCGCCGTGCCGGGACTCGTGATGGCGTTCGGCTATGTGTCGATGAGCCTCGCCTGGCCGTTCGCGGGACGCGCTCCCGAGTGGCTCGGATGGCTTTCGTGGGTGATGCCGGGCGCGGTCTGGGAATGGCTGTCGAACGCGCCCCTCGCGGCGGTGGGGAACATCGTCGGCGCGACGCCCAACCCAGTGCCGTTCCTGGTGATCGCCTATGCGATCCGACGGTTGCCCTATGTGGTGCGTTCCACCGTGGCTGGACTTGAGCAAACGCCCGTGGATCTCGAAGAGGCTGCCGCAAGCGTCGGGTCGGGACCCGCGCGCACGCTGCGGCGCGTGGTCATCCCGCTCGTGGCGGCAAACATGGTGGCGGGCGGGCTGTTGGCGTTCAGCCTGTCGATGCTGGAAGTCTCCGATTCGCTGCTGCTTGCGCAGCGGGAGGCGAACTATCCAGTGACCAAGGCGATCTACACGCTCTTCGATCGGCTCGGTGATGGACCCGCGATCGCGAGTGCGATGGGGACTTGGGCGATGCTGCTGCTTGCCGCCACGCTCGCGGCAGCGAGTTCGCTGCTCGGGACGCGTTTGGGCGCCGTGTTCCGAGGGTAGTTCCTATACTTCGGCTCCCATGCCGTTCACTTTGCAGCCCGACGAGGGCTACGGGCTCGACATCGAGAGCACCGAGTACCTGAAGGACCACTTCCAGTCGCCCGACCGCTGGGTGCTGAACTTCGGTCCGCAGCATCCCGCGACGCACACCACGCTGCGGCTTGTGCTCGAACTCGACGGCGAGCGCGTCGCGCGCGCCACCCCGCACATCGGCTACCTGCACTCGGGATTCGAGAAGCTCGGCGAGCATCACGATTACAACCAGTATGTCTGCACGATCAGCCGCATGGACTATGCATCGCCGATCTGCAACGATGTCGCCTGGCACGAAGCGTGCGAGCGGCTGATGGCCGTCAACCTGACGCCGCGCTGCAAGGTCATCCGCACCATCATGGCGGAACTCGGGCGCATCCAGAACCACCTGTTGTGCGTGGGCGCGGCGGGACTCGACTTGGGCGCGTTCACCAGCTTTCTGTATGGCTTCAATGAACGCGAGTTCATCTACGACATCCTCGAATATGTCTCGGGGCAACGCTTCCATCCAGACTGGACGCGCGTGGGCGGTGCGTGGCGCGACCTTCCCGACGATGATGTGTTCGTGCGCATGGTGCGCGAGTTCATCGATGTCCGCATGGCGAAGGCGCTGCGCGATGTCGAGACGCTTCTGAACCGCAACCGCATCTTCACCGAGCGCCTCGAAGGCGTTGGCGCGCTGCCGGAAGCGGAGGCGATTGCGTGGGGCGCGACGGGTCCTTGCGCGCGCGCGTCGGGCGTTCGACGCGATGTGCGCAAGGACGATCCGTATCTGTGCTTCGCCGACAACTGGGATGGGCAGGGCGCGAGCGCCGTGCAGTTCTCGGTGCCCGTGGCGACCACGGGCGATTGCCTTGCGCGCTACCACGTTCGGCTTGAAGAGATGAAGCAGTCGGTCACGATCATTCGCCAACTCATCGACCGAATCCCCAAGGGTCCGATCGATGCAGTCGGCGACAACAAGGTTCGCATGGCAGACAAGGGCGATGTGTACGGATCGATCGAGGCGACGATCCAGCAGTTCGAACTCGTGATGCACAACCGCGGCTTCGAGACGCCCGTGGGCGAGGCGTATGGCGCCATCGAAGGCCCCAACGGCGAACTCGGCTACCTCATCGTCGCCGATGGCGGGCGCTGCCCCTTCCGCGTTCGTGTGCGTCCACCCATCTTCTACAACTTCCAGCTCTTCCCGCGCCTGATCGAGGGGCACCAGCTTGCCGATGCGGTCGCGGTGCTTGGATCACTGAACATCATCGCAGCGGAACTGGACCGCTGATCCACGGAGAACACTGACTATGTCCTGGAAGACGAAGCCCTCCGCCACGATGAAGGTGCCCATGCGGGCGCAGCCCTGGTGCACGCCGCAGATGCTCGAGCGCTGGACGGCAACGATCCTGCCGAAGTACGCGGTCAAGCACGGCGCGCTCATGCCGATCCTGCACGATGTGCAGCACACCTACCGCCACATCCCGCAGCAGGCGATGCTGGAGATCGCATCGTTCCTCGGCATTGCGCCGAGCGAAGTGCTCGACACCGTGTCGTTCTACGAGGAGTTCACCACCGAACCTGTCGGGCAGTGCGTGATCGGTGTCTGCCACACATTCGCGTGCGAAGTCTGCGGACACAAGGAGATCCTCGACCGCGTTCGCGAGCGTCTGGGCATCGAGCCGCACGAGACCACCGAGGATGGCCGCTTCACGCTGCTGACGCTCGAGTGCCTCGGGTCGTGCGACACCGCGCCCGTGGCGCTGTTCAACGACACGCTGCATGAACGCCTGACCGTCGAGCGCGTCGATGCGCTCATCGACGAAGCCATGAAGGCGCCCGCGAAGGATTCGCACGGATGAGCGGCGCTGCGTCTGAGCAGCAGCCGTCGCTCGCGCACAACTGCGGTGCGTTCGTCGGTCATGTCCTCAAGGCGATCCAAACGCCCGTGACCGCTGCGACCAAAGTGCCTGACGCGCATACCGTTCAAGCGGTCATGCAGGAGCGCCAGGTTGGCGATGTGACGCTCCGCCGCATCGTCATCGATCAGATCGTCACCGCACCGCAGTCAAACGCGCACCACAGCGCAGCACCAGACAGGAACAGCCCATGAGACTTGCCGAGCCGATCCTGACCCGCCGCATCCCATCCGTCCCGCACGGCGATCCCAAGGATCGACGCACGGTCGACTACGACGCGTTCGTGCGCACCGACGGATACAAGGGACTCGAGAAGGCGCTCGACATGGATTCTGCGGCGGTCGTCGCGCTGGTGAAGGATGCGGTGCTCCGCGGGCGCGGCGGTGCAGGTTTCTCGGCGGGATTGAAGTGGTCGTTCGTTGCGCCCGACGATGGCAAGGGGC
Source organism: Planctomycetota bacterium (assembly GCA_009926625.1). Taxonomy (GTDB): domain Bacteria; phylum Planctomycetota; class Phycisphaerae; order Phycisphaerales; family SM1A02; genus F1-60-MAGs104. The sequence goes on from RFON01000030.1 coordinate 25,296, forward strand.
ACCGCTACCTCTGCATCAACTGCGACGAGGCGGAGCCGGGCACATTCAAGGATCGCCTGCTCGTGGATTTCGATCCGCACCTCGTGCTCGAAGGGATCGCCATTGCGTGCTGGGCGTGCAAGCTGGATGTGGCGTACTTCTTCATTCGCGGCGAGTATCACCACCAAGCGCGCGTGATGCAGCGCGCAATCGATGAGGCCTACGCCAACGGCATCTTCGGCAAGCAGGGCTTGCTGCGCGGCAAGGTGAAGCACACCGTCGACTGCCATCTGCACCGAGGCGCGGGCGCGTACATCTGCGGCGAGGAGACGGCGCTGCTCGAAGCGGTCGAAGGCAAGCGCGGTTGGCCGCGCGTGAAGCCGCCGTTCCCAGCCGTGAAGGGACTGTTCGGTCGCCCAACGATCATCAATAATGTGGAAACGCTCGCGGCGGTGCCAGACATCATTCGCCGCGGCCTCGACTGGTGGAAGTCCATCGGCACGAACGGCATGCCAGGCGGACAGCCCTCGTGGGGCACGAAACTGATGGGCGTGTCTGGTCATGTGGCGCGTCCTGGGTGCTTTGAAGCGCCGCTGGGAATCCCGCTGCGCGCGCTCATCGATGACTACTGCGGTGGCATGCGCGGCGGCAAGCGGTTCAAGGGTGCGATCGCGGGCGGCGTGTCGATGGGCGTTCTCGGCACTGACCAGTTGGATGCGCCGATGGACTTCGACATCGGCCGCAACTACGGCGTGCTCGGGCTCGGTACCGCGTGCCCAACGGTGTTCGACGAAGACACGGACATGGTCGCCGTCACGCGCAACTGTGCGCGCTTCTTCATGAACGAATCCTGCGGACAGTGCACGCCATGCCGCGAAGGTTCCGGCTGGATGTTCAAGATGCTGCTGCGCATCGAGCGCGGCGATGCAACCACGGCGGACCTCGACCTGCTCGAAGAAGTGGCTGGGTCGATGGGGCTCAGCGAGGGCACCACCATCTGCGGACTCGCCGATGGCAACAACTGGCTCGTTCGCACGATGCTGAAGAAGTTCCGCGGCGAGTTCGAGCGGCGCGTGAAGCCGAAGTTCGTTCCGCTGCATCTCGCCGCACGGTGAACGCGCCCACAACGCTGGTTGAAGTGGTCTGCGAAGCGCCGGTCGACGCGGCGCGTTGGCAGCGGCTCGCGACTGCCGCGGTCGATGCGGTGGCGCAGCGCGAAGGAGTCCGCTTCGCCCGCGTGTCGGTGCGCGTGCTTCGCGATGCGGCGATGGCGATCCTGCACGAGCGGCACGCGAACGAGGCAGGCACGACCGACGTGCTTGCGTTCGTGGATCAGGGAGCGGGGGGGCTGGAGGTCGACATCGCCATTTGCCACGATGAGGCGCACCGCCGCGCGGCGCAACTTGGCCACGCGGGTGAGGATGAACTGGCGCTCTATCTCGTGCATGGACTGCTGCACGCCACCGGACACACGGACGACGACGACGACGGCTGCGTGCGCATGCGCGCGGCGGAGGCGCAGCTGCTGCAGGCGCTCGGCGTCGGGCGCGTCTACCCTGCAGGCGCCTGATGGAAACGGCCTACGCATCCATTCTCGTTGTGGTGGTGCTGGCGACCACGCTGCTCTCCGCGCTCAGTCTGGCGCTTGGGCAAGTGAGCATCAGCGAACTGCACCGCCGGTTCGCGCGGTCAGGCCGCGAACGCGCCGCCGATTGGATCGCCGCCAACACAACGGAACTCGAACACTCGGTGGCGTTCTTCCGAACCTTCGGGCGACTGACGGCGCTGCTGGTGATCCTGGAGATGCTGCACCAGGATGATGTGACGAAACTGCCGCTGCCCGATGTGATCGTGGCACTGATCGTCGCGGGCACCATGCTGTGGGCAACGGGCACGGTGGCGGCCGGCGCGATCGCGCGCTACGCGGGCGTGCAGCTCATCACCGTGTGCCATCCGCTGTTGGTGGTGATCTTCTGGTCGGTCTGGCCGATCCTCTGGGTCGGCCGCGGCATCGATGAGGCGGTTCGGCGGCTCTTCGGTGCGGTCCCAATCGACGAACGCGGCGAGCAGGAACTGATGCACACGATCACCGACACCGCGCGCGCAGGTGGGATCGATCCGCTCGCAGCGACCATCATCCGCAACGCGGTGGAGTTCCGAAACACCGTCGTGTCCGATGTGATGACGCCGCGAACGCAGATCGAAGGCATCGCCTACACCGACGACATCAGCGCCATTCGCGCCTTCATCGCCACGGCGGGGCATTCGCGCATTCCTGTGTACGAGGGAACGCTCGACAATGTCGTCGGCATCCTCTATGTGAAGGATCTCGTGCGGCTGCTCGGTGCGCTGCCCGATGGGTTCGTGCTTCGCCCACTGCTGCGGCTGCCGCCGCGCGTTCCAGAGGGCAAGCCCGTCAGCGACCTGCTGATCGAGTTCCAGCGAACCGAAGTGCACCTCGCGCTGGTGGTGGACGAGTTCGGCGGCACTGCGGGACTTGTCACGATCGAGGATGTGCTCGAGGAAATCGTCGGCGAGATCTACGACGAACACGAACCGCAATCGGAGGTCGAGCCCATCATCATCGGCAGCGCCGCTGCGGGCTGGGAAGTGGATGGTCGCATCCCCGTGGAAACCGTCGCATCGGAAACGGGACTGACGCTGCCGCCGGACGATGGGTACTCGACCATCGCGGGGCTGATGCTTGCGCACTTCGGTCGCATCCCGCAAGTGGGGGACACCTTCGCCGCGCACGGCGGGCGGTTCACCGTGATGTCATCCACGCCCACGCGCGTTGTGAAGGTGCGCGTCGCACGCGCCGTCGACGCGGCTGTGTGAGGCGGATCAGCCGAACTCGTCGCCGCGGAAGGTCGACGCGAGGTACGCCTCGCGCACGAGCGGATCGTTGATGATGTCGCGCGGCGCGCCATCGCGCAGGTTCCGTCCCTCATGGATGATGTAGGCGCGGTGGCAGATGCGCAGCGTCTGCTGCACATTGTGATCGGTCACGAGGATCGAAATGCCCGCGTCCGCCAGCCGCCGCACCTCGCCCTGCAGTTCCTCGACGGTGTGCGGATCGACCGCCGCGAATGGCTCATCGAGCAGGATCAGCCGCGGCTTGGTGATCAGCGAACGCGCGATCTCCAAATCTCCAACCGCCGCCGTTCACCGCCTGAACAGGTGCGCGCCTGCTCGCGCCGCTTGTGCTGCAATCCGAACTGCGCCAGCAAGTCGTCGCATGCCTTGCGCCGCTGCGCGCGCGTCAGCGGCCGCGTCTCCAGGATCGCCAGCAGGTTGTCCTCCACCGACAACCGCTGGAACACGCTCGGCTCCTGCGACAAGTACCCCATGCCCGCCGCAGCATGCCGATACATCGGTTCGTCGGTCACATCCTTGCCGTCGAACTTCACGCGCCCCGCCTCTGGCGTGATCATCCCGATCGCCATTCGGAAACTCGTCGTCTTCCCCGCGCCGTTGCGGCCGAGCAGCCCCACGATCTCACCCGCATCGACATGGAACGACACCTGATCGACCACGCGGCGACCGTTGTAACTCTTCACCAACCCTTGCGCTTCCAGAATTGGCACGACCGCAGGAGTGTAGGCGCGCCGCAGCGATAGCATCGCGCGCGTGCGGACAATCGCCCTCAGCCTCGGACTCTCGCTGCTCATGCTCGCCGCGGCAGGATGCGTTCGCCGCACGATCTCGATCACCTCCACGCCCTCCGAAGCACTGGTCTTCGTGAACGAACGCGAAATCGGCCGCACGCCCTGCGAAGTCGATTTCCTCTTCTACGGCGAGTACGACGTTCGCCTGAAACTCGACGGCTACGAGTCGATTGTCGGTTCGGGCACCGCATCCGCACCGTTCTGGGATTTCATCGGCGCCGATCTCGTCAGCGAAATGGCGCCGCTCGATCTTGAGAGCCGCGTCGAATGGCATTTCACTTTCGTGCCTGCGGACGATGACTTCCCCAGCCTCTTTGAACGCGCCCGCTCGATGCGGACCGCCGTCCTCGAAGACAAAGCGCTCGCCGAGGTCGCACCAAGCGGTGCGGCACAATCGGGACAGACCGCGGCGCAACCACCTGCGCCGAAGGTCAAGCCAGCCGAGATGGGTTCAAGCGGCGCACAAGGCGCGCTCCCCTCGCAGGGCTCACCCGATCAGCCCGTTCCACCGACGGAACTCGAGCGGCCAGTTCCCTGATCGCCGTCGACCCCGCACGCACCTTCGCGCGTGATTCTCGCGTGCGCCGCGATCACCGCATCGATCGCGGGGCGAGTCGTGTCTGGCCAGTCAACGCTCGCGAGCGATTCGATGTCCACCCACGCGATGCACCTCGCCGCAATCGCCTTCGGCACCGCACCGTCAGGCAGCTGCACCGCCTGCAGATGGAGTCGCGGCGCAGGTCGACCCTCTGGTGGAGGCGGTTCCACCACGCCGAAATCGTGCCACTTGAACGCATCCTCCATGCAGTCGACCGCAACCTCCTCCACCAACTCGCGCGCCGCCGCATCGCGGGCGCGCTCGCCCGGCGCGATCTTCCCGCCGGGCAATTCCCACGCGCCTGGCAAGACCGCGGTGTCGAGCGCGCGCCTCGCCACCAACACCTGCACGCGAGCCTCCACCGTGCGCATCAGCACGCACAGCACCACATCGATTCGCCCCGCCGCTGGGGGGGTCTGTGCAGCGGAAATGGGTGCCTGTGTCATCTGCAAAAACCTTGAAAAACTGCGGGAAAATGGTCAGGTGTTGACTACCCGCCTCGCCAGAGGATACCGTTGACGGTCCAAAACCTCATGCCTTCTATGCAGCCTCCTTGCGAGGCTGATCGAAACGCCGTTCGGTCGTGTCGGAGCGACCGAGCGGCTTTTTCATGCGATACCTTCCCGCCACGATGCATCTCCCACTCGCGCTCGCTTCCTGCATCGCCGCGAACACCACCGCATCCACCTACACCTTCGACCCCCAGGTGAACGCCGGCACGCAACTCGCACCCGCCGCTCCCTCTGCGAAACCTTCCTTCGGCACGAAGGACACCTGGCGCTGGCAACTCCTCCTCGGCGGCATGAGCGACTTCGAAGCCGCTGAACAAGTCGAGTTCGGCCTCAGCGCCTCCTACTTCATCATCGACAACCTCTCCGTCGACTTCCAGATCGAAGGCGACTACATCGCTCAACCTGTTGCGAACGCTTGGGGCGGCGGAGCGACCATCCTCTTCCGCTGGCACTTCCTCGCCTACGAAACCTGGTCGCTGTACGCCGACGCGGGCTCGGGCGTGCTTGCGACAACCGTGAATACTCCATCCGGCGGAACCTCGTTCAACTTCACGCCGCAGGCAGGTGGGGGCGTGTCGTTTGATGTCGCGCAGGACTTGCGACTGATGGTCGGCGCGCGCTGGTACCACATCTCGAATGCCAACACGGGTGAGACGAATCCCGGGAGGAACAGTGTGATGGCGTATGTGATGCTGAGCGTGCCGTTCTGATGGAACGCCGCCGCGCGCGCGCTTCGCGCGCGGCGCAGAACGCCGCCGCCGCGCGCGGTTCACGCGCGGCGCAGCGCCGAGCAGCAATCCCACGCCAGGGGCGGCGGCACGGACCTGCTGGGGCTAGACAGCTCTCGCCTGCTCCACGGACCTGCGGTCCGCGTTCGCAGGCTCGAGAACTCGCCCAGCAGGATCGTGCCGCCGCCTCACACGGTTGGGGTGAGACAGGGGGGATGGTTGGAATCGGGCGCGATCGGAGAGACTGGTCGGTTGTTTCGTGAATGTCTCTCGTTACTGGTGGACCTGTTCAGCGCACCCCTGTCAGGTTGACAGGGGTGCGCTGAACAGGTCCACCCGCTATGAGAGACTTTCGCGGCCCAAGGGGCCGAGAGGAGTCTCCGATGAAGCGTTCGACGAACAGGAAGC
>RFON01000004.1 GCA_009926625.1 Planctomycetota bacterium
TGGGCAGCGCGCTGCCCAAGCGGTCCCAAGCACAAAAACGGCGGCGCGCGTGCGGGCTGAGGAGGCAGGGAGAAACCCGCGCGATTTGCCTTGCTCGCGGCAAAATGTGTCCCAAATCGGGACAGTTTTGACCCGGAGCAGCGTCCCGATCGGTCATCGAGCCAAACGGCCCGCATGGAAGGGCGCGGATCAGCCTGCGGCAGCAGAGTGACCCACACGGATTCCTGAAGCGCCTCTTCAGATACCTCAACAAGACAACGCACCCCAACGCCCTTGCAAGGCAACCGCAGTCGGCCAGAATCTCCGCCACCCCAACCGTGTGAGGCGGCGGCACGATCCTGCTGGGCGAGTTGTTGAGCCTGCGAACGCGGGGCGCCAGCCCCGTGGAGCAGGCGAAACTGTCTGAGCCCCAGCAGGTCCGTGCCGCCGCCCCTGGCGTGGGGAAATCAGTTGGTCGGCAGCCGAAAGTCCTCGACGGCGACGAAGTCCATCTTCGGCACTGGCAGCGTGGGTGAGATCGCCATGCGGCCGTTGATGATCGGTGTTGGGGGAATGGTGTCGGCCGCGAGCAGGACCGCGGTGCCGAGTCCGTGGTCGCGCTCCGATGCGCCGAGCGCGCGCGCCATGCGAGCGACGAGCGCGATGGTGTAGGAACTATCGACGGCGGTCGAGAGGACCGTTTCCATGCCGTTGATCTTGCCCTGCGTGACGACCGCCTCGACTTCTTCGAGCGCGCCGATGAGCGATGGCTTGACGACTTGGACATCGACGCCTGGCGCGCCGGCCATCTCTTCGGCTTCGAGCCCGAGATGAACGCTTTCGTCGATGGCCATCGACATGCCGACCCGTCGTGAGAGTTCGCTGAGGTCCTTCTCGTCGCGGAGCGCTTCCTCGACATATTCGATGCGCGTGGCGTCGAGGCGGCTGAGGAGTCGTTCGGCGGCTTGCAGCGTGAGCAGTCGATTGCCGTCGAGGCGGAGGCGCACTTCGGGACCGACGAGGTCAAGGATGGTGTGGATGGTGCGGAGGTCGTCGACTGGCTTGCCGCGTCCGATCTTGATCTTGATGGTGTTGAAGCCGTTGAAGGCGCCTTGCGCGTGCGCGGCCTTGGCGTCGCGAACGCCGCCCGAGAAGAATGCGTTCACGCCGATGTCGGTGGATTGGGTTGGGTCGGCGAACCCGAAGCGCGGATTGCGCGCGGCGGTTTCGACGGCGCAGGAGAGTCCGAAGGCGGCGCTCGGCCACATCGGTGTGGCGTCGTTGCCGACGGATTCGCGGAGCGATTCGACGGCGTTTTCGAGCGACTCCTGATGGAAGCCTGGGAGCGGTGAGACTTCGCCGTAGCCGTAGGTGCGTCCGCGCTTCACGCGCAGCATGACGCCGCGGCGCGATGGGAGGAGTTCGCTGCCGACGCGGTACGGCTTGTGGAAGGGCAATTCGAAGTAGGCCAGATCGAGCTTCATGCAACCCATCCCGCCGTGAAGAGCGCACCATACAGCAGCAGTGCGAAGCCTGTAAGAGCGAGTTCGCGGTTCAGCGGGCGTCCCGCGGCGCCGCGCGCGATGCGCCAGGCGCTCGGCAGCAGGAGCGCTGGTGCGGCGAGCGCAAGCAGCGTCCAGCGGCGGTCTTGCATCAGTGCCAGTGCGATCGTGACTGCTGCGACGCCGGCGATCGCTGCGCCGTAGAGGGTGCGCATGGCGGCTGGCCCGAAGCGCACGGCGAGCGTGCGGCGACCTGCGCTGCGATCGGTTGCCTCGTCGCGCAGGTTGTTGACGCAGATGAGCGCGGTCGCGAGCAGTCCAGGTGCGCAGCCCGCGAGCGCTGCGGTGGTGGTCCACTTGCCCGTCTGCGCGGCGGTGGTGGCGGCGACGGCGATCGGTCCGAAGAAGAGGAACGCGAACGGTTCGCCGAGTCCCGTGCGCGAGAGCGCGTATCGGCCGCCCGAGTAGGCGAATGCGAGCGCCGCGGAGATCGCGCCGAGCGGTGCGAAGATCCAGCCGCCGCTGGACATCAGCACGATGCATGCGGGCAGTGCGACGACCGCGAGCACGATCCAAGTGGCGCGCCACATGGCTTGCGGCGAGATGAGTCCGCTTGCGACCGCGCGCCGCGGGCCGAGCCCGGTGTCGGTGCCTTGCACGCCGTCGAAGTAGTCGTTGGCGAAGTTGCACGCGATCTGCACGGCGAGCGCTCCGAGAAGCGCTGCGAGCGCGGGCTGCCAGGCGAACGCATGCGCGCCGTGCGCGAGCGCACAGCCCATCGCGACGGGCGTGATCGCGGCCGAGAGTGTCTTCGGACGGGTGGCGGCAATCCAGTTGGAGAGTGTCGAACGCATGCGGCGCCGTTACGGCCGGCGCGTGAACTTCCCGAAGTCAGGCGGACGCCGCTCCATATAGGCGTGATGCCCTTCCTGTCCTTCCTCAGTCATGTAATAAAGGAGCGTGGCATTGCCCGCCAGTTCCTGCAGTCCAGCCTGACCGTCGCAGTCGGCGTTGAGCGCGGCCTTCAGGCAGCGGATCGCCAGCGGCGACTTGGCGAGGATTTCGCGCGCCCATTGCACGGTCTCCGCTTCGAGGCGGTCGAGCGGCACCACGCAGTTGACGAGCCCCATCTGCAGCGCCTCCTGCGCGCTGTACTGCCTGCACAGGAACCACATCTCGCGCGCGCGCTTCTGCCCGATGAGCCGCGCCATGTACGACGCGCCGAATCCGCCGTCGAACGATCCGACCTTCGGTCCCGTCTGCCCGAACACCGCGTTGTCCGCTGCGATCGTCAGGTCGCACACCATGTGCAGCACATGTCCTCCACCAATGGCGAAGCCCGCGACCATCGCGATGACTGGTTTCGGGCAGGTGCGGATCTCCCGCTGCAAGTCGAGCACATTCAGCGACTGCGTGCCGGAGTCGTCGGCGTAGCCCGCCTCGCGCCGCACGCGCATGTCGCCGCCTGAGCAGAACGCGAGCGGTCCCTCGCCCGTGAGGATCACGACGCCCACCGATGGGTCGTGCCGCGCTTGCTGCAGCGCGCTGCGCATGGACTCGACCGTCTGCGGACGGAACGCATTGCGCACCTCTGGCCTGCAGATGGTGATCTTCGCGATCCCTTCCCAGACTTCGAAGCGGATGTCGGTGAATGTCCCTGCGGACTTCCAATGCGGCGTGCGAGGTTCGAGCGGTGTGGTTGGCGTACTCATGCGAGACCTGTCTGGTGTGTGGAGCCTGTTTCGATCGTTTCGTGTGCGCTGCCGTGCGGCGCAGCCCACGCGGCTGCGAGGCGAGCGAGCGCTTCGGGCTTCTCCATCGGCAGCGCATGCCCAGCATCCTTGATCATGCGAGTCGCGATGCCGAGGTGTCCGCTTCGTTGCATGACGGCACAGTATCGCGCATCTTGTTCGCCCGTGACCACCGTGCACGCATCGCCCGCCGCCTGCAGTGCGTTCCAGCGCGGTTCGTTCGAGCCCGGCGAACAGCCTGCCACGATCGCTGCCCAGCAGCTCGCGGTGCCGCTCGACTGCAGGTCCTCGCGGCGCCGCTGCAGGATCAGATTGAACGCAGGCCCCGAAGTCAGTGGCGCGAACATCGGCGTCGAGTACCAGGCATCGAGCAGCGACGCGATGCGCGCATCCCGCTCGTCGGCGGTGCGGGCTCCGTCGATGGCCGCAAGCTGCTCGGCGAAACGCGCATCCGCGTTCGCGCGCTGCGACCGTTCCGCCTCGTCGTCGAGCCCTGGGTGCGCCGAGGCGAGCATCACGCGGATGTCGTTCGCGCCCGCCGCGGCTCCCTGCTGCGGCACCATCCACTCGAGCGCCACGCGCCCGCCCAACGAGTAGCCGAGCACATCGAACCCTCCTTGCAACCGCGGGTCGCGCCGCAGCGCACCAAGCAGTGCGCACGCAAGTTGCGGCAGGCTGGGCTTCGCGTTGCCTGCAGCGATGAGTGCACGCGCTGCGCCGAGCAAGTCGGCGCGAATGGTTGGCGGCGCGTGCGGGATCTCGCGCAGCGCACGCTCGAAGGGACACCAGTCGTCAGGCGACCCAAGGAAACCATGCACGAGCACAAGTGGCCTGCACGGCGCAGCGTTCACCCGCGGTTCGTGCAGTGCTGCGGTCACCTGGGCCTGCAGCGATCGGTGGAATGCGAGGTTTTCTGCGCGGTTGGTGCGCACTTCGATGAGCGTGCAGCGCCCGTTGCGCGCGTCCGCGAGCGATCTGTCGAGCGCGCCGCGCAGTTCGCCGCGCCGCTGCGGCTGCGCGAAGGACATGCCGAAGATCTTGGCTGCGGCGCTGAAGTCCGCACCCTGCGGCGCGGTGCTCCAAGGCTCGAGCAGCGCGGGATGCTGCTGCAGCGGCAGGAAGTGGAAGATGCCGCCACCGTCGTTGTTCACCACGACGATCACGACGCCTGCACCGCTCGTTGACGCGAGCGCAAGCGAAGAGAGGTCGTGCAGCATCGTGATGTCACCGAGCAGTGCGATCGTCGGCTCGCCCGTCGCCTTCGCATGCCCGACCGCAGTGGCAAGCATCCCGTCGATGCCGCTTGCCCCGCGGCTGACGGCGATGGGAACGCCCTCGTTCATCCATGGTGCGTGCATGTCCGCATCGCGCACGGGCATGCTGTTGCCAAGCAGCAGCGTGCAGCCGCTCGGCGCGGACTCGCTCACGATGCGCGCGGTCGATGGCTCGTCGATGGGCGCGTCCGCGTCGCCGTCGAGCGCTGCCCGCAGGACGCCGTCCACCACCTCGTCGGCGCGTTTCCATGCGGCGCTGCTGTGGTGCGGCGCGCGCGCATCGACGGTCGGCACCGCCTGCGAATCACGCGCGGCGGCGGGGACATCCGCACGCACATCGACGACCAGTTCTGCGCTCGCTGCGCGGTCTGGGTCGGCGGGTTCGGCGGTCGTTCGCACGAGCATCAGCCGCGCACCCTGCCCAAGCGCGCTCGACACCCACTCGTTCACGCGGCGACTTGCATGCAGCGCACCGACGCGAACGATCGCATCAGGCAGTTGCGGCGCCGCATCACGGTCAAGCACGATGAGGTCCGCATGGCGAATGGCGTTCACGCAGGTTCGGACGCTGCGCAGTCCGCTGCCAATGTCGGCAAGCACGGGCCAGCCGAGTGCCGCTGCGACGCGATCCGCCACCGCACGCATGCCCGGCGAGTACAGGGGTCCCACGCACAGGATCGGCTGCTGCGCACGCGAGGCGAACGCGCGCGCGCCGTCGATCACTTGCGCGGCGACGGCATCGACGCTGCCTTGCGCGATCGGATCGCGCCACGGGCGGTCGCCGTCCAACCAACGCTCGATCTCCCCAAGCGAGGCGCGGTCCCACGGTTGAACGATCGGTGCGAGCGGCTCGCGGAACGCCCAATTGATGTGGACGGGTCCCGCCGCGTGCGATGGTGCGTGCGCGCGGTCCCATGCTTCGCCCGCAGTGGCGAGCAGCCAACTGAGCGGCACATCGACTCCCGCGCAGGGCATCTCCACCGACCATGCGGCGAACGATCCGAAGATCCCCTGCTGACGGATGCACTGGTTGGCGCCGCAGCCGTGCAGTTCGGGCGGTCGATCCGCGGTCACGAACAAGAGCGGCGTTCCCGTCTTCGATGCTTCCACCGCCGCGGGCAACAGGTTTGCCACTGCCGTGCCCGATGTGGTCACGACCGCTGCCGCGCGTCCCGTTGCGCGCGCAGCGCCGAGTGCGGCAAACGCGCCACCGCGCTCATCGTGCGCGATGATCGTGGGCACGCCGCGCAGTGCTGCAACGGCCGCGGCAAGCGGTGCGGACCGCGACCCGGGGCACACCACCGCCATCGACAGTCCCCGCCTTCTCCACTCTTCGAACGCCAGCCGCGCCCACAGCGCGTTCCAGTTGGGTGCATCGGCTGCACCCATCGACGGTCGCGCTGCGTTCACTGACCCGCGGCCCTCCTGCGGCCGCTCCATGCACCACTGGTCTCGCGCGGTTGATCGGGTTCGCCGACCCGCGCGCCCTGCTGCTGCGCCGCCGCGCGCGCCACGAGCGAATCGAACGGCGCAAGCTTGCGTTCGGTTTCGAGCCACTCCGCATCGGGGTCGGATCCGCGCACGATGCCCGCGCCCGCGTAAGCGGTGATGTCCGAGCCGTGCACGAGCGCGCCGCGGATCGACACCGCGAACTCGCTCAGCCCGCCCGCCACGACCCCGATCACCCCTGAGTAGAGCCCGCGGTGCATCCGTTCATGCTCACGGATGAACGCACGCGACGCATCGATCGGCAGTCCGCAGACCGCGGGAGTCGGATGCAATTCGCGCAGCAGTTGTTCGTCGCCGATGCCGTCGCGCAGCACCGCGGAAACCGCCGTCACCAAATGTTGCACATGACGCAGCCGCATGACAGTCGGCGATTCTTCTTGCGTCACGCCGACAACGAGCGGCGCGAGCGCGGACTTGATGCGCCGCACGACGATTTCGTGTTCACGCCTGTTCTTGTCGCTGCCGAGCAGTCGCCCCGCGAGCCGATCATCGCCGCCACCATCGGGACCGCGCGCGCAGGTGCCAGCGACCGCTTCCGTGCGAACCTGCAGCCCCTCGCGGTGGAAGAGCCGCTCTGGGCTCGCGACCACGAACGCACTGCCCGCGCGCGGTTCGACCATGCAGTGGAACGCACTCGGCTCTTCGCATTGCAGCGCGGCGAGCACCGCGCAGGGATCGATGTGCTGCAGTGCGCTGTAGGTGCGCGTGCGCGCAAGCACGACCTTCTCGAGGCTGCCCGCCGCGATCGAGCCGAGCGCCGCGTCGACTGCGTCCGCCCATCGCGAGAGGTCCGCGTCACCCGCGATGCGAAGCCCCTGCGGCAGCAGCGGTGCCGCCGCGGGATCCTCCAGCTCCTCGAGCGCAATGCGCGTCTTCCGCGGATCGCCCGCGACATTCGCAGCCAGCGTCACCTTTGTGCCGACGCGCCGCAGTTCAACGAGCGGCAGCAGCAACTCCGTCCGCTCGAAGCCTGACCACTCCGGAGCATGCTTGCCCACCGCGCCCGGATCGAAAAACGCTCGGTAATAGAGCGCCGGCCCGCACATGCCACAAGACCCCGAGGCGGTCTGCGATGCCAACAGTTGCTGCAGCACGGGGTCGTTCCAGTCGCTTCGCCTGAGCGCGCACCCGACGCCCGCGACCGACCAGCGGCCATCACGCGAACGAAAGGCGAACCGCTGCCCCGCGCGCTGCGCGGCGAGCCAGCGAAGCGACTCGATCGGATTCACCTCCACTTCGAAGCGGAGCACGCGGTTCATCGCACGAGGCTCGTCGCAAGATGAAACGAGATCGATCAGTCGGTCGCGAGCCTCGGCAAGCGTCGGGCAGTTGTCGTCGGGCGTGTGGGAGTTTGGCGCAGTGGAAGTGAGTGTCATGGTGGTGCGCCGCGGCGTGGAATGCCGAAGCGATCAATGATAGGAGCGCCGACCCGCCCCGACCCTGTGCTGTAGCCTCGACATTCCGATGAGCCTGCGCCGCCGAAGAAGGTCCATGCACCACGCCGAGGCGCACGCCACAGGCGGAACGGTGCGGCGTCCGCAGCTGCAGGATCCGCTCGTCCCGCAGGGCGAGCCAGAGATGCTGTCCACGCCGAGCGCCCTCGACGAATTCCTCGACCATGTGCGCGCGGCAGGCTCGTTCGCCTACGACACGGAGTTCATCGGCGAAGAAACTTTCTTGCCGCGCATTTGCCTCGTGCAACTCTCGACCACCGAAAGGGTAGGCCTCGTGGACCCGCTCGAGCTGCCTGACGATGCCATGCGCTGCGTGTGGAAGGCGGTGTGCGATCCAACGCTGCAGACCATCGTGCATGCGGGTGGGCAGGATGTGTTGATCGCACAGCGCGGCGCCGGCGAGAGCGCATCGGCAGTGATCGACACGCAGATCGCAGCGGGCATGACCGGCATGCCCTGGCCGCTCAGCCTCGCCAACCTGGTGGAGTCGCTGTCGGGCGTTCACCTGCCGAAGGGGCACACCTTCACGGAGTGGGACAAGCGCCCGCTGAGCAAGGCGCAGATTGGCTACGCAGCGGACGATGTTCGCTTCCTGCCGCTGGTCTGGTCCAAGCAGCGCGAGCGACTCGAAGCGCTTGGCCGCACGGCGTGGGTTGCGGAGGAGACGCGCGAATCCGCACGGCAGAGCGAGGCGTTCGATCCGCAGTCGCAGGTGCGGCGTGCATCGCGTGGGCTCACGCTTCGGCCGCGCGAGTTGACCGTGCTGCGCGAACTCGTGCTCATTCGCCAGGAGATGGCGCAGGCGCTCAATCTGCCGCCGCGCACGGCGCTGCCCGACGGCTGCATGCTCGAACTTGCGCGCGTGGGAACCCCGACTGCCGAACGCATCGCACAGGTGCGCGGCATCCCGCGCGCGACCTTGCAGCATTTCGCGCGCAACATCGAGGAGACCATGGCACGCGCGCGTGCGCTGCCGGCGGATCAGGACGCGCAGTGGACCCCGCGTCCCGAGAGCGCCGAGCAGCGAACGCAAGTCGATGCGCTCTGGTCGATCCTGTCGATGCGTTCGATCGCACTGGGGATCGCTGCACCGCTCGTCACTTCGCGCGCCGAACTCGCAGGGTGGTTCCTGTCGGACCGCACCGAGCGCCCACACCTGTTCGCGCCGGGTTCGTGGCGCGAGGAAGCCATCGGATCGTGGCTGGAGTCGTTCCTGCGCGGCGAACGCCACCTGAATCTCCGCTGGCACAATGGAGGACCCGCAGCCGATGCAACCTGACGCACACTGGAATCCGCAGCCGCCCCGCTCGCACGCCATCGGCGATCACGATGTGCCGCTCGACTCCGACCACCTCGCGGGCAAGCGTGTTGCACTCCTCGTCACCGGCGGCATCGCCGCGATGAAGTGCCCGATGATCGCGCGCGCCCTGCGGCGTCATGGCGCGGAGGTGACCGCCATCGCCACGGGCGAGGGGCTTCGCTATGTCACGGAGGACACGCTCGCGTGGAGCACCGACCGTCCAGTGGTGACGCAACTCAGTCCGCGCGCGGAACACCTGTCGGGCAGTGAGCCGTTCGATGCGTACCTCGTCGCGCCGGCGACCTACAACACGATCAACAAGATGGCGTGCGGGATCGCCGATGGAACGGTCACCGCCACGCTCGCATCGGCGCTCGGGCGGCTCGAGCGAGGCGGGTGCGCGGTGCTGCTCTGCCCCACCATGCACGGCTCGATGCACACGCAGATCCTTGCGGAGAGCCTGGTCCGCCTGCAGAAGCTCGGCGTGCAGGTGATCGCACCGCGCGACGACTACGGCAAGCACAATCTGCCCGACGAGGAACCGATCGTGCGCGCCGTGTGCCGCGCGCTGTCGCGCTCTCCGCTCCACTCGCGGCGCGCGCTCGTCACGGGCGGTCCCGTTCCTGCACCCATCGACGCCGTGCGGCGCATCAGCAGCCGTTTCACGGGCGCGCTCGGCGTTGCCATTGCGCGCGAACTTGATCTGTGCGGCTGCGAGGTGGAACTCGTCCTCGGCAGCGGGAGCGTCGCAGCACCCGCAGCACCTGCATGGATTCGCCACCAGATCGCGCGCGATGTCACGCACTATCGCTCGCTGGTCCTCGGTGCACTGGAAATCCCCACGCATGCGGCCGTGCTGTCCGCTGCGGTCGCGGACTTCGCCCCGAGCGAGGTGCGCGCGGGGAAGGTGCCGAGCGCCGAAGGTCCGTGGCGCATCGAACTGCAGCCCACCGAGAAGGTCATCGATGTCGTGCACCGATTGCATCCTGCGCTTCCGCTCATCGGATTCAAGTACGAGGAGTGCTGCGAGGTGGATGAACTGCTGAAGGTTGCGTCTGCGCGCGCGTCGCAGCACGGCGCATGCGTCGCGAACCGCGGCGAGGACACGCCCGACGGCGGCGTTCAGACCGCCTGGTTCGTGGCCGCGGGGCATGACCCCATCCATGTCAGCGGCAAGGCGCTGATCGCGCGCACCATCCGCGAGCACCTCGAGCGCGTTCTCGAGGCGCATCCGATGGCACGCGATGCGCCTCGCTGAATCCCCCCGCTGCACCAATCGCACTCCCCGCGCAACAGCGCATCGACCGCGGCTATCCTGCGTTCGAATGCCCCGCACACTCACCTTGTTTACGGGCCAGTGGGCAGACATGCCGCTCGCGCAACTTGCCCCGAAGGCGCAGTCGATGGGCTACGACGGTCTTGAACTCGCCTGCTGGGGTGACCACTTCGATGTGCTGCAGGCGGCGGATTCGCCCGCCTACTGTGCGAAGTTGTGGCAACTGCTTGGTGACCACGGGCTGACCTGCGAGGCCGTTTCGAATCATCTTGTCGGCCAAGCGGTATGCGACCTGATCGATGAGCGCCACCAGAGCATCCTGCCGGCGGATGTCTGGGGCGATGGTGAACCAGAGGCTGTCCGCGGTCGTGCGGCTGCGCGAATGCAGCGCACTGCCGTTGCGGCGCGCGCTTTCTTCGCTGCCAAGCCCGCGTCGCTTGGCACTGGTCATCGAGTAGTCGTGAACGGCTTCACGGGGTCGTCCATCTGGCACATGGCGTATGGGTTCCCTGCCACGACGCAGGCGATGTGGCAGCGAGGCTTCGATGACTTTGCGCGCCGCTGGACACCGATCCTCGATGGCTTCGATGCGGCTGATGTCGACTTCGCGCTCGAGGTTCATCCGACTGAGATCGCCTTCGACACCGCGACCGCGCAGCGCGCGATCGACGCAGTGCGCGGCCACAAACGATTTGGCTTCAACTTCGATCCGTCGCACTTCGCGTACCAAGGCGTCGATCCCGTTGGATTCATCCGCCGGTTTGGCGCGCGCATCTTCCACACGCACATCAAGGATGTCTGGTGGAACCGCGGCGACGGCACCGTGGGCACCTTCGGCGGCAACACTTCCTTCGGCGATCCGCGGCGCACATGGGACTTCCGCTCGCCAGGTCGCGGCGACATTCGCTTTGAAGACATCATCGTGGCGCTGAACGATGTCGGCTACCGCGGTCCGCTCTCGGTGGAGTGGGAAGATGCGCGCATGGACCGTGAACACGGTGCGGCGGAGGCTGCGGCATTCGTGCGGCGCCTCGACTTTCCCCCCAACGGCGCAGACCTCGACAGCAACTTCAATCGCGCGCGGCGCCCCGCGGGCCAATCCGCGAGCGGTCCTGCGACCGCGACCGCGCACATCGGTGCGGGTCCACGCGCATGAGCGACACCGCCGCCGCACGCAAGCTTCGCATGGGCATGGTGGGCGGTGGGCGCGGTGCGTTCATCGGTGCTGTCCACCGCAGTGCAGCTGCACTCGATGGGCGAATCGAACTGGTGTGCGGCGCTTTCAGCTCCGATCCTGATTGCGCGCGCGCGTCGGGGGCGGAACTCTTCCTCCCGCCTGCGCGCTGCTACGAGTCGTTCGCCGAGATGCTGCGTGTGGAGGCTGCACTGCCGATCGGGCAGCGGATGGACTTCGTGTCGATCGTCACGCCGAACCACCTGCACGCGCCGATGGCAACGGCCGCACTGCACGCGGGATTCCCCGTGCTATGCGACAAGCCGCTTGCGCTTTCGCTGCGCGAAGCACTCGATCTCCGCGCCGTCGTCCGCGCATCGGCACTGCCGTTCGCGCTGACCCACAACTACACGGGCTACCCGCTCGTGAAGGAGGCGCGCGCACTCGTGCGCGGCCGATGCATCGGTGCCGTGCGCAAGGTCGTGGTGGAGTACCCGCAGGGCTGGCTCGCCACTCGCATCGAGGCAAGTGGGCACCGTCAAGCATCCTGGCGGACTGATCCCGCGCGCGCGGGGCTCGCTGGATGCGTGGGCGACATCGGAACGCACGCGGAAAATCTGGCGGAGTATGTGACGGGGCTGCGCATCCGCGAACTCGCGGCGGACCTGACTTCCTTCGTCGACGGTCGGCCACTCGACGATGACGCGAATGTACTGCTGCGCTTCGAGGGTGGTGCGAAGGGGGCGCTGATCGCTTCGCAGATCGCCGTGGGCGAGGAGAACAACTTGAGTCTGCGCGTGTGGGGCAGCAGCGGCGGCATCGAGTGGCATCAGCGAGAACCCAACTCACTCTGGCTGAAGTCCGCAGACCAACCAACGCGATTGCTGCGCACGGGCAGCGCGGGGCTTTCCCCCACCGCTGCCGCGGCAACGCGACTGCCGCCTGGGCATCCCGAGGGCTACATCGAAGCGTTCGCGAACATCTACCGCGCGTTCGCGGCGCAGGTCGCGGCGCATGTGGATGGCCTCTCGCCTCCATCCGATGCGCTCGACCACCCCACCATCGACGATGGCGTCCGCGGCATGGCATTCATCGAAGCGGTCGTCGCCAGTTCGCGCGCGAACGCTGCATGGACGCCGCTCGCCGCAGATGCGATGCCATGCGCCGCATCGAGCTTGAAGTCCGCGCCACCTGTCGCGCCGCAGGCACCTCCCGTTCGATGAGCGCGCGCATCTGGGTGACGGCGGATACGCACTTCACGCATGCCGAGGCGATCGGTCTCTTTGCGCGACCCGTTGCCGCCAACGATGTGTCGGGGATGGATGACCTGCTGATCGAGCGCATCAACGACCGCGTCGGTGCGCGCGATCGATTGATTCACCTCGGCGACTTCCTCGGCCCGCGCGATTGGAAGGGCGAAGGTCGTGACAAGACATGCGCGGATGCGCAGTCGCTGCGTGAACGCATCCGCTGCCGGCACATCGAACTGGTCCGCGGCAACCACGACCCTGGTCCGAAGCGACTGCGCGGGCTCTTCGAGGAAGTGCATCAGATCCTCTCCATCAAGGGTTGGGGCGGCGGCGACGATCGCATCGTCTGCTGCCACTATCCACTGCGCACATGGCAGGGCATCTTCAGCGGTGCGTTCCATCTCTACGGACATGCGCACGGCGCGATGCCGCAGCAGGGTCGCAGCTGCGATGCCGGCGTCGACTGCTGGGCGTATGGCCCCGTGCTGCTCGACGAGATCATCGGATCGCTCGCGCAGGTCGAGCCGCCTTCCCTCGCGCGGGTCGCGCCGCGCGCGCAGCCGATGCGCACGCCGCGCAGCGGACTTGTCGAGCGCCGATAGCATCACCGCCGCATGCCGTTCCCACCAAAGTTTCCCGTTGCCTCCGACTTGCGGCGCACCGCATGCGGGGTTGCAGTGACGGCGCTCATCTCGGCCACTGGCTGTGTGTCGGACGACCCGATGAACACCACGGGCGGAAGTGCGCGCCTCTCGCAGGCGGCAAACAATTCGTCGCAGTACACAGGTTCGTGGGACTTGCAGACGACGAACATGGATGAACGATGGAGCGAGGATCCAACGGTGATGGAGCCTGACTACCCGTACGCGGGCCTGCAGCCCGGCTTCGGTTCGTCGGCGTTCACCCAGTACGGTTCCTGACGCAGGTCACGGACCGCGCGCCGTTCCATTCAGCGAACGACCTTGCGCACCTTGCCCGATGCGGTCGGCATGTCGGTCGGTGGCATCCCAGGTCGCCATACGCGGTAGAACCACTCCTCGCTGTCGGCGCGCTCAAGCGTGCTGCGCCAGCCGTCGGCCCACACGATCGTCGCCACACCATCGCTGACGCGCCAAGTCCCTGAGTCGAACGAATCACATGTCTTCATCGCCATGCCATCGCTTCGCAGCGCCAGCGTGACTTCGTACTGCGTTGTCTCGCCGCCACTCGGTACGGTCCAGATGCCCACGAACGGCAGTCGATCGCCCATCACCTTCACCGCGCCGCCGTCGTTCTCAGGCTGATCCTGCGGACCAGATCCCTTCGCGAGCCCCGGCGGATAGCCGAGCTTTCGGTAACCGAGCGTGCGGCGCGAGATGAGATCGCGCCACCCACTGCTGTAGCGGATGTCGAGGCAGCCGTTGACCAACTCCCACCGACCGCGTTCACCTTTCGCACCATCGGGACCCTTCCAATAGGTGTCGACCGCGGAGCCATCGGGTGCAACGATGACATTGAAGAGTTCATTGTCGCTGTCGGTGAGGCTCCAGGTGCCCACCGCCTCTTCGCGCGAGAGGCCTCCGGCGCTTGGCATGCCGCCGCCTGCACCAGTCGCGCATCCTGCATGCAGCAGGCTCGCCGTGACCAGCAGGGCGGCGGTCGTGATCGGCGAGAGGGTGAGTCGCGTGGAGCGTCCGTGCTTCATGCTTGGAACGCTACCACGCGGCAGTTCTTACCATGCCGCCATGCCAAAGCAGCGCGCGCTTGTCGGCGTCATCATGGGTTCCCGAAGCGACTGGGAAACGATGCGCCACGCGTGCGACATGCTCGCGCTCCTGGGAATCCCCTTCGAGAGGTCCGTTGTCAGTGCGCATCGAACGCCTCGTCGACTCTTCCGATTTGCGGAAGCCGCGCGCAGTCGCGGCATCCGCGTGATCATCGCCGGCGCTGGCGGCGCGGCGCACCTGCCAGGCATGACCGCAGCCCTCTCACCGCTGCCCGTGCTTGGCGTTCCAGTCGAGAGCAAGTCGCTGCGCGGACTCGACTCGCTGCTATCGATCGCGCAGATGCCAGCGGGAATCCCAGTGGGCACGCTCGCCATCGGCAAGGCAGGCGCGGTGAACGCCGCACTGCTCGCTGCGGCGATCCTTGCACTGGACGACAGCCGCATCCGCGCGGAACTCGATTCGTTCCGTGCGGCGCAGACCGATGCGGTGCTCGCGAACATCGATCCAGCCGAGGCTCCCCCTGCGCGCAGTTCGCGTGCAGCGAAGAAAGCGCCGCGGCGCGCGGCGCGCCGAAAGGCGTTGCGGTGAAGGTCGGGGTCGTGGGGGGCGGGCAGCTTGGACGGATGCTCGGACTCGCGGGCATTCCGCTGGGCATGCAGTTCCGCTTCCTCGAACCCGCGGCGGAATGCCCCGCTGCACGGCTCGGCGAGATCATCCGCACGCCGTACGACGATCCCGACGGGCTTGAACGCTTCGCGCAGGATCTCGGCTTCGCCACATACGAGTTCGAGAATGTCCCCGTGCAGACGGCGCGCTGGTTGGAGGAGCGCGTTTCGCTCGCGCCCAATTCCCGCGCGCTCGAAGTGGCGCAGGACCGCGTTCGCGAGAAGTCCATGCTGCGGGATCTCGGCATTCCCGTGCAGGCGTTTGCATCGATCAGCAGCGTGGGCGAGATCGCCGCTGCGGTCGAGCGCGTGGGACTGCCGGCAGTCCTCAAGACGCGCCGCATGGGTTACGACGGCAAAGGGCAGCATGTGCTGCGCGAAGGCAGCGATGCGGCAGCCGCCGTGCAACACGCATGGGAAGCACTCGGGCGCGTGCCCTGCATACTTGAGGCGTTCGTGCCCTTCGATGCCGAAGTGTCGCAAGTCGCCGTTCGCACGCGCCGCGCCGGCGGCGGCGCGCACCACGCGTTCTGGTCGCTCACGCAGAACGAACACCGAAACGGCATCCTGTGGAAGAGCGAGGTGCCCGCTCCGTGCGACAGCGACGGCTCGCTTGGGGAACTCGCGCGCACGCATGTGGCGCGTCTCATGGACGACCTCGACTATGTCGGCGTGATCGCCGTCGAATTCTTCGTGTCACGCGGAACGCTGCTTGCGAACGAGATCGCACCTCGCGTCCACAACTCCGGGCACTGGACCATCGACGGCGCGGAGACCAGCCAGTTCGAGAACCATCTTCGTGCGGTCACTGGTTTGCCGCTTGGGTCAACGGCAGCGCACGGTGCGAGCGTGATGTTCAACCTCGTCGGGAAGTTGCCGCTGTCATCGCGCGTGCTGTCGCAGTCTGGAGCGCACCTGCACCTGTACGGCAAGAGCGCGCGCACGGGGCGCAAGGTGGGTCATGTCACGCTGACCGCGCAAGACCCTGCTGGCCTGCAGCAGTCTGCCGCCGAACTCGCGGCTGCGCTGCCGTGGGATGCGTGACCCGCTGCGCAGCGCCTTCAAGTCTCCCGCGCGCAATCGCGATGGCCTCCGCACTGATGTCGATGCCAAGTGCCCGCCGTCCGCTGCGGACCGCCGCCACCAGCGTCGTTCCACTGCCGCAGGTCGGATCAACAACGAGCCCGTTCGGCCGGCAGCAGGCGCGCACGAGCACATCGAGCAGCGCAAGCGGCTTCTGCGTCGGCCAGCCGGTGCGTTCAATCGCCATGTTGTTGAGCGCGGCGATGTCCAGCACATCGGTGGCCTTCTTCGTGCGCCCGCGCAGGCGCGCGCTGCGTGCTGGAACGCGCGGCGCCTCGAACCAGTAAGCATCGCTGCGGCCATACAGCAGGATGTCATCGTGCTTGCGAGCGAACGAACGGGGACCCGATCCGCCGAGGCCATACGACCACACGAGATGATTCACGAAGTTGTCCGCGCCGAAGATCTCATCGAGCATGAAACGCGCATGGTGACTCGTTCGCCAATCGACATGCAGCAGCAGAGACCCGTCCTCGGCGAGCACGCGGTGCGCCGCTCGAAGCCGCGGCTCCATGAATGCGCGCCAAGCGCCGATGTCATCGAAACGATCGGCGAACGCGAGCCCGCTTCTCCCCTGCCGCCGCACCCCCGTGTTGAAGGGAGGATCGAGATAGACGAGGGACGCGACCGCCGATGGAATCGCAGTGAGCGCGGCGAGGCAATCCGCCTGCTCAAGCCGCCACGACGGCGCATGATCCGTCATGCGCTGCTCAGGACGCCTCGGCGCGCGGATGGGCGCGGTCATACGCCTGCCGCATGCGCGCCGTCGTCAGATGCGTGTAGACCTGCGTGCTCGACAGCGACTGGTGTCCGAGCAGTTCCTGCACCGCGCGCAGGTCCGCGCCGTTGTCGAGCAGGTGCGTGGCGAACGAGTGTCGGATGGTGTGGGGCGAGATGTCTGGGTCGAGCCCGGCGATCTTGAGGTACTTCGACACCTTGCGCCGCACCGATCGGCTCGAAAGGCGAGAGCCGAGTTTGTTCACGAAGAGCGCGTTTTCAGGGCCCATCGGCACCTTTTCCGACTCCGCGCGCAGGATGTATCGCGCCACGGATCCGAGCGCATGCGATCCCACCGGCACCGCGCGTTCTCGTCGCCCCTTGCCCTTGACCTTGAGCAAGCCCGCCTCGATGTCGAGGTCGCCGCGATTGATCGCCACGACTTCGCTGACACGGATGCCCGTGGAGTACAGCATTTCGAGTATCGCGCGGTCACGCGCACCAAGCATGTCGGCATCGCTCGGCGCGGCAAGCAGCTTCTCGACCTGATCAACGGTGATCGCCTTGGGCAGGCGGCGCGCCTGCCGCGGTGTCTTCACGAGCGTCATCGGATTGCTCGAGGTGAACCCAGCCTTTTCCATCCACTTGTGGAAGGAGCGCAGCGTGGCGATCTTCCGAGCCGTGGTTGCGGCGGAGTACTTCTGCTCCGCAAGATGACCGAGAAAGCCGCGGATCGACTCGATGTTGGTGGCGAGCATCTGCCCGCATACGGTGTCGAGCGCAGTGGCGTCGCGCCGCTCGGTCACCTGTGCCTCGCGCGCATCGTCGACCTTCAGGTCATGTTCGGCGACGAGGAAGTCGGCGAACTGCCTCAGGTCGAGCCCGTAGCAGCGCGATGTGTACGGGCTGAAACGCCGCTCATCGATGAGGTAGGAGAGGAATCGGTCGATCAGTGGAACTGTCGCACTCATGCTGTTGCCCTCGAGTCTGCGCCACCTGCGTTCTGTCCGCATCGTGCGGACCAACTTCGACTGTTTCGGGGCAGACAGAACGCCCTGTCCGCCCCCCGACGGATGCATTTATCGGCGTTCCGTGCTCGTGACAATAATGTTCGTCCGATAAAGGAAAATGACGCAGAAATCACGGGAAATCCGATGCTTTCTGTACCAGGACCGAGCGGCGCAGCCCGCGCCACCGTGTTGCGGCGGCGGGCGGCGATGGCTCGGTACACTTGTCCATCCGCCACACGGACTCTCGATTGCGTAGCTCAGCTGGTAGAGCAAGTGGCTTTTAACCTCTAGGTCCTGGGTTCGATCCCCAGCGCAATCACTGCCCTTTCAGACCCGCCGCGTCCCATGTTTGTCCTGCACGCCAATTGGTCTGGTTCCGCTTTGCACCTCTGGGGCGAATCCCTGAGCGCGGCCCGACTCGGTCACACCGCTTCGCGCACCGCTGCGCACCCGTGGGGGACTGCGGCGAAGGATTTGACCGCGGCACTTGATGCGCTCGATGCGGGGCTCGGTTCCGGCACCCCCGACACGCTGCGACTGCTGTTGCCTCACCTCGGTGGCGCAGCGCCTCAGGTGCTCCCATCGAGCAAGTTGGCTGCGCTGCTGGGGCGCGTGAGTGACGATGCGGAGACGCTGACGCTTGAGCCGTGCACGGTGCCGAGCATTCGCGTTGCCGCCTCGCATGCGCTCGATCGAATCCTGAAGATCCGGAGTGCGCTCGCTTCTGCGGACGGCATGATCGCCGCAGGGCATGACCTGGAGTGGTGGTATTCGCTTGCGGACTTCAGCGTGAACGCCGTCGCGGATCAGCGGGTCGTGCCGACGGTGATTCAGGAACAAGGTGGCGGGTTCCGAGGGCAATGGCGTCCCTGGTTGAATGACAGCGACACGAACGAGTCGGTGGCGGACCTCATCGCCAGCATGCCGGCGGTGGTGCGCGCGGTGGACGGTGCCGACGGTCAAGCATGGCCGATCGTCGATGGATTCCTCGCTGCCGCAACGGACTCCCTCGTGCGGGATTCGCTCGTCGCCGAGACATACGAGGATTCGATCGAGGCATGCGATCCGACGACGGACCCGCATGTCTCATGGCTCACCGGACTGGTGCGTTCCACGGATGCGATCCGCACTGGACGCGGCGGCGCATTCGACCTGCTGCGCGGCGCTCGCGGTTGGCTTGGGCTCCTCGATGAGGCGCGCGAGGCGCGGGCACTTTGCCTTGGCTTGCGGCTCGAAGAGCCCGCGCTCGATGCGGCAGACACAGGCATCGACGCGACATGGCGCGTTCACTTCATGCTGGTCGATCCAGAGACCAATGAAACGGTGATCGATGCATCCGCGCTCTTCAGCCGCGGCGATGCGCGTCGGCGAGGGGCGGCGCAGGCGCGCGACGAGGAACTGTCGGGCATGCTGCTGCAGGAACTCGCGCGGGCAAGCCGCATCTGGACGGAACTGGACGACGCGCTCGAAGAGGAACGCCCGACGGGCATCGATCTCGATACGCGCCGCGCCTACCAGTTCATGCGGGAGATGCGGCCGATCCTGCTCGAAGCGGGATTCGTCGTGGAGATCCCCTCGTGGTGGGGCGAGTCGACGAGCCGTATCAATGCGCATCTCCTGATCGATTCACCCGATGAACTTCCGCCGATGATGTCGCAAGGCGCGCGTGGTGCCGCGCTCGGCGGCGGACTGCAGTCGCTGGTGGGCTACCGCTGGCAGGTGACGCTCGGTTCGCAGGTCGTTTCCGTGGACATGCTGGAACGCCTTGCTGCGAACAAGGCGCCCCTCGTGCGAATCGGCGGACAGTGGATCGACCTGCGCCCAGAGGACATCGAATCGGCACTGCGTTTCTTGCGCGGGCACCCTGGCGGCACGATGACGCTGATCGAAGCACTGCGCATGGCCAACGGCATCGATGGACCGCCCGAGGCGCTGCCGGTCGCGGGCATCCAGGCGACGGGCTGGGTTCGCCAACTCATCGCGGGCGATGACGGCTCCGAATCGTTTCGGCTCACGGAAGCGCCGAGTGCGTTCAAGGGAACGCTCCGTCCCTACCAATTGTCGGGACTCAGTTGGCTCGCATTCCTCGATCGGCTCGGGCTCGGTGGCTGCCTCGCGGATGACATGGGCCTTGGCAAGACGATCCAGTTGATTGCGCTCCTTCAGCATGAGCGCGCCGTGAGTGGCGGGCAACCCGTCGGGCCAACGCTGTTGGTGACGCCTATGTCCGTGATGGGGAACTGGCGACGGGAACTGCAGCGGTTTTCACCTGAGCTTCGCGTGCACATCCAGCATGGGCTCGACCGCCCCGCGGGCGAACGCCTGCGAAGCGCGGCAGAGTCGGCCGATGTCGTCCTCACCACCTATGCGATCACCGTTCGCGACAAGGACGACCTGCAGTCCATTCCGTGGCGCCGCGTGGTGCTCGATGAAGCGCAGTACATCAAGAACCCGCCGACCAAGCAGACCGCCGCGATCCGCGCCATCCAGTCGCAGTCGCGCATCGCGCTCACGGGAACGCCAGTCGAGAATCGACTCGCGGAACTCTGGTCGATTCTCGAGTTCTGCTGCCCCGGCTACCTCGGCAGCCAGCCGGACTTCCGCCGTCGCTTCGCAGTGCCGATCGAACGCAACCGCGATCCGAAGTCGGGCGAACGACTTCGCCATCTCGTTCGCCCATTCGTGCTGCGACGGCTGAAGACAGACCGCACGGTCATCTCGGATCTGCCGCCGCTCGTGGAAGCGCGTCAGCACATCACGCTTTCCGACGAACAGACGCGCCTGTACGAGCAGGTGGTGAAGACGATGCTGCAGCAAGTCGATCAAGCCGAGGGAATCCGTCGGCGCGGACTCATTCTCAGCGCACTCGTCAAACTCAAGCAGATCTGCAATCACCCCTCGCACTACCTCGGCGAAGTGGCCCCAGTGGCAGCGGCCAAGGAGGCGAACGCTGCCGACGGGGGGAAGAAGATCGACAGGAAGAAGCCCGCCGGCAAGCGTGGGGCGCAGCAGGCGACCGCGAAGCCCGCAGCGCTGCCGAGCGATGAGACGCTTGATCCGCTTGATGCGATTGATGCCCAGGAGAACCTTGCGGCACCCATCGTGCTGCCTCCCGCTGCGCTCGAGCCCGCGCGCAGCGGCAAGACGCAACGGCTCATGGAGATGCTCGATGAGATCGTTGCGGCGGGTGACTCGGCGCTGGTGTTCACCCAGTACCGCGCGATGGGACACCTGCTCGTCGCCATGATCCGTCAGGTGCTTGATGTGGATGCGCTCTTCCTCCATGGCGGCACAGCGCAGGGGCGCCGCGACGAACTGGTCGAGCGATTCCAGCGCGGCGACGGGAGCACGCCGATCTTCGTGCTCAGTCTCAAGGCGGGTGGCGTCGGACTCAACCTCACCGCCGCCAATCATGTCATCCACTTCGATCGCTGGTGGAATCCCGCGGTCGAGAATCAGGCGACGGATCGTGCGTTCCGAATCGGGCAGACGCGCACCGTGAATGTGCACAAGTATGTCTGCACAGGGACGCTGGAGGAGCGCATCGATCAGATGATCGAACAGAAGACGGAACTGGCGGCGAACATCATCGGCGCGGGCGATGCATGGCTGACCGAACTGTCGACCGGCCAGTTGAAGGACCTGCTGTCGCTGCGCCGAACCGGCATGGAGGGCGGTGAATGACGCAGCTCCCCGATCAGAGCCGACAGCGGCAGTCGGAAAATCCGCGCCGCGTCATCGGAGGCTTCCGCTTCAAGCGCAAGGGAGGCATCGAGAACTTCCCCTGGCACGCGGATCCCCTGCTGCGTTCCATCTTGATGGCTGCAGCCCCAGAGGCTGCCGAAGAAGGAAACCGATACGCCATCTCTGGACAGACCGCCACGATGATCGTGGCCGCGGGCAAGGTGAGTGCGTCCGTTCTCGGTCGGGCCTCGCGACCCTATCAACTGGAGTTCCACTTCAGCACATGGAGCCCCGAGGAGTGGGAGCGCCTCATCGGTGCGCTGAGCGCGGAGGCGCTGTACTCGGCGCGCTTTCTCGTGGATGAGATGCCGCCGACCGTTGCCACGCTTGCCGAGTCGTTGTCGCTCGGTGCACCGCTCGTGCCGTCGAAGCCAGGCGGCAAGTCGGCGAGCGACCCACGCACCACATGCACCTGCGGTGGACAGCAACCCTGCAAGCACGCTGTCGCCGCGATGCACATCCTTGTCGAGCGACTTGAGACCGAGCCCCTGCTGCTGTTCACGCTGCGGGGCATGCCGCCCAAGCAGGTCATCGAACGCATCCAGGAACGCCGCACACTTTCGGCGCGCGGCGAGAGCCACGCACATCCGCTGCCGAGCGCGGCATCGGACCATTCGCTCGCGCCGCCGCTGGCATCGCAGTTGGAGGACTTCTGGCGACCTGGCCGTCGGCTGCACGACTACGCGGCGCGACCCGCGCATCCGCATGTGCCGTATGCACTGCTGCGGAGGCTCGGTGCGAGTCCGCTCGGAGGCAAGTTCCCGCTCGTGGGACTGCTTGCGAGCATCTACGATTCGCTTCGCACGCGTGGACTCCGCGCTCGTGACGGTGATCCGCCGAACGGCACCTGAGAAGCGGGCACAACTACCATCTCTCTGTGGCGGTTCCTGGACAATCGAATCGAGTTCGAAAGGCGAGCGAGCGCGCGGCACGCGTGCTCACGGCGCAACTCATCATGGAACTTCGGCGGCAGCGCCGATTGCCAAGCGATGTCGCCGTGGCTTGGGCGGGCAGCCGCCTGTGTGGCGCCCTGCTTGGGCTTCACGGCTTGGCCGGCGAATCGCGCGCAGAGGTGATCGACGATTGCGTCGACCTCTTTGAGCCGGAACTGTGTGCGGCGTTCGAGGCGAGCGGACATGGCGAACGCACAGCGCTCGCGAAGGCTCGCCGCGGCGTTCGATCGTTGATCGCGGCGCTGCCGGCGATCCAGCGCACGCTGATGCTCGACCTTCATGCGGCGTATGAGCGTGATCCTGCCGCGACCAGTCGCATGGAGATTGCGCTGGCGTATCCAGGGATCCGCGCACTGTGCACCCACCGCATTGCCCACCATTTTCATGGGCGCGGCGTGCCGCTGGTGCCGCGCATGCTCGCGGAATCTGCGCATGCATCAACGGGAATCGACATTCATCCTGGTGCCAAGATCGGCGCAGGCTGCTTCATCGACCATGGCACAAGTGTCGTGATTGGCGAAACCACCGTGATTGGTCGCGACTGCACGCTCTATCAGGGGGTGACGCTCGGTGCGCGCCGCTTTGACCGCACAGGCGACGGATCGCTGCGCCGAGGATCGAAGCGGCACCCCACGCTGCGCGATGGCGTGACTGTTTACGCCAATGCCACGATTCTCGGAGGCAAGACCATCATCGGCAGCGGATCCACGATCGCTGCGGGCGTGTTGGTGCAAGAGAGCGTGCCTCCGCGATCGGTGGTGCGTCCTGGCAAGAACGAGATCGTCGTCGCACGCAGCGCGCCAAGCAGCAAGTCCAAGGCGAAGCCGCGCACAAAGCGCCGCGGCTCAACGCGCAGCTCAAACAGCGAACGGTGACCGAAGTCAGTTGGCTCCAGACGGGGAGCTTGGCGGGGAACTTGGCGGGCCACCCTGCGGCGAGTTTCGATCGCCACGACCGCCACCTGGTCCGCCGCCACGACCGCCGCGCATGTTGCGGAACACCGCCTCACGCTCGTCCTCGTCGATCACGCCGTCCTTGTTCTTGTCCGCCGCCTTTGCAGCCTCTTGAAACTGCGGCGGCAGGTCGGTGATCTTGCCGGTACCGAACGCACCCGCATTGCGCCCACCATCGCGCCCCTTCGGGAGTTGCTCTTGCTGCGTTGCAGTCAGCAGACCTCGCAACTGCTCGAGGTACTTGGTGCCCATCGTGCCACGCTCGTCCATGAGATCGCCCACGGGATCAGATGTTGCACCCATGAAGCGCCCCATCATCATGGTGGGCGGCATTGTTCCAGCCATCACACCGATCATCCTTCCCGACTCTTCCAGGCGTTGCACAGGCTCGTCCTTGCGGGTCGTTGTGACGATCTTCTCGTTCATCGCTGTCAATCGACCTTCGTACTCAGCCTGCAGCGCAGCGACTGCGATTTGCTGCTCAGGGCTGAGGTCCGTCATCTGCATGGCCTTCTCGAATGCCTCCGAGGTCCGCGTTTGACGGAAGACTCGGCGATACGCCGCGAGCAACGCCGCCTTCTTGAACTTCGCGCCCTCGTCGGGGGACATCGAGTCGGCGATCTGCGTGATGAAACGGTCGTTCACATCACGCACCGACTTCCGCAGCGCGATCTGCCGTTCTGCCATGGCCCGCGCGGCATCGGCGTTGCCATCGAGCGTCAGCCGCATCATCTTCGGTTCGCTCTGCTCGACGAACGTATCGCGCGCAACGAGTGCTGAATCGAGTTCCACCTCGTACAGGTCAAGGATCTTCACCGCGCCGTCGATCGACGGCTGCGACAGCTCCGCCTCATCGATCACCAGGAACAGGTTGGTGCCCTCGCCCGAAAGCGCTTCGTTGCCAAGCGACTTCTCACGACGCAGGAACCGCTCAAACTTCGGGAAGTTGGCCTTCTGGGCGTCCGTCAGAAGGATCTCGATGGAGGTGACAAGTTCCTTCCGCATGCGCGCCTTCTCCGCCGTCCACCGATTCACTTCAGCGACAATCTCCTCCAAAATCGCCTTCGTCTCGACATCAGCGCCCGTCGCCTTGCGCTCTTCCATGATCTCGTTGCCGACCTTCTCCATTCGCTGACGCATGAAAGTGCGTCGCGCCTCTTCGGTCAGCGGACCACCGTTCTCGATCTCCATCTGCTCGAGGTCCGTTTCGATCGACTCACGGATCCCGCGCATGCGCTCCCGCATGTCACCTTGCATGTAGGTCTGGAACATGCGCATGCCAGCCTCTTGGATCTTGCCTTGCGACGCCTCCGCGGCTGGACCGAACGCGAGGTCGTAGTCGTTCACCAACGACTCGATCACTTCCATCTGCTGGTCATCGAAGTTGAGCTGCTCGCGGAAGAGGGGCACATCACGCCGCATGAAGTCTGGCTGGAATCGCGTCATGAACGAGGCGAACGCTCCCATGCCGCCGCCTGGTCCGCGCCCGCCACCGCCCCATCCGCCGCCACCGCCGCCACCCATCCCGCCGCCTCGGCGTTCGCGCCCACCTTCGCCACCACCCTCACGACCACCCGCTCCACCTCGCTCACCCTGCGGCGGCGGCGCAGTCCGATCAGCCGCGCTTGCACCTTGCGGAGCTGCAGGTGCAGCGGGCGCCTGCGCGGCGGCGTTGCATGTCAACATCGCGGCGAATCCAATGGCAATGGCGGAGACACCTACGCGGACGGACTTGCATGAAATGGCTTGCATGAGTTGCTCCAATTGGGGGCCTGCACCAGCGGAGGTGCAACGGCACACATGGGTTTCTTCGGACAATTGAACGCTCGAAAGCTCGAGACCTTGAAACCTCGAAACCTCGAAACCTCGAAACAATGAACGGAACGAGCCGTGAGGATACGGCGGAGAGCGGGGTTTCAAAGACGCTCCGTCAGCATTTCTGCCGCTCGAAGGCAATCGGGGACGCGGAACTGCGACGCGAGATTCAGTCGGCGGCGACAATCTTGAAGATCATGCCAGGCCCGTCGGCACCCGGGGAAGTTCCGCAAACGAACAGCGTTCCATCATTCGCCTCCCCAAAGCTTGCTGGGCAGAAACCACGCTTGGTCATCACGACCTTTGGCTGCGATTTGAGGACACCGCCCTCGGCGCGCAAGCCCCAAAAAGTCCCAAAGGCGTAGTCCGCGTAGAGATACACGCCCGCAAGCGAGGGATACTCGCTGCCTCGGTACACGAATCCTCCCGTGACCGAGACGCCGTCGTTGTGCGGGTACTCGGCGATCGGCTCGATGAATCGCTCGCTCGCCTCGCTCGCATCTGGCACACCGTTCGTCGCGTGGAACCCCTCGCGCGGACGCCAACCGTAGTTGCCGCCCTTCACGATGATGTCGATTTCCTCAAAGGCATTTTGCCCAACATCACCTGCGTACAACTCCCCCGTCTTTCGATCGAAGGACATTCGCCAGACATTTCGCAGTCCATAGGCGTACATCTCGGGCTTCGCGGCGGGCTTGCCGACGAATGGGTTGTCACTCGGGATCGCGTAGAGCTTGCCATCCGCAGTGCGGTCCACATCGATCCGCATGATGCAGCCGAGAAGGGTGTTCGTGTTCTGCCCATTGCCCCACGGATCGTTCCCCGAGCCGCCATCGCCGCTCGACACATACATCATCCCATCGGGACCGAACAGCACCGTGCCACCGTTGTGGTTCCACTCGGGATCCTCCACCGTCAGCAGCACCTCATGCGTCGCTGGATCGATGGTGCCGTCCGCCGCCATCGTGAGTCGGGCAAGCACCTCGCGCGCTGGATCCTTTCCGCTCTTGCGCGCCGTGTACCACACGAAGACCTGACGCGTCTCAGCGAAGCGCGGATGGAACGCCAGCGACAGCAGTCCCTGCTCATTGAACTTGTCATGAACGGGCCCCGTGAGATCGAGCACGAGTCTCCCCTCGTGCTCCGCGTTCGAGAGATCGAGTTCCACGACCCGTCCGGCCTGCTCCACTGCGTACAGCAGATTCGGCGAGTCGGGGCGCGCCACCACCTGCACTGGGCGCGTGAGCTTCGCCTTCGTCCACAGCCGCTGCAAGCGAATCTGCGGAATCTTCGCCGCTTCAGCGGGCGCCGCAGTGGACGGTGTCTGCGGCGCGCTGGTCTGCGACGCGCTCGGGGGCGACTGGAGGAACAACGAAAGGAGCACGGAAGTTGCCGCTGCGATCACCATGGAGGGAAGTGTAGGCGTCACGCTTCAACGATCGCCCGCCTATTCTGCGTCCAATGCGGGCGTTTCCGATCGTTGTTTGTGGCTGCTGCGCCGTGCTTGCTGATGCAGCGATGATGCAGTCGTCGCTCTTGCACGGCGCTCTGACTTCGATGCGTGCGATGACTGCGATGCGTGCGACCGAACGGGATGATGACGAGCAGCGGGTCGTTGTCCCACCGCAGCGCGATTCGTTCCGCAAGATCTTTGACGGCAAAGACCTGACTGGTTGGCAGGGCGACACGGCGGGCTACAGCGTTGTCAACGGCGAACTGCACTGCACGGCGAAGGGCAAGAACCTCTGGACGAAGGATCGTTACGGCGACTTTCACCTTCGCTTCGATTTCAAGCTGACCCCAGGGGCAAACAATGGACTGGGCATTCGGATGCCAGGCGATGGCGACGCCGCGTATGTGGGCATGGAACTCCAGATCCTCGATGACGGCGATCCGCAGTACGCGACACTCCATCCGTGGCAGTACCACGGATCCATCTATGGTGTCGTCGCAGCCAAGCGCGGGCACCTCAAGCCAGTTGGCGAATGGAACGCACAGGAGGTGATCGTGCGCGGATCGCGCGTGAAGGTTGTGCTCAACGGTGTGACGATTGTCGACGCGGATGTGCAGCCGTTCGCCGATGGCGGCACACCAGACGGCAAGGATCATCCTGGGCTGCGGCGGCAAAGTGGGTTCATCGGCTTTCTGGGACACGGGCATGGCGTGTGGTTCAAGGACATCGAGTTGAAGGAACTGAAGTGATCGAATCGATGGGAGAGGGCGCAGAATCCCGCGCGCACCGCGGCGCGGTCGAGCGGACCCTGCGCGGCGAGATTGCGCGCATCGAGGGAGCGCTTGCGCAGGGCGGCTTCCTGCTCGGGGCGATCCGCGTGCTCGACGAGGGTTCGTGGGGGCGGTTGGACGCCGAACTCGAGGGCACTGAGCAGTCTGGGAAACTCCAGATTCACCTCAACAGCAAAGGACTCGTGCGCATCGTGCCGCAAGGGAGTGCGGCCCGGAGCATTGCGCAGGCGCTCGGAACTGTTGGGATCGACTGCGCTGCCACCACGAACCGCCCCGCGACCCGCGCCACGACAAGCCCCGCGACCCGCGCGCCTTCCCGCCCGCTCGCCCGCGGCAGCGATGGCGAACTTGTTGTCGACTGCAGCAAGTTCGGGCAATCGCTGATCGGTCCAACCGAGTGGCGCGGGATGCTGCATCAGGCGGGCGCATGGCGCGAAGTGTTCCACAGCCCGTGCTTCGAGCGCGGGCACAACAACTTGGGCGAGTTCCTCGCGATCGTGGACGCAGCGCGTCGGATCGAGCGCGGCGAACTCGCATGCACATCCTTGTTGAGCGATTCGCGAACGGCGATCAGCTGGTTCACGAAGGGGCGCATCCGCACATCAATCGCCGTGAACGAAGCATGCGATCCCCTGTTCGCGCGCGAGTTCTCGGGTGCGCAGCAGTGGCTCGCATCGTGCGACCGCGCCAAGTGGTCGCAGCTGCTGTCGCATTGGTCTGTCAAGTCGCGCGGGGAAAATCCAGCGGACTTCGGTCGGAAGTGATCGAACCAGCGCCCTTCGGGGCGAGGCAACTCCACTCAACTGAACTCAACTGAACTCAACTGAACTTAACTTGGCGGCGGCGGCGCGGTGCTGATCAGCGGCGTGAGTTCCCCAGGCGGAATCGACAGGAACGCCCGCCCAAAGGTCGGGTCGAAATGCGTGCCGAGGCAGCGCTCGATCTCCGCGAGCACCTGCCCCACCTCGCGCGCTGGCCGGTAGAAGCGCGCACTGGTCATCGCATCGAAGCAGTCCGCGATGCAGAGGATTCGACCAAGTTTGGAGATGCCCTCGCCCGCAAGTTTGTTTGGGTATCCGCGACCATCCCAGCGCTCGTGATGCTCGACAACGCCGCACATGAGGTCGCGCATCTGCGGGATGTCCTGCAGGATCGACGCGCCAATCTGCGGATGCCGCTGGATGCGCGCAAACTCGTTGTCGTCCAGCTTGGATGGCTTCCGCAGGATCTCCTCTGGGATGCCGATCTTTCCGATGTCGTGCACCAGTCCGCAGAGTCGCACCTGCTCGATCGTGCCTGCATCAAGCTTCATCGCCTGTGCGAGCAGCACGCCGAACGCACTCACGCGGTCTGAGTGGCCGCGCGTGTACGGGTCCTTCGCGTCGATGGCTGAAATGAGCGCGCGCATCGTTCCACCGAACATCTGCTGCTGCTCGAGATCGAAGCGCTGCTGCATGCGGGCGCGCGCGATGTTGGACAGCGAGAGTCCAGCGAGCCGCGCGATCGCCGCGGCAAATCCAGCAACCTCGGCCTCGGGCGCGGGCTTCGTTCGCCTCGCACCTCGGCGATGATCGAGGTAAATCCATCCGAAGAAAACAGGTCCCGCCTCCACGGGCACGCAGATCGCGTCCTGGATGGAGAGCGACTCGATGCTCGCGGCCATCGACGCGGCGGCGCCGCCCGAGCGGTGCACATGAATCCCCTGTCGAGCGCGGCGAAGCAGGCTTCGACTCACCTGCACCGCACCGTCGCTTCCCGAAATCGCTCCCGCTTGAGCAAGCACTTCCACCTCGGACGGATCCGCGCCCGCCTTCAGCAGAGCGACATTCGAATAGCCGGTTGCGGAGGCAAGCGCCTCGACGGCTGCCCTCGCGGTCGCCTGTTCATCCACGGCCACCGCCATTGCCTCGCTTGCGGCGAGCAGGCGCACGAGCATGGACTGCGCGAGTGCCGAGGGATGCTGCACCTCACCAAGCGGAACGAAGTCATCGCGGTCGTCGCCGGCCATCAGCGTCTGACCGACATCGCTGTGCTGCGACATGTGTGGCGCTGCCACCGTGAGCACCCACGGCTTGATCTCGATCACATCACCGTGCGCAAGCCGGACCTCCTGCTGCGCAGCCAGTCGAACGCCGTTCAACAGCGTTCCCCAAGTGGAACCGCAGTCCCGCAGCCGCCAATGCCCCGGCTCGCCACCCGCGGCAGCCGCCCAGCGCACTTCGGCGTGCAGTCGCGACACCTTTGCCTGTGGAAGCGAGATGTCCCGATCGGGATCGCGCCCAATGGTCACCGCGTGCGGTTCCTTCAGTGGGAACACACGCTCCGACTCCGCGGAAACTGCATGAAGCCGCCAGCCCGAGGTCAAGCCCGAGGTCGATCCCATACTCGGCATCATTGCAGCGATGCGGTGGGCGCGTACCCGCGCACCGTTGTACGCAGGAGATCGCGAACTTCCGACACATCGTGGCGGTCGATCGCCGCTTCGAAGCGCTGCAAGATGCGCTCGAGATCGTCCCAAGGCATGAACTCCTCGTCCGCACGCAGGATGCCTGGGTGGTCGGTGGGCTCGCAGTCCTTGCCGATGAGAAGTTCCTCGAACAACTTCTCGCCTGGGCGCAGACCGGTGAACACGATCTCGATGTCGCCGTGCGGGTGCTCTGCGGTGCGCTCGGTGAAGCCCGTCAGCCGGATCATGCTCCGCGCGAGATCCATGATGCGGACCGGCTCGCCCATGTCGAGCACGAACACATCACCGCCGCTGCCCATGGCACCCGCTTGGATCACGAGCGAGGATGCCTCTGGGATCGTCATGAAGTAGCGGGTCATCTCTGGATGTGTCACCGTCACTGGTCCACCGCGCCGAATCTGCATGGTGAACTGCGGCACGACGGAGCCGCTTGATCCGAGCACATTGCCAAAGCGAACCATCGTGAATCGGGTGGTGCGGCTTGCGCTGCCGACACCGGTCGCATCGCTGACCTTGGCGCTGACCCCGCCGCGCTGCGTCTCGGCAAGCGCCTGCAGGATTTTCTCCGCAAGCCGCTTGCTCGCACCCATCACGCTCGTCGGGCGTACTGCCTTGTCGGTTGAAACCAGCACGAATGACCTCACCCCGCAGCGCATCGCTGCCTGCGCCGTGCGGAGCGTGCCGAATGCGTTCACCAGCACACCTTCGACTTCGTTCGCCTCGACGAGCGGCACATGCTTGTACGCGGCCGCGTGATAGAGCGTGTCGATCCTGTGCTCGCGAATCACCTGCTCCATGCGAACTGGATCGGTGACGGACGCCATCACGCTGACGATCTGCGGACCCGACGACGATCCAACGGCGTGGCGCAGTTCTTCCTCGATCGTGTAGAGGTTGAACTCACAGTTGTCGAGGAGCACCAGCTTGCGCGGGCCCTGCTGCAGCACTTGCCGCGCCAACTCACTTCCGATCGATCCGCCAGCGCCCGTGATGAGCACATTCGCCGACGCGGTATTGAGGCTGAGGAGTTCGGTGCGCGGCTCGACTGGCGGGCGTCCAAGCAAATCTTCGATCCGCACTTGGCGAATCGAATCGACGCGCGCGGAGCCATCGGCAATCTCGGTCAGCGTTGGCACGAGCATCACCCGAACACCCATTGCACTGATCTGGTTGAACACCTCGCGGCGGCGGCGGCGCGCATGCTCTGGAAGCGCAAGCAGCAAGGTGTCTGCGCGCAGCGAACGAATCAGTGGCTCGAGCGTCGCCGACGAATGCACGGGAACGCTGCGGACCATCGATCCCACGCGGGATCGCTCGTCATCGACAAATGCAACGACCTTACTCCGCTGGTCCTGCGCGAGCAGTGCCACGAGGCCGGCTCCCACATCGCCAGCTCCGTAGATCACGACTCGCGATGCGGCGACGGGCGCTGCGAACCGAAGGAATGTCCGCGCAAAAGCGCGCGCTCCGCCGACGCCGATCAGCGCGATCAGCCAGAAGTTGATGAGCGCGGTGCGCGGGAGCCCCTCGGCCCTGTCCACCATGAACCACTCGAACCCGACGAGCAGCGTGGCGAGGGTGACCGCGGCCGCGACGCGCACCGCAAAGCGCAGTCCGATGTACCTGGTGATCTCACGGTAGAGACCGCACGCCCATGCGCAGACAACGCCAATCACCCCAGCCATCAGGGTGACCCGAAGGAGCTTGTCGGAGATGGTCTCGGGCAGGAAGGTGTCGAGCCGCAGCGCCACGGCTCCCCAGATAGCCGCTGCGAAGATCATGAAGTCGACGGCGACCGCAACAAGTTGCTTTCCCCGCCGCGGCAGCCCCGAAAACCACTGAGTCATGGGCGGGAAGGTAACGCATCGCCCCACGAGTTGCCAACGCCATGTTGCCGCCCCGATGAAACGCGGGCTCGTAAAGGCGTCGATAACCACCAGCAGCAAGTAGGCCCGCTGGGACTCGAACCCAGATGAGCGTGAACTCTGCGGATTTTAAGTCCGCTGCGTCTGCCAATTCCGCCACAGGCCTGCCGCGAGAAGGTTACCTGCGCGTTCCGCCGCGAGGCAGTCATGCCGCGCCAAGCCCTACGCTTCTCAGGAATGTCTTTCCCTCAATCGGGTGCGCCGCTCGCCGGGCTGACGGTCATCGATCTCGGGCGCGTGCTTGCCGCACCCTTCGCGACTTCCACGCTGGCTTCGCTCGGCGCTCGCGTCATCAAGGTGGAACACCCCGACCGCGGCGACGATTCCCGCGCGTTCGGTCCGCATGTCGGCGGGCACAGCGTGTACTTCGCCAGCGTCAACTGCGATAAGGAGTCAATCGCCCTCGACCTCACATGCGCGGCCGACCGCGCCGCGTTCGAAATGCTGCTGACACATGCAGATGTGCTTGTCGAGAACTTCCGTCCAGGCACGCTCGCTCGCCTCGGCTACCCCTGGGAGCGCCTTCACGCGAGCCACCCGAGGCTCATCTATGCGGCTGTCTCTGGGTTCGGCACCACGGGCCCCCTCGCCGAGAACCCCGCCTACGACATCATCGCGCAGGCGCTCAGCGGAATGATGAGCATCACTGGTCACGCGGGCGCTCCTCCGGTCCGCGTGGGTGCATCGATTGGCGATCTCGTGGCGGGGCTGTACCTCGCGCTTGGGATCGTCAGCGCAGTTCACAGGCGAACGGCAACCGGCGAAGGCTGCATGATCGATGTGGCGATGCTCGACTCGCAGGTGGCGTTCCTTGAAGCTGCCATCACCGCGCACACCGCTGCTGGTACTGACCCACAGCAGCGCGGCACGCGACACCCCTCCATCGCTCCCTTCCAAGCGTTCGAGTGCGCTGACCGCTGGATCGTTCTTGCGGCGGGAAACGACCACCTGTTTCACGAACTCTGCGCTGCGATCGGTCGACCAGAAGTCGCCGCTGAACAGAGGTTTGCGACGAATGCGAGCCGCCTCGCCAATGTCGAAGCACTCGATGCCCAAATCTCCGCGACACTACGAACCGAGCCAGCCCAGCATTGGATCGCCGCGCTGCACCGCGCCGGCGTTCCGTGCGCGCTGATCCAGACTGTATCAGAAATGATCCGCATGGAGCAGGTCCGCGCACGGAACATGATCATCCCAATCGACGACCCACAGATGCCGGGCGCGAGCGTTCCGAACACGCCGATCAAGATGAGCGGCTTCGATGTTGCGACGACGCGCCGACGACCACCACGACTCGACGAGCACGGCGATGCGCTCCGCCGCGAGTTCGGTCTTGGTTGAACTTGAACACGGCTCGGCGAGCACTCGCGCGTCATGCCGAGTGATGAAAAATGTTGGCGAACCACTTGCAGAGTTCGTGGCGGAAGTACATTCCCACGCAGGAGGATCGACCATGGACGGCGACCTGTCTGTTGATTATCTCGGCGACGGCTACTACGCACTCTTCCGTCAAAGCCAAGATCGGCGAATCATTGAGTGCATCGCACCGCGAGTCACCGACATCTTCCGCACGGTGGCGCGCCGCTTCGGCAACGACCACCCTGTGGAAATGTCGTACGCGGCGCACCTCATCTTCAAGCTCGAAGCGGGGATCGACATCTGTGTCGATCTGAGCGAGCCCTTCGAAGCGGACGTCGATATCGACGACACGCCTTCGAGTACTTGAAGGTTCTGGGCGAAACGCGGGGGGCAAGTCGCGGCGACTGGCGGCAAAAACCGCTCGGGGTGTTACTTCCGGCTGCCGAACATCTGCGCGAGGCGGAAGACCAGTTTCAGCGCCTCGAGGTAGACCCAGGCAAGGGTCACAACGAGCCCAAACGCGAGATACCACTCCATCGATGCGGGTGCGCCTGCGGCCACCGCATCTTGAATCTGTCGAAAGTCCACGACCATCCACAGCGCTGCCACGATGAGGACCAGCGCGTTGATGCCAAGCCCAATCAGCGCTGCGTTCCCGCCCGACTGAGCGCCTTGCAGTGAGAACCACGACATGTCGACGCCGAACAGCCCCATGATCATCGCGATCAGGAAGGTGAAGAAGATGCCAAGCGTGGCAACGGACAGGACCGCCGTGAAGGTCTGTCCACCCTTGAGGATGCCGAAGCGGAAGAGGGTGAGCATCGCGACCATCAGTCCGACCACGATCAGGAATGCCTGCAGCGCGATGCCCCCCGGCACTTGGATGCCCTGCCGCTCGAGCACATCCTGCAGGATCATCCCGAGCGCGCCGAGCACATAGCCCTGCGCGACCGAGTAGAGCGCAGCGATGGCAGCCGCAACGCGCGGTGAACTCCGCACGAGGAAGATCGACGCAATCGACACGAGCATCGACACGATGAACGCCACCATGAGCGACGCGGGGTAGGCCTTCGTCACTGGAATCGAGACCGCGCCCGACACCACCGCGAGCAAGATCAGTCCCGTGGTCTTGTTGATCACGCCGGTCACGGTGCATGTGCCGCTGCCTGCGCTCTGCTCTGCGGCGGATCGCACGGCGCTGTCAGCAAGAATGGGGTTGGATGAGACAAGTGACATGGTTCAGGGCTCCGAAGCAGGCGCCACGGAAGCTTGTGCGCTTCGCATGGCATGTGCGACTTGATCTGCCACCGCCTGCTGGTGCGGCAGATGAAAAGTGAAGTCGAATGATAGTCCTGCGTAGGTGCGCTGCGAGCTGTCGAGGTGCGTGTGGACGAGCTTGGCGGTCGCGCAGATCGGCAGAGGCAGGTGAGCGCCGAGCGATATCTGCAGCCAGAAAACGCGGTGGCGCCCGAGCGCAGCAGCATCTGCCGACTCGACGCGAAGTCCAGCTCCACCGCCACCGATGTTCACGAGGAGCGCCGGAAACTCCGGCCCCACCTGCGGCATCGGCATGGCCGTGGCTGCGGTCGATGCCGCGACCGCCGCGCTCCCAACCGCTCCATCGCCGCGATGGAGCGCACTCCACGCCGCATCGCTCGCCTCCTCCGCCGCCACAACACTGCGCGGATCGAGCAGTGGCCACACGCGAACGAGCGGAAGGTTCAAGCCGCCTGCCTCGAAGCGAGCGAATCGGCGCATGCAGCGCTCGACATCGTCTGGCAGCCGCAGCCGAAGTGCGGAAACGCGCGCACCTGGCACCGCGCAATCATCGATCTTCTCGGTCTTGAACTGCCACCTGTTCTGTCCGACCGTGATCGCGCCATGCAGTCGTACGCCATTGCCGATTGGAATGTGCTTGCCGAGCATCGTGGGTGCCTCAACCACCACCGACTCCTCCTCGAGCGACACGATCTTCAGGCGCCACACCAGGTCGCCGCCAGGGATGGCATCGACCCTATCGATCGCAGGTGCATCCGTCGCACTCGGTGGGGCAACGGCAATCTCCAGCGTTCCTCCACGCTCGAAGATCTGCTGCATGCTGCGCTTCCACTGCGCGGTTCTTGATCGGGATGCTGGCATCCACGCGATGGTAATGAACCGCGCATCACCGCTGCCCAAGCCGTGCAGCCGATGGTGTGAACGCATCAGCGCGTGCAAGAGCCGCGCGCAGCCGTTCCACCAGTGCTGCATCCTGCAATCGGCGGACCGCATCGGGTCGTCGCCCTGCGAAGCGGATGACGTAGTAGCGGTCGATGATCGCGTGCATGGCTTCGGCCGCGGCCGGGCGCTTGGACCGCAGGCTCTCGGCGAATGCCCGCGGCGACTGCCACGCCGGTCGCGCACAGCCGAATGCAGCGAGCAGCGCGAGCGAATCGGCGTAGAACGCGCCGTCGCGCAGCGCGACGCGCGCACGCATGCGTCCCGTGCGCGAGAGGCCGAGCAGCCGTCGGCGGCGTTGCACGCGGCGCCAGAGCAGCAGCGCGGCCGTGGAGGAAAATGCGATCCCGACCAGCACTGCAGCAATCCACACGACGCCGGCTTGCTGGATGCCCGTGCGCTCAGCAAGGGACTCGGCCATGGCACCTGGCCATGCGCGCGCCTGCCGAATGGCGCGAGCGATCCACTCGTTGAACCCGCGGACAAACTCCTCTTGCGCAAGTGAGTCGAAGCGCTCGATCCGCTCTCGCCATGCATCCTCGAGAGGACCGAGCAGGAATCGCAACACCTGCCCCCAGACACTCCGCTCCGAGGCAAGCGATGTGTCATCAGCCATCGGCGTTGGATCAAGCACGGTCCACTGCACGCTGCCACTGCGAATCTCCACCCAGGCGTGCGCGTCCGCTTCACGCACGGAGTAGCGTCGATCACCAGCATCGTACTCATGCACGATGAAGCCCGTCACGATCCGCGCATCGACCCCCACCGACTGACAGAGCGCACAGAGCGCGCTCGCGAAGTACTCGCAGTGCCCGAAGCGGTACTCGCGCAGGAAGAGGTCGATCGGATCGCGCCCTTCACCCACGACGAACCCACGCAGGTCGAGGCTGTAGGTGAATTGCTCCGATCGGAGGCGCTCCTCGAAGGCTCGCCCGATCCGGATGTTCCGCGCCCACCGTTCATCGCTCTCGCCTGCTGCGGCAACACCAGCGAGTCCACCTTCCTCCATCCACTGCAGAGCCGTGTCGCGGACCGCGTCCACGGGGAACGACGGCGGCGGCGGCAGCCGCTGCGGATTCCCTTGCAGCGAGTTCAGCGCAGCCTCCGCGGGAAAGGGCTGCACGCGCGTTTCGTAGCCGCGCACCACGCCTGCCGTCTCGATGTCGACGAGTTGGAGCGAGCAGGTCAGCGGCGAGTACGCAAACACCTGCGGATTCAAGCCTCGAATCGAGATCGTGATCCATGGCGTGAACAAGATGTCCGTGTAGAGACCTCGGTAGTGGACTCGCAGTGTGTGCGTGTTGATGCGCTCATCGATCGGCGACAGTGCGAGCGGAGATCGGTCGGCGCCGTCATTGATGATGAAGCGCTGGCTCGGGCCGATGCGCGCGAACCAACGGCATTCCACTGGGTCGTAGCGATCGAGCACCTGCCCGCGCAGTCGCAGCGTCTCCGCAACTGGAGGTGGCTTCCCATCTGGCCCGAGCCACTCCACCGACAGCAGTTCGCGGTCGCCCGGCTCGATCCACTGCGGAGAACGCAGCGACATGTCAGACGGGAATCCCAAGCGCGATCCGCGCCCCGTGCCGAAGAGCGGTCCGCCCGGATTCGGATTGCGCGGGAGGATCACGAAGATCACTGCACTCGTCAGCAGCGTCAGGATGAGCGAAGCGATGATCACGCGGCGAAGGTCGCGCTCCGATTGCGGTCGTCCGCGCAGTGGTTGACGGCGCGATGCAGGCGCAGGGCCTGCCAGATCGCGCGGCGTCAGCAATCGAAATCGGATGACACAGTCGACCGCGAGCGCGGTGCCGGCAATGATCAGCATGCCGACCGCGAGGTCGATGCTGTGCAGCCCGGCCGCCACGAGAAGAACGCCCGACAGCAGGACGACCTGTCGTTCATCGCTGATCGACCGCCGCGCCCAGAGTCGCACCAGCATGCCGAAGAAGACACCAAGTCCGATCCAGCGCGGGATCCGTGCGGGATCGAGTCGGGGCCAAACTTGGCTGATCACCACCGCCGCCACGACGGACACCAGCACCAGCACCGCAGTGGGATGAAGCATGCGACGCGTGCACTGGGATGTCACCATCCAACTCGCGGCCGCAACCACGATGGCAACGAGACCGAGCGCGAGGCTGCGCTGGCTCAACGCGAACGCCACCAGAGACACCACGGCCAACCACATCGCATGTCGGCGGCAGGTGATCACATCACGCACATCGCTCATGGGAATCTCCCCGGCACGATCCGCAGGGTGATCGCGCCATCACGCTCCGCGCTGCGCTGCAACACAGCATGTCGCGGCGTGATCAAGTCGATCGCAGCCAGCGCATCGAGCTGCGCCCCGAGCCCCAACACGACCGCTCGCTCCGACTGCTCCGCCCCGAGCCCCTCGATCGCCAACTGCGCAACCCAGCCATCGGCAATCGCGCGCGCGAGCACGCTCACCGTCCACTCAATCGCACTTTCCTCCGCGTCCTCCGTGGCGGTGCCTTCCGTGCGGCTCAAGTCGAGTCGCACGCACAGCACAGTGCACGCGGGCACCGACCGCTCGATCACGACAGGCTCCATCAGCGCGGCGCTTCGCCGCCACGCAACCTGCCGCACGGAGTCGCCGCTGCGGTACTCGCGGAGACCCACGAACTCCTCGTGCCCGCCCGTGCGCTGCTTCGACGCATGCGCGCCAGGTGCCGCCCCCACAAGCGCACGGAGTACCACCGGATCGACCACATGCTGCCTCGGGTGCACCAGCACATCGCAGGGGTCGTTCCACTCCACGGACTTCAGGATGAGTCCAAACGGGAAGCCGCTGACACATCGAAACCGCTGCAGTCGCAGGACGCCGCGCCGCGCGGGGGTGATGGTGGAACGCACCTGTGCGTGACCGCCGCTCGGACAGTGCGCCAGGCGCGTCGGCGACTGCACCGCATCGCTCATTTCGGCGACCTCGACATCGAAGATCGGCCAGATGCGCGACACGCTCGACACCTCGTAGCACAACTCGAATGGCTCGCCGACACGGGCAACCCGCGGCGCGCGCCGACGCGCGCGCAGCGCCA
Organism: Planctomycetota bacterium; assembly: GCA_009926625.1. Classification (GTDB taxonomy): domain Bacteria; phylum Planctomycetota; class Phycisphaerae; order Phycisphaerales; family SM1A02; genus F1-60-MAGs104. The sequence continues at coordinate 38,393 of RFON01000004.1, forward strand.
TCATCATGCCGCCCGAGACAATCCCAGACACCACGATCCACGCCAGCATCGAGGCGAACACCCACACCAGCATGTTCTCCGTGCGCTGCGCGCTCGCGGCACCGATGAGCAGCGCGAGCGCGGCAAACACCAAGCCCGGCCAACGAATGTGATAGCGGCGACGCGGGCTCACATGCACTGCCCGAGCATCGCAAGCGCACCCAGCACCAGCGCGACAATCGCCAGAAGTCGACCCGTTTCCGCGAGCCAACGACCGCTCGTGGTGAACACCCCGCGCGTGCCGAGTTGCCGCGCGGCATCATCTTCCTCGCCCACATCGACGCTGTCCCAGTCCACGCTGTCCGCGAGGTACTTGTTCGCGCGCAGCAGTCCCTTCGCACGGTCGAGTTCACCCGCACGCACCTGCACTGGCACGCCGCCGAGCAGTCGACTTCCAGACCCCGTCAAGCCGAATGCGCCGACAGCCGCACCGAATACCGCCGCATCCACACCGCCATCGCGCAGCACTGCCGCGATCGTTTGCGCCTCGAAATCGCTCGTGGCGACATGCACGGTCACCAGCGCGGTCGGATCCGCCGTTGCGAATGACTCATCCTGCATTGCCAGTGCCATCCTGCGGCTCGTTACCAGATTCGGGCTCCTCCCCCTCGGGCCAGTCGTTCTCGCCGATGGGCATTGCGCGGATTCGGTCCACGGCCTTCAACAACTGCTCGGAAGCCTCGGGGTCGAACATGAAGCCCACGATCTGCACGCGCCAGTCCGCCACCGACTGCCGCGTGACGGTCAGCAGATCGCCCGGCTTCAGGTCGGGGCGCGTTGCCGGCTGCTCGAGCACCTTCACCCGCACCTGATCGTGATCGATCGCCTGCACCGCCATCCAGGAGTGCTCGACGCGTCCGCTGTCGCCGCCATCGAGCGGTGCCTGCACGACGAACGCCTTGCGCGCGAGCGCCAACCACTGCGGCTTGCCCGATCGGACCAGGTTGGTGAACGCCATCGCGAACGAGGGCCATGTCGCCTGCGCGCGGCGCTCGGCGTTCTGCAGCCAACGCTGGTTCATGTACACGATCGCCCGATCGGAAGCGATGCGGTCGACGACATCGCGCGGCCAGGACCACACCTTCGTGTACTGCCCGACCGGCGCTTCCCCGCAGATCACTGCCCGCTCGACGCTGAATTCCTCGCAGCCCTGTTGGCGGACCTTTGCGCGCCAGGCGGCGGAGCCCGCGGTGTTGGGCTCGATGGAAGACTGCACTTCCTCCACGCGCTGCAGTGAAACGGTCAGCCCATCGCCGATCGTGATGCATCCACCAGGCTGCGGCAGGTCGCCTCCGAGCAGCGTCCCCGCGAGCGTGAAGATGATCACCGACGCCTGATCCGCGAGGTCAACGGGCACTTCATCCATCTCCAACTCGGGCAGCCCGCAGCGCGCGAGTCCCTGCGTGCCCAGCATCACGCATGACTCGTCGCCGCCCGGCAGCGAACCGTAGCGAGCCAGTTTCCACAGCGGCCTGTCGGTCGGCGTGGCGGCCTCGGTGATGAACTCGTGTTCAAGTTGCTCGCGCGAACTCACCTCGCCAGTGACGACATCGAGCACGGCAATGATGTCGGGCAGCGAGCCGCCGAGCAGCCCCATCACCATGAAGTACTCCTCTGCCGCATCTTCCGTGGCGAGGATCAACTGCAATCGGATGACCCACGGCGCTTCCACGCCGTCTTCGCTGACCTGTTCCTGATCGCGCGCGGACAGCTCGCTTGCGCGTTCACACCACACCACCATCCCCGACTCGATCCCGGGAACCTGCAGCCGAATGGCCCACAACTCTCCGCGGCTCTCTTCCGACTCCACCGCATCGTGCTCGACGCTGTCTCCCACCCAAGCCTCGACCGCCGCGATGAACTCTGCGCGCGTGCACGCCTCGTCGTGCGGCCAGAATGCCACGAAGCCGCTCTCCTGCGGCTCGAGATTCCACTCGCGCCGCGATGCGCGCCCCCCGCGCTGATTCGGCCGATCATCGTCCATCCCCCCTACGCTAGCCGTTTCCCCCGCGCACTTCCCAACGCGACCGATCACCCCTCCAACACGAGGTTGACCATGCGGCGCGGGACCACGATCACTTTGCGCGGGGCTTTCCCACCGAGCAGCGCCTGCACCTTGCCGTCGGCGAGCGCGATGCGTTCCACTTCGCCTGCATCGGCACCCGCGGGAACGGTGATCCGCGCACGAACCTTCCCCTGGACCTGCACGGGCAGTTCGACCACCTGATCTTCGAGCAGCGACGCATCGACCGTCGGCCACTGCGCCACACACACGCTGCCCGACTCTCGCCGAGCCGCTGCCACAACTCCTCGCTCAGGTGCGGTGCGAATGGCGCGAGCACCCGAACGAAACGCTCGAGTTGCTCGCGCGTGAGCCCACCATCCGCAGGATCCTTCATTTCCGTGGGGCGCGTTGCCGCATTCACGAGCTCGATGAGCGATGCGATGGCCGTATTGAACGCCAGCCGCTCAATGTCCTGTCCAACCTTGTGGATCGTGCGCGCGAGCTGCCGCTCCACATCCGCATTCGCGGCGCGCGCGAGCAGCAGGCTTCCGTCGCGTTCATCAATCGCCAACCGCCACACGCGCTGCAGGAAACGGAACACGCCCGCGATGTCGCGCGTGTTCCAAGGCTTCGATGCCTCGAGCGGACCCATGTACATCTCGTACAGGCGGAAGGTGTCCGCGCCGAACTCGGCAATGACATCGTCGGGGTTCACCACATTGCGGAGACTCTTGGACATCTTGGCGACGATTTGCACGACGAGCCCGCCGGTCGCACGCTCGGTGAATGTGCCATCCCCCCGATCGTCAACCTCATCGACTGGCACGAGCGAACGATCCGCGCGTTGATAGGCGTAACTGGTGATCAACCCCTGATGGAACAGGCGCGCCATCGGCTCCCTGCTGCTGACATGCCCGAGGTCGTACAGCAGCTTGTGCCAGAAGCGCGCGTACAGCAAGTGCAGCACCGCGTGCTCGCTTCCGCCGACATACAGGTCGACGCCGTTCGTTCCCATCCAGTAGCGCTCTGCCTCAGGGTCCACGAACGCGCTCTCGCACTTCGGCGAGCAGAAGCGCAGGTAGTACCAGCAGCTGCCCGCCCAGCCCGGCATCGTGTTCGTCTCGCGAGTCACGGGCGTATCCGGATGCAGGAGCGATGGATCGACGCCCGCCGCTCCCGCCGTCGTGATCACCCACTCACGCGCCTTGGCGAGTGGTGGCTGCGGCGTGTTGCTCTCGATGGGGTTGTAATCGGCAAGCGGCGGCAGCCGCACGGGGAGTGCGTCGACAGCGACGGGAAAGTGATTGCCATCCGAATCGAAGACCACGGGGAATGGCTCGCCCCAGTACCGCTGCCTGCTGAACAGCCAATCGCGAAGCCGATACTGCACGCGAAGCGTGCCAGCGCCGCGCGCTTCGAGCCAAGCAATGACGGCCTTCTTCGCTTCACTCGTCCGCATGCCGTTCAACTGCAGACCTGAAGCGCTGCTCGAACTGTTCACGCTGGTGCCTTCGCCAGTCGTTGCAGTCTCCCCCGTCCAGGGCGTTCCTTCGATCTCGACGACCTGCACGATCGGAAGGGTGAACGCCTTCGCAAACTCGAAGTCGCGTTCATCATGCGCCGGCACTGCCATGATCGCACCCGTGCCATAGCCGATGAGCACATAGTCCGCGGTCCAGATCGGGATGCGCGCACCCGTCGCGGGATGAACGGCGAACAGCCCCGTTGCAACGCCCGTCTTCTCCTTCGACTCCTGGCGCTCGACATCCGATCGGTTGCGCGCGCGCGCCGTGTATTCGTGGAGTTCCCCGCGCGCGCCGCGCTCGATGGCGCGCTGCACAAGCGGATGCTCGGGGGCGATCACCATGTAAGTCGCCCCGAAGATCGTGTCTGGGCGCGTCGTGAACACCGTCAGCGGCTCTTGCTCCCCTTCGACGACGAAGCGGATCTCCGCCCCCTCGCTGCGCCCGATCCACTCCGTCTGCATCGTGCGGGTCGAGTCCGGCCAGTCCACGGTCGCGAGATCCGCAAGCAGCCGATCCGCATACGCCGTGATGCGGAACATCCACTGACGCAGCGGCATGCGAACCACTGGATGCCCGCCGCGCTCGCTGCGTCCATCGATGATTTCCTCGTTCGCGAGGACCGTGCCCAGCTTCGGGCACCAGTTCACCGTTTGCGTGCCGAGATACGCGAGGCGGAACGAATCGAGATGCGCTTGTCGTTGCCGCCGCGTGCAGGCGCTCCAGGGCGTCTGCACGCCTGGCGAAGTCTCGATCATGCGGTCCTCCGCAGTGAGCCGCGATTCCAACTCCGCGATTGGGCGCGCCGCCTGCACCGCTGGATCGAACCAACTGCCGTACGCGAGGAGCCAGATCCACTGCGTCCAGCGGTAATAGTCAGGATCGATCGTCGCGAACTCGCGCGACCAGTCGTACATGAACCCAAACCGCTGCAACTGACGGCGGAAGTTGTCGATCGCCTTCGTCGTCGTGACTTCAGGGTGAACGCCCGTGGTGATCGCGTACTGCTCGGCGGGCAGACCGAACGCATCCCAGCCCATGGGATGCAGCACTTGGAATCCGCGCATCACCTTGTAGCGCGAGAGGATGTCGGTGGCGGTGTACCCCTCGGGGTGCCCGACATGAAGCCCCGCACCCGAGGGATACGGGAACATGTCGAGCACATAGAACTTTGGCTTGGACGCATCGAACCCTTGGTCGCCTGGATTCGGGACGCGCATGGCGCCACTGCGCTGCCATGCATCCTGCCAGCGCAGTTCGATCTCGCACGCGAAACGCGCGTCATAGCGGTGCGGTGTCTGCTGATCAGCCATGGAAGACCGCGGAGGATACGGCGCATCGACGCGGACACGGAGCAGCGCGTTCAAGCGCGTCACCCGAGGCGCGCAGTGGTGCCTCGCTCCCGACGCGGTTCAGAAGCCGACGGAGTTCTTCGTGCCCTGCTTCGTCATGTCGACGGTCTTGGTCCAGACTTCGACGCCGCTGCGGATGTTCGTCAGGGTGAGGCGGAATGTGTAGGTGCTCTGCTGGGTGTTCCCCGCCTGCCGCTTCACCTGCGTGATCTTGCCCGAGAGCGAGAAGTCGGGCGCTGGCATTCCTTCGACGGCGTTCCCCTGACGGAACGCCTGCGCGCGAAGTTGTTCCTGCGCCGTCTTGTCCTCCGCGTTCGCGCCGAAAGTGGTGATCACGGTCGCCTGCCCGCTGTTCACCAGCTGCTCACGCATGCGGTAGAGGAGCTCGCCGACATCGAACTGTGAACTCGTGTCGTTCACCACCTTGTCGATCACGAGCTGCGCGGGCTTGGCGCTGGCCGTCTTCAGGACGCCCGTCTCGATGAGCGACTCGAGCATGCCTGACGACGCCTTCAGGATGTCCTGCATGTCCACCTCGCCGACGCTCACGATCGACTGGGGGCTCCCCGTCTCGACATACTTGGCGGGTGAACCGCACCCCGACGCAACGAGCATGCCCACGGTGCAGAGGGCAAGTGAACGCGAGAGGATGGCGAGCGAAGTTCGAGCGATGTGGGTTGTCATGCGTCACTCCAAATGTGGTTCGTGGCCAAGAGGGAGATTTGGCGTTGAAACAGTTCGGTCATTCGTCGGCGCGACGAACCTGCAGGCGGAAGTCCGTCGCCGATTCGCTCGGCGCGATGGCGCGGATCGTCGTCGAGCCGCCCGACGGGACATTGCTGGTCTTCCAGACAGAGACTTGCGAAGGAATCACGCTGCCGTTGGCGTCGACCCAATCGAACCTGTAGGAAAAGCCGCGGTAACTGAAGCCGTTGTTGATCACATCGACCTGCACCTCCAGTGGACCGCCCTTGCTCGGGAACATGCGCACCTCGCCCGCCCTCAGGAAGATCTGGGTGAGCGCATCGTTCACCTGCGTGTTGGTCGGCACCGCCGTGGCCGATGGAGTGGTGCGTGTGTAAGTCGTGTTGACGGATCCACACGCGGTCAATGCGGCTGCCACAAGTGCGATCGCGAGAATCGCGGTCGCGGGGACCGCTGCCACCGCGGGGTATCGAGGGAATCGGTTCATGCTCAGGGGTCCAGTTTCAGGTCAGGTTTCACTTCCGGCTTCGGCTCGGGTTCAGGATCCAGTTCCACCTTCGCAGGCGGCTGCGATCCTGATTCCGCCGACGGAGAGATGGTACGCGGCGCCGCAATCATTTGGGGCTCTGGCGGGACTGCCTCTGCCAACAGGACACGCTGCACCACGGGCGGCGCGCCCGCCGACGGCATCGTGACGAACACGATGCTCGGGGACTTCGGCTGCACCGAAACGCTGCACAGCGGCGCGCCGCCTGGTCGCCGCAGTTCGATGTGCCCGTTGTCCGGCGTTTGAAGCCGCAGCAAATCGATGCGCTTGGGCATCTCCCCCCAGCAGCGCAAGTCAGCTGCCGTTGATGCGGCTTGATAGGCAATGCCTGCGATCTGCACGAGGAGCCCAACCGTGCTGTCGCTCTGCGCAGCTGCACTGCTTGCCGCATAGGTTGCGGCCGCCTTCGTGGCGGAGCTGATGACTTCTTGCGTCACGATGGTGGGCAGGCGGGCATCGAACTCCGCACGCACCATCGCATCGATGTCCGCAAGCGTGACGGACTGCGCCGCACCACCGGCACTCGCCGCCTCGATGGCACCGAGCGCATCCTCGCGCACCTTGAAGACGGGGAACGCCGCGGACACATAGTTGACAGGTCCCACTGGAATCGGGATGTCGAGTCGGAACTCGTCGTAGTACGGAGCGAGTCCCGACAGGAAGAACACCCATGTGATCGGCATCGTGCCGGCGGCTGGGTTCTCGTCGATCAGCGCGATGTCGAGTGCCGCCGGTGCGAATCCCGGGATCATCTCCTCGACCGCGCGCAGATCCGCGCGTGCATTCTGGCGATCGCCGAGATCCGCGGAGGTCGACAGGAGGAAGACGGCGCGCAAGTAACTCGTGAATGGGTTTGGCAGCACCGCCATGCCGTTCTGCGCGGGCAGGTTCCCCTGCTGCTTCCGAACCTGTGCGATCGCGCCTTCGGCTGCGGACTCGCTCCACCCCTGCTTTCGCCATGCTGCATCGGCGCCCGCCTGCTGCTTTGCGACTTCCGACTGGAAGCGGCTCTTCGCGTCTTGCTGGAAGTCGCGAGCACGGTTCAACTTCAGGCGCGCCGCATCGAAGTCACCGCGTTCAAGGTCATTGATGCTGTCAAGGGTGCACACCATGATGCGTTCGGGCGGCGTGCCGCGGTAGATGCGAATGGTCTGGTTGACGACCGTCGTCGAAACCGCCTCGGTCACCTTCGCTTCCGCCTTCTCATCGAGGTACGGACGGATTTCGTCGAACGCGCGCCGATACCACAGATCACTGCGTTCCCACGATCCCGCGATCTGCGCGGTGCGCGCAGCCGCCATGAAGTAGATCAGTCGATCCTGCTCGTCCTTCTGGAACTGCGTCGCTGCTTCCGTTGCGAGTGTCTCCGCCTTCGCGTAGTCCCCTGCGATGAGCGCCGCATCGATGCTGCGAGTGGTGCGGCGCAGTTCCTGCTGGCAACCGAGCGAACCCGCGGCTGCAGCCAAAGCCGCGCCGAGGATCGCAGCGCGCAGCGAACCCAGATTCGAACCCCCACCCTGCGATGCGGATGGCGTGATCACGGACCGAGCAGTTGCCACCAAATCGATTGTCCCCCAAGGTTGAGATTCTGGACATTGGTGGTGTCGAGACGGATGTTGCTGTTCTTCAGGAACTCGGCAACTGCCTTCACCCTGATGATCTCTGCCTCGCGGAGCACCGCCCCATTCTTGAGGTCGTTGAAGAACACCGCGTTGCGTTCCCAGTTGGCACGACCCTCAGGCGAGAACTGCATGGGAATCGAAAGCGCGAGTCCTTCCTTCACATTCATCATGCGTTCGACCGGCTCGAGTCCGGGGCGCTCCATCCGAAGCCTGTGAAGCCCTGGGCGAATGCGGATCGTGCCGGGAGTCTGTCCCACCACCACGCCGTCCACCATCACGGACACATTCATCGGTTCAAGCTTGTAGAGATTGGGAACAATCGTGTAGTCCCCGTTCGCGCCGCGAACTGCGTCCGGCACACTCAGATCCGCAAGCACTGCGGTGATCTGCACATCGACTTCCGCGCCTCCACCGCTCGCAGCGCGCACGCCGCCCGATGCAGCGACCGCGGACAGCGCTGCACCGATCTGGTTTGCCGCATCCATCAGCAGCGGATTGATCGTGTCGAGCGTCGTGGCGACTTCGGGCGTGTCGCGGACGGCCAGCCGCGCGGGCGCGGTTCCAGACGCGATGCTCCCGCCGCTGGCTCCATCGAGGATCGAGTAGGTGGCGCGCAGGTTCCACTCGCGGATGAGCGTCTTGGTGTTGATCGTGGGATCGTCGAATGCCCGCTCGGTCTTGTCGTATGTGGTGATCGCGGCCGTCAGGAGGTAATCGGCACCCATCAGCGCAGCGAGCGCGGTCGCTGACGCACGATCCGACTGCAGTCGATCGAAGAGCTGCGACTCTGGCGGTGCAGTCCCAGCGTTCGCGCCCGATGCCGCGAAACGGTTGACCGCATTCATGACATCCTCGCGGCGAATCAGTTCAAACTGGCTCGTCGGAAGCGCAGCGGCGATGTCATCCTCGAACACGCTGACTTTGTCCTCTGGGATGCAGAGCGGTCTCTGCTTCACGAAGATGGCGACCTTCCGCGGCGCGGTGGCTGCGGCGCTTGCGAGTCCAGCGGGGCTGCCAGCCACGGAACCACTCGAAGACCCATTCGGCGCAGCAGGCGCAGACGCCCCCCCTTTCGGCGACGCGCCAAGCGGTGCGGCGCTCGCGCTGCCAGTGGGCCGCCCATTTGGGTCAACACCACTCGGCAGACCCTGCGGTCGTGCGCGCATGATCGAGCCGCGGTCGATGCCAAGGTCCTCGATCGCTTGCGCAGTCGAGAAGCGGTTGCCGGCGTCGGTCACGCGCGCCCAACCAATGTGCACCTCCTCCGTTCCGAGCGACTGCCCCGTCTCGGGATCCACCATTGCTTCGCCAGGGGCGAGCACCTCCCAGATTTGCCCCGCCTCAACCCCCGACTCCTTCGTGCGATTGAATGAGATCTGCCCCATCGTGTAGCCCACCACGCGCGCGGGCATCAGGCTGTCCGAGATCGCACGCGATGCAGTCGTGGCAAACAGCGAGGTCGCCTTGCCGATCAGCGCATTCGTCTTGCGGCCCGCCTGTTCAACGCCACCAAGGATCTCATCCAGCGCCGACTCATTCAGCGCCACCGATGTCGCGCGCAGCAGGACACCCGATGATGAGTCGAAAATCCGCACCGATCCTTGCAGTTGAATCGTGCGTCGCTCCGCCTTCGAATCGCCGAACTGCCCCTTCAGCACCGTTCGCTCGACCACATCCTGGAAGTTCTCGATCGAAACGGTGGCGAGGTAGCGCGCACCCGCCAACTGCAACTGCTTGGCCGTCTGCGGATCGAGCGTGTCGACATTGCCGCTTGCCGAAAGGCTCTGCTCGCGCAGCACGGATGGGAGATCGGCGCGCGCCACGACATCGAAACGCCCGCCTGCGCTGAGCGCGTTCACCAGTTGAGGATCGGTGCCCTGCGCGATCTGCTCGAGCACATTGACCTGACCATCGGCGGTCGCCTGCGTCAGCACCGCCCGAGTCACGGCGATGTCACGCACCGCAATGCGCGGCTTTCCGCCAGGAGCAGCCTCCTGCACTTGGGGAGTCGCCGCGCCAAGGCAGAGGGCAAACGCGGCAACCAGCGAGAGAACGAGAGGTGAGGCGCCCGGGGATCGCCGCGAGCGACGGCGCAAAGTTGTCAGCATGGTGGACAGATTATCCGCAGCCGCACAGCGGCAGTTCCACGAAGCGGCGTTCATCCCCCAAACGCAACGCCAACCGATATCCCAACCGTGGTCACACGGGCTGAGAACGCCGCATTTGGAAGTGGTTTGGGTGTTCCTGCATGTGCTTCAGCGCATCGCCGACCACATAGAAGCTGCCCGTCACGCACACCAGGTCGTCGGGGCTTGCGGCGCGTAGCGCCAGCGCGATTGCTTCGCCGGCCGTTCGAGCTACCTGACTCATCTTGCCGCTGCGCTCCTGGAACAGTTTCTGCAACTCGTGCGGGTCGGCTGCACGCGGGTTGCCGGTCGCGCGCGTGAAGATCACCTTGTCCGCCCCGAGGTTCAGCCGATCAAGCATCTCGCCGACATCCTTGTCCTGGCAGCAGCCGAACACCGCCACCATGCTGTCGTACGGGACATGCGCGCCCACACATCGCATCAGCGAGTTCAGGCTTGCTGGATTGTGCGCGCCATCCACCAGCACGCGCGGCCGCTCGCTCACGAGATCCATGCGCCCCACCACGCGCGTCTTCGCCAGACCGGCAGTGACGAGATGCTCTGGGCAGTCGAACCCCGCGGTCCGCGCCGCATCGATCGCTGCAAGCGCGAGTCCACAATTGGTGGCCTGATGCTCGCCAGGCAGCGGCACGGGCAGGTGCTCGATGCGGGTCTGCTTGGTGTAGAAGCACACGCGGGTGTGAGGGCCGAGTTCGGGCGAGGTGCAGAATCGGCTCGAGAACTCGATGTCCCGGTTCACGACACGCAGCTCGGCGCCCACGCGTTCCGCCACCTCGGCGAATGTGCGGTTCACATCAGCCTGCGCATCGAAGGTGATCGCAGGAACGCCGCGCTTGAAGATTCCCGCCTTCTCGCGCGCAATCTTGCTGACCGTGTCGCCGAGGATCCGCGTGTGGTCGAGGTCGATGGTGGTCACCACGCTCGCGATCGGCGTGATCACATTCGTCGAATCGAGGCGCCCGCCGAGCCCCACTTCGATGACGGCAATGTCGATCGCCTCACTCGCGAAGTGCTTGAACGCCATCGCCGTGATTGCCTCGAAGAACGTCGGCTCGACCTTCGCGCGCACCGCGGCCGACTGCACCTTCTTCGCCATCTCCACGAACGCTGGCTTCGAGATCATCTTCTGATCGACCGTGATCCGCTCGCGCACATCGATGAAGTGCGGACTGGTGTACACGCCCACCGTGTAGCCACACTCCTGCAGCATGTGCGCGATCATCGCGCAGGTCGATCCCTTGCCAACCGTTCCAGCCACATGGATGGTCTTGACCTTATCCTGCGGATCGCCCATGGCCGCAAGCAGCGATCGCATGCGATCCAACTTGAACGCCCCGTCGTCGTAGCGCACGGATCGCATCCGCTCGATGTCTGGTCGGTCCGCGAGCCAACGCAGCGCCGCCTGGTAGCCGTCGATCACCGTCTTGCGCGGCTTGGCGCTCTCGACGGCTCGCTGCGGCGTCAGTGTTGCGGTATTCCCGCCCTTTATCCTGGCGGCGGGGGCATTGGCCTTGCGGACGGGACCCTTTTGCGCTGGCTTGCTCGACATGGGGGGGTGAGTGTAGTCCTCTCGTTCATGAAGTCCAAACACATCAAGGCGGCGCTGCAGCACGAGGCGTGGCGAACCCTGCGAATCATGAGCGAATTCGTCGACGCCACCGACACGATGGTCCGCGTCGGTCCTGGTGTCGCGGTCTTCGGCTCCGCGCGCACGCGCCCCGAGCGCCACGAGTACGCGCAGGCAATCGACTGCGGCAAACAGTTGGTGCAGCGCGGCTTCGCGGTCATCACGGGCGGCGGTCCCGGCATCATGGAGGCCGCCAACAAGGGCGCGCTTGAGGGCGGCGGCGTCAGCGTCGGGCTGAACATCTCGCTGCCGTTTGAACAGAAGCCCAATCCGTACCAGAGCGTCGAACTCACCTTCCGCTACTTCTTCGTCCGCAAGGTGATGTTCGTCAAGCACGCGCAAGGTTTCATCATCTTCCCTGGAGGCTTCGGCACCATGGACGAGTTGTTCGAGTCCCTGACGCTGATCCAGACGCTGAAGATCGTTCCATTCCCGGTGGTGCTGATGGGCACCGCGTTCTGGAAGCCGCTGCTCGACTGGATGCGCACCACGCTCGCCGAGGATTTCGGCACGATCTCGCGGGATGACTTCGATCTCTTCCGTGTCACGGATGATGTCAGCGAAGCGGTCGACATCGTGCACGAGGTTCACGCGGGGCGCAGGCTGTGGGCGCCGAAGCTGCCGCGTTTCGCATCGGATCCCGCGCCCGCCGAGGAAGAGGGCATTCGTCCTGGTATCCATCCGCGCCGCCACTTCAAGGGCGACGCGTATCTCGGCGTCGACAACCTCGAGTGAGCGCCCTGCGCCGCGTCAGCGCCCCGCGTGCAGCGTCAGCGCCACTCGTGGCGTGGATAGCGACGGCTCAGTTCGGGGCGCAACTGCGGATACAGCACGCGCCAGAATGCGGGAAGGTCGCTCGTCACCTGCAGCGGTCGCCGATGTGGGCCGAGGATCTCGAGCAGCACAGGAACGCGCCCTCCACCAACGCATGGTGATGTCTCAAGTCCGTACAGGTCTTGGATCTTCGCCGCGCCGCGCACGGGCTGGCCCGGCTCATAGTGCAGCCGCATTCGGAAACCGCGCGGCAGGGTGATCTCGGTGGGCGCCATCTGCTGAACGAAGCGCCGATCGTCGAACGAGAGCGCCCCCTGCAACACCTCGAGCGATGGACGACCGCGCACTTCGCTCCACCGCGTTGCGCCCGCAGCGAGTTCCGCGAAGAGGATTCGCAGGTCATCGTCGCCGAAGACATCAAGCCTCCGCTCGGGCGCGAGCGCAGCGACCCAGCGAACGCGCGCGATCCACGGGACGCACTTCTCTTCCCAGTCATCGGGGCGCCGCCCATCCGCGACCATCTGCGCGGCGATCACATCCGCCGCCGCCCCCGCATCGCGCGGTGGCCGCACGGTCGACTCGATCACCACATCATCGAAGCGCCGCTCCTCCACCGACACCACGGCCTCGCGCTCGGCATCCCAGCGTTGCTCGTTCACACGCTCGAATCGCTGCGGCAGTGTCGCCTCCACCCAGTGCAGGTGCAGTCCGTTCACCATCGCCAGCACCGTCTGCGATGCATCGCCCTCGCCGACCTGACGCACATCGAAGGCGATCAGGGGACCAGCTCCCTGATGGAGGCTTGATCGGTCGATCGACACCTTCCGCCGACCGCGCATCGAAGCGTGCGGTCGCTGTGCATCGATGCGCCAGCCGACCCGATCGGGGAAGCCAAGCATGAACGCCGCCGCAACCTCGGCATCATCGTCGGTGTGCGCGGGAGGGTGCGGCGATGCCGCCTGCACGCAGGACTCTGCTGCACGCTGCAGGTGCGCCGCGGCGCGCTCCATCTCTCGCGCCGTGACAGCGTCGAGGCGCCCGCGAGCACCGCGCTTCCATGCATGCCACGCGCGCTCGCGCGCCGTGAGATCGCCGGGCAGGTCTGCACGCTCAAGCGCGCCGCGAAGCGCCGCAGCCTCTTCGCGCTCAAAGGGATCACGCTCCGCAAGCAGCGCAGCCCACCATGCCACGCGCGCTGCCACGCCACGCCGTGCGCCCTCGAGCAGCGCCCTCGCAAGCCGCGGATGCGCAGGAACGCGCGCCATCGCTCTTCCGTCGTCCGTGATCTCGCCATCCTCGCTGAGCGCGCCGCACTGACGCAGCACATCGTTCGACCGCGCAAGCGACGCCGGCGTTGGCGCATCGATCCATGGAAACGCCGCGACATCATCCAACCCAGCTGCACGCAGAGCCAGCACCGCTTCCGAGAGGTCGATGCGGTGTACCTCGGGAGCCTCGAACGCCGCTCGTCGCCCATGCGACGCGCTGCTCCACAGGCGCATGCACGCGCCAGGCCCCGTGCGCCCCGCGCGACCTGCGCGCTGCGCGGCGCTCGCCTGGCTGATCGGCTCCACACGGAGCGCGTTCAAGTCGCGCTGCATGTCGAAGCGGTGGATGCGCGCCACGCCACTGTCGACCACCCAGCGAATGCCTGGGATCGTGAGGCTCGTTTCCGCGATGTTCGTGGCGAGGATCACGCGCCGTTTCGCGCTCGGCGCGAAGACGCGGTCCTGCTCCTCGGGCTGTTGACCGCCATGCAGCGGCAGCAGTTCGACCTCCGCAGCCGAGCGCCCAGCGCGCATCATTTCCAGCGTGCGTGCAATCTCGCCGCGACCCGGCAGGAACACCAACCCATCGCCGCCGAAACGATCGATCGCCTCCATCGCCTCCTGCGCCGCACGCGCACACGCATCCTCGCCGCTCCGCGCATCCGAACGGTGTTCGACCGTCACGGGATGAAGCCGCCCTTCGACCTGCAGCGGATCCACTTCAAGTGAACGCGCCACGCGCGCCGCATCGAGCGTTGCGCTCATGACGACCAGCGCGGGCGATGCGCCGCGCGCGCCGTTGGGCGCATGCGAGGGCTGCGAGAGCTGCCGCCCCAGCGCTTGCGCGCGGAGCACCAATCCAACCGCCAAGTCCGACGAGAGTCCGCGTTCGTGGAACTCATCCACGATGACCGTACTGATGTCATCAAGCCCGCCGCGCGAAGTCGCCATTCGCACGAACAAGCCGTCCGTCATGAAGAGGATGCGCGTGCGGGAACTTTCGTTTCGGTCGAATCGTGTTCGCCATCCGACCAGGTCGCCTTCTCGAACGCCCATCTCGTGTGCCACCCGACGCGCCACCGCACGCGCCGCCAACCGCCTCGGCTGCAGCACGACGATCCGTCCCTCATCCGCGAACCCAGCGCGCGCCAGCACTTGCGGCACCTGCGTCGTCTTCCCCGAACCAGTCTCCGCCACGAGCACCAGTCGCCGAGCCTCACGCAACTGGCGAACGATCGACGCCGCGTGCTGAAGCACCGGCAGCGCCGGCGCGTTCGGATCAGAAGGCATCCGAGTAGCGCTTGCGCACATCCTGGAGGAAGCGCGAAATCTGCCCCTGCTGTTTCGGCGATGCGGTGACCTCCACCTCGCGCGTCCAGATGCTCATGAACCCAAGCGCGCCATCCTCGCTCAGCTTCGGCACATCCTCGTCCTTCATCCGCTCCTCGCCGCGCGACGAATCGCGGCGGATGCGCTCCACGCGCTCGCGGTCACTGATGTCACGCTCCTTGCCGGTCGCGAGGCGTTCGCCCATCTTGCTCCACTCGACGACCCAGCGGTCGATGTAGGCGTCGCGCTCCGCGGGCGCCGTGTTGAAGTAGCCATCGGCCCCCTGCCACAGGATGTCGCGCGCCAGCACTCGCACATTCTGCGTCATTTGCTCGCGCACCGGCCCCGTGACGCCCGCCATGAAACCGGCCATCGCCGCGCTCTCCGATGACTCCATGCCGCGGAAGCGGTCACTCAGTTCGCGAAGGAACCGCATGCGCTCTTCGAGCGGCAGTTCGTTGAAGTCATCCATCGCGAGATAGCCGAGGACATCGTCGACGGGACTGTCGAAGATCGACGGCGGCGGCTTCCATCGCACGACAGCCCACCAGTACGCACCGCCGCCGACGAGCAGCAGCAGCACGAGCACGGCTGCACCGCGAAGGATTGCGCCGCGCCGTTCGTTCAGCCAATCGATCAGGTCACGAAGGTTCATGGTGTTCGTTCGCGAGGCACCTGCTGTGCGGCGACTGCGCTCTTGGAAGGTACCCGCCTGTGGTTCATTCGATCCATTCGATCGATTCGATCATGGCTCCTCCGCATCGAACTCCACCTTGATCGCGCGGGCCGATCCGTCGAGATAGACGCCGTTGCGCGGAACGCGCGTGCCGCCAGGATGTCGGTCGGCGCTGTCGAGCAGCAGTGGGAAGAGCCCCTTGCTGTCGTCTTCGAACAGGGCCAGCACCAGCTTCGACTCCGTCTGCAGCCGAAGCTGTTCGCGCTGCACCGGCGACGCATCCTGCGGCATCGCGAGCAACACCTGGAGCACTTGGAACTGGATCTCAGGCGTGAAGCGGATCAGCCCTGGAAAATAGGTGTAACTGGTGCCTGTCTCGAGCGACTCGGTGTCGATGTCGGACGGGCACAGCCAGGTCGGACTATCAACCGCCATGAACTTCGACAGCAGATTCGGCAGCCCTCCCTCCGTACCGTCGGGCGTCACGACGGGCAGGAAGTCGCACATCGGCAGCAGCCCCTTGTTGGCGGTCTGATAGGACTGCAGCGCGGAGAAATTCTGGCGCAGGTTGCTGAGGCAGCCGGTGTTCTGGCTCTCGCGCTGGATCATCTTGTAGGCGGGGACCGTGATGCCAACCAGCAACACGATGATGCCGACCACCACCAGTGCTTCCACCAGCGTGAACGCCCTCGCGCGGGTCGTGCGCAACCGATGCATCATGCACCAATCGTAGTCGCGGGCACCGCAAAAACCGCGTCGACGAATCGTTTTGGATCGAACGGCTCGACATCTTCCGGCTGCTCGCCGACGCCGATCAGCTTCACTGGAATCCCCAGCGCATCATGGATCGCCACCGCCACGCCGCCGCGCGCGGTGCCATCCATCTTCGCGAGAAACAGTCCCGTGACCGCCACTGCCTGGCGGAACGCCGTCGCCTGCACGATCGCGTTCTGCCCGCTCGTGGCGTCGAGCACGAGCAGGACCTCATGCGGTGCTCCTGGAATCTGCCGCGCGATGACATCGCGGATCTTGGTCAGCTGCCGCATCAGGCTCGCCTCGTTGTGCAGCCGCCCCGCGGTGTCCACCAGCAGCACATCCACGCCACGCTTGACCGCCGCCTGCGCCGCATCGAACGCGACCGCCGCGGGATCGCCGCCAGTCGAACCCTTCACCACTTCCACCCCGAGTCGCTGCGCCCAGATCCCCAACTGCTGAACGGCTCCCGCGCGGTATGTGTCCGCCGCGGCAAGCAGGACGGAGCGCCCAGACTTGCGGATCGAGTGCGCAATCTTCGCGACGCTCGTGGTCTTTCCGACACCATTGACGCCAACCACCAGGACCACCGCGGGCTTGCCAACACCCACCGCGATCTCGCGCGACGAATCACCTCCAGCCGCGAGCCGCTCGGCGAGCACACGCTTGAGGTGATCAAGCGCATCCTCGCCGCGTTCGACGCGTCCCGCCCGAAACTCCGTCCGCAGCGCCTGCACGATCTCGCGCGCCGCCTTCACCCCGACATCAGCCGCCACCAGTTGCGCTTCGATCTCGTGCAGGAGTTCTTCGCTGAGGCGCCGACCATGCAGCATGCTGCGCAGCCCCGCGCCAAACACCGAAGCGGTCTTCGCGAGCCCGCGGCGAATCGCATCGAATGTGGAAGCGAAGAGCATCAGCGCAGCCTCACGACACCGGATCGCCCGACGCGCCCTGTTCGGCGCGAGTGATCGCGATGCGATCGAGGATCGCATTGATGAACGCGTAGCTGCGCTCGGTGCTGTAGACCTTCGCCAACTCCACCGCACCGTTGATGGCGAGTGGCGCAGGAACGCTGCCGTGCACGATCTCCCAGTAGCCGATTCGCAGGATGTTGCGGTCCACTCCCGCCTGGCGATTGGTCGGCCACTCGGGCGCAAGCGCAGTCACTTCGCGGTCCGCGTCCGCGCGCGCATCCCACGCCGCGCGCGCGAGCGTCATGCCGCCTGGGACAGCCTCGGGCGGGAAGTCGCACTCCCATTCGATTGGATCGCTCGGGCGCGTCTCACCCGCCCGCGCCTGGAACGAGCGCGCAAGAAGGTCGGAATCCGCGGGACCACCGCCGAGATCGAACTGAAACAGCGCCTGCAGCGCGCAGCAGCGCTCTTGGTGCGATGCGCTCACCGCATCGATCCCGCGCCACGAGGCGATGCGTGTGCCGAACTGCCTTGCAGCACGCGAATCGCGGCGACGGCACGAAGCGCAGCACCCATCGCCTCCTCGCCCTTGTTGCCCTTGGCGCCGCCCGCGCGCGCGCGCGCCTGTTCGATCGTGGCGCATGTCAGGACGCCGAAGCACACTGGCTTGCCACTGTCGAGGCCCACGCGCATCAACCCGTGCGCGACGGCATCGGAGATGTAGCGATCGTGGCTGGTCTCTCCCGTCAGCACACAGCCGATGGCCACCACCGCATCCACATCCGCGCGCTGCGCAGCTGCCGCGGCGATCACCGGCAATTCAAACGCGCCTGGCGCAGTGATCTGCTCGAGCCGTTCTGGACGCCCTCCCGCGACCTCGAACGCGCGCCGAGCGCCCGCCGCGAGCGTTCCACTGATGTCTGCGTGATAGCCGCTCACGACCAGCACGACCGACATGTCGTCCGCTCGCAGTGCGGAAGGATCTGATGCGTGATCAAGCGGTTTCATGTGGGAGAGAGATGGTAGCCTCGCACCATGGCGGGCGTCGCACGCAAAGTGCTCTCCGCAGTCGAGCTGACGCGCACATCAATGGCTTTCGGAGCCATCACCGACCTGTGGCTCATCGTCATCCTTTCGCGCTCACAACCTGCGTATCACTACATGCCGGTGGCAACGATGCCGCTGGCGCAGGCGCTTGCGTGCTCTGGCATCACCGCCATCGGGCTGTTCGCGTTCGGCTCCACGCTGAACGACCTGCTCGACGCGCGCCGCGACCGCATCCTCAGTCGGCAGCGTCCCCTCGCTGCGGGAGACCTCGGCGGCACGCAGGCGCTCACGCTGGCCCTCGGGTCGCTGCTGATGGCAATCGCCGGTGCCGTGCTGTTCGGCAGCGGCGCTCTGCTGATCACACTGCTCGTGGCGGGCGGACTGGTCTTCTACAACGGCGCCGGCAAGTACATCCCCGGCATCGGCATCATGACGATCGGACTGCTGCACGCGGCGCACATGCTGATCCCCAACGATCAGTTCACCTTCACGCTGCCGGCATGGCTCGCGATGACGCATGCGCTGGTGGTCGCAGGCGCGGTGCACATCCTGCAAGGCAAGCGCCCCGCGCTGTCTCGGCGCGCGATCGCCTCGGTTGCGGCTGGTTGGATCGCTTGGAGCAGCGTGCTCATCGGCCTCGGCATCGTGCGGTCCTCGGGGTCATTCTGGCCAAGCGATGCGCCGCCTTGGGGAGCGCTCGTGCCGGTGATCGCAGCCGCCGGCTTCGGCGCGGTCCTGCTGCGCAAGATCCCCCGCGCGCTGACGCCGCAGATCGCCGCATCGAAGGTCGCACGCTATGGCGCGCTGTGGCAATCGGTGTACGCGGCCTCCTGGCTCTTCGCGTGGGGGCAGTTCGGGTGGGGCGTGGTCGCGCTCGTCATGGCAGCTGCGGCCTTTGGACTCACCATGGCGGTCAAGGAAGCGTCGACCGCCCTGAACGATCCGCTCGGCTTCCGCGGCTGAATCGTTCCCTCCCGTAGCATCCGCCGCCACGATGGCTGCAGGCGATCGGCGAACGAAACATGCGTTGCACGCTCCCGTGCATCCGCGCGTTGCTGCGCTCGTCCGTCCGTGGTTCGCGCGCCGATGCGCGCTCCTGTGCGCGATGCTCTTTTCACTGACCTGCGCTGCGCCGAGTGCCGCGCAGGAACTCCGCTCCGTACCCATCACGGGGCAGTCGCTCGGCGGATTCGTCATTCCCGTCGAGCCCGTGATCGGCGACATCCGCATCGAGGGCGTTCGCGCCTGGACCTGGACGGTTGACGACACGCAGCGCATCCAACTGCAAGGCGATGTGCAAGTTCGCTTCGGCGGCTACTTCTTCACCAGCACCGATGCGGTCATCTGGATCAATCGCATCCCGAGTGCTGCGGGACTCATCAACCAGATTGCCGTTTACTTCCCGGAGGCTGAGGAACCCACGCGACGCGCGGGGCTTGGCGCGAGTGGAAGCGATCTGCTCGTCACCGGCAGCAGCCGCGGCGATGTGCAACTTTCCGCAGTGGTGGTGGAACGGACGGCGCCGCCAAGCGGTCCGGTGCTCACCGCTGCGACCGATCGCGTGAAGCGTTATCTCGAGTCGGTCGCGCGCGGTGCGCTGCTGCAGAGGCGACCGCAGGTGGACGCACCACCGCCACCACCGCGGGATCCGCCACTGCGCATCGGTGCGCCGCCCATTCCTCCGCCCGCAGAGCCAACGCTGCCGACGCCCCTCGTGCGCGCAGCATCGGACACCGCGCAGATCTTCAGTCCGCGCGGCTCGGTCTCGTTTTCAGCGGGTGATGTTTCGATCGACACCGAACAGAACTGCGTGATGCTCGCGGGCACCGTGCGCGTGGACTACACCAGCCCGCCAGGCGACGGTCCGCTGCGCGAACTGCAACTTTCCGCTGACCGCGGCGTGGTCTTCCTCAAGCCCGAGTCCACGCGAAGCGCATCGGGCGCGAACGCCATCCTCGATGCGCGCGACATTGCCGGCATCTACCTCGAAGGGGATGTGATCGCGACCGACTCCAACTATGTGCTGCGCGGCAAGCGCGTCTACTACGACCTCGAGCGCAACAAGGCGATCGTCCTCGATGCGGTCATGCGCACCACGATGCGCAACGGACTGCTTGCCTACGCGCGCGCCGCCGAGATGCGGCAGATCGCAGCAGGCGAGTTCGAGGCAGAGACCGCGCGCGTATCCACCAGCGAGTTCTTCACGCCGCATCTCTCCGTGGGCGTCTCGAAACTCACCTTCACTGAGGATTCCTCTCCAGGCGGCTCGGGCAGTTTCTTCACGGGGCAGCACGCCACGCTTCGGGCGAACGGCATTCCCTTTCTTTACTGGCCGTACATCGCAGGGTCGCCCAACCAAGTCCCGCTCAAGTACATCAATGTCGGCTTCAACGATTTCCTCGGTGTGATCGTCAAGAGCGACTGGGACCTGCTCGATCTCCTCGGCATCGAAAACGCGGAACCGCTGACGGAAGTGCGGCTGCTGCAAGAGGCGTATTCGAAGAACGCAGCGGGCTTGGGCTTTTCGGCGCAGGCGAACATCTTCGGCAGCGGCGCCAACATTCGCGCCATGGGCATGTACGACTTCGGGAACGAGGAACAGACTGCAGCAGGCAGGACCGTCATCAGCCCGATCCAGTACCGCGGCGATGCAGAGGGCAACTGGCGGGGCAATCTCGCGAGCGATGTCACGCTCGCCGTCGAGTTTGCGGTCTTCAGCGACTCCACCTACGCGTCCATCTTCAAACAGAACGATTACCTGAATCGCCGCGAGTACGAGACGATGGGCTACCTGAACTGGCAGGACGCGAACAACTCGCTCTCGCTGCTGATGAAGTACAACCCGAACAACTTCATCTCGAACGGATCGATCCTCGCCTCGCGCCCCTACATCACGGACAAGATGCCGGAACTGGCGTACCAGCGCTACGGCGACTCGCTGTTCGGCGATACGGTCACTTGGTCGCAGCAGTACTCGGGAAACCTGATGCGGCTCGACCTGCAGTCGGGATCGCCATCGCAGCTCGGCATCTCGCCGCTCGCGTTCTCAACCTCGGGGCTCTACCCATCAACGCTGAGCGTGAAGGATGCGTATGAGTTCGCCGGGTACGACGGACTGACCCGCTCGCGCGTCTACACGAGGCAGGAACTGGCCGTGCCGCTTGCGCTCGGACCGGTGAAGGCAGTTCCCTTCGTGCATGGGCAGGTGGCCGCGTACATCCTGAACAACTTCAAGGACTACAACCCCGATGCGTCGGATTGGCGTGCCCTCGTCAGCACGGGAAGCCGATTTTCCACGGAGTGGACAGCCAACTACAACTCCGTGCGCAGTTCGTTCCTGGACCTGAACCGACTGCACCATGTGGTGCAGCCGAGCGCGACACTGTGGTACGGCTGGGACTCGCAGAGCGTCCTGAGCATGCCGGTGTACGACCAAGATGTGGAAGCCACATCGGGCGCTGCCGTCGCGCACGCCGCGATCGCGAACAAGTTGCAGACGATGCGCGGCGGTCCTGGCAACTGGCGGTCCGTCGACTGGCTCGTGCTGAATGTTGGTGCCGCCATCGACAATCAAGGCAACACGCTGCAGCCAACGACGACCGCGACCGATCCGCTGGGACTGCAATACGCGCAGTCGCCCATGCCGACCTTCTATGCGTGGCGCCCCGAGTATTCGCAGTGGGGCGATCATGCCTATGCCAACGCAACCTGGCAGCTGAGCGATGCGTTCTCGCTGTACGGGCAAGGCACCTACCTGCTCGAAAACCGCGGCAACTCGATCAACAGCTTCGGGCTCACCGACCTCGGGCGCGGCACCATCGGCGGCAGCGTCCAGCAGTCGCCCGATGTCCGCATCTTCGCCGAGTACCGCTATGTGAACACCTTCGGTGTCGCTGGCTATCCAGCGGACGAGTTCCTGCAGGGAGGATTCGCGTATCAACTCAGCAAGAAGTACTCGCTGACCGTTGCGCCGCAATATGACCTTGTGCAGGAGGACTTCCGCGCCTTCTCGGCAGCGCTCACGCGGACCTTTCCAGACTTCTTCCTGACCATCGGCGCTTCGTACAACAAGATCACCGACCTGACCACCTTCAACGCCAGCATCCGGATCCCGGGCGCGGGCGGCGCGGGACTCGGGATCGATCCAGAATCGCTTGCGCAAGGCGGTTCATTGGTGCCGGGGCTCGCGGAGCAGTAGCCGCGGCGCCGGCGTTCACCCGCACGAAACCGCGTTCACTCGGGGAACAGGCTCGTCCGCTCGTCCGCGCCTGGGTTGAACGCGAGATGCACATGCTTGGCGCCAGCGGCGGTGATGCGCCGCCCTTGCCGCGTTCGCGCGACGAATCCAGTCTGCAGCAGGAACGGCTCCACCACATCTTCAAGCGTGCCGCCATCCTCCCCCATCGATGCAGCGAGCGCCTCGACTCCCACAGGGCCACCTTGGTACACACCGCCGAGTGTGGTGAGGTACTTGCGGTCGAGTGCATCGAGACCCACCGCATCCACCGACTCCAACTCAAGTGCCGCGTCGACCGTGCCGCTGGCGATCGATCCATCGCCGCGCACCAGCGCGAAGTCATGCACACGGCGCAGCAGCCGCAGCGCAACGCGCGGCGTCCCGCGACTGCGCGACGCGATCATCGCCAGTGCGTCCTTCGCCACCGAACCCACCTCGAAGATGCGCGACGCACGCTCGAGGATCGCCAGCAGATCACCCTCTGGATAGAAGCCCAGATGATGCGTGATGCCGAAGCGCGTTCGCAGCGCCTGCGTGAGCAACCCGGGGCGCGTTGTCGCTCCGATGATGGTGAACGGCTTCAGGTTCACCGTCACCACCTTGGCATGCATTCCTGAATCGACCGTGAAGTCGATGCGGAAATCCTCCATGGCTGGATAGATGTACTCCTCGACCGCTGCCGGCAGCCGATGAATCTCGTCGATGAACAGCACATCGCGCTCCTGCATCCGAGTGAGCATGCCCACGAGATCCCCCGCCTTCGTCAGTGCGGGTCCGCTCGTGACCGACGCGTGCGCATCCATCTCGTTCGCGATGACATGTGCGAGCGTCGTCTTCCCGAGCCCCGGCGGCCCGTGCAGCAGGACATGCTCCATCGGCTTCCCGCGCTGCCGTGCCGCAGCGAGCGCAATGCCGAGGCGCTCCTTCAGCGAGGACTGCCCGACATACTCCGTCATGCGCTGCGGACGGATGGAAGGGAGCGCGCTCGCCTCGTCATCCGACTGCGCCGCTGCAGAAACGATTCGTTCCTTGGCCATCCGTGACCGCTCCTCGCCTACGCCACACTCTTCGGCGACCGACTCGTGTCCGTCAGAATTTCACGACTGGCACCGCGCGCTCCGATTCGCCGGCCTTGAAGAAGTCGAACGGTGTGAATCCGAAAAGCCGTCCGACGATGTTGGCGGGGAACTGTGCCAGCGTTGCATTGAACCCCTGCGCGGATCCGTTGAAGCCGCCGCGGGACTGTGCAATCCCAGTCTCGAGGCCGGACAACTCGCCTTGCAACTGCAGGAAGTTCTGATTTGCCTTCAAGTCTGGGTACGCCTCGGCGACCGCCATCAGGCGACCGAGTGCGCCCGTGAGTTGCGCCTCCGCCTCGCCGCGCTCCGCAATGCTGCCGCCCTTCATCGCGGCGGCGCGGGCTTGGATCACCGCCTCGAGCGTGCCGCGCTCATGCGCCGCGTAGCCCTGCACCGTGCTGACGAGATTCGGGATCAGGTCATGGCGACGCTTGAGCTGCACATCGATGCCGCTGAACGCCGCCTCGGTCGCGACGCGGAGCCGCTGCAGCGAGTTGTAGACGCCCATGACATAGAGACCCACCACGATGGCGAGTACGACGATGCCACCGACAATGAACACCAAGATCCCGATTCCGGCTGCCAGTTGTGCAACGAGATTCACCATCGGATTTCGCACTCCACGCTGCGCCCCCGAGGCCGCTGGGCACGCGCCCACCGAACGCCACGGATGCTTGGGGCGGATGCTACGCCATCGCGCATGCGTTCAGGAGCCGCCGAGTTTCACCACTCGCGCAAACTCCGCCGCGGTGACGGGCGTCACGGAAAGTCGATTGCCTCGCTGCAGGATCCGCATCCCCTTCAGCGAGCGGTCTGCACGCAGCATCGCCATGGTCACGGGGACCGCGAGGCGCGATCCAAAGCGCACCGTGACCGCACACCAGCGCGGATCCTCGCGCTTGGAAGCCTCATCGAAGCCCTCGCTGCGCGGATCAAACTGCGTCGGATCGGGCTGCGCCAACCCCACGACGACTGCCGTGCCGACCACGCCGGTCGGATCGCCGCTCGAGTGGTGGAACAGCACGCGGTCGTTCACCTGCATCGAACGCAGGAAGTTCCGAGCCTGGTAGTTGCGGATGCCGTCCCACAGCGTCGACCCATCGCGGCGGAGGTCATCGATCGAGTAGACCGAGGGCTCCGACTTGGCGAGCCAGCACTGCCCGATTCCATCGCCGTTTTCGTCGTCGGTCCGCCGAGCCACGGGATCAGTTCCAGCTGACGCCGCGCGGCGCAACGCGCATCTTCTGCGCCTCCGCCTTCGCGATGAATCGATCCATGCGACAGAGGTCTCCCCAGATCAACTTGGCGCGCTCGATCGCATCATGTTCGGCAAGCAACTGGTAGCGGAGCGCCTCGTCGCGCACCATCGCGAACGCCACCAACTCGAGCGCCACTTCATTCGACAGTTCCGGTCGCTCGATCCAGTCCACGATGGTGCGCGCAGCATGCATCCGCTGCATGCGCATGCCCGACAGCATGGAACGCATCTCCGAGCGCACTCGCCCGAGCCCGCGCACCCGACGCTGCGGGTCCTCGATCGGATGCAGGATCGCCTGTCGATACCAGCGCGCTGCGGTCGGCTCATCGAGTCGATCAATCGCCGCACGGCAGAGTCCCTGCAGCACGATGTCGTAGCGACCATCGTCCCGCTCCTGGTGCTGCACGATGTGCCCAACGCACACCACCTTGCGCAGCGGGGGATTCTTGCGTTCCATCGGCGCGTCGGGGTTGGTGCTCGGCGATGCCCCCGGTTCGATGCTGGCAATCGCAATCGGCAGCGGCTGCTTCCCGCGCAACACCGGCTCGAGCGCGCACGCCACCATCTGTCGGTAGCGCGGCTCGAAGATGTGCAGCGGAAGCGCAGTGTGCGGCAGCAGGCAAACGCCTGGCAGCGGAAACAGCGCGATCGGATTGGAGAAGTTGATCGAGACCGACTGCGTCACGGTGGCACATCCTATTCCTATGCTTGCGCGGACTTGTCATGGATCGCAGAACATCCTGCCTGGATCCTGCTGATTTGCCTGGCCGCAGCCGCCGCCACGGCTTGGATCGGGCTGCGGCAGGGCTCGGGGCGACTGCTCTTCGGCGCGCTGGCTCCCCTCTTGGTTGGCATCATCGTGAGCGCGATCGGCTGGAGCGTGGTGACGCCGGGCGAGCACGCGCAGGAGTCGGTCGAGCGGCTCGTCGCGGCGGTTGTGAAGGGCGACATCGCTGCCGCCAAGGCGTGCTTCAGTGAACGCGCCTCCATTCATGTGGGTCGACTGAACAGTCCTGGGGAGG
Source organism: Planctomycetota bacterium (assembly GCA_009926625.1). Classification (GTDB taxonomy): domain Bacteria; phylum Planctomycetota; class Phycisphaerae; order Phycisphaerales; family SM1A02; genus F1-60-MAGs104. The sequence continues at coordinate 64,317 of RFON01000004.1, forward strand.
GGCGCGAGCGAATCAACCGAGCGTTCGACTCGTTCGCTGGGCGGCACCGCATCGAGTCGAATGTGCTCATCTCGATCGACGCGCGGACGCTTGACGCCGATTCGGCTGAGGTCGAGATCGCGTGCCGCACGGTGACCGCTGCCTCTGGCGGTGCGGTGCCGACACGCTGGCACTTCGAAGTTCGCCGCGAGCCGGACGGCGTTTGGAAAATCCGACGGATCACCTGGCTGCGACTGGGCAGTGAAATCCCCTCGCTGTCGCTGCTCTGATGCGCGCTGCGGCCACGCGGGGTCGCTACGCAGGACTCGTGACCGACTCCAGCACCTCCCGAAGCAGCCGGACGATGCGCGCTCCCGCATCGCCGCTCCCACCCGTGCGCGTCACCACTCGGTGCGCACACACCGGTTCCACGCTGTCAACGATGTCCTCTGGAACCACATAATCCCGTCCAGCAAAACGCGCAGCTGCGCGCGATGCCTGCGCAAGCGCAAGCGCGCCGCGCGGACTCACGCCGAGGTGCAACTGCGGATGCTGCCGCGTGGCGTGTGCGATCGAGATGATGTAACTGACGAGCGCTGGATCGATACGGACCGCATCCACCTCTGCCTGCAGCGCGAGCACCTGCTGCGCGTCGAGGACGGGCTGCAACCGCGCAAGCGCGCCCCGCGCTGGCTGCTGCAGGATGATCTGCGCCTCATCGTCCGCCGCGGGATAGCCGAGGCTGATGCGCATGAGGAAACGGTCGAGTTGGTTCTCTGGAAGCAGGAAAGTGCCGGTGAAGTCGCTCGGGTTCTGCGTCGCAACGACGAGAAACGGACTCGGCAGCGCATGGACCTGTCCTTCCGCCGTCACCGTTCCCTCGCCCATCGCTTCGAGCAGCGCGCTTTGCGTCCGCGGCGTCGCACGGTTGATCTCATCCGCGAGAACGATGTTCGCGAACACTGGTCCAGGGCGGAACGCGAGCGATCCCGTGGTGCGATCAAGAACGGCAACCCCCGTGATGTCCGTGGGCAGCAGGTCGGGCGTGCACTGGATTCTCGAGAACGAACAGCGCAGGCTGCGCGCGATGGCCTGTGCAAGAATCGTCTTGCCCACGCCGGGCACATCTTCGATCAGCAGATGTCCGCGAGCGAGAAGGCAACACACGATGCGGTCGACAGCCAGTGGATTCCCGAGGAACACCGACGCGATCCCCTGCCGCAGCGCTGCGATGTGGTCCATGCAGCGAGGATACGCTTCCACCGTGCAACCGAAGGCAGTCACTCACGATCTGCGCTGCGTCGGCTGCCGACAGATTCTTCGCGGGCTGCTCCCGAGCGGCGTCTGTCCAGAGTGTTCAACGCCAGTGATGGTTTCGCTCGTGGAGACACTCGATCTTCCGTCGCAGGCTCTCGCACGCCCCGTGCACGCGAGGCGGGTAGCCGCCGCGCTGCTCGGCGTCGGCATCGGCATCCTGCTCTGGCTCGTGGCGGTCACATCGCCGATGCTCGCGCGCGGCTTCGCGGAACTCGGGCGCGCGCCGCTGCCTCTCGACGGCGGTCCCATGGACCGAGTTGCCGTTGCGCTTTCGTGCCTCGCTGCATTGGTGTTCACGGTTTCCGCGGTGCTGCTTGCGCGCCGCGACGACGATGTCCTCCTGATGGAGACCGGCTCCGCGCGCGCACGGCTTCTGTGGGGGGTTTCGATCTGGTGCGCCGCGTCGTTCGCTGCCTGCGTGGGCGCCTTCTTCGACCTGCAATCCCTCACGCGACTTTCCAACGCGGGGCTGTGGTTCGTGTGCTTGACCGTCCAACTCGTAGCCGCAACCGTTGCCGCATCAGGACTCAATCGCTTCGCGGCAGCGCTTGGCAGGCGATGCCGCCGCTTCCGACACGCTGGTCATGCGCGCCAGTCGCTTGAGACGATGACTGTGACCGGCGCCATCACGCTGGTGACTTCCTTCGGTGCGAGCGTGGTGCCAGCGCTCGCCTCACCCGACCTCGGGCTCACGCTGCGTGCGATCTCGTTCGTGACGGGTGGACTGCTGATCCTCGGGGGCATCTACCTGGTGCTGAACTTCTGGTGGATCCGCCAGATCTTGAACGCACCGCCGCCGCAGCTGGCGGATGTCATCCGAGTGGTGGAACCCACCGCTCGCGGCGACTCGCCGAACTGATTCCGACGATCGTGACTGAGCGACGCAGGTTGCGACAGGCGCTGCCGCAGCGCGTTCACTTCGGTCGGTTCGTGTTGCCGAGCGCGATCACGGTTGCTGCATCGCCCGTACCCGAAAACACGGCGAGGAACGGCGCCGGATCCGGCGGAAGCGTCGAGAAACCGATCTTCTGCTGCATCGACAGGTTGCAGGTGACGATGGTGAGTTCACCGCAGCGCGTGGTGCGCACATCATGCAGCGTCGCTGGCTCGGTGGTCGCGTAACTCGCCCCCTTCACGAGGTCCGCGCGGGTCTTCTGCCCCTTGAAGTTCACCACCTGCATGCCCGGCGCGAGCATCTTGTCGAACGGCTTCAGGTCCTTCGCACGCTGCGCATCGAGGAACTTCGTCAGCATCGCCGTGCCCTCGCTCGCAAGCGCGGTCTCGCCTGCGAATGCGGGTGCCGCAGGCGCTGGTCGCGTCGACGGCTGCTGCAGCGATGCCCATGCGGCGATCTTCCATCCGCCGTCAAAGGGAACCCACACGCCGATGCGCGGCGCCTCGCCGTTCACCTCGGTCCCGCCCACCCGTTGCTTCGCTCGAACGACGCAGGTGGTGACGAGCGCACCACCGACACGCGTCGCGACCACGCCCGACACTTGCACGTCGTGCGTTGCGCTGTTCTTGACCCGCGCGATGGAGAGCGTGCGGTCGGTCACGCCATCGAACGCCACGAGTTGCGCGCACGGCAGCAACTGCGCCTCGATCGCTGCACTGTCGCCACGAGACAATGCCTCGAACCATTTGCCGATCACGGTCGTGGCGAGCGCGTTCAGCCCCGCGTCATCCTTTGGCCACTCGGGCGCGGCCGTCACAATCGGCGGCGACGCGGCGGGTGGAGTCCCCTGTGGATGAGCCGCTGAGCTCCGCCCGCCCGCATGAGCGGTCGCGCAGATCGCGGCGAAAACGATGGCGGACAGGATCAAGCGCGGCTGCCGATGTGCATGCTTCTTCATGAGCGGGCGAGAGTAGTCGCCGCTCACCCCTCGAGCCCTGCCGCTTTGGCACACGCGAAGCGCGGCGAGTGAATCCACCGTTCTGGAAGGCTGCGCAAACTGTTCCGCACGGGGATAACGCGGTTTTAGGTCCGTGGCATGCGCTTTGCTAGCTTCCGCGCCTTCGCGCTTTGTGCGCCCAATGTGCCAACCCCTTCCTGAAGTCACTTTCGAAACCTGAAGAAACTGGAGAACACCATGGCAGTCAAGGACCTCACTTTTGATACCCAAGCCCGCAAGCAGCTCCTCGCGGGCGTCGAGAAGCTCGCGAACGCGGTCAAGAGCACACTCGGCCCGCGCGGACGCAACGCAGTGCTCGACAAGAGTTGGGGAGGACCATCGGTCACGAAGGACGGTGTGACCGTTGCAGAAGAGATCGAGTTGCGGAACAAGGTGGAGAACATGGGGGCGAAGTTGGTGAAGGAAGCGGCAAGCAAGACATCGGACGATGCGGGGGACGGCACCACCACCGCCACGGTGCTCGCTGAGGCGCTCTTCCGAAGCGGACTCAAGTTCATCGCCGCCGGCGCAGACCCCAACGCGCTCATTCGTGGAATGCGTAAGGGTGTCGAAAGCGTCACGGGCACGATCGCATCGCTCTCGCGCCCAGTCGCGAATGTGGAAGGCGGCATCGAGCATGTCGCGACGATCAGCGCGAACAACGATTCGGAAGTCGGCACCATCATGGCGGAAGCGTTCGAGAAGGTCGGCAAGGACGGCGTCATCACGGTCGAGGAAGGCAAGGGGCGCGACACGATCGTCGATGTCGTGGAAGGCATGCGCTTCGACCGCGGCTACCTCAGCGCGAACTTCGTCACCAACACCGAAGACATGGAAGTCGAGTTCGACAAGGCACTCGTGCTGATCCATGAGGACAAGATCGACTCTGTCACCAAGCTGGTGCCCTTCCTCGAGAAGGTCATGGAGTCGAAGAAGCCCCTGCTGATCATCGCCGAGGATGTGACGGGCGAGGCGCTCAGCACGCTCGTCATCAACAAGATGCGTGGCGTGCTCAATGTCTGCGCCGTGAAGGCACCTGGCTACGGCGACCGCCGCAAGGCCATGCTCGAGGACATCGCGATCCTCACGGGCGGCACCGCGATCATGAAGGATCTCGGCATCGAGCTCGACAAGATCGCGATCTCGCAGCTCGGGCAGGCGAAGAAGGTCACCGTCGACGCCGACAACACCACGATCGTCGAGGGCGCGGGCAGCACCAAGTCCATCCAAGGGCGATGCACCCAGATCCGCAGCGAGATCGAGCGCACCGACTCCGACTACGACCGCGAGAAGCTGCAGGAGCGTCTTGCAAAGCTGGCGGGCGGCATCGCGCAGATCAAGGTTGGCGCAAGCAGCGAGACCGAGCTGAAGGAGAAGAAGGGACGCGTCGAGGACGCGCTCCACGCGACGCGCGCGGCTGTTGCCGAGGGCGTCGTGCCTGGCGGCGGACTGTCGTTCATCCGCGCCATTCCTGGTCTCAAGAAGGTTCGCGAGCAGCTCGAAGGCGATGAGGTCTTCGGCGTCGACACTGTCGCTGAAGCGCTGGTCGTGCCGCTTTCCACCATCGCCGTGAACGCTGGCGAACGCGGATCCGTCGTTGTGGCGAAGGTTTCTTCGCTGAAGGGCAGCGAAGGCTTCAATGCGCTCACACGCACCTACGGCGACCTGCTGAAGCAGGGCGTCATCACCCCCGCCAAGGTCGACCGCGCGGCGCTGCAGAACGCGGCGAGCGTCGCGGGCTTGCTGCTCGCGACGGACTCGATCATCACCGAGGCACCAAAGCCGAAGGATGAAGGCAAGGGCGGCGGCCACGGACATGACCACGGCATGGGTGGGATGGGCGGAATGGGCGGAATGGGTGGCATGGGCGGGATGGGTGGCATGGGAGGCATGGACTTCTGATCCCCCGCAACGGACCACACGGACCTTTTTACTTTTTCAGACCTGACGAAACACCAGAAACCTTTTACGAAACCTTTTACGGAGAACACACATGAGCACCGTTCGACCACTCGAAGACCGCATCGTCGTCAAGCCACTCGATCCAGAAACCAAGACCGCGTCGGGAATCTTCCTGCCAGAGACTTCCAAGGAGAAGCCCATGCAGGGCAAGGTCATTTCCGTTGGTCCGGGCAAGCTGCTCGAAAACGGCACGCGCCTGAAGCCCACGGTCACCAAGGGCGACACCGTCGTGTTCGGCAAGTACTCGGGCACCGAGATCGAGATCAAGAGCGTGACGCACCTCATCATCCGCGAGAGCGAACTGCTCGGCGTGATTGAAGGCTGACCTGAATCGCCACCACCCTCAGTCAACAGACAAAGGCACACACACATGTCCAGCAAGCAGATGAAGTTCTCGACCGCAGCGCACACTGAACTGAAGCGCGGCGTGGATCAGATCGCGAAGGCGGTTGCCGTCACCATGGGCCCAGCAGGGCGCAATGTGATCGTGCAGAAGTCCTTCGGCAACCCGTCCGTCACCAAGGACGGCGTCAGCGTGGCGAAGGAAGTTGAACTTTCCGAGCCGTTCCAGAGCATGGGCGCGAAGCTCGTGGCGCAAGTCGCGAAGAAGACCGCGGACATCGCAGGTGACGGCACCACGGCTGCCACCGTGCTCGCATCAGCGATCTTCAACGGCGGGCTCAAGTTCGTCGCAACCGGCGCGAACGCCGTCGCGATCCAGCGCGGCGTGAACGACGCTGCGCGCATTGCGGGCGAAGCGATCACCGCATCCGCCACCAAGTGCAAGGGCCGCGACGATCTCACGAAGATCGCGACCGTCAGCGCGAACCACGATGGCGAGATCGGCTCACTCATTGCCGAAGCCATCGACAAGGTCGGCGCCACGGGTGTCGTCGAGATCGAGGAAGGCAAGACCGCCGACACCACGCTCGATTATGTCGAAGGCATGTGCTTCGACAAGGGCTACCTGTCGCCGTACTTCATGACCGATCCGAAGAAGGCGGAGTGCGTGCTCGAGAACGTGCTCGTGCTCGTTTACGAGAAGAAGATTTCCAACCTCGTCGATTTCCTCCCGCTGCTGAACAAGGTGGCCTCTGCGAGCAAGCCGCTGCTGGTGATTGCGGAAGAAGTGGAGAACGAGGCGCTCGCTGCGCTTGTGGTCAACCGCCTCCGCGGTGTGCTGCAGATCTGCGCGGTGAAGGCCCCGGGCTTCGGCGATCGCCGCAAGGCGATGCTTGGCGACATCGCCACCCTCACGGGTGCGACATTCTTCGCCGAGGATCTCGGTCGCACGCTCAACGATGTCCAGCTGAACGAGCTGGGCACGGCACGGCGTGTGGTCGTCACCAAGGACGAATGCACCATCATCGAGGGGTCCGGCAAGAAGTCGGCCATTCAGGATCGCATCGCCCAGATCCGTACCCAGCACGACAAGTCCACCTCCGACTACGACCGCGAGAAGCTCAATGAGCGCCTCGCCAAGCTGACGGGCGGCGTGGCAATCATCCATGTCGGCGCAGCGACCGAAGTCTCCATGAAGGAGAAGAAGGACCGCGTGGACGACGCACTGCATGCCACTCGCGCGGCTGCGAAGGAGGGCTATGTCGCCGGCGGCGGCGTTGCGTTCCTGCGTGCGGTTGATGCGGTGAAGAGTGCACGCCGAAAGGCGGAAGGCGACGAGGTCTTCGGCTACGACATCGTGGTCGAGGCACTTCGTCAACCGACCTGGCAGATCGCCACCAACTTCGGCACCGACGGCGATGTCGTGGTGGACCGCGTGCTCGAAGGCAAGGGCGCGTTCGGCTTCAACGCATCGACCGGCGAGTACGAGGACCTCATCAAGGCTGGCATCATCGATCCTGCCTTGGTGGCCAAGACTGCCATCGAGAACGCCGCCAGCGTCGCGGGGCTCATGCTGACGACCGATGTGCTCGTGACGGAACTGAAGGAAGAGACCGCACCCACCGAGGGAGCGGTCTCCTGAATCCACTGACTCCACGGCGGAGGATCGCGCGGCGTTCGGCCTCGCGATCCTCCGTCTTTCATTGGATCAACTCCCCACAACGGAGATGAGCCATGCCTGTTGAGCGCGATTACTACGAGGTGCTCTCCGTCGAGCGCACCGCTTCGGAGGATGAGGTCAAGCGCGCGTACCGCCGCATGGCGATGAAGTGGCATCCCGACCGAAATCCGGGCGATGCCAAGGCGGAGGTGGAGTTCAAGGTCTGTGCAGAAGCGTACGAAGTGCTCTCGGATCCGCAGCGGCGGGCGCTGTACGACCAGTACGGTCACGCGGGTCTGCGCCAAGCGCCTGGACACGACTTCTCGCGGATGCGGCCCGACGACATCTTCTCGATCTTCAACGACATCTTCGGCGGGGGCGGATTTGGTGGCGGCCGTCAGCGACGCGGTCCTGTCCGCGGCTACGACCTCGAGACGAGCGTGGAAATCACGCTCGATGATGTGCTGCGCGGGAAGGAGCATGAGGTGAACTTCGCGCGCCGCGATGTGTGCGGTGCGTGCGAGGGAAGCGGCGCCAAGAAGGGCACGAAGCCGATCCAGTGCCCGACCTGTGGTGGCAACGGACAAGTCGCGCAAGCGGGACTCGGCGGCATGTTCCGCATGGTGACGACCTGTCCGAACTGCCGCGGAAGAGGCTCGGTCATCAGTGAGGCATGCCCAGAGTGTCGGGGCGCGGGACGCGTTTCACGAAAACGAAATCTCTCCGTGCGCATTCCAAAGGGGATTGCGGAAGGACAGGTGATCCGCATTGCAAGCGAGGGCGAACCGCCGCCGCAGGAGGCCGATGCCGCGGGCAAGGGACCGCGCGGCGACCTGCATGTGGTGATCGCCGTGCAGGATCATGAGACCTTCGAGCGCGTCGAGGATGATCTTGTCTGCACGCGCGACATCAGCTTTCCTCTCGCTGCGCTCGGCGGGCGCGTGCGAGTGGACACACTCGAAGGTCCGCAGGAAGTGGACATTCCCAAGGGCTCGCAGGACGGCGACATCGTCACGCTCGAAGGGGTCGGTCTCCCCAACTTGCGAAAGCCTGAGAAGCGCGGCGATCTGCGGATCGGGCTCCGCGTCGTCGTGCCGCGTAGGCTTTCCGCGGATCAGCGTCGGCTGCTCGAAGAATTGGCCAAGCTCGACAGTGCGGATGGCGAGGAGATCCGGCCGCCCGAAAAGAGTTTCTTCAAGAAGATCAAGGACTCCATTGCAGGGAGCGAGACCTGAAGACGCGCAGTCCGTTCCAGTCGCACGCGAAGGAGCCCAGTCGAAAGTCGTCAGAAAGCCACACACCGATGGAAGTGAAGTCGAAGCCAAATCAAGATGATGCACCTGCCGCCCCGCAGGATTCGCCGCGCGAGGGAGGCGCATCGATCGGGGCGCCAGAGGGCGCGAACGATCCGCTCGCTGATCTGCAGCGTCAGGTCGATGAACGCCAACAGGCGTATGTCCGTGTGCTCGCGGACTTCCAGAACTTCCAGCGGCGGGCGAGGGAGAACGAGGCGCGCGCGAGAGAGATCGGCATTTCGTTCGTGGCGCGCGCGATCGTCCCAGTGCTCGAGAACATGGATCTGGCGCTTGGGCACAACCTGCGATCCCTGCCGGCAGACAAGCTCGCCGACGCCGTGACCCTGCTTCGCACGGAGTTGCTGAAGGCACTCGCCCAGTGCGGCGTGGACCGCATTGATCCGGCTGCCGGCGATGAGTTCAACCCCATGCTGCACGAGGCTGTCCTCGAGCAGCCGACTGGCGCCGTTCCTGCGGGGCACATCGCGCAGTGCATGCAGGCTGGATACCGCCTCGGCGATGTGCCGCTTCGCCCGGCGAAGGTCGCAGTCGCGCGGGCTGCCACCTGACCCATGCCGACATACGAATATGTCTGCCGCGGCTGCGGCCTTGCGTTCGAGCGGTTCCAGTCGATCACCGCGCCTGCCGTGCGGACCTGCCCACGCTGCGGTGCACGAAAGGTGGAGCGCCAGATTGGGATCGGCGGCGCGGTGATATTCAAGGGCGGCGGGTTTTACGAGACCGACTATCGCAGCGACTCGTACCGCAAGGGTGAAGAGTCGGAGCGCAGTGCGCAGAGTGCCGGCGGGAAGGATGCCTCGTCGAATGCCGACACGGCGAAGGCAGCGGCCTCGAAGTCCGATGCAGCGAAGCCGAGTCCATCCGCGTCCACGGGCGACGCAGGCGCGGGCTCCACGGGCAGTTCGAAGTCGGAAGCGGCGGACGCTGATTCGACCAAGGCAACTCCAGAAGCAAGACCCGCGAAGTCGAAGGCTTCGGCGCCCCGCGAAACGCGCGGCAAGAATCACGCGCGGGAGGGTCGCGGCATCGGCAATGTGCTGCAGCTTGGGCGCAAGGGCCAGGGGCGCGACACCCGTTCCAAGAAGATGCGCGCGGGAAGGAACAAGAAGTGAGCGACGCACTCCGAACACAGATCCTCAGCCACCTCGGGCACAACGGCTACAAGCCCGTGCGCACTCGGGAACTCGAACAGCAACTGCGCATCCGTGAGGGGCAGTCAGCGGAGTTCCGCCGCGTGATCGACGACCTCGCGACGGAGGACCACATCGACATCAGCGCCGATGACATCGTGCGCCTCACGCGGTTCAAGGATGAAACGACCGGTCGCATCCGAATCAGCGCGCGCGGCAACGGCAGCGGATTCGTCGTGCCGGATGTGCCGTCGCGCGAAGGCGACCTCTATGTTGCCGAGCACGATGTGAATGGCGCCATCAGTGGCGACCGCGTGCGCGTGGCGGTGATCCGCCGCGGCAAGGACTGGGACCGTGCGCCCGACGCGCGCCCGACGGGACGCGTGCTTGAGGTGCTCGAGCGCAAGCAGACGCGTTTTCCTGGACAACTGCAGCGCGAGGGCCGCGGCTGGGTCGTGCTGCCGGATGGTCGTGCGCTCACCGAACCGATCGTGGTGCGCGACCCTGGCGCGAAGGATGCGCACGAGGGCGACAAGGTGATTGTCGAAGTGACGCGGTTTCCCGACATGCGCGCGCGCGCCGAGGGGGTGATCATCCGCCGGCTCGGCGTGGCAGGCGAGCCCGATGCGGAAACGCTTTCGGTGATGGCGATGTACGAGTTGCATGAGGAGTTTCCTGGCGCTGTGCTCGACGAGGCTGCCGCGGCGGCGCGCGACTTCGAGTCGCAGCGCGAGGGACCGTGGGAAGGCCGCGAGGACCTCACGGCGACTTCGGTGTTCACGATCGATCCGCCGGATGCGCGCGACTTCGATGACGCGATCAGCATCGCGTTCGATGCGGTTCGCGACGAGTGGACGCTTGCCGTTCACATCGCCGATGTTGCCGGCTTCGTTCGTCGCGGAAGCGCACTTGACGAGGAGGCGCGGTCGCGCGGCAACAGTGCATATCTCCCGCGCCGTGTCATTCCGATGCTGCCCGAAACGCTGTCGAACGGCGTGTGCTCGCTGCAGGAGGGCGTGCCGCGCCTGACCAAGACGGTCTGGATCACCTTCGACGGAACGGGTCGCGTGCTGTATGAGCGCTATGCAAACACGGTGATTCGTTCGCGCAAGCGCCTGACATATCTCGAGGCGCAGGCAGCGATCGACGGCGATCCCGTGCAGGCAAGGATTCATGCGAAGACCGAGACGCCGATCGATGACGCGCTGCTCGAGGAGCTTCGATTGAGTGACCGACTTGCGAAGCTGCTCCGCGCGCGGCGACTGACCGATGGCATGGTGGTCTTGGCGCTGCCCGACTCGGATCTTGTGTTCGCCGCGGACGGCCGCGTCTGCGATGTGCAGCCTGAGGACAGTGCGTTCACGCACACGCTGATCGAGATGTTCATGGTCGAAGCGAACGAAGCGGTGGCGCGGCTGTTCGCGTCGCTTGGACTTCCCGCGCTCCGTCGCATCCATCCCGAGCCGTCGTTCCACGATGTCGAGGCGCTCCGCCTTGCGGCGCGCGCCGCGAAAGTGAGACTGCCCGATGAGCCGACGCGCAAGGACCTGCAGGCGCTCGTGGATGCGACGCGCGGAACGGACAGCGAGCGCGCGATCCACTTTTCGGTGCTGCGCTCCATGGCGAAGGCGACCTATTCGCCCGCGCTCATCGGGCACTATGCGCTCGCGAGCGAGCATTACCTTCACTTCACGAGTCCGATCCGCCGTTACCCCGATCTGGTGGTTCATCGCATGCTCGATGCCTGGGCGGAGCAGACGGAAAACGGCAAGAGTCCCCCTGGCGGCAAGCGACGTCGCGAACTGCTCGACCGAATGCGCGAGGACCCACGCGTGGAAAGCGCGGACTCGCTCGTGCAGTGCGGCGAGCATTGCAGCGAGACCGAGGTGCAGGCAGAGAACGCCGAACGATCGCTCCGCACATTCCTGGTGCTCCAGTTCTTGCGCGACGAGCATTTGGCGGACAAGCTCACGGGTGTGGTGACCGGCATTTCTCCTGGTGGTGGCGGCGTGTTCGTGATGCTCGACCAGTACCTCGTGGATGGGATGATCCGCTTGCGTGATGTCGGTCGCGGCGAACGGTGGGTTCGCAGCGAAAGCACTGGCCGACTCTCGGGCGCTCGCAGCGGCGCGAGCCTCGGCATCGGTGATTCGGTCGAGGTGCGCATCGCGGCGATTGATCTTGCGACGCGGCAGATGGAGTTGGAACTGCTGCGCACGATCCGCGCGGCGCGCGTCGGCGTTGGTCGCAGCGAAGACGCACCAGCCGAAGGTCGGCGGCACAAGGGGTTCGTGGGCGGGCGCGGCGCGCCCCGCGGCGAACGCGGTCACAAGAAGGGTTTCAAGCGCGGTCGCCGCGGACAGCGCGGACGCTGATTGCGTTCAACGACCGAAGCACTCGCGCAGGAATGACTCGAGTCGGGTGAACGCACGGTTTGCAATGCGCTCGTCGTAGCCCATCCCCTGCGCGCGGTCGTTCGCATCTGGGTTCGTGAATGCATGGACAGTGTTGCCGTACGCATCGATCTCCCAGTGCGCGCCCGCATCGGTCATCTCCTTCGCGAACGCGACCATCGCATCGGGCGTCGCCATCGGATCGGCGTAGCCATGCAACGCCAGCACGCGCGCGTGGATCCGCTGCTGCTCGCCGATGTTCGGCGGTGCAAAGAGCCCGTGAAAACCTGCCACGCCCACCACGCCTTCGCAGCCGTCCCGCGCGACATCGAACGCGCAGAGTCCGCCGAAGCAGAAGCCGATCACCGCGACCCGTTGGCCGTCCGCGCCAGGAATCCGGCGCGCGGCGCCGACGATCGCACGAAGTCGACTGCGCAGTTTCGCGCGGTCATTCGTCAACGCACTCATCAGCGCGGACGCCTCATCGGGTGTCTGGGCGACGCGGTGACCACCGTAGGTATCCGCCGCGAAGCCGATGTATCCAAGCCGCGCCATGCGCTGCGCATGCGAGTCCATGAGCGCGTCGCGCCCCCACCAGTGATGGCAGACGACGACGACTGGAGCCGGCAGCGTGAGCGTTGCCTCGCGCGCCACGAGCCCCTCGCACTTCTGTTCGCCGTCGGAATACAGGTAGGTCTCCGTGTGCATGATGGACATTTCTACCGTGGGCAGGAAATTCAGGAGGCCTTTCGGTGGCGCGCGCGCGGCGTGCTAGCGTCGGCGCGTTCCATGAGGGGAGGGAAATCAGCGTGGCAGGAAAGCGCGGGGAGAGTGATGCTCGGATTCATCTGCGGCGTGGCATGGCAATGCTTGGGATCGCCGTGTTGGCGCTGCTGATGATTGGTGGCGGCGGGGCGCTTGCAGCGGTCCGCGATGGCGTGTGGCAACATCAGGGCGATCTGAACGCTCCGCGAGAAACGCTTCCCTTGGGGCTTGGCAGCTGCGTCTCGGCGAGCACCGACGGACTTCTGGCAGTCGGCGGCGGCATCGACCGCGATGTGGGTATGGATGCTGGATCGGTGACGCTCTGGCAAACGGCGGTGCCGTCCCGCGCAGACTCAGGGAGCGGTGCCGCGGCTGGACCTCGCTCGCTCGCCGCAGTGATCCCGCACCCAAAGGGCTCCACTTCCTCTGGGTTTGGGATGTCGGTGGCACTTGATCCCCGCGGTCGATTGCTGTGCGTTGGTGCTCCATACGAGGCGGGTGGGCTCGCGTGGCCCGAGGGATTTCAGGTCGGGCGCGTCTATATATACGAGCTCGATCGGCGCGGTCCACAGCTTGAGTGGCAACTGGCTGCCGTGCTTGCATCGCCGGCTGACGGGTTGCCGGGGAGTGCGGGCGGGCACTTCGGCGCTTCCATCGCGACGGACGGCATTCATGTCGTGGTGGGATCGCCTGACGATTCCGCTCAGGCCTTTGCTGCTGGTCGCTGCGATGTGTTCACCCGAGGAACCGAAGGCTGGAAGCACGCTGCTCACTTTCCGTCGCCCACGGGTGAGATGACTGGACGCTTTGGACGAAGCGTCGCCGTCGATGGTGATTTCATCGTGGTTGGATGGTCGCAGGGTGATGGTTCGTTCCCCGACCAAGGTCGGACCGATCTGTATCGCCTGTCGAGACAGTCGACTCGAACAGGTTGGCACCACGGTGCGGTCCTGCAATCGCCTGCGCCGACACAGGGTGGGATGTTCGGCGCATCCGTTGGCATCGACGGGGATCTCATCGCGGTCGGCGCGCCGCGTGAGTGGACAACGCAAGTTGACAGAGATCGCTCAGGTCAGGTTCACCTCTGGCGACTGAATCGGACTGGCGCGATCCGACTTCGGCTCGAGGCATCGATTGCACCACCCCGATCGATCTGTCGTGCCGTTGGAGAAGTCCGACCTGAGGCATTTGGGATGTCGCTGGCACTGCGGGGGTCACTGTTGGCAGTCGGCGCGACCGAAGCATGCGCGCTTGATGAAACAGAACATGAACCGGCCGTTCTCGAGGGCTGCGGCTGTATCCATGTCCTGGAGCGAAGCAATGGAATCTGGACAGCGACCGCACGGCTGCAGTCACCGCAGCCAACACCAGAGGCTCATGATGGTTGGGGCGTAGCAATCGGTGCTCAGCGACATCCATGGATCGCCGCTGCACGACTCGGTGACTTGGAGCGGAGTGCTGGCCCTGGGCGGGTGCTGATCTTCAGTCCAACACGCAGACTCGAAGAAGTAACGGCAGCAGGCGAATCGAACCGATGATCACGGCATGAAACAAGTGACAGCTCTTGGACGGCGGCTGCCTTGGGTATGCACGGGCGCAGGCATGTTGGCTGGCGGTGCGCTCGTGCTCCTCGTTGCGGCGCGCAGCGCACATGATCCAGGCGCCACTCCACTGCAGGCGAATCAGGATGCCACTGCGCCGGGAGGGATTCGCATCGCCCCCGCTGGCGATCGAAAGGATCGGCGCTGCGTTTCGGTGTCGTTCGTCGATCCGAATCTGTCGCGGATGGTCTTTGCCGCAAACTCTTCGCAGCTCACCATTCGCGGGGAAGTCCCCTGCGCCGATGCGATTGTGGGATGGAGCAGGGTCGGCCCAATCCGATTGTGGGACGACGGGCTCGTGGAGTGCCTGGTGACCCCCGTTCCACCCTGTCCGCAGGGAGATGGAAGCGCCTTTTATGCGTGGCTCGGCTTCCCAAATCCCAACGCCAACTGAGTGTTGGCGCATTCCGTGGGATACCAACGGTCGATCACCCGTCGCCAATCCTCGGCACTCGTGCAGCGGATGAAGTCCGCCTTGACTTCATCGGCGCGCGGATGGTGTGCGGCGAACTTGATGCCGAACTTCCGCATGCGACGGCTCGTGGCAGCATCGCTGTAGAGGATGGATGCCAACTCGAAATGCCGCTCGAGCGCATGACGCTGCTGCGCCAATGATGGCGGCTGCGGTGTCAGTCCAGCCATCAGTGCGCGCGCTTGCTGGAAGATCCATGGATTGCCGATGCAACCGCGTGCCACACTGACGCCGCTGACACCGCACTGGTCAAGCATGGCAAAGATGTCGGACGCCGTCCAGACATCGCCCGAGCCGAAGATCACGCGATCAGCTCGCCGTCGAGTGAGATCCTCCAGGAACTCCCAGCGACCAGGACCGAGGTACTTCTGCCTGACCGTGCGGCAATGCACGGTCGCCCATGCATAGCCAATCTCATAAGCCGCATCGAAGATTCGCTCGAAGAACGCAGCCATTTCAGGCGTGTCATCGAACGCGCGGCGCAGTTTGACGGTGCAGGGAACCCGACCTGCAACCGCATGATGCACGGCGCGGAGGATGTCCACGGCTTCCGAAGGGTGCGCGAGGAAGTGACCGCCGCGGTGATTCGCGCTGATCTTCTTGACGGGGCAGGCCAAATTCACATCCACCACATCGTGCCCCATCTCGACGAGGATGTTCGCCGCGCGCGCCATCTCATCGGGACGCGATCCCATGATCTGCCCCGCAAGGGGATGATCATCAACGGTGGCAGCGACATTGTCTTCGAGTTCCCCCATGCCACACTCCGTTGCGATGAGGTCGGGGTCCTCGCGGATCTTGCCCTTTCCGCCGTTGATCAGCGTCCGATCAAGCAGTGCCTCGGTCACACAGAATGGGCAGCCGTGCTGCCGCGCCACGAGCCGCATCGCACCATCGGAGTATCCCGCCAGTCCAGCCTGGAAGAACGGCGCGTCGAAACGCGGGATCAGGGCTTGCACACGCGGATCGACCCGCACCATGCGCGCCGTCTCCTCGATCGGACGCGACAATCGCCGCGGCGGAAGGTCGCTGGGCGAGAGTTCGACGCTCATGAAGTGAGTCTAGCCCGCACGCATCGGAATCCATCGCAGCCGCGAATGCACCGAGCGAGCCGACACGCGATGTGGGGCTCCCTACACTGCGTCCTCCGATGCGGAAATCCCCGAATGGTCTGCTGCAGATTGCCTTCGCAGGCGCCGCCTTGGTTGCGGTGGGCTGCAACGCGAACCTGTACGACCCAAAGCTCGCGACGCGCCCCTATCCCGAATCGCTGCAGCAGGAGAAGGTCGTGCAGGTGCAGGTGGTACCGATGGAGACCCAGATTCGGTTCATCAACGCCACCAGCACCAGCTACGACAACATCGATGTCTGGATCAATCGACGGTTCGTGACGCACATGGAACACTTGCGTGCGGGCGAGCAGATCGAAGTGAAGATCGAGAACTTCCGCGATCAGTGGGGACAGTGTCCGCAACCTGGCGGATTCTGGCGCACTCGCCCTCCCACGCCGATCGTGATCACGCAGATCCAGCGCGACGAGACGCAGCCATTGGTCGGGCTCGTGACCGTGCTTCCCCCCGATGTCAAGGTGAACTCACGCGATCCGCGCTGACACGGCCAACCACGCGCACTCACGCCCACACGCGCCCGCCCCCACCCGACCCACACACCCCTCAATCAGTCGGCAGTGCGCGCGGGGGTAATGCCAAGGCGCACGCACTTCTCCTCAAACTCCGCCGTCTCACGCTTGTTCGTGGTGGCGATCGGCGAACCCGAGCGGATCGCCTCGATCTCGAGTCGCGTCAGATGCATCGCGCCGAGTCGGTAATCCTCGAATGCCTCGCATGACATCGGCACGATCGGCTTGATCAGTTCGTACATCGCCTCGGCGAAAACGCGAATCTCGTACTGCGCATGCGAATCCATGCGCAGCGAGAGGAAGTGGAACAGGTTGTGCAAATCGCACTTCCAGTACCACTCCGTATAGACCGACACGGGAAGCGCGGCGCGCGCCAACTCACGCGCCACACCCTTCTCGGTCAGCGACAGATAGTCCTTGTAGAGCGCCTCGGCACGATCGAGCAGCATCAAGAAGTCCTGCGCCGTCCCCGCCTCGACCAAGCCATCACCGCCTTGGCGATTCGATGCGCTCTGTGCGCGGATCGACTCCGCAGTCGGGCGGTAGAAACGGTCCGGCACGATCGAATAGCGAGCGCTGTACTCGTTCACATTCGCGGTTCGATGTCGAATCCACTGCCGCGCAACGAACATCGGCATCGCGATGTGGAACTTGAACTCCACCATCTCGAACGGCGTGGTGTGACGATGCCGCAGGAGGTAGCGGACCAGCCCACGATCCTCGTTCACCTGCTTCGTCCCCTCGCCGTAGGAAACGCGCGCAGCCTGCACGATGGCGGCATCAGCGGTCTTCCCCGCCGGCGCGAGCCGCGGCATGCAATCGACCAGCGCAACGAATCCGTGATCAAGCACCTGCTTCGTGATGCGCAACGCACCACCCATCACATCCGCGAGCGGCACCTCGGGGAACTCGCACTTGTGCTGCGTGGAATTTCCATCGGGCGACGCCTCGGCTTGCGACGCGGCGAGCGGCTTCGCGATCACGCTGTCATTCTGCGGGCTGCTCATCGTCGGCTCGGCACTCCTGAAGTCGGCTTCGGCATGGACTTTCCGCGCGCAGCAAGCCAACCATTGACTTCCGCAAGCGTACCGATCCCGCTGGGATTCCCGCGGGTGTGCAGGATTGGCGGTGCACCCTCCATGCCGGCGTTCAGCCCGACGAGTTGCAACGCATCCTGCGCCGAATCGATCGCCGCCCCACCGCGCATCGCCTCTTCCACGGTTCCAGGCCACCCCCCCTCGCTCGGCACCCGTGTTTCCTTCCATGCCGCGGCCGCATCCGCCAGTGCCTCGTCCGACGAGGGCCACCCCTGCTCCTGATCCGCGTAGACCAGGCATGCCCATGCGGCTGAACGCAGCGCCACATCCACGCGTTTCGCGCGCGCGCGCACCTCATCGACCACCACGAATCCCCAGATGAACGCGGCGAGCGCAAGCGCGACGAAGACGCCCATCAGCCAGAGTGCTGCGCGCCTCGATCCAGCGGGTGACGCGCTCACATCCGCATCCCATCGACCTTCACACGATCGCGGCGACGGTGCGGATCGGGCTCGGGCACTGCCGCAAGGAGCGCCTGCGTGTATGGATGCTTCGGCGCGTGGATCACCTCATCCCGCGTTCCATGCTCGACGATCTTTCCATTCCACATCACTGCAATTCGTTTGCAGGCGTGATGAATCACCGCCATGTCGTGGCTGATGAACAAGTACGAGAGCTCGAACTCGCGCTGCAGGTCCGACAGGAGATTGAGGACTTGGCTCTGGATCGACACATCGAGCGCACTGGTGGGCTCGTCGCAGACGATCAGTCGCGGCTCGAGGGCGAGCGCGCGCGCGATGCCGATGCGCTGCTTCTGTCCACCCGAGAACTCGTGCGGGTATCGATCCGCCGCGCCTGGCCAGAGGCCGCAGCGCGTCAGCAAGTCGCCGACTCGCTGCCGAACCTGATCGCGTGGGACGATTCCATGCACTTCCAGGGGCTCGCCGATGATGCTGCCCACGCGCATGCGCGGATTGAGCGAACCGCCTGGATCCTGGAAGATGATCTGCATCTGCCGACGAAGGGCACGCATCTGCCCAGCACCCTGCGCGAAGACATCGGTCCCGTCAAAGGTGACGCGACCGCTCGTCGCGGGAAGCAGCCGAAGGATGGCACGCCCGACCGTGGTCTTGCCACAGCCAGATTCGCCGACCAAGCCGAGCGTCTCGCCTGGCTGGATGTCGAAACTGACCCCGTCGACCGCGCGCCGATGATCCACGACGCGCTGCAGCAGCCCGCGCCGAACGGGAAAGTGCACATGCAGATCTTCGACCTTGAGCAGCGCAGCGGACATCGTCCGAAAGACTAGCGGAGCGGGAGCTCGATCTCACGGACTTCGCCCGTGGGCAGTGTCACGCTGAGCACCACGCTCAGCCGACCGAACCCACGCGGCGTCACTGCCCCGCGGGCAAGTCGCACATAAAAGTCCTCCACGGTGGTCACCGCTTGCCCACCGACCGCCACGATCACCGACCCAGCGGGAATGACCCCAGCGATTCGTGAGCCTGGCGTGATCTCGCGAACCATCACGCCGCGCCGATAGGGAGCACCGAGCGTCGCACACGCCTCCGGCGTCGCCGTCACGAGGTCCGCAAGCCCGAACCGCTGAAGAATGTCTGCGAGTTCGACCGCCTCCATCTTCGGGTCGCGCTTGGACAGTTCCACCTCGAACCGCATTTCGTTCCCGCGCTGCTGCGCAGGGTCGGGCCGCCAGACTTCGAAGACCACCACCTGCCCAGGCCGACGCGTCCCGACGATCGACGGCACCTTGTCCGCATCGGTCACTCGTACGCCGTCGATCGAGACGACGACATCCCCGACTTGCAGCCCCGCACGAGCCGCTGGGCTTTCGGTCGTAACGCGCGTTACCACGGCCCCTTCACCGCTGTAGTGCTCGCTGATGCAAAGGAACAGCGGATCCTTCAACTGCGGCGGCAGGATGGACCGCACGGGCTGCACGGCAATCCCCGAGAAGCCCTTCTCCACCTCGCCGCGTTCAATCAGTTGCGCGACGACGAACTCGATGATGTCCATCGGGATCGCCAGTCCGATGCCGCCGAACTGCCCTTGACCGAGCGACGCGCCGCGGCCTGTGGCGATCGCGGTGTTCATGCCGATCACGCGCCCATAGATGTCCGTGAGCGGTCCGCCCGAATTCCCTGGATTGATCGCCGCATCCACTTGGATGAAGTTCTCATAGTCCACATCCGCAAGGCCAGCGCTTCGCCCGATCCCCGACACGATGCCCGCGCTCATGGAGAAACGGAAGTCGAAGGGCGAACCGAATGCGAACACCATGTCACCTTGGGTTGGAATGTCGATCGAACGCTGCGCAGGCGTGAGGTCATCGATCTCGACTCGCAGCACCGCAATGTCCGTCTTCAGGTCGATGCCCACGAGCTGCGCGGGAACGATCTGCCCCGTGTGCAGCTGCGCTTCGATCCGCTCCGCGCCGTCAACCACATGGCCGTTCGTCACGACATGCCCAAACACATCGTAAATCCAGCCCGATCCCGTGTTCACCAGCGCACGACCGCCCCGTGCGGCGCGCCCACCAGCCGCACTGAGCGAGACCACCGACGGCTCCACGATCGTTGCCACATCGCGCGAAACTTGGTTGAGTTCCTCAAGGACATTCGACTGGGACAGGCGCTGCTGTGCGGATGCCATCGCGGCCTCGGACTGCTCGACCGTCAGCGAGCGGATCGCGCGCGGCGTCACCACGAGTACCAGCACCGCCGAAACCGCAACGACCGCAGCTGGCAGCAGCGTCTGAACGCGCATCAGGTTGTCCCGCCGCTCCCCGCGGGGTGCGTTGTCCGCGCTTCCGCCGCAGCGGCGAACGCAATCCGCTGCGCGTCCGACATCGTGTACGGATGCGGGCCAAGGTCATTCGCGCGAACGCGGTGCATCCATCCTCGCGCGGCCGCAAGCAGCTGCGGACCAAAGTCGATGGCGGGCAGCGCGAAGGCCGGCTGCCAAGCCGTCAACCCGAGCAAATCCTGCAGGACAATGACTTGACCATGGCACGCAGGGCCCGCGCCGCAGCCAATCACCGGCACGGGTGATTCGCGTACCAACTGCTCCGCCACTTCGGCGGGCGTCGCCTCCACAAGCAGCAACTGCGCGCCCGCATCGACAAGCGCGCGTGCATCATCAAGGAGCGCGAGCGCATCGACGCAGCTCTTGCCTGCAGCGGAATAGCCGCCTTGCTGCTTCGACAACTGCGGCCTCGAACCGATGTGTGCGACAACGGGAATCCCAGCGCGTGACATGCGCGCCACGAGCGGTGCGAAGCTGCGGTCTGCTTCCACCTTCACCAGATCCGCCATGCCTTCGGTCATGAAGCGCCCTGCGTTGCGCACGCCTTCCGCATCATCCGCTTGATAGCTGAGGAACGGCATGTCCGCCATTACGAGCGTGCTCGGAGCCCCACGCTTCACGCCCGCGGTGAGCGTGATGAGGAAGTCCAGAGGCGTATGCACCGTGCTGGGGAATCCAAGCACCATCTCTCCAGCGGTGTCGCCCACGAGCAGCAGTTCGATGCCGGCGCGCTCGAGCCAACGGGCGGTGGTCGCGTCGTAACAGGTGAGGCAGGCGATGCGCTGCCCGCTCCGCATCATCTTCGCGAGCGAACGAATCGTCAGCGGCGTCGTGCGCTGCGGCGAGTCGGCGGCGTCCGTGTTGGATGCACGCGCCTGCAGCGGATCTGCGGCATTGAAGCTCGTTTCAGTGTGGGAATGCATGCAGTATTCGGGACACAGCATAGGTTCGCTCGCGCCCTCAGCGAGCCCCCTCCGCATGAGGGGCGTTCAACCTGAACCGAATCCCGCGGGCATTCGACCGACCGAACCTCGCAGAGGATTGAGGACTGCGTTGTCGTGTCCAAGCACCAGTACATCGGCAATCTCGATTGCCTCGCGGAACGATTCCTGCGCCGACTTCATGTCTTCGCAGGGTGCCAGGATGCGCCCCTGCGCGAGGTGCTCCTCGGTGGCCACGGCATCACCCGTCACCAGAACGGTGGAGGAGGGATTGGCAATCAGCAGCCCCGCCATGCCGGGCGTGATGCCTGGCAGCGGAAACAGGTCGACCCCAGGTGCCAGCCGATCCGGCGCGTCCTTCACGCGGCGGCTCACATCGAGCGTCAAGCGAACGAAATCCGCAGCGGCGCGCTCTGCACTGCCCTCGGGTGCAGCGATCCGCTCGCCAGCGGTGCGCTGTGAAACTTCGTCGCACACACTTGCAAGTCGTTCGCGGTCGGGTGCATGCATCCACCACCGCGCAGATGGAAAGAGCGAAATGCCGCGGAACAGCCCCGGATTGCGGCAGGTCAGGAACACATCGGTCACCGCTTCGCATGGCACGGGCGAACGCGACTGCATCCGAGGCAGCAGGATGTTCGGGGGCAGCGAGGGATCAACGATGATCAGGCGATTGCCCGACTCAATGAGCGTGGTGGTCGCATGCGCTTCACGAACTGGTGTGCGTTCATCCCAGAGCGGATGCGCCGCAAGCGTCCCGATCGACAGCACTCGGTACTGCACCATGGCTCGCCGCGCTCAGTCGACCTGCGCCTCGTGGGCGAGGCGCGCGATGGAAGTGCTCGGATCGCGCAGTTTCTCGGCGATGGCGAGTGCCACGTTTTCCGGCACGAATGGGCGGAGCTTGTCCACCGACCCGCCGAAGCCGGCGATCTGCCGAATCAGGCTCGACGAAAGAAATGCAAACGCCTCCCCTGTCACGACGAACACCGTCTCGATCCCTGCGACCTGCCGGTTCGTGATGGCCAACTGGCACTCCGATGCAAGGTCCGTGACATTGCGGATGCCGCGAATGATCCCGCAGGCGCCGCGCGTGCGCGCAAAGTCAACCGTCAGCCCCGAGTAGCTGGCGAGTGAAACGCTCGCACCCGCGGGCTCGCGGCGAAGCACATCGGCCACGAGCGGCTCAAGGAGCGCGATGCGCTCTTCGGCGGAAAAGAAGTCCTCTTTGTCTGGGTTGCGGCCCACCGCCACCACGACCTCATCGAACAGACCGCGCGCTCGCGCGAGGACATCGAGGTGTCCAAGCGTGACGGGGTCAAACGACCCTGGGTAGATCGCAAGATGGCGCGCGCGAGGTGCCGTCGACATGGCGCAGAGTGTAGAGGTGCGCACGCGCAAGGCAGATCACGCTGCCGAGCGCACGCAGGAATTCAGGTCAATGCGATGGCGCATGCCCCGCCGGTCGCGGCAGCAGACCACCGAGGATCGCGCGGAAATTCTCGCCAAACACGAAGTTGTGCTCCGGCAATTCCAGTCCAGCGCGACTCTGATCGACATGACTGAAGATGATCTCGGTTCGTCCGATGTCGGTCCATGTTGCACATGTTGCATCGCGGTGGTCCCACCGACTGATCACTCCCTTGGTGGATGCCCCCATGTCATCGAGCCGTTCGATCACGGCGTCGTAGCGGATCGATTGACCAGGAACAACATCCTGCTCGAACACTGCCTCCGTGACCTTTGCCAGGATGACCTTCTCCGAGAAGTTGCGCACGCTGCCCACCAAGATGCCCGCTGTTTGAGCCATCCCTTCAAGCATCAATGACGCGGGCATCAAGGGTTGCGCAGGCCCGTCTGCCCCAGCCGCGAAATGCTGGTGGAGATGCTCCTCCGCGAGCGAAACATTCTTCACTGCAACAAGGCGCGCGCCAGGTTCATGCAACAGGATGGCATCGATCCACAGCCAGCGCATGGTGGGACACCTCCCTCGACGGATCAGGCGGACTTGGCCAGCTTGGCGGCGACGAAGCTCACGAGACTGCTCACCGTGAAAACCTCGGAGACCTTCTCCAACTTCGGATCCTTCGCGAACTCGGAGAAATCGACATGAGGCATGCGCTCGCGCAGCAAGGCCAGTCCGTCTTGGGTCACGACACCGTCCTGCACATACTTGGGATCATTGATGTTGTCGGGGAAGAGCTCCCCTTGACCGATCTTGAACCCAAACGCCTTCTCGATGCGAAAGACGATGTCGAGGAAGTCGATCGATTCGGCGTGCAGATCCGTCGTCAGGCGCGCCTCCAACTTCACATCCTCCTCGTCCACGCCAAGCGCATCTACGAGCACGGTGCGAACCTTCCCAAGGATCTCTTCCTGCGTCATTGCTGCAGACCTCCTGTCTTGCGTTGCGAACCCAACCGAACCACGCGCATTGTAAAGCGTCCGCTTGCGGCTGCACCTGGCAGCGCCTCTGCACTGCCCGCACGCACCACCGACGCGCTCCCGCGAAACACCACAGTGCCATCACTCTCGACCTTGTCGACCAGCGCCTCACTGCGCAGTGAATCTCCAGGGCGGACGAAGTTGCCGTATCGCAGCGCCCGAACGCCACCGAGCACCATGCGGACAGGCTCTCGCCCCGCGGCACGGTCGCGCGCGATCAGCGTCAGTCGCGCAGTCTGCACCAGGGCTTCCAGCATGAAAACGCCGGGCAGCACAGGAAACCCTGGGAAGTGATCCTGCAGGTACTCCTCCGCCAGCGAGACCCCCTTCAGCGTGACGGCACGGTCTGGACCGCACTCGACAATCTGATCGACATGGCAGAAATGCATGGAAAGCAAGGCTAAGTGATTCAAGCGCGCCTGTCCTGCCGATAGCAGGGCATGGCAAGGAAGTCGCCTTTGGCTGTCGCACGCGCGATCCCGTCCGCGGGTCTGCTCCCACCCGCATCACTGACCCGCAAGAGCATTTGGCTGGGGTGTGCAGCGGTCTGGCTCTACCTGACTGCGAGCCTCGTGAGCTTCTCCGCCGCCGACTGGCCGAGCAACGCCGTTGCGATTCAGCAGGATCCGCCGCACAACTGGGGCGGCGTGGTTGGCGCAGTCACTTCGTTTGGTCTCTACCAAGCCTTCGGCATCGGCATCTGGGTGCTCGTGCTGTGCGGTGGCTATGCACTCGGAGTGACCGCGAGCGGCCGCTCGGTTGCGCACCCAATCGTGCGCTCCTCGGGAGCGTTCATCGCGATGCTCGCAACATCGGTCGTCCACGCTTTGTGGCTGCCTGGGTTCGGACCACTCGGCGGTGCCGAGGCTGGACTGATCCCCATGTGGATGGCGGACCAATTGTGGATGCGTTTCGGCGCGCTCGGCGCAAACATCTTCGCGTTGGCGGGATGCCTGATCGGCTTCGTGGTCGCCGTGGACGAACTGGTTTTCGCGCTCCCCGGCGCACTTGTGGGAGCGATCGAAGCATTGGATCCAGTGTGGAAGTTCGATTACCGCGGCACCCTCGGCAGTTTGATTGGTGCAGGTCGGCGCAGTCCGTTGCAGCCAATTCCAATTGGCGGCGTAGAGACTGGCAGCCCAGACGATGGGGCGGATGGCGATGGAAATGGGAAGGTTTCTGCGGAAACTGCGCTTGACCGCCGCCGCCGACTGATCCGGGGAAACCGGGCAGCGGCGGCTGCGGCAAGTCGGGGAACGGTCCTCGAGGCGAACGAGGACGAAGATGCAGGCGAGGCCTATTCGGCGAGCCAAGGCGATGACGATGGGCAGGTCAATCAAGTCAATCCAGTCAATCAAGCCGCGGCAGCCAAGGCGGATGAAGTCGATTCGGATGACCCTGAGCAAGATGCTGCGGCGGCAGCGGCGACACCTGCTCGGCAGGCGCTGAGCGCCGAGGAACTGCGGGAAAAGATCGCAAAGATGCCAGTGCGCATGGCAAGCGGCGCCAAGGTGATTGCGCGCGACGAAGACATCCCGCGCGAGGTCGACTACACGGGCTACACCTTTCCCACGCTCGACCTCCTCGATGTACCCGAGGAGAACTTCTCGCAGCGCATGGAGCAATTCGTTCGCGAACAGGCCGGGTTGCTCACCGAAACGCTGCAAACCTACGAGATCGAAGGCGAAGTCGTGGGCATCGAGAGCGGACCAGTGGTGACGCTGTACTCGGTCGAACTCGCGCCAGGCACCCGTGTGGCACGGCTCGACACAATCGCGAAGGACATCGCGCGCGCGCTCAAGGCTCCCAACATCCGGATCATCCCCAACATGACGGGCAAGTCCGCCATCGGCATCGAGGTGCCGAACCGCGAGAAGGAGAAAGTGCGCCTGCGCGAACTCATGTCGAGCGGGCATGCCGAGGGAATGCGATTGCCGATGTTCCTCGGCAAGGACAGCGCAGGCGAACCGCTGGTGCTTGATCTCGCTCGGATGCCCCACATGCTCATCGCCGGCACCACGGGCTCCGGCAAGTCCGTGTGCATGAACAGCATCATCATGAGTTGGGTCTACACCAAGCGACCCGATGAGCTGAAGCTGGTCCTCGTCGATCCGAAGATGGTTGAGATGAGTCAGTTCGCGGACATCCCCCACCTGATGGCGCCTGTCGTCACCGACATGAACCAGGCGGCCGGCATCCTTGAGTGGACCGTCCAGCGCATGGAGGAGCGATACGAGCTCTTCCGCACGACGGGCGTTCGCGACATCCTGGGCTACAACAGCCTCGGCGAAGAGGCGATCTATGCCAAGCTGAATCCGCCCGACGATGCTGCGAAGGCCCGCATCCCCAAGAAGTTGCCGTACATGGTGTTCCTCATCGATGAGCTCGCAGACCTGATGCTCACGAACAAGGAAGTCGAGACGCACATTGTTCGCATCGCGCAGAAGGCGCGCGCGGTGGGAATCCACCTCGTTCTCGCGACGCAGCGCCCGCAAGCCAATGTGGTGACGGGCCTCATCAAGGCGAACATGCCGTGCCGCATCGGATTCAAGGTGGCCAGCGGAATGGACAGCCGCATCGTGCTCGACCAAAAGGGCGCGGAACTGCTTCTCGGGCAGGGCGACATGATGGTCCTCACGCCAAGCGGCAGCGGCGAACTCCGCCGATGCCAAGGAACGCTCGTGACCGACAGCGAGACGCGCAAGGTGGTCGGCTTCCTGAAGGATGTTGCAGCGCCCAGTTTCGAGCGAAGTCTGCTTGCGGTAAAGACTTCCGCGCAGGGCGACCCCACCGAGGGTGGCGACATCGACCCCAACGAACGCGACCCCCTCTTCGACAAGGCGGTGGACATCCTCATCGAGACCGGGCGCGGTTCGGTCAGCCTCCTGCAGCGGCGACTCGCCATCGGCTACGGGCGGGCGTCGCGCTTGGTCGACCAGATGTCGCTCGCCGGCATTCTTTCCGATCACAAGGGATCGGTGGCCCGCGAGGTGCTCATCACATCCGACGACTGGGATCGAATGAAGCAGATGGAGGCCAACGGCAGCTCGGAGGCTGGTGAGCTGACCGTGGAACCCGTCGACGAAGAGTGATCGCCCGCCGATTTTCTGCGGGCGCCCTTGCGATTTCCTCCGCATCGTGTGTAATGCCATCTGTTCGGCTGCGGCACGCCTGAAAGCGACTGCGGCGGGGAACGGATTCCTCGCGGTTGCTCGGAGAGATGCTTGGGCGTGCCAACCCTCGCAAGGACCCACGGAAGGGTGGCACCATGATTGCACATCAGACGACAGTGAAAGCCGCGCACTATGACCTGCGACGCGCGGATGGTTCGCTGCATACAGGATTGACGCCAACGGACATTCGCGCGATGGCCCAGCGCGGCGACCTCTTCAGCGACGACATGCTGTGCAGAAAGGGCGACGATCGTTGGCGCCCCGCGTCGTCACTCGCCGGCATCACGGTGCAGCAGCGTGCGCCCGCCGCCGCGCAGGCTCCTGCGGTGGCTGTGGTCGGTGCGGAAGCGAGTCCCCATCCGCTCGAGGAGGCGGTCGCCGCAGCGGAACATCGCGCGAATCAACTGCAAGCGGCGATCGACCGCCTGATGGAGCAGCACGACGGGCTCCGCGATGAGGTCGCGCAGCATGCGTCGACCGCACAGAGGCTGCACGGCGAAGTCGATCGCCTCGAGGGAGAACGAGCCGAGCTGGCTGCCGAACTGCAGCAGGCTCGCGCTGGGAGCGCCGCTGGGAGCGAACTCGCGCAGGCACTGTCGCGGGAACTCGCCCAGCTTCGTGCAGAGTCCTCGCGACTCAGCGAGCGATGCGATGCAGCAGAGCGCGACGCGGCGGATGCGCAAGGCATCGCGCAGCGACTCGAGCACACGACATCGGAACTGCGCCGGGAACTTGCGTCGACGCACGAGCGGGCGAGTTCGAGCGACGGCGAAGTGCAGCGCCTTCGAAGTGCCGTTGAAGGGCTTCAGGGTCAACTGCTGGCCGCGACCGCGGAGTCGACCACGCGCAACGCCGCGCACTCCCGTCAGGTGATCGATGACCTCCAGAGACAGCTCGACGAACTGCGAGCTGCGGCGGCTGCCGCGGAAACAGACCGCGATCAACTGCTGGAATCCCTCGGAACAGCGCAAAATGCCCTTCGCACATCCGACGACTTGCGGCGGGCGCTCGAGAAGTCGCTCGCCACGCTGAAGGCGACCACCAGCAATCACGGTGCTGAGTTGTCCGCAGCACGGCACGCTGCTGGCGAGGCGCAGGCATCACTCGCGGCGATGGCCGCACGCGCCGAGGGTGCCGAGACTGCAGCGGACACTGCGCGCCGCGCACTGCTCGAGCAGGCTGAGCGCACGCGGGCAGTGCATGCGTCTCATGATGCAGCGGTTGCGGCGCGCGATGCTGCCGTCGCCGACCGCGACCATGCGCTCGCCGAGCGCGACTCCACGCGCCTTGCGGTTGGCGCAACGCAGGTCGACCTCCTCGCCGCACGGCGCGACATCGACGCACTGCGCCATGAACTCGAGTCTGCTCGCGCTGCGATTGCAGATCAGACGGCACGCGCGTGTGGGCTCGAGCGCTCGGTCGCGGATACGCAGACCCTCGCCGATGGATTGCGCCTTGAACGCGACGAAGCGCGTGCATCGGCAGTCGCGCTGCAGCAACAAGCCGACGGCCTTCGGGTTCGCGTGGCATCCCAGGAGCGCGATGCCGAGGCGGTGCAGGAGCGACTGGCAGCGGCGGATGCGCTCGCGGCGGCGATGCGGGATGAACGCGATGTGTCGCGCATGCAGGGAACGCAACTCACCGAGGAACTCCATGCGGCACGCCAGCAGCGAGCTGACCTCGCAGCGCATGCATCCGCTCTCGAGCGCGAGGTCGCGGATGAACGCGCGAAGGTCGTTGCGCGGGACGAACTCATCTTCCGCGACTCGCTGCGCGCCGAGGAGCGCGAGCGTGACAACCGAGGCCTGCAAGCCGAGATCGCACAGCTGCGGGCCGACCTTGCCGCGCAGCAGTGCCGCGCAGACGACGCGACCGCCCAGTGCGCGGCGCTGCAGCGTGATCTTCATGATGCGCGTTGCCGCGCGGCCGAGCAGTCGGACGATTTGACCGCTGCGGCGCGGCGCGTCGAAGAGCTCTCCATGCAGGAAGCCGCGGCGCGCGCTTCGCTGTCCGCTGCAACGCGCGAGCGCGACGAGCTCTCGGCGGCGCTCTCATCGTCCCAAGCGGCGGTCGCGGCCCGCGAACAGCAAGTCGCGGCAGAACGCAGCTTGCGCGATCAGGCGGAGGGGAGCTCGCGGCAGCTCTTGACCAGTTACGAGAAACTGGCGGAGGAGACGAGTCGCCGCATCGCAGACCTTGAGGTGAAGCTGGCGTCGGCTGCGCATGAGATCCAAGGTGGGCTTGCCCGCGAGTCGCACGCTGCCGCCGCGCTCAGCACTGCGCAAGGTGAAGCGCAGGCCTTGCAGCAAAAGCTTGCGGCGGCCGCGGAGCAGCGCAGTGCGCTGACGCGCGACCGCGACTCATTCGCCAAGCGTGCCTCTGCCGAGGCTGCAGCCCGCGCAGCAGCAGAGGACAAGATCGCCGCCGCGCAGGAGCGTGCCCGCCACGCGGAGCGTGAGGGACGCAGCATGCAGGAGCGCGCCGTGCAGGCGGCGATGATTGCGCTTTCGGGTGCGCGTCAGCGCATCAACGATGACTACAGCAAGTCGCTTTCGGAGATCGAGGTGCTCGAGCAACTCGTCGCTGAATCCACGCGCCACCTCATTGCAGCAGGCAGCGAGGTTCCCGGCATCCCACTGATGCCCCGAGAAGCCATGGCCAAGGCCGCTGCAGACTCCCGCGCTGCGGCGGATGCTGCCGCACTGCTCGCCCATGCGGTGGCAACGCGACCAGCGCCCGCACCGACTCCGGCAACCGTCGCTCCAACGCCGCGGTATGAACCACCGACGGCTCCGCAGGGCAGTTTCCGGATGGTCGACGGACTGGACGATGATGCAGCGCGTCGGAGCACATCCGCGCGCACGAGTGCGACTGCGCACGCTGGTGCTTCGGCGCGCGCGGGCGGCGCGCGCGAGCGCGTTTCCCAACCACGCACCCAATCGTCGTCGTCGTCATCCGACGACGATTCCTCTCCGAGTGCTGCGGCTCCGCCAGCCCACCCGCCGCCCGCCGTTCCAACGCCAGTCGATCATCACTGGATCGATGAGCACTGTTCGGTCAGTGCGGTGGAACCCCCGGCGCAAGCCGCGGGCATCACCGCACTGACCGCCCTCGGTGCGCTCATCACGGCATCGCTCGCCGCAACACCGCTCTTCGCGCAGATGGACCTGCAGCGCGCGTTCCTGCAGATCGCACTCTGGACCCTGTTCATCCCATCGCTGGCAACATGCGTGCAGTGGACCGCGGTTCGGTGCACGCCAATCCTGGCGCGCCGCATTCCACGGATTGCCGCGGCATCGCTCGTGCTGACGCCGCTCTGCACACTCTTCCTCGCCACACAGCCGATCCTTGGAGCGATGTTCCTTGCACCGCTGCTGGTGCTGCCATGGCTGCTGGTCTATGCCGCATGGCCAGACCCGTCGCTGCGTGCGGCTGCTGCGGCGCATCGCACCGTCGACGAGGCGCTGGCCATCCGTGAACGCGTGGCGCGCACCGCATCTGGAACGCTCCTCGCGTCGGCGGCGATCTGCCTGCTGGTGCCAACAGGCATCAGTTTGCCCGCACTGGTTCGGCTGCCCGCCGGCCTGATCGCCTGCTGCGCGATCGTTCTCGCTGGCTTGCTCGTGTCGATCCAATCGCTTCGCGTGTGGGCGCAAGCCGCCGCATGGACCGCGCTGCTGGCCACGGCAGCCCTCATCGCGCAGGCGATCGGAACGGACGCGATCGCGGGCATGATTCACTCGCCATGGCCATGGATCGCGTTCCTCTGTGCGTGGGGTGCAGTGGCTGGCACAACGCTCGTCGCTGCATGCAACGCGGACCGCTTCAAGGCATCGGTCGAACGCCACCGCGTTGACTCGACACCCGCACTTGTCTCGCACGAGCGTGCATTCGCAGCCGCCACGATGGTGGCGAGTGCGTTCGCACCCCTGCTGCCTGCACTTGTTGGAACGCGCCTCGCTTCGGGCCGCTCGCGCCGCGCGGAGGCGCAGCTCCGCGCGTTCGCCAACTTCGAAGCATGGTCGGCGCTCACGCTGCTGTGTGTTGGGTGCACGCACTTGATCGCTCCATCCTGGTCGCTCGATCTGCTGTTCGCTGGGCTGATGCTCACGCATGCGCTCCTCTGCATCGGCTGCGCGATCACCGTGGGCTGCGATCGATTCGTGCGCTGTCCGTCGTTCTTCCCCATGCTGCGTCCGCCAGAGGGCGCGCTCGAACTCCCTGTGCCGGTCGTGACCGTGCAGCGAACCGCCGAAGGATCCGCCCACCGCCCGATGACCCACCCGTGCGGCACAACGCTGTGGGCGCTCGCGACGATGCTGATCGGCTGCATTGCAGTGGGCGGCATCAGCCGCAGTGCGCAGTGGACGATGCTGACGGGTCCCATCGTCGGACTTGCCTGGTGGCTTCCATCACTGATCGCAGCGCGGTGCCGCCACCCCGATACGGTCATCGTGTGCGTGCTGTCGACGGGTCTTCTTGCGCTGATGGCTGCCGCTGGGGTGGTCGTCCCGTTCGACGGCGCCGATGACACGCGGCCGCTCGTGATTGCAGCGTGCATCGGTGCATGCGGCGCGTGGGCACTCCTGACGGGGTGGGCGTTCAAGGGCATGAGCCAGTTGGCTGCGCTCGCGCGCTCGGGCATGGACGCTGCGCTCGATGCCGATGGCGACGCGCTGGCCCCAAGCGAACTGCCGGCAGTGACGCTGCGCCGCGCCTGGATGATGCGGCGCGTGATCGTTGCAGTCAGTGCGCTCCCTGCCGCGATGTCACTCCCCGCTGCAATCCCCCACTCGTGGGGGGGTGCGGTCACCTTGCCTTGGATCTGCACTGCGTTTGCCGCGCTGCTGTGCGCAGCGGTCGCGCTGATCGCCGCGCGCTGTGATCACGAGCAACTCATCGCGCGCGCATCGAACTTCGCGCGCGTACTCGTGCTGGCAGCAGGGTGCGCCGCGATACCGCTGTTCTTTGCTGCATCGCAGTTCGGCGCGTTGGAGGCGCTTCGATCGCAGCCGTGGTCTGCACTGACCGCGCTGACATCCCTGCTCGCTGCAGGCGTGCTTTGGGCACTTCGCCCCGCGCTGCCGTCCGTGGAAGTGGAACGCGCCCAGCGTCGTCGCGCGCGACGAC
>RFON01000031.1 GCA_009926625.1 Planctomycetota bacterium
CGAACAGGAAGCGGCACCGTCCCGAGGAGGTGGTCGCCAAGCTCAGGCAGGCTGACGAGGCCCTGGCGAAGGGCACGCCGATCGCCGAGGTGGCGAGGTCGCTCGGGGTGTCCGAGGTGACCCTGTTCCATGCTCCGCGCAGCGTCAAGAGCCCATTGATCATTCCTCCCCACGACGGCATCCACAGCATGACGCTGAACAGCATGCCGAGCGTACTGGCCCACTCGGGCACCGCGGTGTAGTGCAGATGATGCGGCCCCGCCCAGATGTACACGAACACCAGGCTCCAGAAGTGCACGATCGACAGTCGGTAGCTGAAGACCGGGCGTTCCGCTGCTTTGGGCAGGAAGTAGTACATCAGCCCGAGGAATGGCGTCGTGAGGAAGAATGCAACTGCGTTGTGTCCGTACCACCACTGCATGAATGCATCCTGACTGCCCGCATAGATGGAGTAGCTCTTGGTCCAACCGCTTGGCATCGCCAGGTTGTTGAAGATGTAGAGCACCGCAATCGCGATGACCGTGGCGATGTAGAACCAGATCGCGACATAGAGGTGGCGCTCGCGTCGCCTCGCGATCGTGCCGAAGAAGTTCACCGCG
This sequence comes from Planctomycetota bacterium, assembly GCA_009926625.1. Lineage (GTDB taxonomy): Bacteria > Planctomycetota > Phycisphaerae > Phycisphaerales > SM1A02 > F1-60-MAGs104. Next base: position 600 of record RFON01000031.1, read on the forward strand.
AACACGACCCACACCAACACGACGGCGATGTCGATCGGCCACTCCAGCTCCGCGTACTCCTTCGCCTGGGTCCATCCGAGTGGAAGGGAGATGGCCGCCGCGACGATGATCGCCTGCCATCCCCAGAAGTGCACGCGACTGAGCAGGTCGCTGAACATTCGCGCCTTGAGGAGCCGCTGCGACGAGTAGTAGACCGCTGCGAAGATGGCGTTGCCGGCGAAGGCGAAGATCACCGCGTTGGTGTGCAGCGGACGGAGCCGACCAAAGCTCAACCACTCCGCCGGGTTGGCCTTGGGATAGGTGAGTTGGAACGCGATGAGAACTCCCACCAACATGCCGACCACGCCCCAAAGCAAGGTCGCGCCAACGAACTTGCGGACGATGTCGTCGTCGTAACTGAAACGGTCGAGGAGAATTGGGGCTGCCGTTGGATCGCTGAGACCTGGCTGATTCGCTGAAACCATGATTTGCCTACCTGTGTTTCCGTGATTTTGAAGCTCGAAAAAGTGGATTGGAGGAAAGAACGACCATATTGACGCGAAACGAACTCGGAGTATTATATCAGTGATTCTGAGATTGCAATTCTCAATCCACGCGCAGAGAGGACAAATCCCCCGAGATGTATGGAAAACAAACAGAGCGAGCGATTGGCGCGCTGAGCCGCTTGGCGGAAGTGTGGGACGGCGGGAAAACGCGCCTGTCGGCGACTGACATCGCTCATCAGCGCGGGCTCCCAGCCCCCATGGTGGCAAAGATCCTGTCGACTCTTTCGCAGGCGGGCTTGGTTGTTGGTTCGCCGGGGCCGGGTGGTGGATACGCCCTCGCGCGTGCCCCAAGCGAAATCACCCTCAAGTCCGTTCATCAGATCTTTGAACGGGAGGAACGCACGCACAATTGCCCCTTTGGAGGCGGCGTGTGCGGGGCCGGCGAACCGTGTGCCCTGCACCATCGCCTTGTGGAGATGCAGAAGGACATTACGAACTTTTTGACCACGACCACCCTCGAGTGCTTTCGGGAAGCGGCGCAGGTGCGCGGGCTCAAGCCAACTCCGCGCACTGTGCAAGTGACGACACCGCGCGAGAGTTATCGCGCCCCAGATCGCGGAAGGAACTGATCCGACTCGAGATCTGGTCGTGGTCAATAGGGTGGACGGGGCCGGTTCGTTTCTTTGCGAGCCCAAAAACACATATCTATTCAATGCGGATAGGTTGTCCGCCATGCCATCCCAATTCTGCGGAAGAGCTCAAACACGCACTTTCTGGCGACTCGGCGGCCGAATGGCCATGCGAATTGCACTCGCTGCGGTTGCGGCGTGCGCAGTCTGCCCGCCTGCACTCAGCCAGACCGCAGACCCAGCGCCGACCGCGCCCGCTCAAACGGCTCCCGCTCCCGCGCCAGCGCCCCCTCCCGCACCGGGCAGCGTTGTCGTCGTTCAACTCGTCGGAGGCGATGTGCTCCGCGGAGAACTGGTTTCTGAGTCCGCCGAATCGGTTGTGTTGAAGCATCCAATCCTCGGACAGATCACGCTCGCGCGCGCAAGTGTCGCTTCAGTCGCGGTTCCCCCTCCCCCGCAGGCAGCGGACCCGACGGGTGCACAGGTGCCGGCTCAGGTTGCCGTCGCTGCCGCTGATGTTTCGCTTGGCAATGCCGCATCGAGCGCGCCGGCTGCCGTTGCGCAGGCAACGGCCGAGGCGCCGAAGGCGGAAGAAAAGCCACCTCCATCGAAATGGAAGTTCGCCTTTGCTGCCAATGTGAACTATGTCGATGCGAATGTTGAACAGCTCGATTTTCGAGTTGCCGCCGGCGCCGTGTACGAGGATCCTGATGTCGAGAAGTTGCAGCTCAGCGCTGAGTACTTCTTCCGCAATGTCGACAGTGCGCAAACGGACAACAATCTGTTGGTCACGGGCGTTTATGACTATTTCATCAAGGAAACGCGGTGGCTGCTCTTCGGCAAGGTCCAGGGGCAGATGGACCAGCTGCAGAATTGGGAGCAGCGACTGTCGGGCTGGGGCGGAGTTGGCTACCGCTTCTACATCGCACCGCCGGTCGGACTGACCGGCAAGATCGGCGCAGGAGCCACCCGCGAATTCGGCAGCGTCAATCTGACAAGGGCTGAGTTGTACGGTCAGTTGGAGGGAAAGTGGCTCATCAGCGATGTGCAGACTCTTGAGGCGAGCGCCTGGATCGCACCAAGCTTCGAGGACTTTTCCCAGTACCTCGTGCTTGCGCGCGCTGAGTGGTCCATGAAGATCGACCCAGAATTGGGTCTGTCGTTGCTTGGCGGCGTGCGATGGCAATTCCAGTCGCAGGTGCCGGCGGGACAGAACCCCGATGACACCCGCGTCTACGCCGGACTCAAGCTGGACTTCTGACCGCATTCGCAAGGAGTCGATGCGAGCTGCGATTGCTCCGTGGCTTTTGCGTTGGCGGCAATTGCATTTTTGGGCAAAGTTGAAACATGCGGGTCGACTTGCCCGCCAGTCGGGCTAGATTTCTACTCGTCCGTTTCCCCTGCGCTGCTGTCCACAGGAGTTCCTTCATGTCGATTTCGGCTTCCGCTGCGTCTGTTCTTGTCTGCACAACGGCATTGGTCTTCGCCCCCACCGCTCCTGCCCAGAGCAGCGGCGAGAACTTCAAGGAGCGAACCCGTGCAAACCTTGTCGTTGGTGATGAGCAAGAGCATGTGTCCACATTGACACGCGTGCGGGAGGGCGGGACCCCTTACAACCCAAACCAGTCGCTCTTTCCTTATGCCCTCGATCTGGGCGGAGTTGCAGAGGAACCCGCGACTGGACTGATCTCCTCGCCGCCCGAGTACGCGCCAACCCGCGGTGTGCTCTATCAGTACGGCAATAGTTGGAACTCGGTCGTGACGGCGCTCGTGGCGTCATTGACTTCGAGTTCGGCGTTCGATGAGATCGCTTATGTGGTCGTTGCAAATCAGTCGACAGCCACCTCGGCGGCAACCGCCTTCAGCGGCGCGGGCGCCAACCTCAGCAAGGTGGTGTTCATCATCCAGCCGAACAATTCCGTATGGATGCGCGATTACGGTCCGCACTTCATCTTCCAAGGCGGCACCCTCGCGGCGGTCGACAGCCACTATTACCCAAACCGCCCGCAGGACAACTTCATTCCGACGCTGGTGGCTGACGGCACCTTCGGCGTTCCAAGCTTTGATCAGGGGCTCTATTACTCAGGCGGAAACTTCCAGCCTGGCCCGAATCGCACGGGGTTCTGTACCGCGCTCATCACGCTTGACAATCCGACTTCTGAGGGCCACACGGACGCGTTGATTCGCGAGCTCTACCAGTCCTTCCAAGGCATCGACACGCTCCACATCCTTCCACAGCTTCCCTTTTCCGTCGATGGAACTGGGCACATCGACATGTGGATGTATCTGGTCGACGAAAACACGGTGATCATCAGCGAGTTCATTGCGGGCTCGAACGCAACCGCGATCAGCGTGACGAACAACGCCGTTCCTTATATGCAAGGCTTGGGCTTTGAAGTCTTCCGCCCTCAAGCCTGGAATGTGTCGACCACCCACTACACCTATGCCAACGCGTTTCGCGTGAACAACCGCATCTTCGTGCCGTGCTATGGCACGGCTCTCGCGCCAGGCGGCAGCGCCACCTACAACACGCGTGACGCCGATGCGCTCGCAAAGTGGCAGGCGGCGGCGGGTCCCGGCGTCACCATCGTCCCGATCCAGTGCTCGAGCATCATTGGCGCATCTGGCGCGATCCACTGCATCGTGAAGCAGGTGCCTCGCTACACCGACCTCATCCCCGCGGCACACATCACGGCTCCGCGTGGGGGCGAGATGTGGGTGGCGGGATCGACGCGGAGCATTCAGTGGAATGCAACCGACACCAACAACGCGCCGCTTTCCAATGTCGATCTCGCCTATTCGGCGGACGACGGCGTCAGTTGGACGACCATTGCTAGCGCACTGGCCGATTCGGGTTCGTACAACTGGACCACGCCAGCCATCGCGTCGACGACCGTGCGAGTCCGCGTGACCGCGCGCGCCACGGATGGCAATACTGTTGTTGCCATCAGCAACGCTTTCCGTGTTGGGACTGGTTCGGACACGGTGTACGACTTTTCCTCGGGTGCTGGCGTGAACAAGTTCGGCACTGGTCGGCAGACGGCTTCGTGGACGAATGTCAATGCCAACAACAATCCCGTGACGACTGCCCTGACGGCGACCAACTACACGGCGCTCGCGACCTCGAATGCGAGTGGGAGCATCACGGACACGAATCGTTATGTGCCTGCGGCGCTCTCCTCTGGTAACGAGAGCACGAATGTGTTCCGCTTCACGATCACCGAACCGATTGCAGACATCGATCAGTTGTCGGTGCGCTTGGAGGGCTTCGCCGACTTCTGCACGCAAACAGAGTTGTATGTCTGGAATCTGTCACTCAACAACTGGGGCGACTTCAGCGGTCGCGTCGGGCAGAACCGCTACATCGATTGCTGGGCGGGCAATGCCGATGGCATCATGACCGGGTTCACGAGCAACAATCTGACCAACTACATTGCTGCTGATGGCACGATTCGCTTCTTGGTCTACGGCGAACGCCCGAACGATGAGATCGGTCACGACTACCTTTCAGTCACTGTGACGCGACTGGACGAGCCAGCGAGTTGTCCGGCAGACCTCGACGGAAGCGCAACGGTGGAAGGCGGTGATTTGGCTGTCCTGATGGCTTCATGGAGCGGTCTGGGCGGTGACCTCGACGGCAATGGATTCACGGACGGCGCGGATCTTGCGGCTCTGCTGAGCGCGTGGGGCCCCTGTCCCTGACCCGGCACCGTCCCATTGATTTGCACTCAGTTGTTCGCTGGTCCCACTGGGTCCCAAATCAGTTTGTTGGTGTTCCAGTTCCCGCCAGGATCGGTCGGCACACGGCTTCCTTGTGAGTTCGTGGTCGCCTGCTCGTTCAGGAACCATGCCACATGTCCATCAGCAAAGCTGAGGTGACCGCCCTTGAAGTGGCGAGCGGTGAAGCGCTTCCAACTGCACGCGGCTCGATCAAGATTTCTGGTGAAACCTGGATCGTCGGGCGGCAGTTCAGCGGGGTTCGCGCGCATCTCGACCATCACGACGGTCCGATCCGGCGCCGCAATGTGGCTCTGGCGGACGAGCTGCTGAAATGAATCACCTGGGAGCCCTGCGTTCATCAGCAGCGTCTGATTGAGGCGGATGTTCATCACATAGCAGAACCAAAAGCCACGAGGGATTCCCTGCTTTCCCGCTCCGCCGAAAGGCCATGGCTCCGCGTTCATTGGGCGCGCAGCCGGGTCAGTCCACACTGAGTTGTGATTGTCCCAGTTGGCGACATGCACTTGCTGCGCAAAGGCATCCTCGACCATCTGGCTGTAGGGGCGCTCGCCAACGAGCGGCGCGAGCGCATTGGGCCAGAACACATCCCGCATCAGATTCGTTGCCATCGGTGGCGTGTCCTTCGCTCCCTCCCAGGGGATTTGCTCCTTGTGCGAATTGCCCCACTGGACGATCGCGAAGCCCCATTGCCTGATGTTGGATTGGCTTTTCGTCGCGAACATCTGCGCGCGGATCATTCCTGTTGCTGGGATCAGCAGTCCGACAAGCACCACAATGACCCCGATCACCACGAGCAGTTCGACGAGGGTGAATCCAGCCACAGATGTTCGTCTTGGGGAACGCATTCCTTCACACTATCCGCGACTTGCGTTCAGAAGATTCAGGATTCCTGCGTGCAACCCCTCTGAAGCCGCGCACACACTCTGCAGTGGCGCGCCTCCTGAAGACCTCCCGCCCCAGTCGGTGCAGATTCCGCCCGCCTCGTGCACGAGCAGCGGGAACGGACCGATATCCCATGGCGCCATGACAGGGTCTACCCAGGCATCGCATCGCCCAGTCACCAGCAGCACGCCTGAGTAGCAGTCGCTCCAGCCCCGCAGCGAACCCACGGATCGTGCGAGGCGTTCCCATGCATCGATGCGATCACTTCTGCGGAAGAACTCCGATCCCGAGGTGCAGACGAGTGCGCTCTCGACCGAATGGCAGCTGCGCACGCGCGTGCGTTCCACCAGCGACGTGCGAGCGGCGCCGATTGCTTCGCGGGTGACGGGCAATCGCTGCCACCATGCACCGCCGCCCGCGACTGCCCAGACGCGCTCGCCGAGGGCAGGCATCGAACATGCCCCTGTCGCTGCAACGCCTTCATGCGATGCAACAATCAGCGTGCCGAACAACGGGACACCGCGAGCGAAGGCGACCGTCCCGTCGATCGGATCGATCGTCCATGTCCAGCCGCTCTTGTTGTTGGTCGTTCCGTGCTCCTCACCAATGATCCCGTCATCTGGGAAACAGCGCGCAATCGCATCGCGAAGGTGGTGTTCGATGGCGAGGTCGGCGGCGGTCACTGGCGTTTGATCGGGCTTCACCTCCACATGCAGCGCGGCTGATTGGAAATGACTGCGCGCAATCGCATCGGTTTCATCGAGCCACGCAAGCATGCACTGCGCGCGTTCGCTCGAGTGCTGGCCCGACGCTGACGAACGCACATCCATCATTCGACCCGTCAGGCTATCGGGTCGGATGGTTCTTACGACGGTGCTTGGACTGCTGGCGCGTGCGGCTCGACCTGCGTGATCCCGAGGGTCATTCGGGTGCGTTGTTTGGAATCGCGTTCGGTCGCCGCGTAGGCAGCGTCTGCATCGATGATCGGTCGGCCGATGATCGCCTCGAGATCAGACTTGGTGTGAACGCGCGCTTCGGTGCCGTGGGCGCGCGTTCCATACTGGCTCAGGTTGCTGGCAAAGATCCCCGCCGCACTGATGGGCAGGAAGTCTTCGTAGCGGATGCCTTCGCAGCGCACGAATCCCCTGCGAAGCAGTTCGTTGAAGTCACCTGTGTCGATCGTGCCTCGCGCAGCGAGACCTTGAGCCGTCGGTGCCCACTCCGCATGAACCAATGATCGAGCCACGAGTTCCTCGAGCGACTTGGGCATCCGTGCAAACGGCGCGGCGAGCGCCCGCTCATGTGCTGCGAGGTCGCTTGGGTTGCGCGGCTCGGAGGACTGGGACCGCTCCGCCTCCGCGAGACACGCGTCGTAGATCGCGCGTCCTTCCGCGGTCGTGGCATAGAACCGCTCTTCAATCTCGCCGAATCGTGCCGTGTGTTCGCCCTGCACACTGGTGCCGTCGGTTTCCATGAACACAACCGGCTCAGCCACCGCACGGTAAGCGTCCTGACGCAGCAGCACCGGCGTTCCACCAGGCGGCCCCTCCGTGAAGTCCTTGAAACCTGCGTTCCTGATCGCCGTCAACTGGAACTCGGGTGCGCTCAGCCGATGCTGCAGTCGTTCCACCGCCTGATCGATCATGCGCCGGTCCACGGACGCGATCTCGAACGAATCAATCGCCGACGGCGCGATGTGCGGCAAGTGCAGGCGAAGCCAGTGGCGATCAGCCGTCGTCGCAAGCCGACCCAGCACTTCGCGCGCGCGCGCGCCGAAGGCCTGCTGATCGACCTGTCCGAAGCAGCGCTTCATGACCGCCGTGTAGAGATCCATGCACAGCGTGTTGGGGGTGAGGTGGTTGAGGTGATGCGAGTCAAAGCAGACGATGTCCGCCGCGATCTTGAACCCGGCGCGGCAGAGGTCCGTGTAGAGACGATGGTCGCGCGCGCGCCCTGTCCACTTGAAGATCGTGGTGCAGGCTTCCTCAATGAGCGCCTCTCCATCCGCCGCGGTGAGTCCGCCATCTCGCTCGGATCGGTCGACGAGGTCCCTTGCCCTCGGCGAAAACACCGCGCGTCCCGCGAGGGCGGCTTCCATGCGAGCGCGCATGTCTGGATCGAAGCGGTCTGTCACGAGCAACGACGTGAACACTCGGTGCTCGGGGCGCGCGGCGGATCGAAACGCCGTGGCGATCACCGGCTGGCTCTTCGCGCCAATGTCGGTCATCGAGTAGAAGTTGTGGGGGTCCATCGCGAACACGCCGAAGAAGCGCGCGATCCATCGGAATTCATCGGGCCGCCCGATGCGGATGGCTCCATGGCGCTCTGCGCTCGCGCGCATGACTTCCGCGGGCGTCACTCGAAGTCCAGCAAAGCGTTCCGCCATCAGGTCGCACACGACCGTGTTGACGAGGTCGTTCACCGCGAGACTGCGGTCGTACAGCGGTACCTCACTTGCGAACATCGCCGACAGGCGCGCAAAGAGCGTGTGCTGCAGATCAGTCCGATTCGCGAAGGTCGGTTGCATGAAGTAATCGCCATGAAAGTCAAGGCGATCATCATTTATAGGCGGCATCGAATACCCAAACAACTGTGTGCGCCTCGATACTTCGCGCCGAGTTGGATTGCTGTACAACACCTCCCTTCATGCCAACGACCGACCTGCCGATCCTGCGTTTCGTCGCCGACAACTACCGCAACTTCAACTCGCGCAGCACGCGCGATGCGTTGTTTGCCTATTGGGATCATGTGTCCGCTGGTGGAAAGATGTTCTGGGCCATGGCTGGCGCGATGAGCAGCGCGCAGTTGGGCATCTCGCTCGCACCCGCGATCCGAAGTGGACTGGTCCATGCGCTGAGCGTGACGGGCGCCAACCTGGAGGAGTCGCTGTTCCGCCTCGTCGCGCATGACAGTTACAAGGACTTTCCCGAGTACCGCTACTTCACCAAGCGCGACGACACGCGAATCCTCAAGCAGCGCATGCGCCGTGTCACGGATACGAGCATTCCAGAGGATGAGGCGTTCCGCGCCGTCGAAAAGGTCCTCGTGCCGATGTGGAAGCGCGCAGGCGATCGAGGCGAACGACGCTTCTGGCACGAGTACTTCTACGACCTCGTTCTCTCGCTTCCTCGATCGAAGTTCGAAGGCAATCCGAACGAGTGCTGGCTGCTCGCGGCCGCGAAGGCGCGACTGCCGATGGTGGTCCCCGGTTACGAAGATTCAACCTTCGGCAACATTTTCGCATCGCATGTCAAGCACGGCGACTTCCCAGCGTCGATTGCCTGCAGCGGGATCGAGTACATGGCGAACTTTTACGACGACTATCGCGGGCTTTCCGCTGGCCGAGGCGTCGGGTTCTTCCAGATCGGCGGTGGGATCGCAGGCGACTTCCCGATCTGCGTGGTGCCGAGCATCAAGTACGACCTTCAGCGGCCCGTGAAGCCCTGGGCCTACTTCTGCCAGATTTCCGACAGCACGACGAGCTACGGTTCCTATTCGGGCGCAACACCGAACGAGAAGATCACCTGGGACAAGTTGACCGAGCGCACCCCGATGTTCATGATCGAATCCGATGCGACCATCGTGGCACCACTGATGCTTCAAGCGCTGCTGGAATGCGCCGCCGCGCCGAAGGCGGCAGCGAAGGTCATCGCCGCATCACGGGCCCACACGCGCCGTTCACTGGCCCGCTGAAGCACCAACAGACGGAGTTGCGCACGGATTGGTCGGCGTCTCACTGAGTCGATCAAAGATGTACGCCCCCTTCCGTGCCCCCCACACCTGCTTCTCCTGTGAATCGAAGCCGCGGTCCCATGTCTCGATTCGCTCGCGAGCCAGTCGTACCTCGCTCGTTGCGTAGGTCGATCCACGCAGCGAACTCAGGCACGACTGACCATCCGTCGATCCGCTCCACACACCGTTTGATCGGCGCAGCGTGATGCGGCAGCCCTCGCGTTCGGTCAACATCTCTGGCTGCAGTCCATCGAACCGCTCGGGCGCTGACCATGCACAGATGAATGCCCCTGGGTCGGGCAGCTCGAAGACCTGGCTCACGACCTCACCAGGAGATCGCTCCGCGACTCGATAGATGCGCTGCCGATACGGCTTGCACGGCGCTGACTCCATGGCTTGCTCGACATAGAGCCAGATCGCGTCACTGCGCGGCTGCCAGATCCGAACCATGTGCAGGCGCACATCGAAGTACTCGCTGTCTGCCTTTGACTGCACGGTGCTGGCGAAGTGCCCGCACAGGAGCGCGGCGACTTCGGTGGCATCTTGGTTGGCCGCTGCAGGAGCTGCCGTCATCGATGGACCGGTGCTGCACGCGGACAGGAGGAACGCGAGTGACAGCCACCTTGCCAACTGCCTTCCACCGAGCGCGAGCCCATCGCTGCGCAATCGAGCATTCTTCATGGTCGAAGAGCGTACGACAGTTGCGCTGCGCGCGTGTCGGCGCATGCACGATGCACTGTGAGCCCTCAATCAACTGAGCGGTGGGATGCGAGAGGCCATCTCAGGGCCCATCAGGCCTATCAGGGCACTGAGGCTGCGGAACATCCGCCGATTCCACTCATCGCGCTCATAGCGGAGTGCGAGAATGATGGACGCGGCTTCATCCGAACGCTGCTCGCAGGCCTGGACGATCTGCGAACGAATGGCACGCGACCGCTGTTCCCACGCGGTCCGAAGCGCGCGCATGGCGGCTGCTTGGTCCCCGCCCGCCGTGAGCGCCTCCGCTGCGTCGAAGCGGCTTGCAAGACTCGTAGGGTCGGCGAGTTCGCGGGGGAACCGCTGATCGTCCCATGCGTCTTGCAATCGCTGCGCCGACTCCGAAGGCAGCACCGCCTTCACGCGCTGCACCATTGCCGCGTAGCCCGTTCGCACGGCTTGCGCGGCATCCTGGGTTTTCGCAGAAGCGGCTTCAAAGTCCGCCATGCCGCTTGAAATCGGGGCGATCGACACGGACGACGACACTGTCACCCCCTGCGCCATGCCACCCTGTGCCTGCGCAGGCACGCTTGCTGGCTTCGGCCGTGGGGGCGGCAGCTGCATCATCGGTTTCGGGCGGGCGTTGCGTTCGACTTCATCGGCATCCGCCCAAGCGCGCGTCAGCGCGGACAGGGTGGCGCACTCCGTTGCAATCGTCGGTCCAGCCGCACACCAGTCCGCAGCGGAAAACTGTGAACGCATCACAGCAACCAACGGATCACCACGGTCAGGAACCCCAACTGAAAACTGCTGAAACATCGCCATGGACGCGCTTGGCGCGGTCGCGCGTTCCTTGGCGAGCGCACGCCACGGCAGGATCCATGCGACCGCAGATGCACGCTTCGTGTCGGTGAGAGGCATCAGGGACGATTCGATCATGCCGCTCTCCGCAGCGAAGATCGCCTCGCGCGCGACTGCCGCTGCAGCCGCACGCTCCTGCGCACGCTTCGAGGACTCCTGCTGCAGCGATCCATCATCACCCATCACGAAAAGTCCACCGGCAACCGAGCCTCCGCCGCTTGCCTGCTTCACCGTTTCACGCTGCTCAGCCACCGATGACTCCGCATCATCGAGCAACTGTTCCACCGCAGGCATCAGGTCTGCACCTACGCCAGCCGCCGCGAGCGCCGCTTCAACCTGTTCCATCTTGATCGGCTGTTGGAGTCGTGTCGACCCCACGCCGAACAACATCGCGAGCGCGCCACCCTCACCTTCGCCGTCGCCCATGTCGGAATCGCCCCAGCCAGGCATCCCCATTTCTCCTGTGACACCATCGAATGCAACCGCCTCGCCTCCGATCACCATGTCTTCCTGATCGCCAACCATGACCTCGACATTCTCGAAGTCCGCACCGCCGAGTGCGAGTTCATCGCCCGACACGGCGAATGACACGGTCGTTGCTGCAACAATCACGGGCTGCCCATCGCCGCCTCCCCCTTGAACCTCGGTGGCATCAAAGACGACTCCGCCGTCGCCGCTCGGCAACGCCAGACCGCTTGCCGCCCCGCCACGCAGTCGCGCCAACAACTGTGGCCCCAAGTCAGGGGCAATCTCAGCGATTTCTGCTGCTGCCCGCGCCGTTGCATCTTGGGCCTGCTGCTGCGAGCCGCCCTGCGCCGCCTCGTCTTGTGCCAACAACGCACCCAATCCGCCCTTCGCTGTCGAAGCGCTCGTGAACTCCTTGCGAGCAATCGGCCACCACACTGCTGCCCATCGATCGAGGACAGCGTCGATGCGCGCCGCGCGCTCCGCACCAAGGTCGGTGCCGCTTTCAACGACTTGCCGCAGGACGGTGACCCCCACGCCGAGCGGTCCAAGGCTCGATCGCGTCGCACTGCTGCTCAACAAGCGAACTTTGCCGCGGCCGTTCAGCTGACTGAGAAGCGTGTCGATCACCTGCGCATCACACTCCGCAAGACGCGCGCGCGCGGCAGCAACTTCCTTCATGCCAACCTGCCCGCGCGACACGAGTGCAGCAAGGAGGTCCTTTCCGAAGTTCGGATCAACCGCCTGCGCCGGAGGCGATCCATCCGATGCCGATTGGACACTCGGATCACCCGCAGCTGACGGCATCATCGGCGCAACGATGCCAACGGCATCGCCCCTTGACTTGAAGCGTGCCATCGGCAACTGAAGCGCCGAATCGCGCATGATCCGCGTTGCGCCCGCTCGGTCCCCGGCCTGCGACATCAGTCGTTCTTCGAGTGCGCTCCGCTGCGCATCGGTCAGTTGCAGCCGACTCGCGATTCGCTGCCAATCCACTGGGCGTGGCTGCGCGCGAGGACCAAGTGCTGCCTTCCACACGGCGAGATTCCGACGCTGCTCCAATTCCGCGACGATTTGGTCGACCGCGGCCGCCTGCTCGGGACGCGCAACGCGGCGGACTGCCTCGAGGACTGGCCCCTCGACCGCATCGAGCTGCGATGCTGCCGCTCTTCCGCGGCTCACCAGCGCGTTGGCCGCGGCTTGATCGGCGGGCCGCACTGCCAGCGCTGCCTGCCATGCGGCGGTTGACTCACGCACACACTGCACGAATCGTTCCACCTGCTTCTCATGCGCGTCAAGCACGATCGCCCGCTGCTGCGCGTCAAGCCCATGACGCGTGAGCACCTCGATCAGGGCGGGGCTCCGCAGCGGATCGACCTGCGCACGAGCCGAACCAACCGCCGCGAGGGCGAGCACGATGGACAGCAGTTGAATGACCTGCTTCCGAGTTCCACGATTTTTCGGGCAACCAACATGCGCTTTCGTAGTGTGTTGCATGCTGGGGATGCTAATTGCGTCTCGGCAGCTCCCTATGATCTGCACGGAAATGCATGTCAATTCTTCAGCGCAGTCGGGCGGGCACTTGGAGCCGCCCGATCCACTCAGCCTGACCGGGCCCCGCCCCCGTCTGGAGGAACTGGCAAGGCTCTTCAGGATCTTTGCTGAGTTCCTGCGCGGCTTTCGGCAACTGCACTTCGTCGGTCCCTGCGTCACCGTCTTCGGCAGCGCTCGATTTGACGAGCAGAACAGTTGGTACAGGCTCGGACGGTCCGTTGGTGCGGAGTTGGGTCGAGCGGGATTCACCGTCATGACAGGCGGTGGACCCGGCATCATGGAAGCCGCGAACCGAGGCGCAAAGGATGTCGGCGCACCATCGATCGGCTGCAACATCATTCTCCCCTTCGAACAGAAGCCGAACCCGTACTGCGATGTGGTGCTGACATTCCGTTACTTCTTCGTTCGGAAGGTGATGCTCGTCAAGTACTCCTATGGGTTCGTTGTGCTGCCTGGCGGATTCGGCACGCTCGATGAACTCTTCGAGGCGATCACATTGATCCAGACCAAGGTGATTGCGGGTTTTCCCGTCGTGCTGGTCGGTCGAAGCTATTGGGATGAGTTGACCGACTTCATCGAGAGCCGCCTGATCAGCCAAGGCACGATTTCGCCCGAGGATCGCGCGCTCTTCCATGTGACCGATGATCCGGCGGAGGCGGCGAAGTACATCGAAGGCATCGCACGGCAGCGCTTTGGACTGAAGTACGGACAGAAATTGCGTCGCCGTTGGTGGCTCTTCGAGTGAAAGGCAATCCGCTCCCCCACACGGCAATGTTCGGAGCGCTGAACGAAATCTCCTTCCGCCGCGCGGTGGCAGCTGATGGTCCTGCGGTTGTTGCGCTTGTCGAGAGTGCGTTTCGCGGTGAAGGCAGTCGGATCGGCTGGACCACTGAAGCGGACCTGCTCGATGGCCAGCGCACGGACTTGACCGAGGTGGGTGCGCTGATCGCAGACCCGCGCTCGTGCATGCTGCTTGCGGAGCGCGGTGGAACGCTTGTCGGCTGCGTGAAGTTGGTCCGCGAAGCAGACGCGGGCGTCATCGGCATGGTGTCCGTTGTGCCTGCACTGCAACGCGCCGGCATCGGCAAGACCCTCCTGCGCGAAGCCGAGCGCGTGATCCTGTCGGCATGGGGGCTTCGGCGCGCGACGATGACCGTGATCGTTCAGCGCGACACGCTCATCGCCTGGTACGAACGCCACGGGTACAGGCGAACGGGAATCACTTCCCCGTTTCCGTACGGTCAGCCGCGCTTCGGGCTGCCAAAGCGCAGCGATCTCGCCTTTGAAACGCTTGAAAAGGATCTCGGCGGATCATCGCCTCCCGAAGGCGATCCCCCACGGGTTTGTCACGGTGGACCCGACGAGAAGAAGACCTCAAGCGGCTGGACGCGCACGAATCCCTCGTAGGGATTTTCGAACTCGACCGTGATGCCAACCACCAAACCCACCGCGAGCGCCAACACCGTGGCCAACAGAGCCCCGTTGCGTCCGAAGGCCCCGAAGTCGAACAGCAGCACCGCAACGAAGAACAGCAAGGCTGCCGCGCTCCAGAAGAGCATCGACGTTTCACTTTGCGCGTCGATCAGCTGCTCTTGCCTGCACTGCTGGAGTTGCGCCACATCGGCGCTCAACCGCTGCCCGGCTGCCTCGCTGAACTTCCGAATGCCAAGGTCGCGGAGTTGCTTGAGCAGCACGGTCGCCCCATCGTCAAGCCCATACCGTTGAGCGGCGAATGCCTCTCGCTGACGCGTTGACACGATTGCGATGTACTTGACGGTGGCCGACTGGGCGAGGGACTGCGCTTCCGTATCGCCTGCCGCAGCCAGCACCTGCACATCGCTTTCGATCTGACGAATCAACTGCGCTTCCCTTCGAATGTTGGTCTGCGCTCGGTCAAAGTTCGCGCGCGCATCGGTCAGCGACAAGGCAATCACGAATGTGAGCAGCGTCAGCATCGCCGCACCCACCTGATGGGCCGTCCGCTCGGCAGCCACATCAACATGAAGGCCGAGCAGGCGCTTGCCGTAACGAGCCATCACCGCCAACAGCACCGACCCGAGCACGCAAAAGGCGAGTGACGCCCCTGAATGCAAGATGAATCCAAGCAATACGGCAGGCGCCGCCATCACTTGGAACTTCTCCGTTCTGCCACTGCGCGCACTTGCTCTGCGACATCCGGATGGCGCGCAAGCAGCATCTCGAAGGAGGTGCGGTCAAGCGCGTAGACATCGCTGTACTCGGACGCCCGGACGCTCGCATTCCGTGGCTGCCGCTTGAACAGCGCAATCTCGCCGAAGAAGTCGCCGTCGCGCAGCGTGCCGATCACCTGCCCATCCGACTTGATCACTTCAAGCACCCCCTTGATGAGGAAGTACATGCGGTCACCCTCCTCGCCCGCTCGGCAGATGTACTCGCCGGGAACATAGATGTCTGGCTTCAGGCTCAGCGCCACTGCATCCACGAAGTCTGCGGGGAGCGAGGAAAAGATGGGAATCCGTCGAAGCACTTGCTGCTTCAGGTGCATCTCCACTTCGCGCCGAAGCCCACTCGGGAGCGTTTCAAGAAACTGCGACTCATCGAAACCGAGTCGCTCCTGCCAGATGTGTGCGTAGTAGTCCTGGATGCGCTGGCGGGGTGGGCAGCCGCCGATACTTGATGAACGCATGCAACTGGTCGAGGTTCTCGAAGTACTGCGCCTTGGCTGGATCGCGCTTGGCAAGCATGCTGGCGACATTGCCGATCACATAGCCATATACCGCGACACCACACAGCATCACGCACAGTGCGAAGATGCGCTGGATGTTCGTCACCGGCGTTGTTTCCCCATAGCCGATGGTGGTGAGCGTCTCGATCACCCAGTAGATCGACTGGAGGTAACGCGTGGGGGCGTCTGCCTCATAGGTGGGCGTGATCGTTGACCAGATGCACGCGAGCCAGTGCGCGCTGATGAGCACCCAGAACGCGAAGAATGCCAGCTTCAGCGAGTCGCCCCACTGCACCAAGCTCACGCGCCACACATGCATGGAACGGGCCACTCGCAGCACCTTGACCACCAGCGACAGCGCGGCCATCCCGTTGCTGCTCAACCACATCAGCGGCAGAGCGGCGATCGCATCCACCGTGATCCAACCAACGCCCTCCCTCGTCGACCCCGTCGCCGATGTCCCAGTTCGCGCCTGGAAGCGCGCTCGAATGCGCAGGATCACATCGGCAAGGAACACCAGTTGCGCAAGCCGAAGTCCTTGGACGGCGAGGAGTGGATGGTCGAGATCGAATGCGAGCCGCACTGGAACGGCAATCGCAACGGCAATCGAGAGGGCGGTGACGATTCCGTCCCAGGTCGTTCGCATCAGAGCATCCGAATGCGCCGCATGAAGAGCACCAACGAGAGCGCGATGGTGATCACGACGCACCAGAACGCGCCGTACGCCCATTCATACTTCAGTTCAGGCAGCACTTCGAAGTTCATGCCGTACACACCGCACAGGAAGGTCAATGGCAGGAAGATGACGCTCACCACGGTCAGTTTGCTCATGACCTTGTTGGTGTTGTGTGCCACCATCGACATGTAGTTGTTCAGCGAGTCGGAGAGGATGTCTCGATCAACGAGCACATCCTGGAGGATTCGTTCAACGGTGCCGACCATGTTGCCGAGGAATCCCTGCGACGCTTCGCTCACGAAGGCAGACTTCCGAATCGACAGGTCGGACAGCACCGATCGCGCGGGCAGCACCACCTTTCGAAAGTGCAGCAGTTGAGAACCAAGTCCCGATGCATCACGGAAGATCGACTCGTCGGGGCTTCCCGCGAGTGCCTGCTGGACGAGTACCACGCGATCCTCGAAGGACTTCTGCACTGAAGCGAAGTGATCGAGTAAATGATCCCACAACTCGTAGAGCAGGAAACTCGGGCTCGCCGCGTGCCGCACGAAGTCGGTGAGGTACTCGCGCTTCACGCCACGCAGGAAATCGGGTTCGCCGCGGTGCAGAGTCACCATCGCGTGTGCCGAGATGACCACATCGAGCCTCTCGAGGTTGAACACATCGCCGTTCAGCTTGCATCCAACGAGGACCAAGTGGATGCACTGTTCGTACCTGGAAAACTGGATCGCTGGCTCCTGCGCTCGCGCGTGATCGAGCACATCGGGTGGGCAGAGTCCCTGCGCCACGAGTGCGTCTGCGGGTGCGCCGCCATCCGCGTCGAGATGCACATCCACCCAGCAGAACTTGCCGGATCGACCTGCGTCATGAACTTGCTCGAGGGACATCGGCGCGTACGCCTTTGTCTTGAAGTCGAGTCCCATGACGGACACTGCGGGTCTGTCGGAGTCCTTGGCCGAGTTGTCCTGGTTCTGAATGCTCATGAGGGCTCGAGCGCTGGCATGGACGGGTGGCGAGTGCACTGCTTTGCCGTTGAAAGTGTAATGCCCGACGGTTGCATGGTCATGGAACGAGCGGCGTGTCAAGCGAAGCGTCCGAGAGTCGCGGATCTGGAAGCGCCAGGGCATGTGCAGCCTCGGCAAGCACCTCATCGACGGAGATGGCCGCCATCGATGCGGTCGGGCGGTGCATGTCCAACGGCTCCGCAGCGAGGTCGCGTTCGTGGGTCACACGGTCTTGGATGGTGCTGATGTGACCGTTCCGAAAGCTCCCGCCATCGTGAGGGAAGTCGTACTCCACTGGCGCGAAGTTGTTCCACGGCGCCCAGCCTCGGGTTGGGGTCGGACCATAGAGCGCCACGATCGGCACATTGCAGGCGGCGGCCATGTGTGTGACCGCCGTGTCCACCCCGAGGTAGATCCGCGCACGCGACAGCAGGCACGAGATGGCAGACAAGCCGAGCACGCCGGCCAACTGCACGGGCTGCACGACTGCTCCCGCGGCCGCAATGCGCATACGCTCCGCATCGCTCGGCGCGCCAGTCCACACCGGCTGCAATCCACGCTGCCGTGCGATGGAGTCGCTGACCGTGACCCACCGCTCGATCGGCCATTCCTTGTAGGGGTAACGCGAGAAGCCATGCAGCACGAAGCAGCGCTCGGCACCACCGAAGGGATCGAGCAGCTTGGCGACAGCACTCTCATCGGATGGACTCCAGTGGAGCCGCGCTTCACAGCGACGCGGCTCGATACCCGCAGCCTGCGCAAGCGACACGCACCACTTGATGACTGGCTTGCCATGGCGCAGCGGAACGATGTCCGTGAGGAACAGCCGCTTCCACGAATCGCGCGGTCGCACTGGTTGTGTTCCTGCAGCAAACCGTCGATGGCGGCCTGCGAACGCCACGCTCAGCGCCGAACGGTCGCAGAGGTTCTGGGTCAGTGCCCAATCCGTATGGAAAAGTGTTTGCAGCATGTACCCGGCGCGACCACGCTGCTGTTCCAGGACGCGACGGACTCGAGGGTCATGTCGGACAAGGTCCGCTGCACCTCGCGGGACGAGCATATCGATGGCGCACTCTGGATGATCCTGACGAATCATGTCGATGAGCGGCAGCATCAGAACGACATCACCGAACAGCCGCAGCGAGGTCAACAAGGCGCTCTTCGGCGGACGGCTCACGCGAATGTGCTCCTGCGAGCTGTGCGACGCTCACCAACCACGCGGCAACGCCCCCACTGACTTGGATGCGGATGCAGGCTCGCCGCGGTAACCCTTGCCGACGATGAACATCTCGACACTCTCGCGCCTCGAGGCTTCGGGCTTCATCCCCTTGACCTCGTCAAACAACCGCTCCGTTCGGCGAAGCAGCGCTGGATACTCGCCGCCTTCGTACACCTTCATCACGAGCGAACCTCCCTTTCGAAGCCAGTGAGGCAGGCGATCAAGCAGCGTGCCGCAGAGCCGCGCCGAACGCACGGCATCGCTCGACGCGTCACCAGAAGTATCGGGGCCCATGTCGCTCAGCACCACATCGAACGCCACGCCGCCAAGTGCATCGACTTCGATTTTCTCCAAGTCTGCCTGCAACAAGGTGACTTGCGTTGGCAGTCCCTTCGGATCGATCACCTTCAGGTCAAACGCCACCACGGCTCCTCCGTGCCCCACGCGTTCAGCGGCCACCTGTGTCCACGACCCAGGCGCAGCACCCACATCCAGCACGCGCTGCCCACGCCGCAGCAAGTGCTTCTTCTCATCGATCTGAAGCAACTTGAATGCGCTGCGCGCCCTGTAGCCGCACTCCTTCGCGCGGCGAAACCAGATGTCCTGGACTTCCTTCATGATGGTGGATCGACTGACTTCGATCGCTCGCGGGAGGAAGCCAGCGATCACTCCTGATGCCCGCACTGTACGAGATGATCGCGCATCTCCCACCCGAACCGCAACTGCGCCAGGACCTGGACCTCTGCCTCATCAGCGCCCCGCACGCTCTCCATCCATGCAGGACCGATCGGGAAATCTGCGCCTTCCGCCACGGCGGATTGCATGTGCTTCAGGAGCTCCGCCTGCAGATTTGCCACGCCAACTTCGCGCATGCGGCAATCGCGATCACCAACGAGGACTCGCGCCATGGAAGCGAGTGTCCGCGCGGTGCCGTCGCGATCGTCCCGCGCACGCCGCGTCAGGTCGAACGCACTCCATGACTCGACGACCACTGGGTCGATGGCACCCGTGAGCGGATCGCAGAGTCGGCGCGGTGCCCCGCTGCCAGCGCTCGTTGGGCTGAAACGCGCCGCCCATTCATCCCATCCATTCCCCGAGCGGCCGCGCGGCGAGACAATCGCGGCCGCTTGCACTTCCTCGGCGATGCGGAGCGGCACAAGGTCATGCTTCGGGCCAAAGGGGATTCGCAGGGCCGCACGCGCTTGTCCACTCGGCGACATGAACAGCGATTCGTCGCGGTAGATGTCAACGCCAACGATGCTGGAGAAGTCGACCGCATCGGGGCAACTGGCGAACGCGCCGCCGAAGGTGCGCGGATGCTCGACCAGCAACCAGAGCGCTGCCCACCCGCCCGCACCGTGACCCAACAGCAATCGCGCGGATGGCTGCGGTATCAGCCGAAATCGCTCTTCCAACGAAGGGATGAACTCCTCCACGAGGGCGGTCGCGCGCGGTCCGTTGGCCATGCTGTCCACACATCCATGATGGCCGAACGCGCTGCTCGGGTCGATCACCACATGCACCGCATTCGGCCATGCTTCACTCCCGCCGGCAACCTTCATCATTCCAGCGATGTCCTCAACCTGCTGCTCGAACTCCCCCAGTGGAGGGATGACATACACCGTGGGCCAGATGCGGCGCTTCGCGTACACATTCGAGTAGTCCGCTGGGAAGACGACTGCGGCTCGCTGCACGACCTCCCGCCCCAACGCCGCTGAGAGGAGCGCGCTCTTGCGCTCGATCCACTCGACGCCTCGAATCGTCGCGCGCGCGCCGCCCTGGATGCGCCCATCGACCGTCAGGCGAATGCGGTCCTCGGAACTGGAACTGAGTTGAACGCGCACTGGCGCACCCATCCAGTTCCCGGCTGCGGACAGCCCACACGCATCACTGCCGCCCGTGATGACGGCCTGCATGTCGAACGATCCGTCGAGTGCTTCTGGCGGACACGGCCACCACAGCCCGCCGTGCGAGCAATCCCTGATCGCGCTCGCCTCCTGCGGCTGCAGCTCGAACGAACCGATCGGATGCAGCGGCGGATCGAATGCGGTTTCTGCTGGTGCGTGCTCGCGGGCACCCGAAATGGGTCGCACGCAAATGACGAGGCGCAACTGCAGCGATGGATCCGCGAGCAACTCCCGCACGGATGGAGCGATCTCCACATGCATGTGATCGGATGGGAACACTCCCCCATCGATGGTCGCGGCGACCAACGGCATCTTGTCGCGTCGCTCGCGTTGCACCGGCTCCGTCGTGCGCTGCTGAGGCAATGCGACCGGCGTTGCAGCCGGCTGCGGCATCGGCGCCACGCGAGGCGGGCCGACGAGCACGATGGGCAGCAGGAAGGCAGCGGGCAACATGGCGGAAGCGGGATCCTAATTGGGTTGCCCGCTAGACTGCAGAACGTGGTGACACGGCGGCTCATTGCATCGGCACTTCGGTGCTCGCTTCGGCCGCGGGGTCCGAGTGCCAGTTTTCCCCTACCGTCCTGCGTCTTGAGCGCCATGACGGCTGCAGTGCTGCTTGCAGTTCCCGGTTGCACTGCATCGACCCGCCCGGGGCTCGGGCAGGGGCTTGGACGCATCTGGAACCAGACCTTTCACGGCCACGTGCATCAGGATGAGGAGATCGAGATCCCCGCAACGGGAGTGACCGATGTCGAAGTCGACAACTTTGCTGGGCATGTGCGGATCGTCCGTTGCCGCGCGAGCAGCCAGGCGACCATGAGCATCACTCGCCGAGGAACCCACGGCATAGGGCGGAGTGCTGCCGCATCGGACTCGATGGACGAGATCGCCGTGGACTACTTCGTGGAGACGGATGGCGAGCGCCAACGGTTCGTCGTTCGCGCGAAGACTGATCACCTCGAGCCTTGGTTCCAAGCAGTGGACATCGACATTCGGCTTGAACGCGTTGGCATCGTGGTTGTCCGAACCAAGGATGGTCATGTGGAAGTCGTCGACTTCGAGGATGGCGTGGACATTGAGAGCAGCAATGGTGATGTGCGGGTGTCCACGCGTGCGGCGCTGAAGCAACCGTCCACGATCCTGAACCAGGATGGATCAATCGCCTGGCGAGTCGGTCCGCACGCAAGCGGGCTGTTCGATGCCGAGGCGGTGCACGGGACCATCCGCACTGATGTCCTCAAGGGCAAGTGGAACTCGTCTCGAAGCGGGAACGATCTCGACTCGCTGCACGCGCAACTGAATGGTGGTACGGCGCGGATCGCGCTGCGCACGGTGGATGGCAACATCAGCGTTTATGTCGGCGAACACCCGACCGAGTACGGCACTTTCGTCCGCTGAAGGCAAGGGCTCGGAGGCTGACCGAACTCGGCGCCGGCGCCCGCACACTGTTCAACCGCGCAGCCACTCGTGAGGGACACTGCCCGAAGATGCGATGATGCGCGAGCGGATGCCGCCGCGGCCGCGCCAGTCACTCACGATCTGCATCCACGCGGGACTCATGCGCTCCGAGAGGTCAGCGCAGATGCGGTTCGTCACCGCTTCGTAGAAGATTCCTTCACTGCGAAAGGACTGGTAATAGAGCTTCAGGCTCTTCAGTTCCACGCACACTGCGCGCGGTTGGTAACGCAGCGTGATCACGGCGAAATCGGGGTGCCCCGTCTTTGGGCAGACGGAGGTGAACTCCTCCTGCACATGCTCGATGATGAACGGATTGGCTGCGGGCGTATCGAAGAACTCGAGAAGGTCAGGCTGCGGCATTGGAGTGATCTCAGAGACCGTAGGTCGTGAACAGTTTGACGATCTTGGGCTGGTCAGGGTTCGCCTGAAGCGAAGCACGAAACGCTCGACGCGCCTCAACCGCTGCGTCCTTGTCGCGCTTCTCCGAGCGAATCCAGGCATTCAGCGCGTTGACGCCGATGCCGTTCCAGGCAGGCCAGTAGGTCGTGTCGAGCGCTGCTGCTTGCCGATAGGCCGCCCCCGACTCGTCGTAGCGGCCCGCACGGAACAGCGCCCAGCCGAGCCGCTCAAACGACTCAGGGCGATCGGAGAGGCGCGAGAGCGTTTGCGCGGTCGCGACCGCCTCCTCGAAGCGTCCATCGGCCACGGATGCGTTCACCAGATTGATGAGCAGTTGCGGCGTCATCGGGAGGAGTTCTGCCGCAGCCTGATACTGCGCGATTGCATCGGCAGGTCGGCCGAGGCGCTCATACGCCACGCCGAGGTTCACATGCGCTGGTCCACTCTTGGGGTCGAGCGCCACCGCGCGTTCGCCGAACTGCATCGCGACGAGCGCGTCGCCGAGCGACAGGTATGCAGTTGTCATGTTGCCGTTGGCGTCGGCACTCTCCGGGTCCACGACGAGCGCACGGTGATACGCGGCGATTGCCTCGGTGTTCCGCCCGAGCATTTGCAGGGAGCGACCCAGCCCGAACTGCGCGTTGAAGTCCTCAGGATCGAGTCCTGCCGCGCGGCGATAGTTCGGCTCTGCCTCGCTGAAACGGCCCTGCGCGAAGCGCACATCGCCCACGCCGATGAATGCCTCGGGAAGCATCGGGTTGGTCTGCAGGATCGTCTGAAACTGCGTGAGCGCATCCTCGAGCCGTCCGTCAGCGATTGCCTTCGAGCCCTCGTCGAGTTGCCCTTGTTCGGATGGCGTGGGCTCGCCGAGCAGTGCGGCCGCGTGCGGTGGTGCGGCACCGCTCGGAGTCGGGCGTGCCGCGCAACCCACAAAGCAGACCGCGCCGCAGACGGCACCAACAACGGCGAGCAACGCGATCGGCAGCGTGACACCCCGTCGGGCAACGCGCGTGCGAATGCGCTCAAGCGCGCGGATGTTGACGGTGTCCCACGGCTTTTCCCCAAGTTGGTTGTCCTTCGGTGTCTCCAAGATCATCGGCACATCCACGAGCGCTGGATGCGTGAGAATAGACCGAAAGCAGGTGTCGCCACAGCAGCCCTGTCCAATGTGCGCGTGCCGATCGACCCGTGAGGCAATCGGGCCGGCGGAATCGTTCACATGCACCACGCGCACGCGTGCAAGTCCAACGGTCGCATCGAAGTGACCAAGCACATCGGCAGCTCGCTGCGCCGTCGACATGTCGTAGCCCGCCGCAACGATGTGGCACGTGTCGATGCACACGCCGAGTCGCTCGGGTTCATCGACGCTCCCGAGAATCCGTGCGAGGTGCGCAAAGTCGTAGCCAAGGTTGGTCCCCGCCCCCGTTGTCGTTTCGAGGCAGATCCGTACACGCGCACCTCGTGTTTCCCGCAGCAGTGATTGAACGCTTGCCGCGATACGCTCGAGCCCCTTGTGCTCATCGGGCGTCGGCTGCTCCCCAAGGCGGTTGGGCTCGCGCGGCTTTCGTGGCGTGCCGAGATGCGCACCCGGATGCAGGACGCATGACTCGATCCCAAGTGCCTCGCAGCGTTCCAGTTCTGCCCGCTGCGCCGCGATCGAACGGCGACGCTGCGCCGCATCGGGCGAAGCGAGGTTGATGAGATACGAATTGTGGCTGACGACTGCACTCGGGTCGCTGAGTCCCGCCGCCTTGCGGGCCGCTTCAAACGCCGCGATCTCCTCTCCCCGCAGCGGCGGCGCACTCCACTGCCGCTGATTCCGCGTGAACACCTGCAGGGAATGAAGGCGAAGTCGCTTGGCCTCCTCCGCCGCAAGATGCAGGCCCCCCGCCACCGACAGATGGCTGCCGTACCGCGGCCGTCCATCCGTTGCTGACATGATCAGACCCGCCGCGCGCCCGCGCGACGCGCGGCCTGCACGATGCGATCAGCGGTGCGAACGGCCGCAAAGCCAGCCTCCGCGTCGACGAGCGGGCGCCCCCCCGAGCGGATGGCGCCGGCGAAGTCCTCCAACTGCAGCTTCAGCGGTTCACCCGCACCGACATGCAGCGGTTCCACCTTGACGAGTTCGAGGTAGTTCAGCCCCGACAGGTCCTCGCCCGCCTCAAATCGAGCGCGGATCGCGCGCAGCTGCTCGGCGTTCACTGCCTTGCGCACCACGGTGCCCTTTCGCTCGCCGAAGTCCGCCGAGACATAGGCGTCTTCGCTGATGATCCGCATCTTTCGCTCGGTCTTGAGCGCAAGCCGACTCGCCGTCACATTCGCTGTGCAACGGATGCCATCCACGCCGGGGGGGAACACCAACCGCGCGTTGCAGACATCCTCCGCTTCGCCGAGGACACTGACCGCGTTCGCATGAATCTCCTCCGGCTCCGCACCCATCAACATGATGAGCACATCGAGATCGTGGATCATCATGTCAAGCACCACGCCCACATCGACCGAGCGGAATGTCATCGGTGAAACGCGGTCCACCTCGACAAACCGCGGCGTCAGTCCGTCCAACTGCCGTATCGCGACCATCACTGGATCGAAACGGACGACATGACCGACTTGCAGGATCGCTTCGCTTCGGCGCGCGGCCTCCGCCAGCGCGCGTGCTTGCGCCTCATCAGGAGCAAGCGGCTTCTCCACCAGACAGTGGATGCGGGCGGCAAGCAACTTCTCGACGATCGCACGATGCGTGACCGTCGGCGTTGCGACCACGACTGCATCGACACCGGCCGCCACAAGGTCGTCCAACGCCTCAAATCCGCCGCAGCCATACTGCTCCTGCATGTCAGCACGACGCGACGGCGATGCATCAACGACGCCAACGAGTTCGAGCCCTTCCATGGTGGCGCACAGACGAGCATGGTGTCGCCCCATCCGCCCGACACCAACAACGCCGAGTCGAAGAAGCCGACCGGCAACGCCCGCGCTCACGCGGCCGCCTCGCGCCGAAAGATCATCTCGAGGTGATTTCCCGAACCGTGATGGCGAACCTCGCTCATGTACGCGCGAATCAACATCAGCCCGCGCCCCGATGGAATCTCCAGGTTCTCGTCGAGCGTCGGATCGGGCACGGCGCCCGGATCGAAACCCTCGCCTTGATCGATGATGTGGAACGCAGCCGAGTCGGCGGACACCATCCAACGCGCCTCCACCGTCTTGGAGGGATCCGAGAGATTGCCGTGGCGGATCGCATTCATCACCGCCTCCTCGATGGCCAGACGAATGGCGAACAGCGCATGCTCGCCGAACTCGTGCTTGACGAGCGCCGCCGCGACCGATGCCTGCAGTGACTCCAGTTCGTCCGCAGACGCGGAGACCGTCATGCTGCCAGTGTCCGATCCAGTCTTGCTGCTGCTCATCGTCTGCTCACATGGATCGCATGGCGCTTGCGGCGCGAGATGCACGCTACGCCGATCAGCCCTTCGGGAACGCAGCCAGCGCCTGATCGGCCGAGTCGCTGATCTGGAAGAGGCGATCCAGCTTGGTGATACGGAAGACCTCGAGGATGGTGCTCTTGATGTTCGACAGTCGCAACTGGCCGCCCCGTTTCTTGACCAGGCTGTTGACCGTGATCAGAGTGCCGAGCGCAGCGGATGACAGGTGCTCCACACCGTTGAAACAGATCAGCACATTCGATGTCTTTGCCGCTTCGATCTGGCGGATCAGTTCACTGTTGATCTGACGAATCGCGGCTTCATCGAGCACATCGCGATCGGCGAACTCGACGACGAGCACCGAGCCTTGCACCGTGAAACGAAGCCGTGAGGTATCGGAAGCCATGGTCAGTAACGGGCTCCCTGGCTTCCGCCATTCAACTGGTCAGTCAACCCAGGGAACAGCAGGTCTTCGGCCTCCTGCTGAATGATGATCTCGGGACGAATGAGGAGCAACGCGGTTCGTTCAACCTTGCTGGTCACCGAGTTCGTGAAGAAGCGATTGACGAACGGCACCTTGGACAACACGGGTACGCCCACTTCGATCTCCGTCTCAGCAACATCGCGCTGCCCACCAAGAAGCACGGTGCCCTTGTCGGGACAGGAGACCGCAGTGTTGATCTGCGTCACGGCAAGTTCCGGCAACTGGAATGTGGCCGTGAACTGATCGCCGCGACCTCCCGTGAACCCTCCGCCCACGGCGCCTTGGGTTGACGCCGTGGTGAACTTGATCAGGATGTTCTGGGCGAACTGCACGGTCATCGAGACATAACGCCGATCCGCACTGGTGACGGCCTCGATGTCGAGGACGAATCCAGTCAGCAACGGCAGGATGACAGGAGTGAACGCACCAGAGCCATCACCCGTCGTTGCCTGCTGGTTTGCCACATAAGACTGCGCACCGCCGAACGAAATCCACGACCTCGAGCCATTGAAGAGCGTCAGTCGAGGTGCAACAAGCGTCATGGAGCGCTGGTCAGCCTGTGTCGCCTGCACGAGAAGGTCGACCTGCACATCGTCGAGGTAGGTAAAACCGACACTGAGCGCCGGATTGGCGAGCGCCGCGGATGCCACGGTGCCCTTGAGCCCTGCTCCAAGCAACTGGATCAGCGGCAGTCCCTGCTGCTGCACATTGATTGGCGACATGCCGTTGGACTCTCCAGCACCTGGATACAACTGACCGTCACGCCGAACGCCAATGGGCTCGTACACGCCAGTCTGCGTGTAGGTGATCCCGCCAGCCGCGTTGGGCGTGCCGAGCGCCGAACCGGTGGCCGTGGAATTCAGCCCGCTCGCCGGCGTTTGCGCCTGCCCTACACCGCCGAACACGATCGGATCCTTCAGGGTGCCCCACCGTGGATTTCCCGACTGCGGCGCTGGGCCTGGGGGGTTCTGGTAGAAGAAGTTCCTCAGCTGGAAGTTCGGATCCTGCGCGAGCGCTGAGTCGAACATCGCCGGGTTCGAATTGAAGTACAGATCAAAGTCGAGACCGATCTGCTCGAACCATTGCACATCGACGGTGATCAGCCGCGACTCGATGTTGATCTGGATCGCACGGACCGCGCGCAACTGGGAGAGAAGATCGACGATGCTGCGATGCGTTCGCGGCGTGGCCGTCACGATCAGGTTGCCCGAAAAATCATCGAGGCGGCTTTCGCCAAGTCCACCTGCATCCCACAGAGCCTGGGGAACGAGGTACTTGATGAGTTCCTTCAGAC
>RFON01000032.1 GCA_009926625.1 Planctomycetota bacterium
GTGGCAGTGGGTCAACAGCGCCCCCCGCCTCGCCTTTTCGAATACCACACAGACCCAAGGTGGCACGAGTGGAACGAATGCGGGGAGCGTGACCGCGTTGTCTCAGTCGAACATCAATCGCCCCGCGGAGATCATTGCGTTTTGCGGAAGCACTTTCCTCAACTCGTCCACCAATCCGTATGACAAGTTGAATGACACGCTGCCAGGCGCGCCGTGGGTCGTTCCACACAAGTTGGGAGCGACGGAAGTGTGGGGCTTCGGTGGCGCGACACTCGAGTCAGTCACACAGAACGATGATGCCGTATCGGGCGGCGATCCGATGAGTGCCGCCCTGCCGTCGGCGTTCCGCGCTTGGATGTCGCCGGGTCCGCGGCTGCTCGCCGCGCCAAGTCCGCAAGGCGACATCGGTCACCTCTTGGTGTATTCAAGCCAGGCGATCCCGTTTGAGCGCTTCGGCAAGGCTGTGTCGGTTGGTTGCTGCGATGCGAGCGTGAAGTCGCTGACCCTCAAGGCGCTGAACGACCTGCGCCTGTGGGTTCCCGCTGCCGACACGGCGCAGTTCTCCCACACGAATTGATTTTGGCCACGCAAGACTGATCAGTCCGCCTCACCGTACAAAGCGGTGGCGAGCCGACAGTTTCCCCTCCGCACGCTCAGGCGCTTGGATAGTCCGCCTCGAGCGCTGCGCTTGCGATCGTTACATCGTCCGCGTACTTGATGCCACTCGCATGCTGCTTCAGGCAGTTCATGAGGCGATCGACATCTTCAGCGCACGAGCGGCTGCCAACGAGTGCAGCAGTCACGCGCGCGGAACCAAGCATCTCACCCTCGGCATTCCGCTGCTCTTCAACACCGTCGCTGAAGATGACGAGGCGATCACCCTTCGCAAGCGGCATGTCATTCAGTTCGTACTCGAAGCCCTCCACCACCCCCAAGGGAACGCCGCCCGAAAGTCCAACCGTCCGAACTGCGCCCGACTGATCAACGAGGCGCAGGTATGAGTGTCCAGCATCAACAACGCGTGCTCGGCGAAGCGTGGCGTCGATGTTCGCCATCACCAGCGTGGCGAACTGCCCGGCAACCGCACGCGCGCAGACGAAGTCCGAGAGGTCCCTCACTGCCTTCAGCGGCGCGACCCCGGCAGACAGTGATGCGTCGAGGTGCGCGGTCATCGCGGCCATCAGGAGCCCTGGCCCAAGCCCCTTTCCGCTGACATCACCGAGGCAGAGGCTCAAGCCGATCCCATCCGGAGAGACATGTGTGGCGAAGATGTCCCCCGCCACCACCTCGCCGGGAAGCGAAACCATCTTCCACATCACCCCATTCTTCCGCCCCGACTGCGCACCCATCATGCGCTCTTGCACCTGACGCGCACTGTTCAACTCCTCGAGCAAGTCGCGCTGCCGCTCTTCCATGTCGCTCTGTTGCAGGCGCGCGAACGCCACGCCGCACCATCGCCCCAACGCGTGCGCAAAGGAGAGCACCTGGTCGAAGTCGACCCGCCCCACGAACTCGTCGAGGTAGAGGCATGTGTCGATGGCGGATCCCGAAGCAATTGGAACGCACACCGCCTCGTTCGCACCAGACCCGATCATGCTCTGCGACGGTGAACTCGCGAAATCATCCCGAACGCACACCGGCCTGCCCGCAAGCGCAGCCCGAATGAGCGTTCGGCTCAGCGGACGGATTCTCGAGGAACCCTTCGGCCACTCAGCGATCACCGTCACATGCTGCGCGCCAGGATCCGATCGCACCACGAGCGCGCGCTCGCACTGCGTTCCCTCCACGCAGGCGCGAACGACCTGCTCGGCGCACGCCGCCTCTGCGCCGCCAGAATAGATCGACACCGACGCGGCGATGAGGAGTTCGAGCATCCGCTGGGAGTCGCTGCGTGCGGCGGTGCTCTCCATGACCTGCACGGCCGCAGAGTCCACATCCGAATCCGGCGCGATGGTCATGGACTCTGGCACTTGATCACCCACATCCACCCGAAGCGTCCAGTGAATCACTCCTATGCGATCGCCATTTCGAAGTGCCACGGGCTGGCGCGGCTTAAGCAATGTCCCGTTCAGCCGCGTGCCATGGCGGCTTCCAAGATCGCTGAGCGTCCACTTGCCGTTGATCGCTCCGATGGAAAAGTGCTGCCGTGAGATCGACGGATGATCGATGCGGAGGTTTGCGCCCGTCGAACGCCCAGCGACGAAAGACTTGGTCCCCGGCTGGAGCACGGCAGGCATGGCAGGACACTCCCCGAGCGGAACGATGTTGCATGGCAGTTCGCTCATCGGGCGCAGATCATCCCGCCATGCCGCTCAAGACAGCACGGTTTCCTTCGTCATGTCCCTCGCCAATGCCTCTGCCTTTCGAAGCGAGGAATCGGGGTCACCGCCATGGCGTTCCACCCCAAGTTTCGCGCTCGCCACGAGTCCCTCCATGACACCGATCGCCTTGTCGGAGTGCGAGCGGAAGTACATGTATGGAAAGAGCGAGATGAGCGCGACCACCAACCCGCTTGCCGTGGCGACGAGGGCCTCGGCGATTCCAGCGGAGACGAGCCGCGGATCGCTCAGCGTGTCCTTGCCGCCGAGCAGTTCGAAGCTGCGGATGATTCCCGAGACGGTGCCCAGAATCCCCAGCATCGGTGCAGCCGTGACGATCGTCGAAAGAATGTTGAGGAATCGCTCGAGCCGCGGACGCTGACGCTCAACCGCGGCAATTGCAATGGCGTCGGACGGACCGTCGCTCGCGAGGTCCGCTGCAACGGCTGCGAACGGACCCTTGTCCTCCTCCGCAAGCAAAAGCACGGTGTCGGCGTCGTTCATGCGCAGCGCGTTCACCATGGCACGGAGCCTGATGCGCGAGGCGCGCGATGCCATCCGCCGCCAGAACCACGTGCGCTCAACGGTCAGCGTCACCGAAACGATGCTCAGTACGAGCAGCGGCCACATGACTGGCCCGCCGCGCTCCATCAGCAGATGGAAGTTGCTCCAAAGGAACTCCATGGCACGGAGCATAACGGAGGACGCATCAATCACGCGGTACACTTCCGCAGATGACAGGCGCGTCGGCGTGCGAGCAGGATGTGTTTACCCCGGAGCTGCTCGGGTCAATCGAGCGCGATCTCGAGAAGCGTGTGGATGGAGCCGCCTACGCGCCCAACCTGCGGGACGCTGTGCGGCACGCGCTCCTTGGCGGAGGAAAACGGCTGCGGCCAGTGCTTGCGGCGCGCTGCGCCGAGGCGGTGGGCGGCGCAGCAACCGATGCCCTCGCGTGCGGCGCGGCGGTCGAGATGGTGCACGCGTTCAGCCTGGTGCACGATGACCTGCCAGCCCTCGACAACGACCTCTTGCGGCGCGGGCGCCCCACGGTGCATGTTGCTTTCGGCGAGGCGATGGCGATCCTCGCTGGTGACGCGCTGCTTGCGCTTGCGTTCCAATCCGCGGCTGCGGCGCCGCAGCACGCGGACGCCGTTGTTCGATCCGTTGCGTCTGCAACTGCGCAAATGATCAACGGGCAAGTGCTCGACACGCTCGGCGGCCATGCTGCGCACTCGACGCCGCAGCAGCGTCTCCACTCGATCCACTCGCAGAAGACAGGCGCGCTCATTCGCTGTGCATGCACGGTGGGAGCGATCTCGGGCAGTGCGACCAAAGTTCAGCTCGACTCACTCACGCGCTGGGGCGACACGATCGGACTGATGTTCCAAGTTGTCGATGACCTGCTCGATGTCACGCAGTCAGCGGAACATGTCGGAAAGGCAGTGGGCAAGGATGAAGGCGCAGGCAAACTGACCTATCCAGCGGTGCTCGGCGTTGATGCCACTCGCGGTGAAGTCGACCGCTTGCGCGGCGAAGCGCTGGACACGCTTGCTGCGTTTGGGAGTACCGCGGATCCGCTGCGCACCTTGACGGAGTACCTCGCAGGGCGCACGCGGTGATCGCGCAGTCCATCGCAGCGCACCACCTCGGATCGGTCGCTGTCCCCTCGTGTGGTTGCGCCTGAGCAGGCGCGCCGCCTCCATGCTGATTTTCGAACGCTATCGCGGCTTCGCCCGTATACTTCGGACGGTCGGAACATCGAAGTTTCTCGAACACGGAAAGGTTCCATGAGTTCCATGAGTTCCAAGAGCATCCTGCACACGATCCAAACACCCGCCGACCTCAAGGCACTTTCTCCCGCGCAACTGCCTCTTCTGTGTCAGGAAATCCGTCACGCCATCTGTGACCAGGTGGCTCGCAGTGGTGGGCATCTCGCACCGAACCTCGGCGTGGTCGAGCTGACCGTCGCGATGCACTATGTGTTCGATTTCGCCCACGACCGCCTGCTCTTCGATGTTGGTCATCAGTGCTATTCGCACAAGTTGCTCACTGGTCGGCAGCACCTGCTGCCGAAGCTGCGCCAACGCGGTGGAATGGCAGGCTTCCCCGAACCGCGGGAATCTCCGTTTGACCTCTTTTCCGTTGGTCACGCAGGCACTGCGATCTCGACCGCGGTCGGTATGGCACGCGGCGACACCCTGAACAAGGAAGGTTGGTCGCAGAGCAATCCAACGGGCCGTCGCACGGTGGCCGTCATCGGCGATGCATCGATCGTGAACGGTGTCGCGATGGAGGGGCTCAACAACGCGGGCACGCTGAATCGGCAGTTCCTGATCGTGCTGAACGACAATGGCATGAGCATCGCAAAGCCACAGGGTGCCGTCGCGTCGTACTTCGCGCGCCTCCGACTCTCGCAGACCTACGGTGAGTTCAAGCGTCGCGCCAAGGAAATGGCGACTCGAATGCCGGGTGGTGAACGCCTGAAGGAGCTGTATCACCTGATGGGCGAGTCATCGAAGGCGTTCATCGCTGAGAACCATTGGTTCGAGCACTTCGGCATCGTCACCGTCGGACCGATCGACGGTCATGATCTGCCAACGCTCATCGAGTTCCTCAACGAGGCGAAGCACTTCGACCACCCGATGGTGCTGCATGTGAAGACCGTGAAAGGCAAGGGTTTCGAGTTCGCCGAGCAGGACTCCTGCACCTTTCACTCGCCTAGCCCGTTCACGCTGGAAACACTTGAAAATGAGGGCTGCCGGGTTGAACTGAAGAAGGGCGGTCGCTCGTTCACCGCGGCCTTCGGTGATGCCATCGGAGACCTCATGGCGTCGGACTCGCGCGTTGTCGCATGCACCGCGGCCATGCCGGATGGAACTGGCATCAGCAAGGTCATCGATCGCTTCCCAAGTCGCGTCTGGGACAGCGGCATCTGCGAGAGCCACGCGCTCGACATGATGGCGGGGCTTGCCAAGACTGGCTGGAAGCCTTTCTTCGCCGTCTATTCGACCTTCCTGCAGCGTGCGTTCGATCAAGCATTCCAAGAGGCCGCGCTGCAGGGACTGCCCGTTCGCCTCTGCCTCGATCGTGCTGGACTCGTGGGCGGCGACGGTGCTGTCCACCACGGCTTCTGCGACATCGCGCTGCTCTCCGTGCTGCCGAAGGCATGCGTCCTCGCCGCAATGGACGAGCCAAGCCTGAAAGCAGCACTGGCATTCATGGCGGAGTACGGCGAGGGCATCTCGTCGGTGCGCTATCCACGCGACAATGTCAGTCCGCGCTTTGCTGCAACACCATGTCCGCCTTTTGAGTTGGGGCGTGCGCGCCCGCTCATCACACCCGACCATCCAGATGTCGCCGTGCTTGCATTCGGCACCTCGGTGATCGATGCAGCAACTGCCATCGATTCGCTCGGGGATTCCGTATCCGCCGCACTCTACGACGCTCGCTTTGCCAAGCCCGTCGACGAACAACTGCTTCGCACGCTGCTCGAAGCCCGCATCCCTGTTGTCACTGTGGAAGATCACTCGATCCGTGGTGGGTTCGGCAGCAATGTGCTTGATGCGTGCAACATGTTGGGGCTCGACACCAGACTCGTGACACGCTTGGCACTTCCCGATGGGTGGATCTACCAAGGCGAGCGCAAGGAGCAGATGATCGAGGCGGGTATCGACCCCGCGTCGATTGCTCGGACGCTCCGCCATGTCGCCGCTGCGCCGGTCGAGCGTGCCCCGATGCCCAAGACCGCCGCGCGCCCTTCGTAACCGCGTGCGGATCGATCTCGGGTCCGTGAAGTTTCGGCATGTTCCGCTGCGCAGTGCCTCAGCCCGTCTAGCGTTGGCGACTTGAGTCGCGCGAGGCATCAGTTGGTGGGCGAACGCGGGGAAACCGCTGCAGCAAAGTGGTTGGCTGCGCAGGGAATCGAGCTGCTTGCTCGGAACATTCGCCGAGGCAGGGATGAGGCAGACCTCGTGTGCAAGGATCCGTCATGCAATCTCATGATCATTGTGGAAGTGAAAACGCGCTCTCACGCCCAGGCATGGCCCGAAGCACGAGTTGATGCAGCCAAGGCAGCCGCACTCTTGCGGGTCGCGCGAGCAGCGTTGCTCGAAACGCCACGGTGCAGCGGCGTCCGCATCGATGTCCTGTCAGTCAATCTGCCGACGCACGGGGACGCAGCCTTTCACTGGTTCAAGGACGCGATCCCTGTTCCCCTTGCCTGGCTTCAATCGCGCGGCAGATAGCGGGCGATGGCGATGTCCGTCAGGCGCCGCGTCATCTGATCGATGTCGCCCGTCACCCAACGATCGCGCAGCGATGCGAGGTATCGATACTGCTCATAGCGCGCCCGCTGCTCCTGCAATCCGCCGCGGATTCGACGCTGAAGGGCCGGATCGAAGATCGGCCGTGCCTCGATGATCTCCTCGGCAAGCACGCAAAACCAGTACACACTTGCGCCCCGTTTGACTTCCGTTGTCGGCTTCCCCTGCGCAGCCGCTGCGAGTGCCTTTCGAATGTCCTCTGCAAGGTCGAGTCCTGCAATGCCTGACGGCGGAAGCTTGTCCTGCCTCCACAGCCCGTCCCGCTCCATGCCGGCAACCTTTGCGACATCGATGAACGACTCGCCTCGCGCAAACCGCGCGCGGACATCCGCCAGCATGGCTGTCTCGGACTCTGCCACACGGATGCGGCCGATCGTCACGATCGGAGACGGGTCGAACTCCTTCTCCAGGATGCTGTACTGCCGCTCGACATCCCGCCAACTCACGATCGTGCGCGGTTTCACGCGGCGACTCAGCAGGTTCTGCGCGAGCGCCTCGTCGCGGCGTTCCTGCAAGTACTGGTCCATCGTCATGCCGAACTGGTCTTGCAGTGACTGCGTCGCCTCCGTGCGATTGCCGCCGTAGCCGGACACGGTCTGCTCCTGCACGCTCTGCAGCCAGGCAAAGAGTCCCTCGCGCATTTCGGTGGTCAACATCCCCTCCGCCTCAGCGATGATGAGTTCGTTGTTGATGTATTGCTCGAAGCGCTCGGCGACGAGCTGCCCGATCATGCGCTGCGCCGCGGCGCGGGGATTCTCCGCCACGATGCGGAGGATGCGGTCCTCGATCGACTGCATGAACTTGCTTGCGTAGACGGGGCGCCCATTGATCTGGCCGACGAGGCTGTCGACCGTCCACCGACCACCTGGCCTGATGCGGATGTCCTCGGTGGGCGCAAGGGTTGCCACGGTCTTCTCCGTTCCATCGGGTCCCTTCTCCACCACGGACTCCTGTGTCGTCACCTTCTCGCCGCCGCCCTCTTTCTCCACTTCACTTGTCGAGCGCACTGTTGGCGATGCGAACACGCTCGGCGGGACCTGAACGGTGTCGCTCGGGCCAGCCGAGGCCGCCTTGGAATTGAACTGACTTGTCCCCACCTCGATCGCTGTGTCGGGGCGATCGACCAGTTTCCTGCATCCAGCCGCCGTGATCGCCGCAATCGTCACCGCTGCAACGATCGCACGAATTGCACTTCGGCACGCACTGGAAACCCTCGTCGTCCTGTCCACGCTGACAGGCTACAGCGGCACCAACAGTCGACGACCTATACTCCTCGCCATGACTGAACCAGCTCCCGAGCCGAAACTGCATGTCGACAGCGACTGGAAGGCACAAGCCGAGGCCGAACGGGAAAAGCTCAAGAAGATCGATTCGGAACGGACGGACAAGTCGGCAGCAGGTGCCGATGACCTGCCGCCGGCGGATTTCAGGACAATTGTCGGAATGCTTGCCACGCAGGCTCTTGGCGGACTCGGCGCCTATGGCGATCCGCAAACAAGACGAGTCGTGGTCGACCTGCCCGCAGCCCAGTTTGCGATCGATCTGCTGGGCGTGCTCGAAGCAAAGACCAAGGGCAATCTCAGCGCCGAAGAGGCGGCTGAACTGAAGGGCATCGTGACGGAACTCCGCGCTCGATTCGTGCAGTTCGCACAGATGGTCGCTGCCCAAGCTGCGCAGGGCGGCGTGGCACAAGCTTCGACCAGTCCTGCAGCGGCTCAGGCGACCGCGGGCGCGGCGCCAACCGCGAAGAGCAAGATCATCCTGCCCGGCTGAATCGGCCCCGCACGCTGGTGCGCCGAGAAGTTCAGCCGCGCAAGGTTGGCAGGTACACCATGACAGCGCTCAGCCCCAGTTGCACGGCCGCAAGCAGCAGGAACGGCAAGCGCAACTCATTCGGAGTCCAGTCCGCACGCGCGCCGCGTACCGAGACAACGGCAAACGGCAAGAGAGCGAACAAGGGCAGGTCCACATAGCGCTCCCACGCTTGGCTGTTCGCGCTCAGCGCCGCCACAAGCGCGAGTGCGGCGAAGGCGAGTGTTGTTCGCCATCGCGCTGCACCTGGTGCAGGTGAGAGGCGTGCGATCGCAGCCACGATCACTGCACCCACGCTTGCAAGGATCGCCATGATGACGCTTCGGTCCATCAGTTCGGGGGTGCGTTCAATCACCTGCCAGATCGGTCCACCCCACCGCCCCGACGCCCTGTCGAAGTCCGTTGCAGGCAGCGCCGCGACCAATTCACCCAGGACGACTGCGGGCAACAGCACGCGAGGCGCGAACCATCCACGCGCACGCAGCAGCCATGGCATTCCCCACAGACCGAGCAGCGCAAGCGCCAGCGCCGGCAATGCTGGATTGAAGCCCGACGCATGCTGCGCTCGATAGGACGGCGGCACGAGTCCCCCCCACAGTGAGGTCAGCGCAGCCAGCACGATGCAAGGCATCAGGATCGCAGCGAGCGCCGCCCAGCAGATTGCCGCATCGAACCGCCGCGGAGCAACGGGACTCCCAGTCGGACACGGTGCCTGCGCGGCAGTCCATGCAGCGACCGCAATCGGCGCAGCAAGCCACACCGACGGTTGCCGAACGAACACGGCAACGGCTGCCGCGAAGCCAGCCGCAAGAATCCAACGGGGAGTCAGTGGACGCATCAAGAGACTCGCAAGTGCGACTGTCGTCCACAGGAGCGCTGAGACATCCGTGGTCAACCAAATGCTGCCCGACAGGAAGTATGGACTCGCAAGCAGCGGAAGGCAGAGAACGGATGAGGTGATCGGATCCACGGCTCGGCGCAGCGCCAACCAGAGCACTGCAAGCGCTGTTGCCCCTGCGAGGCTCGCCACGAGCCGCTGCACCGTGCGCGACCGAACACCCGCAGCATCGAGCGATGCGACCGCGAGATGGAAGCCAGGGCTCGTCGCTGATGGGTAATCCGCAAGCGCCTCGCGAAGCGATGGTGCACCGTCCACCTTGCGAAGTGCCGCCGAGAATCGTTCGATCACATGAACATGATGCTCATCCTGATCCCATGCTTCGCTCGTGCCTCCGCCACCGAGAAGGATCACGGGCCATGTGAGCAACAAGAACCCTGCAACGAGCAACGCGAGCCACACCGCGCCGCGCCTCGCTGCATGATTGGTGGGCATGTCCGTCAGCGAAGACATGGAGTCAGATCAGGAGCGCACGCCGCAGCGCGTCATCAATGCCGTGCACATACAGCGCCAGCCAGACCCCGATTCCAAACAGCACGACACTCACCAGAACGACGCGGTCCGTGCGCAGCGCATCCAATGGCGAGTCGCTCAGCCCCTGCAGCGCTCGGTGGTAGAAGCGGTGCACGACGATGAGCACGAGCGGCGTGAGCATCGCCAGCCCGAACGCGCGCACGCCGAACAACAGCTGCGCGTGTCCGCTGAGCGTGTACATCAGGAACATCAGCACCGTCAGTCCGCCGCTGATGCTGAGGAGCCAATTGAGTTCGCCCATGTCACCGTAGCCAGCGCGCGGCCTCCACTGCACTGCGCCAGCGCGACGCGACGACGACAGATCGCACATGCGCTTGATGAACGCGAGGAAGAGCGTCAGGAAGAACACGCATAGCACCAGCCAGATCGACACGGGCACTTCGATCGCGAGTGCCCCTGCGACCGCTCGAATGCAGAAGCCGGTTGCGATGGTAGCTGCGTCCACGAAAATGATCCGCTTCAGGCCGATGTTGTAGAACGCCTGCAGCGCGAGGTAGGTGATCACCGCCCACACGACTCCGACATGCACCGCAGCGGCCAAGGCGAGCGCTGCCACTGCAGCCACAGCGCCGAGCAGCACCGCACCGCCCGCCGACACCTGACCCGATGCGACCGGTCGCCGCCGCTTGACTGGGTGCAGTCGATCCTCCGCGGCATCGAGCGCATCGTTGACGCAGTACCAGCCACTCGCGGCCAAACAGAACGCCGCGAACGCCAGCAACTCTGCCACGCCCTTTGCTTGGACGACGGATGCATCGCTGCCTCGCCCGGCTCCCGGCAGCCAGAAGACGATCGGCACCAGCACGAACACATTCTTCACCCAGTCCGCTGGGCGAAGGAGACGAATCAAGGGATGCATCATGGTTGTATCGACCCTGCCGCCCACCATGGGCGAGGAAATCCAGCGAAGGCGCGCATGGGCCGCTTCAAAGCAGGTCCATCAGGACGGAATCCGCCACTTGGAAGCCGCGTTCGGTCAGTTGCACATGTGTTGCCCCCTGCGCAAGCAGCCCAGCCCCGAGGTGGCGTGCCATGGCGGCACGCCGCCGCTCCCCGTTGCTGCCGCGCTGCAGCAGTTGCTCGACACGCGACCGTTCGATCCCACGGACGACGCGAAGTCCCAACATGAATGCCTCACCCACCTGCACATCTTCACTGAGGACTTCCGCATCCTGCACGGGCGAACTGGGCCCCTGTTCGAGCCAATCACCCAGTCGCGGCACATTGCGCCAGCGAACACCACGCGCGTGACTCGAAGCGCTCGGACCAAGCCCAAACCAGTCGCCGTTGCGCCAGTAGAGCAGGTTGTGGTTGCACTGCGCGCCACCGCGCGACCAGTTGCTGACCTCGTATCGCTCAAAGCCCTCTGCTGCGAGCGCACGCACCACATGCTCGTACTGCGCTGCTTCGTTGTCGTCGGAAACGCGCTGCACGGTTCCCTGCCGAAGCTTGACGGTGAGCGGTGTGTTTGGTTCATAGACAAGTCCATACGCGCTCAGGTGATCCGGCGAAAGTGAAACGGCCGTGCGCACATCTACCGCACACTGTTCCACCGTGCTGCCTGGCGCGGCGAAAATCAGGTCGAGGTTCACCTGCGGGACGCCGCCGGCGCGCAGCAGCGACACGGCGCGCGCCACCGATGCAGGGTCGTGATCCCGCTCAAGAGCCCGCAGCAGCGTGCGATCGAACGACTGCGCGCCGAGGCTCACACGCCGAACGGCAAGCGCACCCAGTTCCTCCGCCATCGCGGAGTCGATCGTCTCGGGATTCGCTTCAATCGTCCACTCGACATCGCCTGCCATGGGAAGTCGCGCTCGGAGTCCTTCCACGAGTTCGCGCAGTAGTGGCGGAGGCAGCATGGTCGGCGTCCCACCTCCCACAAAAACGCTCGTCAGGGGCTCGCGAACGAAGCGCACTGCTGCGGCGGCTTCGGCGAGCAATCGCTCGACAAACGCCGCACCACGGTTCTCACTGTCCACGAAGGAGTAAAAGTCGCAGTAGTGGCACTTGTGGCGACAGAATGGCACATGCACATACAGCCCCTCGTAGCGAGCGCCACCACGACTCTCCGCGATGATGGCGGCATCATGCGCCGATTGGATCTTCGATGTCGCTTGGGCACCTCCGTCGTCCACCCGCTTGCCCGAGACAGAGATGGCGGTGGTTGGCTCCACGATTCAAGCGTAGCCCACCCGCCTCGCGGTCTGCGCCGCCTCGGTGCGCTCCGCTAGACTCGTTCCGTGAGCAGCACAGAACGCAACGCGCCGCGAAACACCGCTGTCGTCGGTCTGCAATGGGGCGATGAGGGCAAGGGCAAGATCGTCGATCTCCTGACGGCGGAGCACGATGTGATCGTGCGCTACAACGGCGGCGCCAACGCAGGGCACACCGTGGAGGTTGGCGGCGAGCGCTATGCGCTGCACCTCATCCCCTCTGGAATCCTCAACCCCGGCAAGCTGAATGTGATCGGCAACGGCGTTGTCGTTGACCCAGAGAAGCTCATCGAGGAGATCGAGCGCCTGCGGTCACGCGGTGTTGATGTCGGTGCCAACCTGAAGGTGTCGGACCGCGCGCATGTGGTCATGCCCTACCACAAGGAACAGGATGCGGCGCTTGAAGAGTTCCTTGCTCACATCGCCAGCGGCGAACGCGGCTCGCTGGCCATCGGCACCACGCGTCGCGGCATCGGTCCCGCGTACGCCGACAAGATCAGCCGTTCGACGGCGATTCGCGTGGGCGATCTGCTTGATGCCGCGCACCTGCGCGACCGCCTTCGCGTCGTGTGCCGGCTGCGGACCGCGGAACTGAAGGCGCTTGGCGTGAACGCACCCGCGCTTGACGCCGATGCCCTTGCGGAGCGATTTGCCGCCTTGGGTTCAACGCTCCGTCCGCATGTCACCGACACGGTCTACGCGCTCCACGATGCGATGGCCGACGGTCGCTCGCTGCTGTTTGAGGGGGCGAATGCGTGCCTCCTTGACATCGATCATGGCACCTACCCCTTCGTCACGAGCAGCAACTGCTCCACGCTGGGAATCCCATCGGGGACCGGAATCACGGGCAACCGAATCCACCGCGTACTCGGAATCATGAAGGCATACACGAGCCGCGTCGGTGCGGGCCCATTCCCAACCGAGCTGCTTGACGGCACGGGCGAGCGCATCCGCCAGCGCGGGCGCGAGTTCGGCACAACCACCGGCCGACCACGGCGCACTGGCTGGCTCGACCTTGTCTCGGTTCGTTATAGCGCGATGATCTGTGGCGCAACCGGCATTGCCTGCACACTCTTCGATGTCCTCAGCGGCTTCGAGGAACTGAAGATCTGTACTGGCTATCGCCTGCCCAGCGGCACCGTGACCGAACGCTTCCTTCCCGATGCACGGCTGCTTGCGCAAGTCGAGCCCGTCTACGAAACCCTCGAGGGATGGAGCGAAGACATTCGCGATGCGAGTGATCGACAGGCCCTGCCGTCGGCGGCTCGGCGTTACCTCGACCGAATCGAGAAGTATCTCGGTGTGCCGGTCGAGATGATCGGCGTCGGTCCGGACCGCGCACACACGCTCGTCGCCGCATGACTTGGCGATCCGCCGAGCACATCCCGTTGCTACGGGATCCTGCGGCAGATCACTTGTGAGGCGCTTTGGCAGGCGCTTTGGATGCGGGCTTCGGCGGTGGAGCGCCTTGCGCTGGTCCGTCGGTCAGCCCCGACTGGCAGAAGATCAACGCCAGTTGGACACAAGACTCGTCCCAAGCGATCGAGCAGCACTCGGGCTGCACCTTGCCGCAGATCAGGAAACAGCAGTTCTCTTGGGAACAGAACGGCGTGGACTGAGCTTCAAAGCACGAACCCGTTTCTGGTCCGCCGCAAGTAGGTCCATCGCAACTGCAGGAGGAAATGCTTGTCGCGATCTTCACGCAGTTGCTATCCCATGCCGATTCGCAGCAGAATGGGTCGGCCGTACAGACCGCATCACAGCAGTCGGTGTTGGAGCAGGATGGACCAACATGCGGGAAGCAGCATGGCCCCGTGCCCTTGTCACCGCACTCCGGCGGCGGACACGCTGCGTCTGGACCTCGCGCGCAGGACGCAAGCGCTGCCGCGACGCAGCTCACATCCCACACCACTTCGCAGCAGTAGGCATCGGCATTGCAAACCGAGGTGCAGCAGGCCAAGTCATTGCATGCGGTGCGTTCATGCGGCTCGCAGCAGGGACCCGAACACACATCGCCGCATTCGCGCGCACAGTTGCACGCGTCCGATCCGAGCGCCAATTCCACGCAGAACTCATCCCAGAAGAAATCGCGGCAGAAGTTCTCCGTATCAAGTTCGCAGACGGCCTCGCAGCACGCTGCATCGCGGCACTTCGGCGACTCATAGTGCGGCACGCAGCAATCACCTGCTGCTTCGGCCCCGCACGCCAGATCGGAGGCGCAGTTCTCCGTGTCCTTCTGCGCCATCGAGGCACACGAATCATCCCACTCGGTATCGCAGCAGTAAGGATCCTTCCGACAGATTTCGATGCAGCACGGCGCGTTGCTGCAGCCTTGCCCGAGGTGCCCAATGAAGCATGGCCCATTCAACGGTGATCCGCAGCCAGATGAGCAGCGCTCCTCAGCCGACTGCACGCAGAAGCCGTCCCACCCAGTGGAGCAGCAGTACGGATCGACCGCACAGACCGTTGAGCAGCAGAATGGGTCCCTGCAGTAGGGAGCATCATGCGGCAGCAGGCAGTCGCCGTTGCAGGGATTGCCACAACCAGGCAACCCGCAGCACAGTCCGCGCGCCAGCGACACGCAGTCTTCGTCCCATCCGACCGTGCAGCACTGCGCATCGTTGAAGCACACAGCGCTCGCACACGCCACATCCTCACAGCCAGGATTCTCGTGAACCTCCGTGCAGGATCCGATGCAATCGGCAGTCCAGGAAGGGCTCGGACGGCACCGCTGGTATGCCAGCGTCACGCACGCTTGATCCCAACTGCTGCTGCAGCACGCGGGGCGTTCGAAACACACCGCGTTGCAACAGGACGGGTCCACGCTTCCTGGAGTCGCATGCACCGCGAATGAGGATCCCGTCCCCGGACATCCCCCAACCGTGATGCAGACGAACGGCGCCAGATCCGCACAGTCCTGGTCCCAGACGATGCGGCAGCAGTTCGGTTCGATGGAGCACACTGCCGCCGCGCACTCCACGTCGGAGCAACTGCGCTGTGCGTGGGCCTGAAGGCAGTCGCCTCGCCCACTCCCCGCACCTGTTGGCAATTCGCATCCAAATCCGAGCGTTGCGTAGGTCAGCGCTTGCTGAACGCAGATCGAGTCCCACACCTGCACGCAGCAAAAGGGGTCGTAGGTACACACCTGCCCGCAGCACGCACTGTCGTTGCAGCCTTGCAGGAAGCTCGCCACGAAGCAGCTGCGCCCTTCCACCGAGCCGCACTTTGTCTGCTCTGTCTTGCACAACACCTCTGCAGTCTCGACGCAGTTGATGTCCCACTCCTGCTCGCAGCAGAACGGATCGGTTTGACAGACCAGTTCGCAGCACGCCGCGTTGTCGCAGAAAGGTGAGAGGTGCGGCGTGAGACAATCCTCGGCAAACACATCGCCACAACCGCCGCACTCCGTGGCGACCAGCGTGACACATTTCGCATCCCAACCGAGGTCACAGCAGTTCGGTTCGACCTCGCACACCTTGGAACAGCATGCAGGATCCTCACAGCCGGGCTCCGCGTGGACGACAAGGCAACTCCCCGTCGACTCCTCACATGATGGGTTGGATGCGCAGAAGCTCCCTGCCGCAGCGACGCATGACGCATCCCAGTTCACCCCACAGCAGAATGGATCGCTGTTGCAGACGCTGTTGCAGCAGGTCGTGGAACTGCATCCTGGCGTTTCGTGGACCACGAAGCATCCCTGCGACTCGCCTCCGCCGCCGCAGGCACAGGACACGCCCGTGCAGAGTTGCAGCGTTTCACTGACGCACTGGACATCCCAGATGATGCTGCAGCAATACGGGTCAAACTTGCACACGAGCGTGCAGCAGCCCGCGTCGTTGCAGTAGGGCGTTCCATGCGAGAGACAGCAATCCCCCGCCGCTGGACTGCCGCAGGCGAGATCGGGACAGAACAGTCCGGCGTTGTCCACGCACGCCTGATCCCATCGGACCGTGCAGCACGCGGGATCAACGACGCAAACGGTCTGGCAGCACTGCGAGTCACTGCAATAGGGCAGCGGCGACGCCGTGAAGCACGAATTGGGAATCACCGTCGCACCGCAGCGGAGGCAGTTTTCAACTGCCAAGTCAACGCATGCGGCATCCCAAAGCGTGTCACAGCATGCGGGAAGCAAGGCACACACCGCTGCACAGCAAGTGGCATCGCGGCACGCCGAGCCCGTTCCAGGGGTCAAGCACGACCCCGTGCCAAGTCCCGCGCAGGTCCCGCACTGATCTGCCGCGAGCGCCACGCAGGTCACATCCCACGAAAGGACGCAGCAACTCGGAAGGAACGCGCACACGAACTCACAGCAGTTGCGGTCGGCGCAGAATGGGCCATGCACTTCGTTGCAGGGACCCACCGCATCCGATCCGCAGTACTGGTTCGCTGCACTCGGGGGATTCGGCGATCCTGGCGTGTCGATCCCAGTGATCACGACTTGATCGAATCCACGGCATGCCTTGTTGTCATTGTTGCGGTACACATGAAAGGCAGCTTGTTGCTGACCGCCGATGTCGAGGGGCTCGACCTCAAAGAGGGAACCGTCGCCGTAGATGCAACCCTGTCCCGTCGGACCGGTTTCGGTCAAGGACCGATCCACCGAAATCATGTCGATGACGAAGTCCCATGGCGGAAACACATTTGGCGGCGGCACCGAGGAGTTGGTGAATGCTGCGTCGATCTCGCAGTCTGAGTTGGCATCGATTCGTTGTCCCACCGTCGGCATCGCAGCCTTTGC
Source organism: Planctomycetota bacterium (assembly GCA_009926625.1). Lineage (GTDB taxonomy): Bacteria > Planctomycetota > Phycisphaerae > Phycisphaerales > SM1A02 > F1-60-MAGs104. Next base: position 16,836 of record RFON01000032.1, read on the forward strand.
CGTATAGGTCCCGCCTGACGGTCGGCGGTACACCAGCATCCAGGTGGTGTTGAAGTCGTGCTGATTGGAAAATGTCAACGACTGTCCGGCGGGCAGCGTCACCACGGTCACGCCCGCGGGCGGCTCGAGCGAGCAACTGTCATCGCGGACGAGCGCGAGTCCTGTCCCGACGCCTGTCGTTGCGAAGGTGGCATTCGTCGCACGCAGGTCAATGACTTTCTTGATGAACCCTTGCTGCAGGCTGGTGCCATTTCCTCGCGATACTTGCAGCAGGTAAACGCCGTTGTTGAACTTGTTGTCAAAGGCGAATCCGAGCGGGAAAGACCGAGGCAGTCGAAACTCGATGTACCGCTGCTGCGGGTCGAGCGGGTTCGCCACGCCGCTGCGGAACTCCGAAATGGTGAACGCGGGGATTCGACCGGCCGAGCCGAGTCCGCCCTGTGCCGTCGGTCGCGCCACCTGAACTGCGGTCAGGAGCATCCCCCTGTCGCGCGTGTCGAGCACGCCATTGCGGTTGAGATCTGCGCAGGCGCGGTAAGTGGGCGGCGTCGCCGAGAACAGTGCGTTCCACGCCACGACATCATCCGCATCGACCTTCGTGTCCTCATTGATGTCGCCGACGAATGATGCAGGCTCGCAGTACTGCGCAAACGCGGATTGGTGCGGCAGCAGCGCCAGCAGACCAACCGCGAAACACACGAAAGACCGAAGGAGCTGATTCAAGAGCATGGTCCTGCTGAACAACACAACGAGCCTCGGGACCCTAGAGAATACGAGCGGGTACTGCCGCGGGGTCTTGCTGCGGTGAAGATGTCCCCTGAATGCCGCCAAATGTCCTTTGCCGAGCCGCAAACTCGGCCACGGCAGCGGTCAGGTGCTCTGGAGCGAAGTCGGGCCAGAGGGCATCGACAAAGAGCAGTTCGGAATAGCTCAACTGCCAAAGCAGGAAATTGGACAGCCGCTGCTGCCCCGCCGTGCGGATGAGCAAGTCGGGATCGGGAAGCCCCGCAGTGCACAATTCCGCTTCGATCATGGGCTCATCGATGGCATCGACCCTGACCATTCCTTCCAACACACGCGTAGCCAATGCACGAGCCGCCTCCAAGATTTCTGCGCGCGCACCGTAGTTCAATGCCAACGCAAGGGTGATCCGCTTGCAGTGCTGCGTCGCGCGCTCGGTTGCATCCAACTCGTCGAGCACCTTGCTGGGCAGTCCCTTCCGCAAGCCAACTCGCCGAAGCCTGACGCCGCTTTGCACGAGCGCCGCTCGTTCTTCGATCAACTTCTCGACACACAGCGCCATCAGCGCATCGACTTCGGCGGCGGGACGGGACCAGTTCTCACTCGAAAAGGAGTAGAGCGTGAGAACCTCGATACCAAGTTCGGCCGCACGATTGAGGACGGGTCGAATAGCCATCGCTCCCGCGCGATGTCCCGCGACACGAGGCAGCCCGCGCGACTGCGCCCATCGACCATTGCCATCCATGATGATGGCCACATGGCGCGGGACCGTTTGGCGGTCACCCGTCAATCCACGATCCTTTCGAACATGAGGATGCGCGGCTCGTCGCTCGGACGGTTGACATTCGATCGGTCCACCACCATCAAATAGCGCGACTCATCGACAAGGGTTGCTGGATCGGTCGCATCCCACTTGCCGGTCTGCTGATTCTGTGCGACCGAACGAACCTTCAGGTACACCGTGAACACATCGCTGCGGGTTGTCGCGATGTTGGCGATTCCCTTCAGGAGCGCGTTGCGTTCCACTTGGTCGCCAGCCACCTGACCCAGTGCGAACACTGGATCGAACGCGTTCGTGGTCGTCAAGTTGTCAGTGGCAATCACGCTGGTTGCCAATCGTTCCGTCGCCAGCTGGGCAGAAAACCGCCCTCCCACGGGCGACAGCGGAGGATGCACCATCGCGGTCCCAGTCGATGACGGTGCCCGCCAACCACTCCCTGCGTCAGTCGGCGGAGGGTTCACGGGTGCCGGCGTGTGACCGCCGGTGGGTGGCTGAACGATCGGTGGATCCTCGCTCGTTCGGTAGGGATCGCGCCCAGCAAAGTTCACGCTCCATGACTTGTTCGATTGCCAAGTCGTGTTGTCCGCGGCGGCCTCCGGATCATCTGGGAGCTGCGAGGGTCGGAACTCTCGGTCAAGCACGGCGAGCTCGCCAACGGAAACGAACCCGCGCTCTCCGCGCATGCCAGGGTGGAATGGGAATGGGTCGGTTGCTGGAGGCACTGGAACGAATCCGCGGTCGTCATACTTCGGACCCGCAAGGAACCCTGTCGCTGCGGGGTATCGATCGCGATAGTTGATGATCGTCTCGGGAAAGTTGACCTTGACGATGGTCGACGGTACCTGCGCTCCGCCGACCGCATCTCGGTTGTAACTGAGATACTGCATGTTCGGAAGCGCGCGCAGCACTTCAAGCGGTGCTGTGTTCACATTGACAAGTCCAGGAGTCAACGCACCCGTGAACCCTCGCGCAAGCCGCAGGCGACGCTGCTCAAACGCCATCATCTCGCCGATCTCGCCGAGGGCTCCATCATTGTCGAGGTCCTTTCGCGCGAAGCCTGCTCGGTCGAGCGTGAAGCCGTCGAGGATCGATGCGCCAGCTGGCAGCGGTGGCACGAAGCCGACCACGCTTTGGATCGCAGTCCTGCCGCGCTGGAACTGGAATCGGGTGGTGTCGCGTCGATCATCTTCATCTGCGCCCAGCGTGGGGAAACCGGCGTCACCACCCTGCCCGCTCCCGCCTCTCGAAGAAGAAGTGGAAAAGTCACTTCCGCCGCCCGCCTGCCCTGCGTTCGCAACGGCATCGCCAACCAGCATCTCGCCAAAGGTCCCGCGGACTGTCCAGTTTGACCCTTGCAGCTGCAGCACGGGTCCCCACACTGGCACATCGTAGATCTCGGCAACCTGCTCAAAGGGACCGTCACGCTGCACCAGCCGAATCGGGTGGCGGTAAAAGTCGAGGTTGCGATTCGGCACCCCGGCTCCCGTGTCGCCGTAGATGGTCTCCGCGGCTCCGGTCGCGATGCCAAAGGGCAGGTACAGCCGCGTCCGACCGTCGTTGTCCACAAAGGTGCACAACGTGAAGTTGGTTGGCTTTCCCATCAGCGGTCGGTTGAACGGCGAACGCGAACTGCTGACCACGAGTGAGTCCGCCTTCGTCTGCACATCGCTGAGTCGGAACACTTCCCCGGCGAATGGCTGCGGTGTACCAACGCGACCGAACAAGCGCGCGGTGTTCTGCTGACCACTCGACAGCGCAACACTCCGCGGTCCGAGGTCATGCGCGAACACATAGCGAGGCGAACGCTCGTTCTCAGAAATCTCCGCATTGCCGTCGATGTCGAGGGTCCATGGCCGACTGATGCGCGTCCACGCCATCAGAAAATCGTTGAGTCCGATGTCGATGTGTGGGAACTGCTGCGACGCACTGCCTGGATCAGGTGGCAGGTAGGGCGGCGGCACGAACTGATTGTCCTCCTGACCGGCAGCCGGCGGCTGCAGCATGCGGCGCAGTTGGTCGGTCCATGCCGTTGTCTGCGGGGGGTTCAACTGATTCTCAAGCCTGTCGACCACAAGCGAGTACGAGTTTCCAGCATTCAGCGGATCCGCCACGCGGCGGACCAATGCGATGTCCCGGCCTTCTTGGGCTCCATCGATTCGGTCGAGGTAGTAGTTCGGCTTGACGCTCCACTTGTTCGACCCAGCGCTGGTTGTTGGCTCGGCTTCGGTCACCTGCGATGCGTTGAAAACAAGGCAATCGGCGTACGGCGTCGACGCATCCTCGAACAGATCCGCGACATTGCCGCCACCGACTGGAAACACTTCTGCGGGCGGCGCAGCAGCAATCTCAGTCTGCAGCAGGTTTGGGAATGTTCCCGTTGCCACACCTGGTCGCAGCCACGGATGCGTGAGGTCGAGGAAGTTCAGCATGTGTGCGCGGAAGTTGGGGTCACGCCCCGCCCCCGTGCCAAGGGTCTTTGGAATCGCAAACACGGTTGCTGTCCGTGGCCCGTGTTCGGTGGATGGACCGAGCACCGGGTTGACCCCGTAACCCCAGTTTCCGTTGGTCCCACCCGCCGGCGGCTGCAGGAACTGGAACTCCTGACCGAACACCCGCAGTCGGTAGGACCAGAGATCGATGGGCGTGTTGTACGGATTGGCGATCTGCACGGCGAGCACGACTCGCGCACCACTTCCGTCGGTTGCGCTCGCCGCTTGCGCTGGGTCGTAGCACACATAGGAATTGCCCGCGCCGGTGACACCTTGCGGAACCACGCCCGTCTTCGGATAGACGACGCCGAAGAACACCTGCGTGATGAATGGATGCCTTTCCTGCCCGATGAAACTGAGGCGCTCGCCGCCTTCTTCGGTGATCAACCCACGCTCCGGGTGCAGCGGCGCGTCCGTCGGCAGGATCATGCCTGGCCATTGCCGCGCACCGTCGAGCGACGCGATGATGTTCGCGGTCCAACTCAGCACGGCTCGCCGCGCCTCGCGCAGTGCGTTGCGGTTGTAGTTCGGCTGCGACTGCGAGAACTCCTGCCCGAAGATCGAGATTCGCGAATCCACATCGATCAGCGAGCGCTGCAGCACCCGAACGACATCGCGGGCGAGATTGTGCTGATGCGCGAGGTACTCCGCAGGCCCAGCGTTGTCATTCGTCACCTCCCGATTCAGGTCGGTCTTGGTGTTCCACATGTTGAACTGCGCGCGCGCGAGTTGAACATCGTTCTCGTCGACCACGCCGTCGCAGTTACCGTCACCCATGCTCGCGCCTGGCTCGTCGGGGAACTGGACGGTGGGGTCAAAGCCGCCCCGCGCAGGCACGCTCTGGAACGCGCTGTAATCGCCCCAGCCGTAGTTGGTCTCGTACAGATCCTTCCAACCGCGTTCCGTTCCCGCAGGCCATGTCGCAGGCTGCCCAAACTGCTGTCCGAGGCGCGACGCGGGCGGCATCGTCCACAGCCACGGCGGCATCATCTCGTTGCGGGCCCCACTGATTGTCGTGAGCTTTCGCCGGTTGTCGAACAGGAGTTGACGACCATCGAGTTGGTCATTGAACTCGCTGGTCTCCTCCCGAATGACCGCCGATCGCAGGAACTGGGTGCCGAGCACCATCGGCTGAGACTCAGGAGTGACGGGCGCAAACTCCGAGTCGATGGCGCGCTCGAGCCGCGAGCGCAGCGCAGGACTGTTGTTGCCATGGAACGCACGCAGTTCGTACTCGTCCGCCATCGTGAAGGGATCGAGCTGGGCCGGCGTGATCGGACTGGCTGAAGACCGCACGGTGGCGGTCGCTCCGCCAGACGCGAGGAACCGAAGCAGATCGCCCTGTCCGGCAGCCTGCTCGAAGGCGAAGTTCGTCGATGACGGATTCAGCGAGAAGTAGTTGTCGACATCGCCATCCCGCGACATCGCCTTGAAGTAGGTGGTGCGCTCAAGGTCGGACTGCAGCAGGTTTCGGAATGGGCCAATCGCCTCTGCTGCTTGCGTGCCGCTGCTGCGCCAGGCCACGACACCAAGCTCCGAAAGCACCGTCGGATTGGTCCGAAAATCAGCCAGCGCCGTTTGTCCGCCAAGCAAGCCGCCGAAGCGGGCTCGATCGAACTTCACGAGGAATTGTGGCGCACCGATTTCGTAGGTGTTTGGGCCGGCGTAGTTGTAGTCCGAGTCCAAGTACCCAACGCGCGAGTTGGCAGGGTTCGTAGGCCCGCTCGAAAAGGTGTCGCTGTCCGGGCGAATCGCGTTTCCAACGAGCGCGACATCTGCCGGCGTCTTGCCCCCTGTGTTCGCCGGATTGAATTGCGTCGCGACATTCACATTCAGCAGCGCACTGTTGTCCACGATCGACACACCAACGACATGACGCACCGATCGGTCGACTGATGTTGGCGCAAGGAACCAAAAACTGTCGGTGAATCCGTCGCCGTCGGTGTCGCACAGCGTGCGGGTGATGATGTTGCGCGGGCTGTCGAGAACGAACTCATCGGAACGCGGACCGAACCACTTCAAGCGAAGGAAGTTCGGCAAGCAGAACTCGGAATCTCCCAGCCCAATTGGATGCTGCGAACTGAACCAGCCGCCGACGGGGTTTGGGTTCGGCGTGGCACCCACAGCGAGTTGGCGAAACAGCAGCGCCGCCTCGCCCTGCGGCGTTGAAACATTGGGGTAGGGCGGCGTGGGAGCAGCAGGAACTGCGCCGATGGTCGTGGGGATCCACAGGACGGGGTCCGGCGGTACCGACGGCAGCCACTGCTCGTACGGAATCTCGAGACCCCAGCGCCGCGGTGGATTCGGAAAAAAAGATGCCGCGGTCGCGGATGGCGCTACATCGGCGACCGTGTTCGCAGCGACATCGGAGATGTCCGTCACGAGCCGCCAACCATTGTTCGCCGTTGGTATCCACGACAGGTGCGCCCAGTGCGAAAAGGTGAACTGTCCCTGATAGATGACACGCACGGGCTCCGTTGACCGAAGCCAGCGGCAATCGCCGAAGCTCGGGTTGCCGATTGGATTCGCCTCCACCAAGCGAATGTCGCCAGCGGGCGACTGGTTGTAACTGTCTGGCCAGTTTGTCCAAGGGCGGACTTCGTACGGAGCGAAGTTGTAACCGTCAATGATGCCATCGGGTCCAACTGCGAGAGTGGCGTTGTTGAGTCGATCGAGCACATCCACGCCATAACGGATTGCATTGTCATCGGCCGCGAGGCGCGGCACCGCGGCAGATGCGGTCGGCAACACTCCAGCCGCTGTGCTGGCGAGCGCAGCATCGCGACCATCAACCGCGCGCGGGAACAGTGATCCGGCAATCTCGTCGGTTACCGCGTTGGCGATTGGTCCGATTCGGTCTGACTGCGAAGCAGCACCTTGCTGCGCCGATGCGAGCACCCGCCCCGACTGCGCGCGTGACACGAACGCGGCCGCGATGAGCACCAGCAGCACCAACATCGACACCACCAAGATCATCGTGCTGCCGCGGCGAATGGGCTGTTGGGTCATGATGCTGGCCTCCGCGGGAGTTCGATGACAAGCTGGACAGTTCTCCCCTGCTCGATGCGGTTCTCCGAGTCATGCAACTGCATGGTCAGGCGAATGGCGGTTGGCCAGGGCGTGTAGTCGGCGCGCTCGATCGCCGTCACCGCTGGTGCATTTGGCGCAGGGTCTTGCAGCGGAACGAATGTCTGCTTGTCGCTGTTGAAGCCGAATACTGCCGTATAGATGCGGATGGGGATGTTCTGCCCATAGGGCGAGTACACAGCCGGCGCGCCGCCCTCGACCGCCAAGCGAATCGCATCGGTGGCCGCTCCGAGCGGCGAACCCACGAGGTCGTTCAGGCACGAAACGCCCCGCCGCTCCACCGAATTGGCTGGATAGGCGGAATCGGGGAATCCAAACCAAGTGACTTCCGACAGCGGAGTCTGTGAGAATCCGAGCGTCGACAAATCCTCCCATGTCCAGTCGACCATGAAACTGGAGCAGTTCGTGGCAAGCGTCGGCGTCGTCAACATGACATCCTGCCGGTTCATGCTCGGCGCGAACTTTTCGCTGCGGATGTAGCCGGCCAACTGTCCATAGGTTGACGAACCGAAGAAGCAGTTGATGATCCGTCTGCGCTGCCCCTGCGATCCCGACAGCACCGTCCCAGCGCGAGCGATCGCAGCAGCATCGGGCGCAAGCTGTCGGCGAAGGTCGTTCAGCGAAGACGCTGCAACATCCACTCGCGACGACACCAGGTCATTGCTCGGAAAGAGGGCGTTGTCCGCGAGAGGGACATCCGTGCCCTGCGCGACAGATGCTTCCCACAGTGCGATCGCCGAGTTGTTCCCGTAGGTCGTTTGCGGTGCGCGTGGTCCCGCGTGAAAGTAGACCTTGTTGGCGCCGTCATCCGCGAGCAGCACTGCCTGCCGCGCAAGAATCCAGTCGCGCGCCTCTGGCTGTGTGCCGCGAACCACCCCGCCGCCGCTTGTGAGCCAGAAGGTGTAGTCCAGCGAACCGCTCGGCTGAGGGTCAAGGCTCCAAGGCACCAAAGTCGACTCGCTGAACGACAACGGGTCCGGCCGCTTGACCGTGCCACCTGCAACTTGAGGCACCAGTTCGGGTACCTGAACGCCATGTCCGTACAGCAGGCGTGCCGAGGAACTTTTCGCCATCGTGATGGGCGCCTGCGTTCCCTCGCCGAGATCCTGCGTGCCAGTGAAGCGGACGGAGGTTTGCGCACCCTTGGTGAAGAACACCAGTTGATCGCAGCGGATGACTGCGTCGTCAGGGCGCGATGGATCCACAAGCGGCGCACTGGCAGAACTGAACTGGATGCGATTCACATTGTTCTGCACGGCCACACACTGGATGGCGATGCATCCATCAAAGTCGAGCCGCGCGAAGTCGCTGCGGATCTGCCGCTCGATCGCAGAAGTCTCCTGCAGCAGGTCGTTGTTTGCCTCCCCGAGGCTCGTGACCTTGCTCGCCGTGCTGAACACCCTGCTGACTGCGATCACCACGACAAGGAGAAGCCCCACCGCAACCATCAGTTCCACGAGGGTGAACCCGCGTGAAGCGTGCATGATGTGACTGTTGCCGTGACTCGTGCTGCGCTTCATCATCAGAGTTCCTGCACCGTCGCATAGACAGCCCGAAGTGAACGCGACTGCGAATCGAATGTCGGCATGAACCAGAGGAACTGCCCACCCAGATCGGGCGCGGGCGTGCCATTCACGGTCCCGCCAACCTGCAACAGCCCGCGCACCTCGGGAATCGCAGGCTGCTGGGGAATCGGCCGCGACAGCGTGATGTTTGCGGCATCACGGGAGTTGCGACGCCCCACCGCCACACGGTGCACATCGCCGTACTGGTCGAGCAGCCACTGGTTCGGCGACTGCCATGTGTGCTCGCGCGACAGCTCCGTCGGCGTCGTGGTTGCGTTCTGCGTTGCAACGCTGGAGTTATCGAGAAAAGTTGCCAGATTTCCGTCGAGTCCGCCAGCTCGCAAGCGTGAAAACGGCGCCACCGAAAGATCCACCAAGTACGGCATCGGCGGGACTGTTGCAGCGGCACCAGTGCCCTGAGCCACCGTGTACGGACGGGGCTCGCCGCCCGCGGGCGCGACGCGGTACACGAACACTGCCACCTGGATGCGTCCCGCGAACCTGCGGAACATGCACTCCCAGAAGTACACGGGGCGCTGTGTTGTGCCACTTCCCTCCGACACCTGGGGAAATGCTCGCTCACCCTGGGTGATGAGAACAACTGGAAGTCCCGTTCGACTGTTCCAAGGAATACCAGTGGGCAGGCTGCCGCCACCAGGCGCGTCGTAGTTCTCGGCGGCCAACTTGGAGATGTTCAGTCCGCTGAATGAAACATCATTCACGGTCGCACCAAGCTGGTTGAGCGAGTAGTACGAACTGAAGATGTCGATGGCACCCGCTTCGTTGACGAGTGGTGTCGCGGCGAAATCCTCAAACAGGAAACTCGGGCGGCGCCATGTCCAGTCCCCCTCGACCGTGGGCTGCACGGGCAGCTGCGCCCCAGAGTTTGCGGTCACGATTTGTTGCTGACCGAACGCTTCCAGCGTGCCGAACAACTGCGGAGACAGCCGCGCGCGCAGGAGGGCAACTGCGCTGTCGGCAACGACGGGCCCCATGATGTCATCGCTTGCTTGACGCTGCTGGGCGATGCCAGCTGGGAACAGCGCAGAGATGCCGATGAGCCCGATGCCAAGGATGAAGACCGCCAACAGGAGCTCCACGAGCGAGAATGCGCGGCGACGCGCAGGACCATGGCGCTGCTTCCCGGTCATCTCGGCACGATCTCCGCCACCCCAGTAAATCGATTGAAGGTGATCCGATCGCAGAACTGGTTGATGAATTTGGTGCGAGCAGTATTGAGCCCGCTCATCCACACACCAATGTTCTGGTACTGCCGCCAGTCAGCGAGTTCGGTGGCGGTTGCCTGCTGATGGAAGAGGTCGTCGTCGAAAACCGCGAGGAAAAGCGTGTGGTTTCCCAAGGGCTCGTCGCGGTACTCATCGAGTGCGTAGAACTTTCCGTTGGAACTTCCCGTTGTTGTTCCGATGCCACAGAATCCGTCGCGGTTGAAGTCGATCCAGGGCGCGAGAGCAGCGGTGTCCGTCGACATGGTCGGGGTCACATTCGCGGGCAAACTCGGGTTGCGGGTGATGACGGTCCCGTCGGGGGAAAACCGCACCACGACCAGCGATCCCCGTTCCACGGTCGCCACGGTGTCGGTCGACCGAGCACTCATCACTGGCTGCGAAATCCAGATGTCGTCGTACGGGTACCCATCAATCGTCGTGATGTCCGCCGCCTGACCAGCCACCTTGATGCCAACCGGCAGCAGCCGAAGTCCGACCCCATCCACTGGCACGAACTCCTCGAGGAGCAAATCGTCCGTCGAGGTCGACGCCGACAGAAGCGGATACTGCCCAGTCCCAGTGACCGATCCTGGAAAACCCAGCCGCCCCGTTGCCTTGGCAATCACGATCTGCGTCTGCTGCGGTTTCGTGAAGTCGATCAGTTCAGCTCCAGCCGTGGTGGCTCGGTAGGTCTTTCTGAATACCGTGAATGCCACGAGCACCTGCGTCCGGTCGCGAATGGCAATCGCGCGTGCCTCGGCCAGCGCGGCAAGAACCTGATTGGCGGAAGTTGCCACTCGCGCTTCCTTCGTCACGCGACCAGCGCTCGTGGTGACAACCACGCCAAGAATGGCGATCACCGCCATCACTGCGAGCAGTTCCACCAATGTGAATCCACTCGGAGCG
>RFON01000033.1 GCA_009926625.1 Planctomycetota bacterium
AGCACCGCCGCCAGTCTGCCGATGATCGACAAGCGTGCGGTGGGCGCTGCAGCCGCTGTGGCGGACATCCCCGATGGCGCCACGGTCATGATTGGCGGCTTCGGTGAAGCGGGAAGCCCGATCGAACTCATCCACGCGCTGATCGACCAAGGCGCGAAGCAGTTGACGGTCGTCAGCAACAACACGGGCAGCGGCGAAGTGGGACTCGCTGCGCTGTTGAAGGCGGGTCGCGTGCGCAAGGTCGTCTGCTCGTTCCCGCGAACCGCCAACTCCACCGTTTTCCCAGACCTGTACCGCCGCGGCGAAGTCGAACTTGAACTCGTGCCTCAGGGGACCCTTGCCGAACGCATCCGCGCGGGCGGCGCAGGCATTCCCGCGTTCTTCACGCCGACAGCCGTCGGGACGCCGCTCGCGCAGGGGAAGGAGCACCGCTTCTTCGGCGAAACAGAGTGCGTTCTTGAGTTCGGCATTCGTGCGGACTTCACGCTCATCAAGGGGCGATGCGCCGACACGCATGGCAATGTGGTCTACCACCGCACCGCGCGGAACTTCGCCCCACCGATGGCCACCGCTGCGGGCATCACCATCGTGCAGGTTGCCGAAGTGGTGGAAGCCGGCCAACTCGATGCGGAAGCAATCGTGACGCCCGGGATCTTCGTTGACCGCATCGTGCATGTACCCGCGCCACAGCAGGAGTCCGCGTTGATCGCAGCAGGAGCGCGCTACCCATGACGCCACCAGCGACGAACGCGCCTGCAGCCATCGGATGGAGCCGCGATGAGATTGCGCGCCGACTCGCGCAGGACATCCCCCATGGTTCGTATGTCAACCTTGGGATCGGCATCCCAGAGTTGGTGGCGCGTTTCGTGCCAGAGGGGCGCACGCTCATCTATCACACCGAGAACGGCCTGCTTGGCATGGGTCCATCGCCTGCGGAAGGCGCGGGTGATCCCGAACTGATCAACGCGGGGAAGCGACAGGTCACGATGATGCCTGGCGCAGCCTTCTTCGATCAAGCCACCAGCTTCGCGATGATCCGCGGCGGGCACCTTGACCTCAGCGTGCTCGGCGCGCTGCAAGTTTCGCAGACGGGCGATCTCGCGAACTGGTCCACGGGTGAGGCGGATGCGATCCCAGCGGTCGGCGGCGCGATGGACCTCGTCGCGGGCGTTCGCCGCGTCTTCGTTCTCACGCAGCATTGCACCAAGGAAGGCGAGATGAAGTTGGTGGGGGAATGCTCCTACCCTTTGACTGGACGCGATGTGGTGGATCGCGTCTACACCGACCTTGCGGTGGTCGACATCACGCCTGATGGCTTTCGAGTCGTTGAACTCGCGCCGGGTGTGGACTTCGGTTTCGTGCAGGAGCGCACCGGCGCGACGCTTCTGCCACCCACCACGCGCGCCGCCGCCGTGTAGCACAGGCGCGAACGAGCAGACACATCACGGAGCGCACCCAATGACCACTGAGCAAGCAACCACACGAAGCGAGAGTCTCTTTGCGCGAGCGAGGAAGGTTCTTGCGGGGGGCGTCAGCCGCAACACGGTGCTTCGGGGACCGCATCCGCCGTACGCGGACTTCGGGCGGGGCTGCCGCATCACCGACCTCGATGGCATCTCACGCATCGACTTTTCCAACAACATGGCGTCGCTCATCCATGGCCACGCCTTCCCTCCGATCATCGAAGCGGTGACTGCGCAGTTGCAGCGCGGTTCGGCGTTCATGATGGCAACGGAGGCAGAGGTGCGTTACGCCGAACACCTCGCAGGTCGCAGCGCGGCGTTCGAGCGGCTTCGATTCGTGAACTCGGGCACGGAGGCATTGATGGCCGCGCTGAAGGCGGCGCGTGCGTTCACCAACCGCGCGAAGGTCGCGAAGGTGGAGGGCGCGTACCACGGCGGCTACGACTACGCGGAGGTCAGTCAGGAGCCAAAGCCAGAAAACTGGGGGAGCATCGACCATCCGAACAGCGTGCCGCTGACGCATGGTTCGCCACAGTCGGCGCTGCAGGATGTGCTCGTCATGCCGGCGAACGATGTGGATCGCGCACTCGCCATTCTCGATGCGCACCGAAGCGATGTGGCGTGCGTGCTGCTCGACTTGATGCCGCATCGCGCGGGACTTCGGCCCGCGGACCCCGCATTCATCGCAGCGATCCGCGAGTGGACCGCTCGCAACGGTGCACTGCTGGTGCTCGATGAAGTGATCACCTTCCGTACGGAAGTGGGGGGCATGCAGCAACGCTACGGGTTGCGCGCGGACCTGACCGCGCTCGGCAAGATCATCGGCGGCGGTTTCCCTGTCGGGGCGCTCGCGGGGCGCGCCGATGTGATGGATGTGATGAATCCCCAAGCCAGCAAGTTGCTGTACCCGCTCTCTGGCACCTTCTCAGCGAATCCAGTCACGATGACCGCGGGGCTCGCAGCGATGCAGCACTATGACGCGGCGGCGGTCGCCAGGTTGAACGCCCTCGCCGAGCGCGCGATGCACGGCATCCGCGAGGCAATCGGGCGCACCAATGCCGAGGCATGCGTGACGGGCACGGGATCGATGTTCCGCGTGCACATGAAGCGAACGCCACCGCTCGACTATCGCCAACAGTTCTTGAGCGCGGACGAATCGAAACGGCTGAAGCTGCTGCTGGAACACCTCTTTCAGGAGGGGTTCCTGATGATCAACACCTGCTCGGCGACTCTGTCGACGCCGATGACGGAGGTGGAGATCGATGCGCTCGTCGACGCGATCGAGGGCGGACTGCGCCGCATCGCTTCGATGCACTGAAGCGCGGCGACGCGTCCGCCGTGGACGAGTCAGCGACGCTCGAAGAGCAGCGCGAGACCCTGCCCGACACCCACGCACAGCGCGGCAATGCCACGCTCCGCATCGCGGCGCTTCATTTCGTGCAGCAGTGTGGTTGCCAGCCGTGCACCGCTCGCCCCAAGCGGATGCCCGATGGCGATCGCGCCACCGTTCACATTCACCCGTGCCGGATCGAGTCCAAGCTCGCGCACGCATGCCACCGCCTGCGCCGCGAACGCCTCGTTGATCTCGAAGAGATCCACGGATCCAGCGGCGATACCGACGCGTTCAAGGAGCGTGCGAATGGCTGGCACTGGGCCGATCCCCATCTGCGCGGGATCGACGCCGACCGCGCACCCTGGCCCAACGAAGCCGAGTGGATGCAATCCCAGCTGCACCGCCTTCGACGCCTCCATCAGCAGCAGAGCCGCCGCGCCATCGTTGATGCCAGATGAGTTGCCGGCGGTGACACTGCCGTCGTCAGCCTTTGTGAACGCGGGCTTCAGGGCCGCCAGTTTCTCGAGCGTGGTGTCGGAGCGCGGATGCTCATCGGTATCGAATACCAGTGCGGGTCGCTTGCCTTGCGGAATTTCCACCGGCACGATCTCGTCACGGAAGCGCCCCGCAGCGTTCGCTGCCGCCCAACGCTGCTGGCTCTCGAGCGCGAACTGGTCCTGGTCGCTGCGGCTGACATGGAATGCGCGCGCAACATTCTCGGCTGTTTCTCCCATCGAGAAGGGGTGGTGAAGCGCACTCAATCGCGGATTGACGAAGCGCCAACCGATGGTCGTGTCGTGCATCTCCTGGCTGCGGCTGAACGGCTGATCAGCCTTGGACAGCACAAGCGGCGCACGACTCATCGACTCCACTCCGCCCGCAACGATTACATCCGCCGACGCTGACTCGATCATGCGCGCAGCCACATGCACCGCTTCAAGCCCCGATGCGCAGAGGCGATTGACGGTCGCTCCAGGCACGCGCGCCGGGAGCCCCGCAAGCAGCGCTGCCATCCGCGCCACATTTCGGTTGTCCTCACCGGACTGATTCGCGGCACCGAAGTACACATCGTCGACGAGCGATGGATCGACCATCGCTCGGTCAAGAACCGCGCGGATCGCATGGGCAGCAAGATCATCAGGGCGAACGGACGCAAGCGTTCCGCCATATCGCCCCACGGGTGTGCGGACTGCGGCGATCACGGCTGCACGGCGGGTCATTCGCGGATGGTAATTGCACGCCCAACTCGGCCAAGGTCGGGTCGGCGAATGGGCTGAGTTACGATCTCGGCATGCACCCAAGCCAGCAGCGGTTCGTCGATTTCATGATGGGTGCAGGGGTTCTCACATTCGGCGACTTCACCACGAAGAGCGGTCGACAGACTCCGTACTTCGTGAACACCGGGCGTTACCGTTCGGGCGTTCACCTGATGGAACTGGGTCGTGCGTACGCGGATGCGATCGAGCGGTCATTTCCGAGCGGCTTCGATTGCCTCTTCGGACCGGCCTACAAGGGCATCCCGCTTGTGGCGGCGGTGGCGATGGCATTTGCCGCACGAGGGCGCGATGTGGAGTTCTGCTTCAACCGCAAGGAAGCGAAGGATCACGGTGAAGGCGGTGTCCTTGTGGGGCGAACGCTGCAGGATGGCGACCGCGTGCTCATCATCGAGGATGTCACCACTGCAGGGACATCAATCCGCGAAACCGCGCCTGTGCTGCGCTCGGCTGCACGAATCACGCTCGCGGGGCTCATCGTCTCGGTCGACCGACAGGAGCGCGCGAGCGAGGGTTCTGCCCGCACCGCGCTCGAGGATGTCGGAGCGGAGTTCGGGATGCCGACCGCAGCGATCGTCACCATCGACGAGATCGTTGAACACCTCGGCGC
Organism: Planctomycetota bacterium; assembly: GCA_009926625.1. Taxonomy (GTDB): domain Bacteria; phylum Planctomycetota; class Phycisphaerae; order Phycisphaerales; family SM1A02; genus F1-60-MAGs104. The sequence continues at coordinate 4,681 of RFON01000033.1, forward strand.
ACGATTGACGGACGCGGATCGTGCGCGCATCGCCGCGTACCGCGCGCGTTATGGCGCTGTGCCACCTGCCGCGTAGGCTTTCGTCACAGTGACAACCACTTCGTTCCAGACCAGTCGCACCGTGCAGTTCAGCGAAACGGATCTCGCGGGAGTGATGCACTTCTCGAACTACTTCCGCTGGATGGAGGATGTCGAGCACGCCTTCCTGCGCGATCGAGGGTTGCAGCCGTTGGCGAAATTTGGGGAGTCCACCATCGGCTGGCCGCGGGTGCGGTGTGCATGCGACTTTCGAAAGCCGCTGCACTTCGGCGACACAGTGGCGCTGGTACTACGCGTCCTGCGCGTCGGTGATCGTTCGGTGGAGTACTCCATCGACTTCTCCGTCGGCGGACATATCACGGCGCAGGGCAGGGTGACCGTGGCGTGCTGCGAAATGGCTGGAGGCGAGCTTCGGGGGGCAGCGATTCCGTCGGCGTTTCGCGCACTTCTCGAATCGTGCGTGGACCCAGCGGCTGCGTCGCGTTCGTGATGGAAGGGGGTCAGGATCCCCAAGCCGCAAGCAAGATCGTCAGATCGGCACTGTCAACCGTTCCGCTGAAGTCGATGTCAGCGGCGGTCGGTTCCGTGGACCCCATGAGTCCAATCAGCGCAGCAAGATCCTGCCCGTCGATGATTCCGTCCATCGTCAAGTCGATTGCCGATCCGACGCTGAATGCCTGCGCACAGCCCGCACTCGGCCAGCCATGGACTTCCGATGTGTACGCGCCCACAACCAGTCCGTCTGCTGCGAGGCACACGGAACTCCCGAACCCGCTGATCGACACACCGCTGCCGACCGCTGCATCTCCGACCACCGTTGCCACATCGAGCCACTCACCTGCCAAGTTCCGCCGAAAGAGGTGAACAGCACCCGCACCCAAGGCACTGCCGACATTCGTGCTGAACGCACCCACGGCGATCCATCCCGCCTCGTCGTCGATGCTCGAACCCATGCCGTCCCCCGAGTGCCCATCGATGTTCGAGAGCTTGCCGGCAAAGGCGAAAGTCCCATCGGCGGTTCGGTGATACGCATAGACCGCCCCTCGTCCAAACTCGCCGTCGACCACCGCATTCGGTGAGCCGCAGAACACGGTGTTTCCTACGGCATGCACGCGCGTTCCAAACTCGTTGTGTGCCGTCCCATCTGGCGCGATCAGTCGCTGCAGGAACGAGAATGTTCCATCCGCCTGACGGCGAAAGACAACAACCGACCCTTGGTTGACTTGGGTTCCGACATCGTCCCACAGCGCCCCCACAAAGAGCGTGTCTCCTCGCAGCGCCATATCGAAGCCAAAGACATCAAAGGCTGCGCCGTTCGGATCGACAAGCTGCTGTGTCTGCTGCCAAACACCCGCGGTCGAACGTCGAAACACATACGCAGATCCTTGATAGGGTCGCTCGGCGACGGTGTCGTACCGAGCCGTGACAACCAATGTGTCGCCATCGATCGCTCCACTCGAGCCAAAGTAATCGCCTGCCTCTCCGTCGGCAGCAAGCAACCGCTGCGCATGCTGCCAGACTTCACCGTTCCACTCAAAGATGTCGGCCGCGCCACGATCGACCTGCCCGCTCACATCCGCGCGGTACGAGGTGGCGAGCAGTTGCGTGCCCACCAGGTCAAGCGTGCTGCCGAAGTAGTCGAAGTCAGCCGACGCCGGAGCCTCGAGCGTCTGCGTCAGCATCCAGGGACCGTTCGGCGCGCGTTCGTACATGAACACGGATCCGCGGTCGACCCCAGCGGGCGTGTCGCACCAAATGGCACTGATCGCAACACGATGCCCAGTGCCAGACATCGTCACGCCGAAGAGATCGTCCTGAGCGGGGGATGGTGCCGAGAGCAGCTGACCGTCTGCGGAGGTGGCAGCGGTCAATAGCAGGCAACTGAGACTCGTCAAAGTACGAGGAGGCATGGCCGAATCAACGGAAGATCAACGCGACAGCGAAGTATCAGGAGCGGCGCCGAGGAGTCAAACCGAATACGGCAAAATCCCATAATCGTCGCAAGTCGAGGGCGATAAGCGCATCGTGGGCGAGTTCGGCCCAATGCCGTTGAACAGTTCAGCCCAATACGCTTGGACCTCTGCCGCTATCATCTTCGCAGTCGGGCGATTAGCTCAGCTGGCTAGAGCACACGCATCACACGCGTGGGGTCACTGGTTCGAATCCAGTATCGCCCATTGATTCGTTCCCCCCGTCGGTTCACCGGCACCTATCCGGCGCATGACTTCGGCTCCGGTGACTTCGACACCCCACCCGAGCTGCTTCCGTACGAACTGAGATGCGCGAGCCCGAGGAGCGCGGCGATCGCTGCGCCGCAGAAGTAGGTGCGATAGAGCGGTGTGGACTCCGGAACCAGCGTGGTCAGCGGCGGCAACACCAGGAGGAGCAGACCTCCGAGCGTCGCTGCACAACTGAGCAATCCAGCGCAAATGCCCGCACTCGCAACGGGAACACACCGCAGCGCAGACGCGACATTGATGGCAAGCACGGACGCTGATGCCCCCAACAACCCCACCACCGCCTGGCTTACCAGTGCATTCAACTGGATTGGGCTGAAGAGCCACACGCAGAGAGTCAGGAAGGCCAGTCCGGTGGTGATGCGTATCGGCACGCGAGTGCCAACGCGCGCCGCCCACAGCGCCAACAGCGGTGCTGCCACTCCCATTCCAATGTGGAACGCTCCGCATACGGCGCCCCACTCTTCGGGCGGCAATCGCCATACCACGCGCGCGACAAGGGCATTCCAAGCGCCGCCAAACGACCAGAACACACCCCCCACGGCGAACGCGACCATCACACTGCTCCGGACTTCTCGAATGGCGAACAACTGAACGATCGCGGAGACGAACCCAGTCTGTTGAGGCGCAGACGCCGATCGCGACTGTTGCAGGCTTGGACTGCGCAGGCACCACCACACGAATGCCGCGATGGGCAGCGTGACTACGGGAACGATCCACATCGGTTCGCGCCAATCGCCTTTGCGTAGCGCTGAGTCGCCTGCGATGCTTCCCACATATCCAGCCACACCGAATAGCGCGGTGATGACTCCCATCGCCAGCGTGACACCCCGCGCAGTCAGCATTCGGGCGGTTACGACCCCGAACATCGGCATGCCAAACGCGGCGGCAACGCCAATCGCGAGGCGCGATCCGGCGGCTGCGAGCAACGAAGCCGAGAGTGCAAAGCTCAGCGTTGCCAAGCCGCCAAGCAGTACGACGACTGTTGCAATGCCGCGTAGCCCATGACGGTCCACCAAGCGCCCGGCAAAAACTGGTAGCAATGCCAGTGGCACGAAGTAGATGCTCGAAATCACGCTGAACTCGATGGAGTCGAGTTCCAGATCGTCACGCATCAATCGCCCAATCACTCCAAATGTGGCGCCCGACACAGCGAATGATGCCGGAATAATCGCAACCGCCGAGCAGGTGAGGATCGCCGCCCACGGCGAGAGCGGATCCTTGAAAAATCTTGACTGGGCTGCGGGCTGCTCGCTCACAGCGGAAAGGGTAATGAACAGCCACCCGATTCCCGGACACCCCTCACCAGCAGGCTTGCCCTTTGCGCCAAGAAGCGGGCGTGACAGGGGTGCGCCGCGGCTGGAGCTCGGCCTGCATGCCCGCGAGGGCCTCGTCACGCCACTGGGCGAACTTGCCTGGAATGACGCCGACCCCTCGGCTGAGTGCGTCGGGCGTCTCGCCGCGGAAGATGCGCAGGACGATCTCCGCCTTGTGTCGTGGTTTCTTCATGGTGTCGTGCAGTGTGCCCTCGAGTCCCACACGGGTGTCTCAGGAAACCGTGCAGCGCAGCAGGGGTAGGATCCGCGTTATGCAGAAGCGCGGCAGCGTCCTTTCAATTGCCGGCGTCTTCCTCGCGCTGTGCGCGCTCGGCGGTGCGCAGGAATCGACCGTCGGCCCTCGGGTCGCCGCGTACGACGACTTCGTGCGCCGCTTCCCGGCATGGAGCACGACCGCGGCGCTTGACGGCCTGCGCGCCAGCGACTTCGCGCGGCTGGAACAGACGGGGCAGGTCTACTTGGACTACACCGGAGGGAACCTGTACGCCCTCCGACAACTCACGCAGCACGCGCGCGACCTGCAGGAGAACGTGTTCGGGAACCCGCACTCGGCCAACCCGAGTTCGCAGGCGTCGACGGACCAGGTGGAGCGCACTCGCGACGCCATCTTGGACTATTTCCGCGCGCCGCAAGACGAATACGAGCTCATCTTCACGCCCAACGCCTCCGGCGCGCTGCGCCTGGTGGGCGAGAGCTATCCGTTCACGGCGGAGAGCCGACTGCTGCTGAGCACGGACAACCACAATTCGGTGCTGGGGATCGGCGAGTTCGCCAAGGCCGACCGCGCCGCGGTCGACTACGTGCCGCTCCAAGGCGACGACCTCCGGCTCGATACACAGGCGCTTGCCGAGAAGCTTGCCCAGCGTCACCCGGGCGGGCGCAGCCTTCTGGCCTACCCGGCACAGAGCAATTTCTCGGGCGTGAAGCATCCGCTCGAGATCATCGACCAGGCGCACGCCGCGGGGTGGGATGTGCTGCTCGATGCGGCGGCATTCGTGCCGAGCAACCGCCTGGATCTCTCGCGCTGGAAGCCCGACTTCGTGTGCATCTCGTTCTACAAGCTGTTCGGCTACCCGACGGGCGTCGGGTGCCTCTTGGTGCGCAAGGAATCGCTGGCGCGCATGCGTCGGCCGTGGTTCGCCGGCGGCACCGTGGAGGTGGTATCCGTCGTCGCTCGCAGGCACCTCATGCGCCGCGACACGGCTGCGTTCGAGGACGGCACGATCGACTACCTCTCCATCCCGGCGGTGTCGCATGGGCTCCGCCTGATGGATGAGGTCGGGATCGACACAATCCGAACGCGCGTGGAATGCCTCACGGGATGGCTGCTTGCGACGCTCCCGACGCTGCGCCACTCCAACGGGGCGCCGCTCGTCAAGGTCCATGGACCGAAGGATGTGGTTTCGCGCGGCGGCACGGTGTCGTTCACCCTGCTCGACCCGGACGGGAAGGTCATCGACGTGGCGGCGGCGGGGGCGATCGCGAGCAAGGCGGGCATCTCGCTCCGGACGGGTGGCTGCTTCTGCAATCCGGGCGCCGGCGAGTCGGCCTTCGGCATCCGTGCGTCGGACGTCGGTGCGTTGCTCGATTCCTGCGCGAAGGACGGCGATCCGAACGTGCGCGACGAGATGTTCCGCCAGCATGGAATCCATGTGCTGCGTGCCTCGTTCGGCTGGGTCTCGAACTTCGCCGACGCGCAGGCGTTGGTTGCGTTCCTCCGCGGCTTCATCGATCAGCCGGCAGACCGCGTCGGCAGGATGGCCGATACGTACCGAGGGCCTGAAACGCCGTGAATGGAAGTCGTGGCGTGGCCGTACGCCGCCGCCGCTGATCGCCTTCCGCTGCCTACCAGAGCATCCGCCTTGACCGTACATTTCTCGGTCGTGACGGATTTTTTTCGCCCACATGTCCGACCTCGCAGTCGGTCGATCAAGAGGACTGAATGAACCAGCCTGCCAATCGTCCTTCGGCTTCATGGGTGGGAGGACTGCTGCTCCCGCTTGCGCTCGCGCTCGCGGCACAGGCGCAGTGGACCACGCCACCCGTCACCGCACCAGGACTTGAGTACCGCACATTCTGGAGCGCGTCTGCGCAGGCGACCGTCAGTTTCCATGTCTTCCTTCCCCCCGCGTACAACGCCAATCCAAGCGAATCATTCCCGACCATCTACTGGCTGCACGGGAGCGGCAGCCCGATCGCTGGCATCCCGCAGGTCCGATCGTGGTTCGCCACCGCAATGGATCAAGGACTCATCCCGTCAATGCTCGTCGTGTTCCCCAACGGGATTGGTTCAAGCATGTGGACCAACTCGAAGGACGGGCAGGTGCCGATGGAGTCGGTCGTCATCGACGACCTGATCCCGCACATTGACAACTCATTTCGCACCGTCGCATCTCGCCGAGGGAGAATCCTCGAGGGCTTCAGCATGGGCGGACATGGCGGACGGTTGGCGCTTCGCCGACCAGACCTGTTCGCGGGTGTCTCGATGCTCGGCGCTGGTCCGATGCAACTCGACTTCATGGATGCTCCCGACGGAACGGATGTGCCGCCACGCACGCGAGCCAAACTCTATGAAATGGTGTGGAGCAGCGACCCTGCCTATTACCTCTCGCAGCATCCATGGACAATCGCCACGCAGCGCGCGGAGGCACACATCGCCTTGTGCACGAAGATCCGGATTGGCGTGGGGACCAGCGATGCGATGTATCCGCCGAATCAGGATTTTCACCAACAACTGCTGGCGCTGCATGTCCCACACCAGTTCGTCGAGATCGCGGGCGTCGGGCACGATCCAATGCCGACGCTTCAGGGGCTCGGACCCAACACCTGGAGCTTCTACCTCGAATCACTCGCAACTCCATGCCGCGATGCCGCCGATGTTGACTGCAGTGGGGTCGTCGATGCACATGACATCGCGGTGGTGTTGGCAGGCTGGGGTTCTGGAAGCGGCGCTGCGGATGTCAACGGAAGTGGCGTGGTTGACGGAGCCGATATCGCGCGAGTCCTGAGCGCGTGGGGTCCAGTTCCCTGACCGGTGACGGGCGGCGCTTGCCTCCGTGATGCACGGCAGGCACCGTCAGAAGCGCGAGATCTCGGGGTACGCCTCGGGACGGCGATCGCGGTAGAACTGCCAGAGGCTTCGCACCTGCTCGATCATTCCAAGATCGAGGTCGCTGATGAGCAACTCGTCGCGGTCGTCACTTGCCTGCGAGATGATTTCGCCGCGTGGGTTCACGAAGTAGCTCGAGCCGTAGAAGTGACCGATGTTCCACGGCGCTTCGGTGCCGACGCGGTTGATGCAGCCCATGAAGTAGCCGTTCGCCACCGCATGCGCAGGCTGTTCGATCTTCCAGAGGTATTGGCTCAGGCCCGCGACAGTCGCGCTCGGATTGAAGACGATCTCCGCACCGTTCAGTCCGAGGCAGCGAGCGCCCTCAGGGAAATGGCGGTCGTAGCAGATGGAAACACCCACCTTCGCATAGCGGGTCTGGAAGACTGGATATCCCCCAGTGCCTGGCTTGAAGAAGAACTTCTCCCAGAAGCCAGGATTCACCTGCGGAATGTGCTGCTTGCGATACTTCCCGAGGTAGGTGCCGTCCGCGTCATAGACCGCTGCAGTGTTGTAGTAAACGCCGCTCATCTCGCGCTCGTAGACAGGCACCACGCACGCCATCGAGTACTGCTTGCAAATGCTCGCCACGCGATTCGTGGTCGGCCCGGGCACCGCTTCTGCGGCTTCGTACCAACGCGGGTCTTGGCTCGGGCAGAAGTACGGACCGTTGAAGATCTCTTGCAGGCAGAGGATCTGCACACCCTTCTTACCCGCGTCCTCGATCATCGGAATGTGCTTCTCAACCATCGCTTCCTGGATCTCAGGCACGGGCCGCGTGACATCGCTCAGGGCATTGCTGCACTGGATCAGCCCACAGCGGACGATGTTCCTCTGCATCTTCATGGTCATCGCGAGCAGTCAAGGATATTCAAACGCATGGAAACAGTTCGAGCCCGCTAGTCTGCGCTGCATGGCATCACCCGCTCGTGCGTGGCGTTGGATCAGCGCAGCGGTCATCCTCGCGAGCGTGGGCGTTTTTGAGTGCGCCGCCGTCACCGAGCGTCCGCATGGTGACGCTGCCGCAGCCGCCGTGGACGCGCATGTCGCCGCAACCCGTTCGGCAACGCTTCGCGAGTGCGACGAGCGGAACATCCGACTGCCTGCGGACTTTCTGGCATGGGTCGACGGCGACCGTGATGCGCGCCGAGCGATCTACGGTTCGTGGAGCGATCCACTTCGCTCCCTGCTGGCGCTGCGCGCGCTCGAGATCGACCTCGGACCATTCACCGTGCGCGACCGTTCCAAGCAGTTGGCGCTCGCATTCGCGGTCCAAGCTGGACAGCCGCGACGACGCGACGCATCGCGATGGAACGACGGTGACCGAGAGGGTGCGGTCGCTGTGATGCCCGATGTGGCAGCGCGCGATCCGCTCGTGCTGCACATTCCCACTTGGGCGCAAACCGACGGCGTTCGTGCACCGAATGGTCAGCGCAGCGTTCATGAAGCGGTCGTCGATTTCCTCGAGTCGTGTCCAGAAATCGAAGTCGAGATGCTGGTCGATCAATGGCCGCCGCTTGAGTACGACGACAAGGGAATCGCCAAGCCGCGCGGCGGACCGACGCAAGAGAAGAAGCTGGTGCGCCGCCGTCCCGTCGGTGCGGATGTCATCGCATCAGCGAAGTTGCAGCAGGCGTTCAACGAGTGGATGACCGCGCATGGACATCCTGATGTGCAGATCGACTGTGGGGACCGCGTGGTGTATTGGCTGTCCACGGCAGCGGTCCATGATGAGTCGCGCCGCGCCAGCATTCGAGCGGCTTATGACCTCTTCCACGATGCGTACCGTGCGACTGGCCGTATGCCAGCACGGCGGGATCCGCCGCCGACACCAAGCGAGTCGATGGCATGGTTCATTCGGAACAATGTGCACGAGTTCGGCGCGCAGGCAGCGTCGCGTGGTTGGCCGCGGTTTCCGCTCGATGCACCGTGGCCGCTGCTGCTGACGCTCGCCGATGATGACCAGCCGCTGCGCGAGCGCGAAGAGATTTGGTTGAAGTTTCGCGATGATGGCTCTGCACGCACCTACGGCGAATACATCGGCGACATCGCGCAGCAGTTTGACATGCAGTCTGCGCGCCGCGTCAGTCCCTTTCCATTCAGTTACGGGTCGATCCAGATGATGTGGAAAGATGGCGGCGTGTGTGGCACGATGGGAAACATCGGTGCTCGCACGCATCGCATTCTTGGCGAGCCTGCATCGACGGCTGGTCAACCCGGCCACTGCGCGCTCGTGGTCCTGCGACGCGACGCCACCAGCGGGCGATACTCGTGGGTCGGCGAGCAGTACGCGACGGGCGGCGACGATGTGACTACGGTCCATTCGCGCTGGGACATGGACGGGAAGGGGCTCATGCGAAAGGTTGCGTTCCACCAGTCGACGGCGTGGGGTGTGAGCGCGGACCGCGAGGGCTGGCTCGATGCCATGGTGCTGGCGAGTGCGATGCGCGCGCGAAGCGGGCGCGATGCCAAAGCTGCCACCGAAGCCACGAGCGCGCTGCTCAAGACTGCGCTCGACAGCAGTCCCTATGCACTCGCGGCCGTGGGGCACGCGATCGATGCTGCACGGGACGCGGACGCAGTCCGCGCTATCGAACGGGATTTCGCCGAGCAGTCGAAGGACAGGATGCCCAAAGCCGACTGGGACTGCATGCAGTCGGCGGTGCAGGTGCTTGCCGAAGAGCGCATGCAGTCGCTGCAAACAGCCTCCAACTGATTTGAGCGTTAGCATGGAATCATGGATGTGGCGAGGTGGAGCGTCGGAACGCTGCCAGATGAGTGTGATCTTGCCATTGTCGGAGGGGGATTTAGTGGTCTCACCGCGTTGGTCCGAGCACTTCAGCCGCCCTGCCGATGGCAGATCGTCATTGCGGAGCGCCATCCGAGGAAAGGTCCCGGGATCGCTTACGGAGGATGTGATGCCAGCCATCTCCTGAATGTTCCTGTCTCTCGAATGGGTGCGTTTCCAGAAAGTCCTGGCGCGTTTCATTCGTGGATCGAGCGAACGAGACCGCGGCAGTTTGCACCGGGTGACTTTGTGCCGCGTGCTCTCTTCGCGTCGTACTTGGATTCTGTATTGGACGAAGCACTCACTGCGGCGTGCCGTGCACCGAGCGAACTCGCGCAGGCTCCAGCGCCCATGTTCGTGCAGGATGTGCTCGTTCGCGCAGAGCCTCTTCAGCGACATGTCGACCTCCTGTTCGGCTCCGGTGCCACTCTGCGGGTCCGTGCGCTGCTGATGGCGCCCGGTCTGCCGATGGCGCGCGCTCCGTGGCGCAACTGCGACGAGGACGTTCCGCTCATCCATCTGTCGCCCGATCCATGGTCGCCGAACGCACTGCGGGGATTCGCGGCGGACGCACCCGTGGTGATCGTGGGCAGCGGGCTGACGGCGATCGACATTGTTAGTGCGCTGCGCCGCAGCGGTCACACGGGGCGCATCACCCTGCTGTCACGAAGCGGGCGACTCCCGCTGCCGCACGCCACGAGCGCCGTGACAAACGCTGAGTACGACACGGCACTCCTTGCGCGCGGCGCGCGTGAGGCACTTCGTGTCGTGCGACAAGCCTCAGGAGAATTGCAAGAGCGAAAGCTGCCATGGCAGGGCGCCATCGATGGACTGCGCGCCCTCACGACGCCAGTGTGGTCATCATGGTCCACTCGGGAGCGCGCGCGCTTCCTGAGGCATATCCGTCCACTGTGGGAGATTCACCGCCACCGTGCGCCGAGTGCGTTGCTCGACGACATTGCCATCCAGCAACGAGAGGGTTCGCTCGTGATTCGTCGTGGTTCTGTGCAGGCACTTCGCCGCGGTCGGCACGGGGTCGTTGTCACCGCGCGGTCGGGCATCGGCCCGAACTTTGACCTTGATGCTGCTCGGGTGATCAACTGTGCTGGTCCCGCGCAAGGCGTCCGCGATACGGCGGATCCGCTGATCTCGAGTCTGCTTCAAGACGGCGTGGCAACGACCGATGATTTCGGAATCGGGCTGCGCACGGATGCCGAAGGCAGGCTGGTCGGTCAGGACGGAAGACCACACGACCGCATGTGGCTCGTTGGCGCCCTTCGTCGCGGCGACCTTTGGGAGTCGACCGCGGTTCCCGAACTGCGAGTTCAGGTGGCAGCGGCGATGAATGGGATCGCGGCCTGCCTGCGAGAGGCATAGACCAATGAAGTCTGGCGTCTCAGCAGCCGCGCGCTGTCCATGGTGCGGGATCGACCCCATCTATGTGGCGTACCACGACCGTGAATGGGGAGTACCCGTGGTCGACGACCGAGCGCTGTTCGAGAAGCTCGTGCTCGACGGATTCCAAGCGGGGCTGTCGTGGATCACGGTGCTGCGCAAGCGTGCGGCGTTCACGCGCGCGTTCGCAGGTTTCGACCCAGAGCGCATCGCACGCTTCGGCGCCGCCGATCGGCGCCGCCTGCTGGCGGACGCCGCGATCATCCGCAGCCGCGCCAAGATTGACGCAGCCATCACCAATGCACGCATGTGGGCCGAAGTCATGAGTGCCGGCGGCAGGGGGGCATTCCGAGATCTGCTGTGGCAGTGCGTGGATCACAAGACCCAAGTCCATCGCTACCGCCGCATGGGTGATGTACCGCCAACATCACGCGAGAGCGAAGCGATGGCCCGAACACTCCGCGATGCAGGCTTCCGCTTCTGTGGACCGACGATCTGTTATGCGTTCATGCAGGCTGTGGGAATGGTGAATGACCACCTCATCACCTGCCCGCGACACGGGGTATGTGAACGCCTCGCGCGCCGCTGCTGAACTGCGCGTCGCAGTGGGTTTCCTACACTCGCGCTCCCATGGCATCCGAACCCAAGTCGATGGATGAGATCGTTGCCCTTTGCCGGCGCCGCGGCTTCATCTTCCAAAGCTCCGAAATCTACGGCGGCATCAACGGCTTCTGGGACTACGGTCCGCTTGGCACTGAACTCAAGCGCAATCTCAAGAATGCCTGGTGGCAGGACATCGTTCGCAGCAGCGCGATCGGGCCGACTGGCGATCCGCTGCATGTGGTCGGCGTCGACTGCACGATCATCATGAACCCGCGCGTGTGGGAGGCATCCGGGCATGTCGGCGGGTTCAACGACCCCATGGTGGACTGCCGTGAGAGCAAGGCGCGGTATCGCGCTGACCATCTGCAAGTGCTCGGTGCCGTGGAACCAGCCGCGCGTCTCTACGCGTTCATTGCCAACGATGACGATCAGCGTGAGCGGGCTCAGAAAGCGCTGCTGAAATACGAGCGCCGAGACAGCCTCGATGCGCTCCGCCATCAGGTGCGTCCGTTCACCGCGCTTTCGGCGGATGAACGCACGCGCTGCGTCGGACCAGATGCGAAGGAGCCGGGGACGCTCACCGAACCGCGGCAATTCAACCTGATGTTCAAGACCAATGTCGGCGCGCTCGAAGACCCATCGAGCATCGCGTACCTCCGTCCCGAGACGGCTCAGGGCATCTTCGCGAACTTCGAGAATGTGGTGAACAGCACGAGGGTGCGTGTGCCCTTTGGCATTGCGCAAATGGGCAAGGCATTTCGCAACGAGGTGACCCCACGGAACTTCACCTTCCGAAGCCGCGAGTTCGAGCAGATGGAGATCGAGTTCTTCATCCATCCGTCACAGGCGAACGAGTGGTATGCCTGGTGGCGCGACCAGCGCTTTGCGTGGTGGCAGTCCATCGGTCTCGCGGGGGACAACCTGCAGCTCCGCGAACACGAGAAGGATGAGCTGGCGCACTACGCCAAGGACGGTGCGGGCACGAGCGACATCGAGTACCGATTCCCCTTCACCGCACCCGACTTCGGCGAGCTTGAGGGGGTGGCGCATCGCAGCGATTTCGACCTGCGGCAGCACGCCGAGCACTCGGGGCGACGCGATAAGGCGAAGTACTTCGATGCCGAGCGCAACGAGCGGTACTTTCCTCATGTCATCGAACCGTCCGCGGGCGCCGATCGCGGCACGCTTGCGCTTCTTTGTGAGGCGTACACCAAGGACCCATCTCGGGCGAGCGGTGTTTTCATGCGATTCCACCCGCGAATGGCACCCGTCAAGGCTGGCGTGTTCCCGCTCGTCAACAAGGATGGGCTTCCCGAGGTTGCGGAGCGCCTCTTCGCCGACCTTCGCAAGCGGCATGTGGTGGAGTACGACCCGAAGCAAACCATCGGCAAGCGTTACGCGCGGATGGATGAGGCGGGAACACCGTTCTGCTTCACGGTCGATGCGGACACGCTGAAAGATCAAACGGTCACGGTCCGCCATCGGGATTCGCAGGCCCAGGAACGCATCGCGATTGGATGCGTTGCCGAATGGCTCGATGCACGAATCAACTCCAGCGGCGCTTGATCAGCCGCCAGGGTCGCGCATTCCAATTCGCTGTGCGCCGCTGTGCGCCGCGCCAATGGTCAAACTATAAAAAACGGCAGGCCTCCCTGTAGGGAGGCCTGCCGCGGGATGGATGGGAAGGAAAACCGAGTCAGGCACAGAGAGTGCCCGGCGAGGACCGCACAACAACATTCGGCGTCCACGCAGAAATTCAGAATGATCTGGAACCCTTTTCTTCTCGTCCTCTCCACGAACCTTTCGGCTCTTCGGTTCAGTGAGTCTCACCAAACCTGCACTGCAACATAGCCCAAGATGACGGGGATGCAAGTTTAGGTGATCAGATTCACATGTTTTCTCTGCGAATCTGCGCAACCCGTGACAGGTTTAAAGTCCCAATGAAAAGCCGCGAGCACGGTTCGTGCTCGCGGCGGAAGAGTTGATTCGTGCGAACTGAGTGTCGACTCGGATCAATTGCGCCGACGACCACCGAACACACCTGCAACGCCGAGCACCGCGATGGCGCCGGGTGCGGGGATGGCAAAGCTGCCATATCCGAACAGCGCAGTGGTGGTGCCAGTCAGCGCATATCCAACCGTGAGATTCGCGCGGAAAGTGCTGACATCACTGCTGAGTCGAGCAACCTGCAGCACCAGAAGACGACCTTGCGCATTCGGAAGGTTCTGATTGCTCGGCGTGGCGTCGTACCAGCCGGCGTTGGTCGCAATATCGGTGCCGAAAGGTGGATCCTGCATCGATGGGTCGAATGCAGTTCCCCAAGCGGAGCCGATTCCCTGAAGCGTGCAGTACGAATCGCTTTGGGAGTCCGCCGCGGCATTCGTCCAAGTGCCCAATCCAGCCGCGAAAGTGCCCGCATTGCCGAACACATCGGCTGCGCCGTCGCCGTCGGTGTCGACATCGCCCATGAACAAGTCATTGTGCACCGCGTTCATTGCGCCGATGCGACCCTCGGCAATCTGGTTGCCCTGCAGAGATCCTGCAGCGACCACCTTGCCAAAGTTGAACACATTCACAACCCGCAGGTTGTTGGTCGAGAAGGTGGCGTACACCTTGTAGACCGTGCGGTCACCAACAGCGGCTGACTCCACGGACCACCCAGTAAAAGCCGCTTGCGCGGAAGACGCCACGGACGCCACGAGGGTTGTGGCAACGATCAGGGAAACACTTTTCATCTTTTCAACTCCCAGGGTTGGATCGGCTGCGTTGGATAGCAACCGATGTGAGAATGGACTGAACCGAACAAACTCTTCCGTGGCAGAACGCCCGCCACACCGACAACAACCAAGGCAAAATTTTGGGAAACCACCTCGAAGGAATCGACCGATCAAAGCGATCTTGAACCCTTTCAGCTTCTCCCGAGAGCAACAAACACTCTCGCCCAACACCAGTCACTCGAACCAGAACTCGGGCTCCGCACAGTAATCCAAGTGCGAGCAGGTGCAACTCAAGCATCGGGAAAAGTCGAATGTTTCTGGTGATCTTTGCCCCGATTTGCTGTCCATCGCGGCAACTGATTTTCGCCATCCATCTTGCAGTGAATACAAAAGTGACCGCGGTCCTCGGGGAGACCAAGGACCGCGGTCGGAATAGTCAAGAGGGACTCTTGACGATGTTTCGAAACTTGTTGTCGCTGTTTAGCGACGACGACGGCCGAAGGCGCCGGCGAGACCCAAGAGCGCGAGCGCGCCTGGGGTTGGAACAACGGCTCCGATCGTGAAGGTGCCAGCACCGAACAGTGCCTGCGTTGTGCTGGCAAGCTTGAAGCCGGACCGCAGGGTGGTGCGGTAGAGGCTGTTCACGGTCGAATCATCGCCCTGACGAACGATGTTCATGAGCAGGATCTGATAGCCGCCGATTGCGTTCTGACCAGCGAAGCCGCCGAGCGAACCCGCGCCAACCGCGTTGGCGGTCGATGGCGTTGAGTCGTACCAACCAGAAGCCACGGGTGGCTGGGCCAAAGCCTCAGGAATCGGGTTACCGTCGACATCGGTCTCGACGAACGATGGATCGAGAGCAGTCTGGCTTCCCACATGGGTGCCAGTGCTGGTGACCCATGAGTCATTGTTCAGGTGCGCTGCGGTGGAGGAGCCCTGCGGAATCCAAGTGAACTCGCCTGAACTCGAGTGGTACGCGTTCATCGAACCGGTCGATGCTGGCAGGCCCGTGTAGGCGACGCCCAGGTCGAACGCGTTCAGGAATGTGATGTTGCTGACATTGAAGTTGGCGTAGACGCGGTACTGCGTGTTGCCGTTCGAGTTGATGGCGCGGGTAACGCTGTAGCCGGTGAACTGCGGCGACTGCGCGGATGCGGACGAAGCGATGAGCGCGGTGGCTCCCAGAACTGCGAAAGTCTTCATTTCTAGATATCTCCCTTTTTCTTAAAACAGGCTTTCAGTTGTCTGGATTCCACGAGAGAAGCCAACAACACCTTTCCACGAGTCCCTCAAGGCCCAAATATTTTCGAATGCCCTTGACGAAACTCCCTATTGCATCACTGGCTTGCCGCACACACTGCGCGGGGCCGATGCACAGACACTATGACACGCCATTCGGCTTCGTCAAGTTGCCCCTAGGGGTTTTGCAACAGTTTTTGGGAGCCGAGCTTAGCGGATCAAGGAGCGGCTTCACGGGTCAGGCGCTGATAGTGCTCCCTCTCTCCGCGACCGCGTAAAGGATAGTCCTTCCGCAGGGGGTGGGCAGGGTAGTCCTTCCACATCAGTATTCGACGCAAATCTGGGTGTCCGCGGAAACGGATGCCGAACATGTCGAACACCTCACGCTCGGCCCACTCTGCCGCCGGCCAGAGGTCTGCGGCAGAATCCAGGTACAGCGTGGGGTCGTCGGCAATCCCCGTGGTGTCGAGCGACGGCGACAGGAATGAC
Organism: Planctomycetota bacterium; assembly: GCA_009926625.1. Lineage (GTDB taxonomy): Bacteria > Planctomycetota > Phycisphaerae > Phycisphaerales > SM1A02 > F1-60-MAGs104. The sequence goes on from RFON01000033.1 coordinate 20,634, forward strand.
TTGACACGCAGGCGGGTGTTCGTACGAAGGCTGACCAGGTGGTAAACGACCGCAAATCGACCTGGTTGCGGCGCGGGGTAGCCGAGGTAGTCCACGCCGCCCACATCGAGCAGCATCCCGTAGTCGCAGCTCGGGTCGTCTCGCAGGAACCGCAGCACATCATGGACATTGGCAGCGGGAACCGTCACGGTGACCTGCCCACGGAACGCGGTCGCCTGCAGCTTCACGGCAGGGAACGCCGACTTCAGTGGCGCGAGAGCTGGGTGGTTCGGCGCGGATTCGGCGGTTTGGGACATAGACGAATCGTAGGGCAGAACGCTCGAAAGGGGATCAGTGTCGGAAGTGCCGCGACCCAGACAGCAGACAGGTGACGCCGCGCTCATTGCAGAGGCTTGTGGTGTCGGCATCCCGCTTCGATCCCCCTGGGTGCACGATGCACCGCACGCCCGCGTCGATGAGCCGCTGGGGCCCATCGGCAAAGGGGAAGAACGCATCGCTGCCAGCCACGGGAACGCCACCGCCCGCCGCACCCAACGACTCTTTCGCCTTCTCCACGGCGATCGCGCAACTTGCGAGCCTGTCCATCTGTCCAGCGCCGGAGCCCCACAACCTTCCGCCGCCACAGATGCAAACGGCGTTCGACTTCAGATGCTTCGCCACTGTCAGGGCGAGCACCGCATCGGCAAGAACGGTCGGCGACGGCGCGGGACCGGCCACATGTTCAAAGTTGGTTGCCACGATCGGAAGCGTGTCCCGCTCCTGCACCAACACACCGCCGGGCACGGACCGAAGCGAATGCGGTCGGTCCACGCGGTGGCGGAGCGAGCCGAGAGCCAGCAGCCGCACATTCTTCCAGCGCTGGGCGAGCCGATCGAACGCCTCGGGAGAAAACGACTCAGCAATCACCGCTTCGAGGAACCGATCTCCCTCGGTCATGGACTCGGCCGCGGCGAGATCGACCTCGCCGCTGCACGCAACGATGCCACCGAAAGCGGCAAGCGGATCCCCAGCCAGTGCCGCAAGGAATGTCGATCTCGCTTCGGCACCGATCGCCGCACCACACGGGTTGGTGTGCTTGATGATCGCGCAGGCCGCTGCCGCGGTCGGAAGATCGACCAAGTCTTGCACCAACTCGAGCGCAGCACTCGCGTCGAGCAGGTTGTTGTACGAAAGCGGCTTCCCATGCAGCAGCGGCGCACTCAGCACGGAAGGTTCGCGCGAACCAGGCAGCACATACGCAGCCGCTGCCTGATGGGGGTTTTCGCCGTAGCGCAGTTCGCCCGTCTTCGCCAGGGTGATCGTCAGCACATGCGGGAAGTCGCGGCTTGCCCGTCCATCGAACCAACTGCTGATCGCGGCGTCGTACGCGGCGGTGCGGGCAAACGCAGCGGATGCCAGCTCGCGCCGAAGTGCGCCTGTGGTGCACCCCTGATGATGGGCCAAATCGGTGCAGATTCGGTCGTATTGGCTTGGGTCGGTCACGACGCACACATGCTCGAAGTTCTTGGCTGCCGAGCGAATCATGCTCGGCCCGCCGATGTCGATGTTCTCGATTGCCTCTTCGTCTCGCACCCCGCTGCGACGAATCGTTGACTCGAATGGATACAGGTTCACGCAGACCAGGTCGATTGGCGCGATCCCATGCTCCTTCATCGCGGCGACATGCGACGGATTGTCGCGGCGCCCGAGCAGTCCGCCGTGGACTCGCGGGTGCAGCGTCTTGACGCGCCCATCGAGCATTTCGGGGAACCCCGTCAACTGTTCAATGGGAACGACGGGAATCCCCTGCGCCTGCAAGGCGGACGAAGTGCCGCCCGTCGACACGATTTCGACGCCGTGGTCAATCAGCGTTCGGGCAAACCCGACGAGGTCCCGCTTGTCACTGACGGACATGAGGGCGCGTCGAACCCGAACGAGATCGCTCATGGGTCGGTCGGTTCCGACTCGGGGTCGGCGTCCGTCGGAGCGGGCTTCGCCGAAGGTGCGGTTGCCGCAGGCTGGGTTGCACGCTTCAGGGGAGCGCAGCGCTGCAGCAAGCCAGTCGATGAAAGCAGGTAGACATCAGGATCGTCCACGCGCGTCACCGCAATATCGACCGCATCGGGGAACCGCGCCGAGGCGGACACCTTTCCGCTAACCGAACTGACGGTCGTGGCCGTGCGAGTCCGTGCGTCCCACAGCATGATTTCATCGTCGATCGTGCACAGCGGATCGCCGACCGCCGACGAGCGCCAAGCCACCCGCCCATCGCGCAGCGTCATGTCCGTCGATGTGTCTCGCAAACTCTCGAGGGCAACGAGTTCGCCGCCTTCGATGCGAGTCAACACCAGCCCGCCGCCGGCGAACAGTCGCCCAGTCAACGCCTCCGTTGACTTCCAGCGCCAACGAGGCTTGCCAGTGCCAATGTCCATCGCATGCACGGAGTGGTCGTTGCACCGCGCGTACACGCTGACGGGATCCGACGCGAGATTCCCCACAACACCCGCTCCAACATCGCGCCGCCACAGCGACTTGCCGCGGTCGGTGGAAAAGACCGCCACATCGCCTTCGCTGCTCCCAACTGCCACGCCCTCGTCAAGCGACAGCGGTTCATCCACAACTGTCCCGCGCACCCCGTTGACATGCATGAACGCACCGATGCTGAGTTGTTGCCACACCACTTGGCCCGCCTTCGCCCCGAAGACTGCGAAGTCGCCGTCCAAGACAGCGGGGGTTGTCGGGAGGCGTGTGATCTTGTGGCGTGCGGCCAAGCGGCCAGTCGCAAAGTCGGCCGCAAGAATGCCGCTGTCGAGGCAGATCACAACCTCGTCGCGTTTGGGCTGCGGTGAACGGGCTACCGACAGCACTCGATCCGATGCCTCACCCACTCGGTCGCGCCATACGGTGCGCCCGTCGCGCACAAGCACGCGCGCGAGGCCTGGGGCTGAATCCAGGACAAAGATGCTGTCGCCATCCGGGTCGGTTGTGTAAACGACCTTGGCGCTTGTGCCACGCCCCGATTCCACGCCAACCTGCCAGACGGTCGTCAGTCCGAGGTTCTTGACCGACCCTGGGTCCGCAATGAAAACGCCGTCCGTTGATGACGTTGGGTTAGCAGTGGGTGTCGATGTAACAGAGGATCCGGTTGCTTGGCCAGTAGAGGGTTGGTCAGCTGCCGCCGAACCAGCAATCACCACAACGGTTGTCCAAAGCCCCGCGGCGAAACAAGGCCTTAACCATGGGCGCGGTTGCAACGAACGGGGGATGGATTGAGGGTGAAGCGTGGAAAGTATGGAAAGCATGGAAAGCATGTGAAGGCTGGAGCTTCTAGGCGCTCGCAGCGCGCTGCAGAATAGCGATCGCACCAAAAAGGACTCAGCCGCGCCCTTTTCAGGTCGCGGCTGGTCCCCCTTTTCTCACTCCCAATCCCTTTCAGCTGGGCTTTCAATCACATCCCTTGAAACTGCCTCGAGGATTTCGAGGTCCCTTTTCCCTCGTCCTCGACATGTTTGGATCCGTTTGTTCGAAGGCCCTTTTTCCGACGAACACCCATCACCATCCCAGCTGCATCATTGAATAAGGAGGTCCCTACTCCTCCCTATGCAATACAAACAAAGTAACACCCAACGCGCCCAATGCAAGCCACAACTTGAAAAAAGTACGACATATTTGGTTTTTGCGTGTGCTCACTCGCCAAACTATGACCCCGGTCTTCCGAATGCAGAGTATCCCCAGCCAACCAATCCGCGTCAGCGCGCCTTCGGGACCCCGACACGGCTGGGCGCGATGGGTACCGCGACTCGCCGCGGTGCTCGCCTGCTGCGTGCATGGCGCGGCGCAGGCTCCGCCGCGTGCGCAACTTCCCTGGTGGGACCGAACCTCCACAAGCACGCACGCTGGCGCAACGCATCTGCTGCGCGGTGACCTGTCGGCGGCGGATCTGGCTGCATCGGCGCGCGCGGTCGACCTGCAGTGGCAACAGGTCGATGTGCTGCTCGGTTCGCTGCGCCCGCGATCCCGCACAGTTCAACAGGTGCTGGTGTTCGCAGCGTTTGATGACCTTGCCGATACCGTTCGAACGCAGTTCGCGATCGACCCGCCTGGTCACGCGTTTGCATTCTTCTCTCCGCTCGGACAGGGCGTGGCGATCTGCACAGAGGATGTCCCGCCGCCGCAGGCGATCCGCGGGCTTGCTGCAGCGCTCACGGCGGAATATGTGCGGCTCTGCTGTGGCGGCGATGTGCCTCCAGCCATCGAGTGTGGTCTGCTTGACCTCGTGGCCCGAGCGGACCCGCGCGCAAGCGGCGCAGGAGCGGCAGCAATCGCCGCGGTTCAGCGCGCGATCGTGGACAAATCTGCGCTGCCGCTGTCCGAACTCTTGGCGATGGAACGCAAGGAGTGGGACGAAGCGTGCGCAGCAAGCAGCGGCAGCGAACTTCAGGAACAGGCCGCATCGCTTGTGCGGTTCCTGCTCTCAGGAAAGGGTCCCTTGAAGGCGGGGGCGTTCGCCCAGTTCATGCGCGAAATCTCCTACGGGGCTACTGCATGGACCGCGTTTGCCCGCGTCTATGGCATCACATCCAAGCAGGACTGGAACGAACTCGACAAGCGGTGGCGTGAGTTCGCGCAGAAGGAACAGCCCAACGCCGCTGAAACGCTGCGCGAAAGGCTCGCGTTTCTCGCCGAAGGATCGCTGATGCTCGAGCGCGAGGGCGCGCCCCCCAACAGTTTCGCAGAACTGTCGCAGTCACTCGTCGACCGCTCATTCGTCTACCCGAAGCGTTGGCGACCCGGCTTCTCATCCGTCCGCGCCGCGGATGCATCGTCGTTCCGCCCCGTTGATCCTCCCTCGCGGCAAAGCGCCTCCGCGAAGCAGCCATCATTCGCATGGACCGCTCCTGCCCAGCCCGCCTCGGCACCGACAGCACCAGCGGGCGCGCCCCAAGCCGCGGCAACATCGCCTCCCATTGCAACGATCTCCAGCAGCGATCCGCCTAGGCGCGGTCTGCAGATTCGCTGGCTCAAGACGCGCGCCCAGCCCGAAGCCCCGTGGGTGTGGGACCTCACTCCTGCGAAGTGATGCGCAGCGGCGTACATTCGCAGCCGATGGCGCAGGGACCTGAATCCCCAAGCAGCGTGCTCCGCGCACGAATGGACCGCGGCTGCGTCGTCGTCCCCGGCGCGTTCAACGCGCTTGTCGCGCGCGCGGTGGCTCAGGCGGGGTTCGAAGCGTGCTATGTCTCGGGGGCCGCCACCGCCAACTGCAGCGGGTACCCCGACATCGGACTTCTCACGCTCAGCGAAGTGTGCCGCACGATCCGCGAGATCGCCGACGCCAGCAACCTGCCTGTCATTGCAGACGCCGACACCGGCTTCGGTGAGGTCGAGTGCGCCGTGCGCGCAACGATCGAGTACGAACGCGCGGGCGCAGCAGCGCTGCACATTGAAGACCAAGTGTTCCCGAAGCGCTGCGGACATCTCGATGGCAAGGAACTGATTCCAGCGCAAGCGATGGCTGACAAGGTCGCCGCCATGGCCGCGCGCCGCCTCTCACCCGACTTCATCCTGATTGCACGCACCGATGCACGCGCGATCGAGGGCATCGATGCTGCCGTTCGTCGTGCGAACCTTTACCGCGAAGCGGGCGCAGACATGATCTTTCCAGAGGGACTCGCGAACGCCGCGGAGTTCGCGCACTTCGCGAAGGAGTCACCCGGCTGGTCGCTTGCAAACATGACCGAGTTCGGCAAGACCGATCACATCACAGCAGCGCAGTTCGCTGCGATGGGATACGCCGCAGTCATCTTTCCGCTCTCAGTCATGCGCATGGCGATGCACGCAGTCGAAGATGGGCTGCGGCACTTGAAGGCGAACGGATCAATGGAAGCGATGCTGCCGCGCATGCAGCAGCGGAAGTCCCTGTACGAGTTGCTTGGGTATGCCCCAGGAGCACAGTGGAACTTCCCGCGCGGCTGAACGCCGCTAGCAGCGTCTGAGCGTCGCTAGCAGCGGCTGAACAAAGCACATTCCCACGCCAGGGGCAGCGGCACGGACCTGCTGGGGCTCAGACAGCTCTCGCCTGCTCCACGGGGCTGGCGCCCCGCGTTCGCAGGCTCGAGAACTCGCCCAGCAGGATCGTGCCGCCGCCGCCTGACCCGTTTGGGGTGGGGGGGTACATTGAGGGACATGACTCAAACTTCCGTGGCGAAATGTTGGATGCTCACCTGGTGCTTCGTTCCCCTGCTGATAACGGCGGTGGTGGCAGGCGAACGGTCGGCGATTGAATCAGCCGAGGCAACGACAGTTCAATCAGGGGCGAACAGTAAAAGTCCTAAACAGTCCGCCCCCAAGACTCCAGCGCCAAACGGCGACACTGCGAAGGCGAAGAGCCCATCTGGACAATCCAAGAGCCTCGACTGGGCCGAAGTCATCGAGGCAGCGCCTGACCCAGCAGTAGTGACGGACGCGGCGCTTCGTGATGCGATTGTGAAGACAGGTCTGCCGTGGCGTGTTCGCGACAAGGGGACAGGAATCGAGATGGTGCTGATCCCGCC
>RFON01000034.1 GCA_009926625.1 Planctomycetota bacterium
CTGCCGCGGACTTTCTTGCCTCGAACGCGGCGCAGGCGACTCGCGCCGCCGCCCTGCCCTCGCGCGAGCAATGGGAGTCGTGGACCAAGTTCGATTCGCAGCGAATCCTCCGCCTGCGGCTCGAACGGGCCGCGATGCATGCCGCTGCTTCGTCGCGTGTCATGACAGCGGAACTCGCGCTGCTGCCGGATTCGATGCTCGATGCGCAGACACCCGCGGCGCTCACCGCCATCACCAACTTCATGCGGCGGCAGGTTGAGATCGCTGGCGACGCGAGCCTGCGCGGCAGTCCCGCCTCGGTGCAGTTCGCACAACATGCGCTCGCTGCAGGTTTGGCGTGGGAAGCGCTCATGGCGACACGAAGCGGCGGTGGCTCGCCGCAGACGCTCACGGCCGCGTTCGAGCGCCTCGCGGCGGATGCAGCGCTGCTCGGTCAGGAATGGGAGAACGCCATCGCGCGCGCCGAGACCATTGCACTCGCGAACCCCACATCCGTGGACGATCAGCGTCGACTCGTCGAGGCGCTGTCCCTTGCTCACCGTGATGCCGTTCGACAAGGACTCAAGGATCTTCGCGATGAGCGACGCACCCGTGCCATGATTGCGGCGCGAGCGCTCGAGGCGATTGCGCCCGATGGATCACCCGCCTGGTGGCTCGCGCAGAGCGTTCAACTGCGAATTGCCGAAGAGTCGGGGCGCGGCGGCGAGCCGGTGCTTGCATCCATCGCACGCTTGCGCGCCGTGGATGCAGCACTCGGCGGTCCGCTCAGCAGCGCAGACATCCTCGAGACCGAGCGCGCAGCGATGGCGTCCATCGCGCGCACGCAACCCGTTACTCGCTGATCTGCCGCAGTTCATCGCGCAGGATCGATGCGAGCGCGAAGTTCTCGCGGCGCACTGCTTCGCGCAGGCGCTGCTCGAGATCGGCGCGCTGGCTCGACGGCAGCTTGGGGATGAACGCATCGCGAAGCGCGCGCAGCATCGCCGCCTCCGTTGATCCAGCATCGCCCTCTCGTTGGAAGTGCTGCATGCGCCCGAGCGCGCGGTCGATCGCCGCGAGCGCGCCCTGCGTATCGCCACGCCGCGCGCATCCCGTTGCCTCCGCGCGCGCCTGCAGCAGGATCGCCGCCAAGTGAATCGACTGCAGCGGCGTGGGATCGATCTCGGGCAGCGCGTTCTCCACAAGCCACTGCATGGCCGAAGCGTTGCGCGCGCAGTCGGCCGCTGCGCGGTCGAACGCCCCAAGCAGGAACCAAGCACTGGCGCGCTGATGAAACAACTGCGCCTCGTGTCGGAGCGCATCCGCCGCCTCGGGGCCAACCTTGCCCTCCTTGGCCCGCGCAGCATCCCACGCGGACTCGAACCCCTCTGGGCGCAGCCCATCAGGGCGCCCCACCCCCTCATATTGGAGCAGTCCCGCCTCCAAACGAACCTGCAGCCGTTCCACGCCATCCGCCCCCCAGAAAACCCGCGCCCGCGGGCCGTCCCGCTCCCACGACCATCGTGCAAGGATTTCGCGAATGTCGTCCGAGGGGTTGCCTTCCGGACCAATCATGGTCAAGATAGTAGGTCCCGACGGAGAGAGTTGCTGACGGCGTGTTGGCAATGTTCGGAGCATCGCAGCGGAGAGGTTTGCGTGGCGAAGTCAGTGGTCCAGACTGAGATGCAGATGTATGTGCGTGAGATCAGTCACGTCGCACTTCTCACGGCTCAAGAGGAACGCACGCTCGGGTGGAGCATCATCAACGACAGTTGTCCAAAGGCGAAGGAACGCCTCATCACTGCCAACCTGCGCTTGGTGATCGCCATCGCGAAGGGCTACCTGAACCGTGGGATCGCGCTCCCCGATCTGATTGAGGAGGGCAATGTCGGGCTCATCCGCGCTGTGGAAGGCTTTGACCCCGCACAAGGCGCGCGCTTCTCCACCTACGCCTCGTGGTGGATCAAGCAGTCGATCAAGCGGACCCTGATCAACGCATCGCAGCCGATCCACATCCCCGCCTATATGGTGGAACTGATCGGGCGCTGCAAGTCCGTGTCGAAGGCGCTCGAAGAGAAGCTCGGTCATGCGCCGACGATGTCGGAGCTCGCCAAGGAAATGCAAGTTCCCCTGGCGAAGCTGCATGTGATCCGCCGCGCGCTGCGCGCCTACAACACGCCCAATCAAGTCACGGTGCAGGGGGCAGACGGGGAAGTCACATCCGCAAGCGACCTCTTCGAGGACACATCTTCGAAGAACCCAACCAAGGCGGCGGAGGACGATGAGATTTTGCGCGTCATCGTCACCCTGCTCGATACGATCGACCGCCGCGAGGCAGAAGTCCTCCGCATGCGGTTCGGACTCGATGGCACAGAACCCCTGACATTGAGCGAAGTCGGACAGCGTGTCGGGCTGACCCGAGAGCGCGTTCGCCAGATCGAAGTCGAGGTCCTCGGTCGGCTCGGCCGCCAACTCGGCAGCAATCAGGCACTGTCGCTGCTCTTCAAGAACTCCGCACACTCCGCACACAGGGCGGGGACGGCTGGCGCAGGCACTTCGGCACAGGGAAGCAGCACGCCCTCCATTCCAGAGCTGTTGTCGAACAAGCGGACTGCGCACGGCGCGACCGTGAAGCCCGTTGTTCAGGGCATCAAGGGCAAGTCGCCGTTTCCTCCAAAACGCGGCTCGTAAAGAGCCGTTGCCATCAACTCTTTCGGTAGAACGGCAGCGGCTCCACGCGCGCAGCCACGGTCGTTCCCCGCAGGTCAACTTCCACTTCGTGACCCGCATCGGCATGCGCCGCATCCACGAGCGCCATCGCGATCGGCCGATCAAGGGTCGGCGACAGGCAACCAGACGTCACCCGACCGATCGTCGAGCCCGCGCGCCGCACCTCCATCCCCTGACGCGCGCTGCGCCGCCCATCGAGCCCCAGTCCCACCAACTTCTGCTTGGGACCCTCGCGCGCCAAACGCTGCAGCGCATCCTGACCGATGAAGCGGCCTGCGCGCGCATCGTCATCGCCCTTGTCGAGTTTCACCGCGAATCCCAGTCCAGCGGAAAGCGGATCGGTCTGCTCGTCGATCTCGTGTCCGTACAGCGGCATGCCCGCCTCCATGCGGAGCGTGTCGCGCGCACCCAGTCCGACGGGCTTGATGATGCTCGACCCCTCCTTCGCGTCCTTCAGGAACATGCCGAGCGCCATGCGCGCCATCGTGCTGCCAAGAATCACTTCGACGCCATCCTCGCCGGTGTACCCCGTTCGGCTGACGATCATCTTGACGACGATCAGGCTCTTCTGCACGAAACGGTAGCGCTTGAGCTTCGGGATTTCGCTCGAGAGCGTGCCGATGACCTCCATGGCCTTCGGACCCTGCAGCGCCACCATGGCGGTCGATTCGGTCTGGTCTTCCAACTTGAACGCCATGTCACCCTTCACCGCAGCAAAGTGCGCGAGCAGCTTGGCACGGTTCGATGCGTTGCAGACCATCAGGTACTCCGCCTCGTCGAAGCAAGAGATGATCACATCATCGAGGCAGCCGCCCTGCTCGTTGCACACGAGCCCATAGCGGCACTGCCCAACTTCCATTCCGAGCACCTGCCGCGTGCACACATGATCGAGGAACTTGCGCGCATGGCGACCCGAGAAACGAAGCCTGCCCATGTGCGAGACATCGAAGAAGCCAGCGGCCGTTCGGCAATGCCGATGCTCCTCGAGGATCGATGAGTACAACAGCGGCATCTCCCAGCCCGCGAAATCCACCATCTTGGCGCCCTGCTCGAGATGGAACGCGTGAAGAGCCGTGCGCTGCAGTGATGCGGTGGTCATGGAGGGAAGCCTAGCGTGGCAAGCGTTGCGGCGCGTTCAACTGCTGCCCCACTGCGGCAGCGGTTCACCGACGAGTGCACCCGCCACGGGTAGGCTTGCGGCTCATGGGAGCGTGGCGCCATGCTCGACGACGAACGGCACTCTGGGCGTTCTGCGCCGTGGCTTGGATCACCGCGATTCCAGCCCATGCGGAAGCGCCCGCATCGCCCGCGCGCGCGAGCCTCGCCATCGATGATGAATCGCTCGCCGACCGTCCCGTGACGGAAGTCGTTCTGCAGGGACTCAACCGCGTCACGGAGCAGGAGATCCGCAACAACATGCGCGTGGCGGCTGGGCAGCCCTTCGATTCCTCCGCCGTGAAGGACGACATCGCCACGCTCTACCGACTCGGCCACTTCGATGCGGTCAGTGCCGACGCGGAACTGCTCGACGATGGCACCGTGCGCATCCGCTACATCCTCGTGGAGCAGCCGATCGTGCGCGACATCCAGGTCGTCGGCAACAAGGTCGTTTCCGACCAAGAACTGCGCGGCGTGATCTCGCTCTATCCAGGCGGTCCGCGCGATGACTTCCTGCTCGAGCGCGCCGTCGAGAAGATTCGAAACCTCTACCGCAGCAAGGGCAACTACCTCGTCGATGTGGAGGTCGATGAGTCGCGGCTCGTGGAGACGGGCATCCTCATCTTCCGGATCGTGGAAGGCCCGCGCGTCCGCATCCGCGAGATCGTCTTTTCAGGCAATCAGCGGTTCGACACGAATCAACTCGGTGCGCAGATCAAGACCAAGCCTTGGGTGTTCATCTTCTCGATGGGAAATCTCGATGAGAGCCAGTTGATCGATGATGTCGCGGCGCTCGACAAGTTCTACAAGGATCGCGGCTTCATCGATGTGCGCGTCGACAAGCGCGTCGAAATCTCGGACAACGGGAAGGAAGCCAAGGTGGTCTTCCTTGTTTCCGAAGGACGGCAGTATCGCCTCCGTTCGGTGTCCATTGAAGCCGCCGACGGAACGCCGGAGGGCAAGCCGCGCGTCATCCATGCGGAGCAACTGCTCGGACTGATGACGATCCGCCCTGGAGATGCGTTCACGGAGGACAAACTGGCGAGTTCGGTCGAAGCGCTCAAGCGTGCCTATGAGGTCATGGGCCATGTGGATGCGCGCGTCGATCAAACATGGATCCGCATCGGCGAGGAGCCCGAGGTCGACATGGTGGTCTCCGTGCGGGAAGCCACCGCCGTCCGCGCAGGACTCGTGCGAATCCAGGGGAACTACCTGACCAAGGACAATGTGGTGCGCCGCGCGCTGCGCATCCAGCCGGGGCGACCGCTCGATGGACTGGAAGTCGAGCGTGCAAAGATCCGCCTCGAGGAAACGGGACTGTTCAGTTCGGCGACCGTGACGCCGCAGATTCCCGCCGCAGACGACCCGAATCCGACCACCCGCGATGTGCTGGTGGAGGTCAAGGAACGCAACACCGGCAGCGTCAACTTCGGCGTCGGCGTCGGCACGGACACCGGCTTCTTCGGCACGGTCTCGCTGAACCAGCGCAACTTCGACATCGCCGATACGCCACAAACGCTCGACGAACTGCTGAACGGGCGCGCGTTCCGCGGCGCCGGACAGTCGTTTTCGCTGGCGATCTCGCCTGGTATCGATGTGTCGAACTATTCCATCAGTTTCGGTGAGCCGAGCTTGCTTGATTCGGACATCGGCTTTGGCTCAAGCCTGCTCTACCGAAACCGCGTCTATGTGGGATTCAACGAAGATCGCATCGCGGGTTCGTTTGCACTGTCGAGGCAGTTCGGCGAGATGTGGGTGGGTTCGATACGCACCACGCTGCAGTCGGTGACACTGACCAACTTCGCATCCTCAACCCCCGTGGTGGTGTACGACCAGCGCGGTCCCGCGTTCATCAACTCGGTCGGACTGTCACTCGCTCGAACGAATGTCGACAACCTGCAGCGCCCCACGCGCGGCACGCGATTCGAGGCGGATGTGGCCTACTTCGGTCTGTTCGGCGGTCCCTATCAGTACCCACTGACGGCGCTGAGTTGGACGACCTGGTTGCCGTTGGCGGAGGACTTCTTCGGTCGCAAGAGCGTGCTGCGGGTGAACACCAGCGCTGGCTATCTGTACAACAGCAGTGCGCCTGTGTCGGAGCGCTTCTATCTGGGCGGTCGCTCGCTGCGCGGATTCGTCTTCCGCTCCGTGAGCCCGCTCAGTGCTGAGTCCATCGGCGCCGATCCCCCGACCCCCGCATCGATTTACCCGACGACAACGACGGGCACGCCCAGTGGACTGCCCAACGGCGATCCAATCGGCGGCATTTTCCGCTTCTTCGCTGGAGCGCAGTACGAAGTGCCGGTGTTCGACAAGTTCGTCACCGCGGTGGCGTTCTGCGACAGTGGAACGGCCACCGACAGCCTCACACTGAACCCGTACCGCGTCTCCGTCGGTGGCGGTGTTCGGCTGTACATCCCGCAGCTCGGACAGGCGCCGCTGGCGTTCGACTTCGCCGTCCCGATCGTGAAGTACACCACGGACCAGACTGAAGTCTTCAGTTTCACGGCGGAACTGCCCTTCTGACCGACGGCGCGCTGTGTCGACGACGCGCAGTCCCGTACACTCCGACGCATGATTCCTGCTTCCTACCGATCCCCCCTCGTGGTTCTTGCGCTCCTCGGCGGACTCTCCGTGGTTGCAGCAAGTTCTGCCTACACCGCTGTGCGATTGGCCGCATCCCCATCGGCGGTTGCGAATGTCGACATCCGCCGCATCCTCGACAAGATCCAACAGCGCGGCGAAATGGAGATCGAACTGACCCAGATGGGGAACAAGTTCGAACAGGAACTCAAGACGCGCAAGGAGCAGTTGGAGGCACGCGCGCGCGAGTCCGATGCGATCACCGATCCAGTCGAGCGCCAAAAGTTGCGCGATGAACTGGCGCTCGAACAATTGCAGTTGAAGGAGTGGGCGACCGTCAAGCAACAGGAGGTCGACCGCGAGCAGGCACTTCGCTGGGAGGCGCTGTACCGCCTCATCGTCTCGGAAGGCGACAAGTTGGCCCAGTCGGAGGGCTATCAGTATGTGTTGATCTACGACGGCACGGCAGAGTTCCAGCGCGATCGCCGAAGCCAAGCCCCGCTCGCGCAACAGGTCTTCGACCAGATCGCGCGTCGACGAGTCCTCTATGCCGCCAAGGCCGATGACCTGACTGAGAAACTCATCCTCCGCATGAACAACGCACGCGCCACCCCTGGCACAACCTCGACCGCGCCGAAGCCCTGAAGCGAACCCACGCCGCAACCCGAGTGCACGCATCCTTCGCTTGCGCTTCCCACCGTTTCAACAAACACTGGAGTCCTTCAACATGAAACAGCCCGCTTGGATCGTTGCAGGCGTCGCACTCGGCGCAGCACTCACGCTCGCTGCCGGTTTCCCGACTGCACCCGCCGTCATCGCATCCGTCGACCTCGAACGGGTCTATCGCTCGCTCGATCAGATCAAGGCATCCGAGTCGAAGAGCCTCTCGGTGAAGGACACGCTTGAGAAGCGGCTGACTTCGATGAACGATGAAATCCGCGGCTTGCAGGAAGACCTCGACAGCTATCAGGTTGGGTCGCCCGCGCACAACGAAGCGCAAGGCAAGGTGATCCTCAAGGCAGGCGATCTGTCTGCACTCCAGAACTTTGCTGAACTGAAGATGCAGTCCGAGCAGGCCAACACGCTCCGCGAGACCTATGCAGCCATCCGCACGACCTGCGCGACCCTTGCCAAGGAGCACAAGATCGACTTCATCCTGCTCGACGACACGATCCCGACGATCACGCCATCCGATGTGCAGGGAACCATGGCGCAGATCAACGGCCGACGATTGCTCTTCAGCAATCCGTCTCTCGACATCACGGACTTGCTGATCGAACGGATGAACGCTGATTTCCGTGCGGCGAATCCATCGACCGCTCCAGCCCCGGCGGCAGCTCCAGCGGCGGCCCCTGGTGCAGCGCCAGCCGCATCTGCCACGAAGGGTTGAACGCAATGGTCCTGACCGCACAGGAAATCGCGACGAAAGTTGGTGGGACCCTCGAGGGTTGCGGTGAGCATGTCGTGCGTGGCGTCGGCGACCTGCGCGGCGCACGCGAGGACGATGCCACCTACATCGCCGATGCCAACTATGCGCGCATGTGGCAAGACTGCCGCGCACGCGTCGCGCTCGTTTCCGAGGGTGTCGATGTGGCTGGGCATGACCCATCGCGGCGAACCCTCGTGCGCGTTGCGCAGGCGGAGATTGCGATGATCTCGCTGCTCGAGGCGTTCGCGCCGCCAGCGGAAACGCCCTCGGCTGGGATTCACGCCACTGCTTGTGTCGAGTCGAAGTCCCTCGATCCGAGTGTTTCCGTTGGTCCACACGCATGGATCGCCGCCGGCTGCGCGATCGGACCAGGTGCGGTCATTCATTCAGGCGCACGCATCTACTCCAATGTTCGCGTCGGCGCGCGCACAGTCGTTCACGCGAACGCGGTCATTCGTGAACGGTGTGAGATCGGCAGCGATGTGATCATCCATGCGGGCGCAGTGATCGGCACGGAAGGGTTCGGCTATCGCCCCTGCCCGAGCGGCAAGGGACTGCTGCGCATCCCGCACCTCGGCAATGTCGTCCTCGAGGATGGCGTCGAGATCGGCAGTTGCACATGCATCGACCGCGGGACATTCGGCAGCACACGCGTTGGGCGCGGCACCAAGATCGACAATCACTGCCAGATTGGGCACAATGTTCAGATCGGGCATTCGACGGTGATCGCGGGGCTCAGCGGTATCGCTGGTTCCTGCACCATTGGCGACTGGGTCCGCATCGGTGCAGCAAGCGGCATCGCGGATCACAGGAATGTTGGCAACGGCGCGCAACTCGCCGCCCGCACCGCCCTCATGCATGATGTGCCCGCGGGCGAAATCTGGGGCGGCATGCCTGCCCGCGAGATCAAGGTGGAGATGCGGCATGTGTTGGCGCTGCAGAAGCTCTCGCCGCTTTCCAAGGACCTGCAGCGGCTCGTCGAGCAGTCACGCATGGCGCGTGCATCCGCGACCGCAGGCACTCCCCCCGCTGCGCCATGACCGCGATGCCTCCCGAGCCGGATGCCACCGCCGACGGTTCCGCGGGAGCAGTCGCTCGCTCGGTACCAATGTCCGCGCATGGTTTGGCGCATGGATTGGCGCATGGATTGGCGCATGGAGCAACGCATGGAGCAGCGCAGGGAGCCGCTCGACAACGCACGATCGCGGCGAGCACCATCGTGCGCGGCAAGGGACTGCTCTTCGGCGTCGATGCCGAAGTGGAGTTCGTCCCTGCACCCGCGGGCTCTGGCATTGCATTCGAACGGATCGATCTCACGCCGCCGGTCCTGCTGCCCGCGCTGATCGATCACGCCGTCTCGCGCCCGCGGCGCTCCACGCTGCGTGTCGGCGAAGCAAGCATCGATACGGTTGAACACTGCTTGAGCGCACTCGTGGGACTGGGCATCGACAATGTGCTCCTGCGAATGCGTGGTCCAGAGCTGCCTTGCGGGGACGGCTCCGCGCTGCCGTTCTTTGAGCCTTTGCGCTCGGTGGGCACGCTGGAGCAGGATGCGCCGCGACTGGTGCACCGCATCACCGAACCGATCGTGCTCGAGGAAGAGGACTCGATGATCGCTGTGCTGCCGTCCGATGAACCCGGCATGCGGGTGACCTATGAACTCGATTACTCGAGTGTTTCCCGCCACATAGGAAGGCAGAACTGCTCGTTCGACCTTTCACGCGACGATTACGCGTCGCAGATCGCCCCCGCACGGACCTTTTCGCTGCGCGCGGAAGCGGAAGCGCTCTGGGCAGCGGGCATGTGCCGTCACCTCACACCGCGCGATGCGTTGGTTGTCGGCGAGGACGGCCCGATGGAGAACGCCTTCCGCTTCGCCGACGAGTGCGTGCGGCACAAGGTGCTGGATGTGATCGGCGACCTGGCGCTGTCAGGCGTGTCGATCCAAGGCAAGGTCATTGCGCAGCGTTCGGGGCACGACCTGAACAGGCGCCTCGCACGCCGCATTCGACAGCAGGTGGAGGCGTCCGCGCGCCTGCGGCTCGTCGAGACCGGCCGAGTGCTCGATGCCCGCGCCATCGCGCGGATCATGCCTCATCGCTACCCGATGCTGCTCGTCGACCGCGTGGTGGAGATCGAAGGCAACCGCCGCGCCGTCGGCATCAAGAATGTCTCGATCAACGAGCCGTTCTTCCCCGGCCACTACCCAGGAACGCCCATCATGCCGGGCGTGCTGATCGTGGAAGCGATGGGACAACTCGGCGGACTCCTGCTTTCGCAGACCCTCGAGCACACCGGAAAGGTCGCCGTGCTGCTCTCGCTCGACAAGGTGAAGCTCCGCAAGGCCGTGACGCCGGGTGATCAACTTGTCATGGAGGCGGAAACCCTTCGCGCAAGCGCCCGCAGCGCTGCCGTACGCTGTCGCGCATGGGTTCAAGGAAAACTGGCAGCGGAAGCACAGATACGCTTCATGATGATCGACCCGGAGTTCGAATGACGGACAGGATCCACCCAACGGCAATCATTGATCCAACCGCAGAGATCGCGGCGTCCGTGACGATCGGCGCGTACTGCACGATCGGTCCGCGCGTTCACATCGGCGAGGATTGCGTCCTGCGCAGCCATGTCCACATCACTTCGATGACACGGATGGGTCGTGGAAACACCATTCACCCCTACGCGATCGTCGGCGGCGATCCGCAGGACCTCAAGTTCCACGGCGAACCTACTTGGCTCGAGCTCGGTGACTTCAACACCATCCGCGAGCATGCGACGATCCACCGCGGGACAGGAAACGGCGGCGGTGTGACGCGGCTCGGATCGCACAACCTCGTGATGGGGAATGTGCACATCGCCCACGACACGATCATCGGCAACCACTGCATCTTCGCCAACAACGCCATGCTTGCAGGCCATGTCCATGTGGACGATCATGCAAACATCGGCGGCGGTGCAGGACTGCATCACTTTGTCCGCGTCGGCTACTGCGGCTTCGTCGGTGCAATGTCGCGCGTCTCGAAGGACATCCCCCCGTTCATGCTCGTCGAGGGCAGTCCGGCCGTGATCCGCGGCTACAACGCGGTCATGATGAGCCGCGTGGGCATGCCAGAGGGTGAACTGGAAGCGGTGAAGGAGGCGTACAAGCGCATCTACCGCGCCAAGGGTGGCGATGGCACGAGCAAGATCGCGGGACTCCTGCGGGACTATCCGACTTCCAAGGCGCTGCGCCGCATCGCTGAGTCCATCGAAGCCGTGAACAATGGACTGAACGGGCGCTCGCTCGAGACAGCCCGAAAGGACAACAAGCGGGCCGCGCGGACGGCGCGCGCCTGACTTGCCTGGGGCGGCGCACCAGCGGCAACCATCGTTTTCCGTCCAGTCCCCGCTGCGGTAAAGTGTCTCCTCCATGTTGAGCCCAGCCAAGGCAGCCCGCGTCGACGAACTCATGGAGAAAGCGCAAGCCGCTCTCCAAGCTGGGCAGTGGTTCGAGGCGGAACGGGTTGCGCAGCGCGCGCTCGAGGTTTCCCATCAGGCATCGGACTTCGGCCGCATGCGCCGCATTCTCATGCCGCTTCTTGAGGCACGCCGTCAGCGCATGCAGGCTGCAGCGAACAAGGCAAAGGTCACATGGGTTCGCGGCGAATTGACGGAGGACCATCTCGTTGCCGCGGGGCTGCACATGCTCGAGCCACCCCATGTCGGGGCCGATGCACGGCGCATCCGCCTCACCGCGCTGCGGCGCGAAGTGCCGGCACTCATCCTGTGCCGTGAACCGACCACCCAACTCGGGCTCGTGCCGATCGTGGCGATCGGGCTCATCACGGTCCGTGCGCGCATTGGTCCGCCCGAACATGCTGACAAGCCGTCAAAGCAGTGGTTCCTGAGGGCTCTGGAGTTGCTCGGGGATGCGGCTGTCGGAATGATCGACGGCGGGCTCGATGCGGTGCGCCAAGTGGATCACGCCATGTCGCTGATCGACTCGGTACCCGACCACGAGGGTCTCCACATGACCCTCATTCGCCTGTGCGAGGAAGCTGAACGCGAGACGCGTGATGCATCGACAGCGCGAGATGCCAAAGCAGCAGCACGGGTCACCGAGCGTGCCTCTGACTGAAGTGTCCAGCGGGTTCGAACCGATTGCCGTGCTCTGCGCGGGAATCCCCGCCCAAAGCGCAACCCTGTATCACGCGATCCGCTTCAGCGTCGGCGATCCAGCCGCGCTGCTTACGCTCCGTCGCATCGGAGGTGGAACGCATCGCGTGCTCCTGATCCGAGACATCGAACTTGAACGTGCCCGAAGCACGGCACGGGCCGATGCGTTTCATGCGCCTGCTGCTTTCACGCCTGCACGCGGACTCTCCGGCAATCGTGAAACAGCGACGGCGCAGGCCGCGGCGGAGTGCCTTCGCCGAAGCGGCGTTCGACAGGTGCAGATCGATCGATCCACGCCATCGGTCTACTGGCATGCGCTCGTCGAAGCAGGGATCGATGTGTCGTGCGACCTCGACTCGTCCGTCGCCCGCCGACGCACCAAGGACGCGC
This sequence comes from Planctomycetota bacterium, assembly GCA_009926625.1. GTDB lineage: Bacteria > Planctomycetota > Phycisphaerae > Phycisphaerales > SM1A02 > F1-60-MAGs104. Next base: position 12,422 of record RFON01000034.1, read on the forward strand.
AGGAGATTGCATGGCTTCGCCAATGCCAAGCCGACACCGAGGTCGCGGTGCGGCTCGCGTGCGAACTCGTGGCACGGTCGCATGCTGCCGCGGACGGAACGCTGATGCACGGCAGTGAACCACTGACATCCGAGCTGGTTCGGCGTGCGATCGATGCGTGCCTGCTCGAGCGCGGCTACCAGAACCCGGAGTCGATCGTGGCTGGAGGCGCCATGGGCAGCGATTGCCACGCGCATGGCCATGGGCCGCTCCGAACGGGGGAACCGGTCATCATCGACATCTTCCCGCGCCAGCGGCAGTCGATGTACCACGGTGACTGCACGCGCACGGTGGTGCACGGCGCAGTTTCGCCAGACATTGCACGCATGCATGCCGCCGTCGCCGCAGCCAAGCATGCTGCGCTGGTCACCGTGCGCGCGGGCGTCACTGGCGAGTGTGTTCACGCGGCGACCGCGCGGGCGATCGAAGCGGCAGGCTTCCTCATGGGGCTGCCGTCATCGACGGATCATTGGAACGATGCTCGAATGACCCATGGCACCGGTCATGGAATCGGACTGGAGGTTCATGAGCCCCCGCTGCTCGCGCACCAAGGACCGCCGCTTGTCGTGGGTGATGTCGTGACTGTCGAGCCTGGCCTTTACCACCCGCGCATCGGCGGCATCCGTATCGAGGACATGGTTGTCGTGACCGAGGATGGTTTCGAGAATCTTGGGTCGTTGCCCGAAGGTCTCAACTGGAAGTGAAGCGCGGATGCCCGCAGCGCTGCAGCACCAACGGCTGCGCACTCACGCCGCCGTGATCACGCTCGCGTGAGTTTTCGGTACTTCATGCGCGTCGGTGCGGCCACCGCCCCGAGTCGGCGCACGCGGTCTGCCTCGTACTCCGAGTAGTTCCCAGGGAAGAAGAAGACTTGGCTGTCACCCTCGAACGCAAGGATGTGGGTGGCGACTCGATCGAGGAACCACCGATCATGGCTGATGATGACGGCGGTGCCGCCGTAGTTCTCGATCGCCTCCTCGAGCGCACGCATCGTGTTCACATCAAGGTCGTTGGTCGGCTCGTCGAAAAGGATCACATTGTTGCTTTGACGCAGCATGCGCGCGAGGTGGACTCGATTGCGTTCACCGCCCGAGAGCGACCCCACCTGCTTCTGCTGCTCAGTGCCACTGAATCCGAAACGCGCCACATAGGCGCGGCTGTTGACCTTCACTGGTCCAAGCATCAGTTCCTCGGAACCACCCGAGATCGCCTGCCAGATGCTGTCGGTCGACTGAAGGCTGTCGCGAAGTTGTTCGATGTACCCAAGGTGCACCGTTTCTCCGACGGTGAATGTGCCGGCATCGGGCTTCTCCGCGCCGAGAATCATCTTGAAGAGCGTGGTCTTTCCCGCGCCGTTCGGTCCGATCACACCGACAACGGCGCCTGCCGGTATCTCGAACGACACACGGTCGAGCAGCAGTCGATCGCCGAAAGACTTGGAGACCTCCTTGGCGTGAACAACGACATTGCCCAACCGCGGACCAGGCGGAATGAAGATCTCGATCTCCGCCGCCTTGACTCGCGACTGCTCGTCGCTGAGCATCCGTTCGTAGTTGCTGATGCGCGCCTTGCTCTTGGCCTGGCGCCCCTTGGGATTCTGTCGAATCCAGTCGAGTTCGCGGGCAAGCGACTTCTGCCGCATGCTTGCCTGCCGTTCCTCCACCGCCAGTCGCTTCTGCTTCTGCTCGAGCCACTGGGTGTAGTTCCCGCGATATGGGATGCCCATGCCTCGGTCCAGTTCGAGGATCCAACCAGCGACATTGTCGAGGAAGTAGCGATCATGCGTGACCGCGATGACGGTGCCTGGGTACCGCGCGAGATACTGCTCCAACCACGCGACACTCTCCGCGTCAAGATGATTGGTGGGTTCGTCAAGCAGGAGGATGTCCGGCTTCTGCATCAAGAGCCGAGTGAGGGCGACGCGGCGTCGCTCGCCGCCTGAAACCGTGTCGAGTGGTTGATCCGACGGCGGGCATCGCAGCGCATCCATCGCCATCTCGATCTGGTTGTCGATCGTCCATGCATCCATCGCGTCGAGTCGTTCCTGCACGCGCCCTTGCCTCTCGATCAAGCGCTCCATTTCCTCGGCGCTCATCTCATCGCCGAACTTCCCGTTGATCTCGTCGAACTCGCGCAGCAAGTCGAAGGTCGCCTGCGCACCCTCGCGCACGACCTCAAGCACGCTGCGCTTCTCGTTCGCCAGCGGTTCCTGTTCAAGGAAGCCGACCGCGAACCCCGACGACCGCTCGATCTTTCCCTCGAACTCCTTGTCCACCCCCGCAATGATCCGCAGCAGCGTCGACTTGCCGCTTCCGTTGAGTCCGAGAACGCCGATCTTTGCGCCGTGATAGAAGCTCAGGGAGATGTCCTTCAGGATCTCCTTGCGGTTGATCGATTTCGACACTCCCAGCATCGAAAAGATGATGCGGACTGACTCGGTTGTCCCCTTCGCTGAACTGCTCATATCGCTTCGAGTCTAGGGTCGCGCAGTTTGACCACCGGATTGGCGATTCGGGCGATCAGCCGAGGCTGGGAAACCGCCCACGGAAGGCGTGCAAGACAATAATACTCGTATTTCGGACAGCCACTCGGATTTGGCTGGCGTAAGGTGGCACCCATGACCGCCGCGCCGACCGTCTCGCTCTCGCAGGATGGCACCTCGAGAGCGAAGGACCTGATTGCCAGCCTTCCAGTCTTCTTTGTCGCGCTGCCGCTGTGCCTCGGCATCGCCCAAGCCTCGGGCGCCCCCCCCTTCGCTGGCCTCGTGGCTGGCATCATCGGCGGCATCGTGGTCGGGCTGCTCAGCGGCTCGCACATCAGCGTGTCGGGGCCGGCGGCAGGCTTGACCGCCATTGTTTTCGCACAGATCCAAAGCCTCGGCTCGTTCGAAGCGTTCCTGATGGCGACGGCCCTGGCTGGAGTGATTCAACTTCTTCTTGGCGCCGCGCGCGCCGGCGGCCTCGCGAACTACTTCCCGTCGAGCGTCATCAAGGGATTGCTCGCCGCCATCGGCATCATCATCATCCTCAAGCAGATTCCTCACCTGATCGGATACGACATCGAGCCCGAAGGTGCTGAGGCTTTCGTTGAGCCGGATGGGCAGAACACCTTCACCGCGCTCGCGAGTGCGTTCTCCAATCTCTTGCCTGGCGCGGCGCTCGTCGGGATCTCATCCCTCGTGCTTGCGGTCGTTTGGGATCGAACGCCATTCAAGAAGACCGTGCCGAGTGCCCTGATTGCCGTGTTGTTCGGCACGGTCACGAGCCTTGCCCTCGCGAAGTCGGGTTCGTCGTGGGCAATCGTCGATTCGCATCTCGTCAATGTGCCTGTCGCCGGGAAGGACGGCGTGCCGTGGGGCGACCTCATCACGCTGCCCGATTTCTCCCGCGCCTTTGAACCAGCCGTCCTTGTTGCGGCGGTCACCTTGGCGGTCGTCGCATCGCTCGAGACGCTGCTCAACCTGGAAGCCACCGAGAAACTTGACCCGCAGCGACGATCGGCACCACCGAATCGCGAGTTGGTCGCGCAAGGTGTCGGCAACACGCTGTCGGGCCTCGTCGGTGGACTGCCGATGACATCCGTCATCGTCCGAAGTTCGGTGAACGCCAACGCAGGTGCCCAGACGCGGCTTTCAGCCGTCACGCACGGGCTGCTGCTGCTTGGAACCGTGCTCCTCATCCCGACCCTGCTCAACACGATCCCGAAGGCTGCGCTCGCTGCCGTGCTCGTCGCGACCGGCTGGAAGCTGGCGAGTCCGCAGACGATCCGCGGCGTGTGGCGTCAAGGCACGACCCAGTTCATTCCGTTCGTGATCACGGTCGCAGCGATCGTGGGAACCGATCTCCTGAAGGGTGTGCTGATCGGGCTGTCGGTCAGCCTCTTCCTGGTGCTGATCGGCAACATGAAGCACGGCTATCGCGTGCTGAAGGAAGCGCATGTCCACGGCATCGTGCACCGCATTGAACTCGTCGGACAGGCAACCTTCCTCAACCGCGCTGCGCTGCTGAACACACTCGCCTCGTTCAAGCGCGGGGAGCAGGTCATCATCGATGCGCGCCTTGTCGACTACCTCGACTCCGACATGGTTGCCATCATCCGAGAATTCACGGAGGAAACCGCACCGCGGAAGGGCATCATCGTCAGCATGCTCGGCTTCAAGAATCGCTACGACCTGAAGGATCAGGTGCAGTATGTCGATGTCAGCACACGCGAGGTGCAGTCCTCGGTCACTCCCCTCCAGGTGCTGCAGAGCTTGAAGGAGGGCAACGAGCGTTTTGTCTCGGGACAGCGGCTGAACCGCGATCTGATGCGGCAGGTGGATCAGACCGCTGCTGGCCAGCACCCGCTGGCCGTCGTGCTTGGCTGCATCGATTCGCGTGCGCCAGTCGAACTCATCTTCGATGCAGGCATCGGCGACATGTTCATCGCACGCCTTGCAGGCAATGTGGCGAGTCCCAAGGCCGTCGGCAGCATTGAGTTCGCGTGCAAGGTGGCTGGCGCGCGGCTCATTCTCGTACTTGGGCACACTCGCTGCGGCGCCGTGAAGGCGGCGTGCGATTTCGTGGCGAAAGGACTGGATCCAGTCGAGGCGACGGGACTGACGAATCTTCCCTCGATCACCGATCCGATCTCGGAAGCAGTGCACATGGAGACAACCGTGAAGGACCGACGCGATGCGTCGAATGAAGCGTTCGTCGATCGCGTTGCCGCGATCAATGTGCGGAACGCCATGCGGTGGATCCATGACAACAGTCCGACCATCTCGCAGATGCTCGTCACTGGTGAAGTCATGCTCGTGGGCGGCATGTACGACATCAAGACGGGGCGGGTCGAGTTCCTCGACGAGGCCGCGGCGATCAACTTATCCCCTTCTGCGACGGCGATCGTTCGACCGTCATGATCGAACTCACGAAAGCTGCACGCGCCGTCGGATCCAAGCCATGATGAAGAGCAGCGTCGCCACCAGGACGATCGTCGCGCCACTCGGCAACGAGGCGTGATACGACAGCAACAGCCCTCCCACCACGGCCGTGGCCGCTGTAGCCACCGAAAGCCAGAGCATCGGGACCATCCGCCGCGTCAGCAGTGCCGCGGTGGCAGCCGGCGTCACGAGGAGTGCGCTTGTCAACACCACACCGACCACCTGCACGCCGGATACGACTGCCAACGCGATCAGCACCAGCAGCAATGCATGCAGCCGCTGTGAACGGATGCCGATGAGGTCCGCGTAGGTCGAGTCGTACGAGGCCAGTTCCATCTCCTTGAACAGGGCACTGATGACGACGAGCACCGCCAGTGCCGCACACACCATCAGGACCAGATCACCCGGCGCAACGGACAGGAGATTGCCCAGCAGCAAGTGCGAAAGATCGCGCCACGATCCGATGCGTGCCGTCAGCACGACGCCGAGCGCAAACATGCCGGTGAAGACGACGCCGATCGCCGCATCGTCCCGAATGCCGCGACGACGCGATGTCTGCGACGAAAGCACGGCGATGCCGAGGGCCGTCACCAGATTGCTCGCGAGCGCTCCCGCCATCAGGCTGAAGCCCTTTGCCTGCGCGATCACCAGCCCAGGCAGGGTCGTGTGGGACATTGCCTCGCCCACGAACGCCATGCGACGAAACACGACGAAGACGCCGAGGACGCCGCACGCCACGCCTGCGGCGAGTCCTGCCGCGAGCGCATCGCGCATGAAGCCGTGCGACCACGGTTCGAGCAGCCAGTTCATCGAGCGCTCCCATGCACGCGACCCTCTTCGATGGACAGCACCTCGTCGAAGGGAAGGTCGTGCGTTCCCACATCGTGCGTCGACACGATCATCGACTTGCCCGCGCGCTGCAGCCGATCGAGCAGCGCACCGACGAGCAGTCGCGACGCTGCATCGACAGCGTTCAGCGGCTCGTCGAGCAACAGCAGGTCGGATTCCTGTGCAGCAGCCCGCGCAAGCAGCAGGCGCTGCTGTTGACCTCCCGACAGCTCACCAATCGGTCGGCTGGCGATCTCCGTGAGTCCGAGCGATGCAAGCACATCATCCACGACGCGCTGGCACTCGACTGCGGGTCGGCGCAACCATCCTGTGTGAACGAACCTTCCGGCAAGCGTGAATCGCCGAACATCCAAGGGAAAGTCCCAGTTGATCGACTGGCGCTGCGGAACATAGGACGTCCGATGATGACACGCGCCCACGCGCAGTCCAAAGACACGGATGTTCCCCCCGCGCACTGGCAGGAGTCCGGCAACCGTCTTCAGCAATGTGCTCTTGCCCGAGCCGTTCGGTCCCACGAGCGCGAACCGCTTGCCGACGGGCAGCGCAAAGGAGACGTCCTGCAGGATCGGCAACGCACCAGAGTGACCCGCCACAACGCCATCCAGCGCCAACGCGGGCGCGCCTGGATCGGGCGCATGCAGATGGCGGCCTCCATACGAGAGCGCCGTGTCCTTCACGGCTGCAGCGCCTTGACGATCGACTCCGTGTTGCCGCGCATCGTGGCAACGTACGCATGGCCCCCTTGCTCCGTGGATCGAATCAGCCCATCCAGTCGCAGCATCTCCATGAGCCGCGTACCAGACTCGCGTGCAACAACTTCCGCGGTCCGAGATCGATGCGCGACATCACCGAAGATCACGCGGGCACCCGACGCACGCACGGAGGCGACAAGTTCAAGAATGCGCGTGGGACTCGTGTCCACCTCATCTCCCGTCATTTCGATGCCGATCACGCGAACCCCATACCGGGCACCCCAGTGACCGAGCGCCTCATGGGTCGTCACGACGGTGCGGCGATCCGCCGGGATCTTGGCCACCTGCTCCTGCGTCCAGCGATCGAGTTCACGAAGCTCTCCCCGAAAAGCATCTGCTCGCTCCTTGAACTCCGCAGTCCGAACGGGGCAGCGTTCAGCAAGTGCCTGTTGCAGACGATCGGTCATGGTGATCACCTTGATCGGATCATGCCACGCATGCGGGTCGATGTTGCCCTCTGCCGATACGCCATGCGCATGCGCATGGTTGTGGTCGGGATGATCACACGACGGTCCTTCCCGACCCAGCCCATCCGCCAAGAGCAGCAGCCCAGCTGTGCTGCCTGATGTGGCGTGCATCTTCTTCAAGTCCGCATCCAGTCCGAGACCAAACACGATCACCAGTCCCGCGCGGGCCACCTTGGCGGCGTCCGTTGGGGTGGGTTCCGCATGATGCGGATCGCCGCCGAGCCCGCCGACCCGCACAACTTCAATCGCATCTCCGCCCACTGCTGCGGCAAGATCGGCGGTGACATCGCTCGCCACGACGACCTGCAATCTGGGCTGCGCTTCGCCCGCCGCCTGAGCCATGACAAGAGCAACACACGCGACAAGAGCAAGCATCGTGGCCCGCATCATAGAAGTTCAAGCGACGACTGCACGCCCGCACGCAAGCAGAATCAAGAGCAGGTCACACCGCTCAGGTGACACGCGGTACTCCCGAGCCATCGCGCTTCGATACGCATCCAGTTGCGGCTTGTGATGCTCGACGCGCTCTTGGATCCAGATGTCCAGCTCGCGCTCCGTGGCGTGGAGTGGAGGCTGATCCGTCTTGAAATCCACCACTTGCATGTGCTCCCATGCACCCACTTTGCCTCGCAGCACCAAGCGGTCAATCACTCCTTCCTGAACGCGACCACTTCCATCAAGCGCCAGGAACCTGCGCTCCCGAAGCGCAATGGCATTCCCTTGCGGACGGGCGAGGGCCCGCATGATGGCTGGCGCCTGAAGCTGCGCGATCGTGTCGCGGACGCAGTCCGCGATGGAAGCCGCGGTGGGATAGGTGATGCTGGGATCGATTCCTCGGGCGATGGCGTCCGCATCGGGCTGCCACCCATCGCTCCACTCCAGTTGCTCGCACACGGCATGCGCAAGTTTGCCGCGGTCGAGCGCCGACTGCTGTGCAGGTCCCGGCGCGACGACTTCCGCCCCCTCGACGCGTTGCGTTGTTGCCGATCGCTGCGAAGCGCTCTCTGCAGCAAGACCGCGCCGCGGCGTTCGCGGAGCAGCGGGAAGCGGCGGTGCAAAGCCGCTCGCATCCGCCTTCGGCGCCGCACGAGGGTTGTCGATCCACGACTCGTCTCCTGCGCGCGCGAGAATCTGACTGCGCTGGAGCGCCTCCAGCACGATCGACCCATGGGTTGCGTTGCAGTGATCCTCGTCCTGCTTGGGCGTTTTTTGATCGACCATGACGAACAGTCCGCGCTTGGCGCGCGTCAATGCGACATACAGAGCGCTGAGCTTGTCCTGGATCGCGAATCGTTCTGCGGAGTCATTCACTTGACCCACCGCCCCATCCCGACTGATGCCCTGGACCACAGGTGCCACACGGTCATGCCCGACGCCGCGATAGGGAATGTTGCGCTCGACCGCCACAGGCTGCGTTCCATTTCGTGAACCCGCCTGCCGTGCGGTTGTTCCGAAAATCACGATGTCCCACTCGAGTCCCTTCGCCTGATGGATGGTGATGGACTCGATCGGCTGACCCTCCACATCGCGACAATCTTCCTGCTCAACTGCCTCCACGACCTCATCAAGCGTCATGCCTGACCGCTCCTCGCGGGCAATGACATGCAACGCACGATCGAGACGACGGCGATCGCCCTCGGCAAGCAGACCGCGGCGGGCAATCTCCACGCGCCAGCCATTCAGCGTGGCGGCCACGGTCTCACCCGCGAACTTCTGCAGCAGTTTCTTCGACGCATTCGCTGCCAGTCCACGCTTCTCAGGCCAGGGGTGCGCGCTGTCGATGCCCACATCCCACACATCTCGCAGAGGCGACATGAGCACACTCAAGAACGCCGTGCAATCCGTTGGATGCGCGGCCAATCGGACCGCATCGAGGAACGCCAAGACGACAGGACTGTCCCGGAGACTCCCCTTCGCCCGCAAAGAGCATCCCGGGGAACCCTGGATGGCGCGGATGCGTTCAGCCACCTCGCTCGCATCCTTGTTTCTCTCGTGGATCACGGCGATGCGGAGCGCTCCATGACTGCGTTTCCAGAGGTCCACTGCCTTCCGCGCGCATGCGTCGAGACGCTCCGCGCGAGTCTTCTGCACCGCGAGGGAGACGGTGCCATGCAGTTGCTGGTTCCTCGGCGTCGCCTGGTGAGGCTGATAGACCTCGAGCCAGGAATCGAGCGCCTGCACGAAGTTCTGGCTGAATCTCTTTCCTGAGGAAGATCGGAGTGGGTGATGAGGCGCCTGCAGACTCTGGAAGACTTCGTCCACCGCTTCGAGAACGATGGGGGCGCTTCGCCAACTGGTTGTCAACAGCCGCTCCCGCACATCAGCCGCCGCTCCCTCGCTCAGCAGCGATGGCAAGCCGCGCAGCAGTCGCGGATCACCGCTGCGCCAGCCATAGATCGACTGCTTGATATCCCCCACAGCCAGGATGGAACGCGGTTCGTCTCCACCCGCAGCGAGATTGATGGCCAACGGCTCAAGCGCCTGCCACTGCGACAGGCTTGTGTCCTGAAACTCATCCAGCAGAAGATGATGGATCTGTTGATCCAGCCGCAGGAGGATCTCGGCCATGCATTCATCGTTCATGCCGCCCGCGATGGACCGCGTGATGGATTCAAATGTGCAGGCACCGCGCTGTCGCAGCGCATCCTGCTCGCCCGTGACGAGCAAGGCCGCCAGTCGTGCTGCTTCCTGATGCCCAAGCAGACTGGCATGCTGTACTTCCCCGCGCAGCCAATCCACGATGACCTGGAGTTCCGCAACGAGTTCCTTTGTCATCTCCTTTCCATAAAAGGAGCCCTTGCCCTCCGCAACAACCTTGAGCGCTCCCCCATCGAGTTGTTCCTTGCAGGTGCGCACTGGCAGTGGCCCGCGCTCGACGGCCTTCGCCAAGTGTGCGAACTGTCCGGTCGACACATAGTCCTTGATGCGCTTGTGCCTCTCGCCCAGCTGCTCCAGACCGAGGCGTGCGCTGCGAACACATGCACGCGCCTTGTCGAGCGCGATACGGCGCACGCAGTCAGGTCCGAGCCAACACTCGGGCACTGCCGCGATCGGATCACCGCTCCCGCCACTGTCTTGCCATGCGCTCAGGAGGGCGCGAGCGGAGGAAAATGTCCGCTCGATCGCGTCGATCCGATCCTCGCCGGATCGCAGCAGGCGAAGCATCGCTGCAGGGTCGTTCGCAGGCTCGCTGATGACACGCACGAGCGACTCTCGCAGGACCTGCCCCGTTGCCGCTTCGTTGAGCGGCGCGAGGTGCGTTCCAATCCCCAGCTCGAGGGCATAGGCGCGCGCCATGCGCATCAGCAGTGAGTCGAGCGTCCTGACTTCCACTCGGTCGATGCGAGCAATCACCGCCTCGAGCAACTGCTCTGCTTCGACCCTCACTCCCGCAGTGGTGCCGAAGATCGACTGCGCCAGTTCACTGCGTTTTTCGGCTGACAGAACGCCCTCCGCGAGCCTGACGAGGATCTTCGCCAGGATGTCCCGCGCGGCAGCACGCGTAAAGGTGGTCGCGAGGATGGTCGTCAGCCGATCCACATCCCCAGCGATCACACCCTCGTGCGCGACACGCAGCCACGCGCCTGAGAGCGCGTAAGTCTTTCCACTTCCCGCGTTGGCGAGATACCGCTCAATCATGCGGCGCCCCCCTCCGTGTCCGTGCCTTCATCCACCCCACCCTCGCCGTCCTCGGCTGAGTCGGAGTCGACATCACCGCCACCCGCCACGCGCCGCAGCAGACTGCTGAAGGCATCTCGCTGCCGCCAACCCATGACTCGACCGGGCTTGAAGTCCGCAGGTGCCCCAAAGACGCCGGCACGAACCTGACGGATCATCGACTCCATCACTTCAACTCCAGCACGCGCCACACTCGCATCTGGCACGACTTCAATCAATGTTGTCGCACCCGTGGCGTCCACACTGAGCACATGTCCACTCAGCGCCAGTGGAGCAAGATCCGGGAATGAACGCGGCACGAGATGGACATACAGCGGAATCTGCGGATCCTTCCATACTCCACTCTTCTTCGTGAACATACGTGCGATCTTGAACGCGCTGTCTCCAAACTTGTAGTCAATCACACGCCACCGGCGTGTCTGCCGATTCACATCAATACGGTCCACTCGTCCTTGCACTTGGGTCGGCACGCCGTCCACCATCAACGCTTCATCCCGTGGAAACGACCACTCCGATGCACGGATCTCCCAGCCCTCACGCGCCTGATCCAGGTGCCACCGGAGTGCACTCCGCACGCGCGCGACCGCCGCAGTTCGCTGGATGGCGATCGCGGGTGCAGGGCTCCTTCCAAAATGCTCGCGAAGGACGAGGTCAAGTTCGTTCTCCAAGACATTCATCCATGCCGCTTCCGATCCATCCTGAGGAGTGGGACCTGCCAGTCGCCGAAGGACCTGATGCAGCAGCACGCCAAAGTGCCGAGGCTGCATGAGATCCGAGAACATCAGCGGCTCGTTGAGTTTGAGGACATTCTTGATCCAGAACTCGTACGCCCCCGCGAGATACCCCTCACAACTCGTCACTGACATCGCATCTGGAACCGTGCACTCACCGAAGTCCTCTGCCTGCGGTACGAGGTGAAAGCCGCTGGAGTTGCCATCGGCGAGGCGTATCCGCACGCGCTCTTCCTCGACCGGTGCATAGAGGCGCAGGATGCGTTTGGCCTGCGCTTCCGCGCCGCGGGGAAAGAGCAGCCGACTCGGGCGAAACGGCTCGCCGCGGGAGTCGACCATCCCTCCGATGACGGACAGCGTCGGCACACGCGCAAACACGGCCGCGAGCAACACGGCATCGCGGTGCAGTCGAGCCGCGCGTCCAGGCAATCCAATCGCCTGACGAATGGGATCGGTGAACCAACCATCGGGCTGTGGTTGCGACGGAACGGTTCCCTCACGCAGCCCGAGCAGCACCATCCGACGCGAAGGCTCGAAGAGTGCGTCCAACCAGCCGATCGCCTCGATTTCCGTTCCCGTGGGAGCGACAGGAACTTCTCTCGCATCCATCTGCTGTTGCAGGACGGCGAGGATCGTTCCAATCGGAAGAACACTGTCCTTGAACGCACTTCGCACAAGCGACTCGGCCGCCGACTGCACTTCCGCGTGCGCCGCCACTTGTACTGGATCACCAAGGCTTCCGCGGAGCATGCGTGCCATCCATGCCATCAGAGCGTTCACGGTGTCCCCAACCGATCTCGGCACGGCTGCAGGACTTCCAAGTCCCTGCGGCAGCACATCGCCACCGATGGCTCGCAGCGCTGCGACAAGCTTCGCGCCTCTCGCGGCGGAGTGCTTCTCCCCCACCTCCGCAAGATCACTCACACTGTGGAGCAGATGATCCGAGCGCAGTCGATCGAGAATCGCCCGCGGATCATCGGACATTTCTTCCTGCAGCGCGTGCAAGACCGCCGGCAGCGCGAGAAACTGCGCAAGTGTTGCAGGCGTGCACTGCGCGTGAAGTTGCGCGGTGGCGCGAAGGAGAGATCCGGGAAGCGTGAGTGCGAAGGGCGTTCCGGATCCCGCATGGACGGAACGCCCGTGGCGGAGCGCAACCGCCTGAAGCAGCGGCGTCAGTTCGGGATCGCAGGACACCACGACAGGTTGCGCTGCGGCGTCCGCGAGCGCACTCTCCCCACCAGGCATCTTCGCCAACTCCGCACACATCACACTGAAGCGCGCGAGTGCGGCGTCGCACTGATCGAGCGCATCCTCCGCTGGTTCGATGGCTGCCTCCGGTATCTCAGGCGCAAGGCCAGCAGCTTCGCTCGAAACACAACCGAGCGCATCGAATGCGCCTTCGTTCCACGGCGGTGAACATGGCGCGACGATCCAAGCTTCCACTGCACAGCCAGCTTGTGCAAGAGACTCCACGACACGCCTGTTCAGCGGAGTGAGATCGAGCACGCCGAGCAGCAGGACGCGCTCAAACGCCACCCGACCATCCTTCGCGCGCCGCATCAAGTGGTCGCTCCACTGCCACGGCGTCAGCAGCGCCACACCCTGTCCTTGCGAAAGTTCGCGTGCAACCACATCGCACTGGCCATGGAACGCATGCAGCGCATTCCAGCGGTCCGCCAACAAAGGCGAAACGCAGGGTAATTGCGCCACTTCCGCTGCCGATCGTCCAGACTGCAACAACTGCTGCGTCACATCGTCGAGCGCTGAGGCAATCCGACCGAGCACCATCGGACTCTCGGCAGTCTCGCCCTGCGCCACCTGCGGCATGAGCAGTGCCTTGGCACCAGCGGGGAGACGGCGGAGCGCCTCGTGCATCAGCAGCATCCACTCGATCCCTTCGATCGGACGGCACGACCGGTCTGCACGGAGCACACGCGCGGCAAGGGAAGCCACGGCACACAGGGCAGGCGGAATCAGCGGACAGCCAAGTTCATGGGCGGCTTCCGCGAGGCCAAGGTTGAGCAGACGGCGCGAACGCCCGGTCGCAGTCACCACAAGTGTTCGCGACAAATCGCAGCCGCCATCCATGCCGCGAGGCGAACCGCTCAGCAG
>RFON01000035.1 GCA_009926625.1 Planctomycetota bacterium
CTCGCCGTAGCGCGGCGCCTGAACGCCGGCGCGGCACGCGAACTCCCATTCGGCCTCGGTGGGAAGCCGAAGGCCCGTCAGACGGCAGAACTCGGCGGTCTTGGACCAGCCTGCCGTCACGGGAAGGCCAGTGCGCGTATCCGACGGTCCGGCGGGTCCGGCTTCTGCGGCAGTTGTGGTGAAGACGATGGTTCCATCGGGGCCTGGCTCCGCCGTCTGCTGGGTCTGGATTCGGTTTCCCTTCGAGTCGACGAGTTCGACGCCGCCGCTGATGATGACCGTCCGGCCGCCACCCGCATCGACCTGCGCACCCTGCACGCCGGGCTTGACTCCCTCCGCGCCGGTCCGTGCGTCGCGCCCGAGCACCTTCGACCATGCTCCTTGGTGACTTCGTAGCGACCGAGGTAGTAGGGCTGCGAAAGCGTCACGGCATGCACGGGCACTTCGTTCGCGAGGGCTTCGGCGTCATCCGCGCTCTTGCCCATCATGAATTGCCCCGCGGGAACCAACAGCATCTCGATGCCGCTGGCCTTGTCGCGCACACGCCAGGGCAGGCCGGTGCCGGTGATCGCCTCGCGAAGCGCTGCATCCGTCACGACCTTGGGATCGACATCCTTCTCGAGGACCTCGCACCAGTCGAGGGTTGCCGGTGCGCGGACGGCAGCGGGCTTCGGCGCCGGTGCGGGCGAGGCGGCACTGGTGGTGCTTGCCGGCGCAGGCGCTGCAGGCACCACCGGTCGCGATGGCGCCGCGGTGGCCGGAGCCGTCTTGCGCATGGGATCGGATGCGCTCGGAACCGGTTCCGAGAGACCCGTCGTCGGCGGACTGCCCTTCATGAACTTGGCGTACCACACGCGGTCGAGGTCATCGATGCGCGCGCGCAGGCGGTCGCGCAGCACCGTTCGGTCGTTCGACTGCTCGTCACCCATGATGACCATGCCGTCGCGTTCGAGGGGCACCACTTCCTCGAGCATGCGAAGCCCGACCCGATAGACCGCGATGGCGGCAGGGTCCTCCATCGACTCGGCCTGCTTCAGCGTCCCGCGCAACTCATAGACCGCCATGAACTGCGCGTCCGCCGCCATCGCCAGCTCCTTGACCTCCTTCTCGCGGTGCGCCTGCGACGCGATGAGCGAGTTCTCGAACTGCGGCGGCACGAGCACCCGATCGATCACATGCACCACGCTCGACCCGACGGGGATGTCGCCCGCGACGATCCGCGCCTTGAATGGCTCCTCGAGCGAGCGATCGCGCATCGACCGCATCCGATAGACGTAGACCGCGCCGCTCGCCAGCACGTCGAGGACGAATCGGTCGTTGTTCTCGGAAATCATCACGGGAGCGCGATCGCCGGCGTTGAGGTCGAAGCTCCAGGGCTGCAGCTTCGGAAGCGCGTGCCAATCGAGCACGGCACGGAGCGCTTCGCGGTTCTTCGGATCGAGCAGGGTGGCGCGCTCGGCGTCGGAAAGCCGCGCGAAGGCCTCGTTCGTGGGGACGAAGATCGTCCAACTGCGGTCGGGTGCGGGCTGGGCCCAGTCTTGGTCGGCGCCGCTGGCCTCCACGGCCGCGACGAAGGTCGAGTAGCGCCCGTCCGGAACCGCACGGAGCGCATCGAGCAAACTCGCGGGCGCGGCCTCCTTCATGGACATGCCCATGGCCTGCTCCGTGCGCTTGGGCTTCGGAAGGACCACTCGGTCAATCATGTGGATCACGCCATTGCCGCAGAGGATGTCGGGCCGCACGACCTCTGCGGTGCCGAAGCGGAATCCCCGACGGTCCGCGGCGATCGACTCGCGATCACCCGCGGCGGTCCGCGCCATCTGCGGATCCTCGATGTTGCCGACCTCCATCGAGAGCAACCGGCCGGGCACCACGTGAT
The DNA here is from genome assembly GCA_009926625.1 of Planctomycetota bacterium. GTDB lineage: Bacteria > Planctomycetota > Phycisphaerae > Phycisphaerales > SM1A02 > F1-60-MAGs104. The sequence continues at coordinate 1,880 of RFON01000035.1, forward strand.
GGGCGAGGATGGTGCGCAGCTTCTCCTTGTTCTCGGGAAGGAGCAGCGCATCCAGAGTTCCTGCCGGGAGCGCAGCGAAAGCTTCGTCCGTGGGAGCGAAGATCGTGAAGGGGCCCTCTGAACGCAGCAGGTCGGTCAGTCCGGCCGCCTGCACGGCGGCGACGAGCGTCTGGAACTTGGCGGCTGCCGCGGTGTCGACGATGTTGGGCTTGCCCCGGCCGTCGAAGAATGAACGCCCGCGCATTGGGGCTTCACCGGGTGACTGGGCGCGAGCACCGGCCGCGAAGCCTGACACGAGGCACGCGGCTGCGAGTCCCGCGGTCAACACGCGAAGCGGGAAGGAGGGACGACGCTGAAGCGATCCTGACATGATGATGGTGATCCTGTGTTCGAGCGATCCGCCGTCGCCCATCGTGCATGCCTGGTCCGGCGTGCGGAACGCCGATCCTGCCAACGACTCCGCCGCTGCCACGAGGCAAGCGCCGTACTCACGGGGCAAAGCCCCGCACGTGCGCATGACGAGCGCATCGCACGCAAGTTCTTCGGACGACCTGAGCCCGCGCCGCGCGATCCACGCGAGCGGATGCCACCAGAGCCACGCCACGACCGCCCAGTCGAGCCAGCGCACGAGGTGGTCACGACGACGGATGTGTGCGAGCTCGTGCATCAGGATCAGGCGGAGATTCGGGGCGTCGGCGAGCAGGGTTGCAGGGATCACGATCACGGGGCCGCTGAAGCCGCTCCAGACGAATGGAACGGCATCGGCGCGGGTCGTGAGCACGCCGAACCTGCGCCGCAGGCCGAGTTCGTCGGCCACGGAGCGGGAGATGCAGAGCAGCTCCGGTGTCGCAGGCAGGCAGTGCGCGAGCACGCCTCGGCGGAAGCGAGCGATCCGGGAGAGGGACATCGCGACGATGAGGACCGTGCCAACGAGCCAGAGCGCGCCCGCGAGCACCCAGGGATCGATCGGGGAATCCGAGGCGGGGCGCGCCTGGACAACCTCGGCGGCAGGGCGTTGGGGCACGGGTGACGGTGCTGCGTCCGGTTTCCCGTCCACGCCGTGCTGGGTGGCTTCCTTCGGGGGCTCCGCGCCGGCGTGCGGTCGCGGCGATGATCGATCCGGTTGATCGGGCCCGGTGGTGAACTCGACTCGCGGCGAAGGCGCACACACCGAGGCGTCCCGTGGCTCCGTCGGCACCATCCGTGCGTCGGATTCGTGCGTTCCGTCGGCAGGGGAAGCCGCCGGCCGAGGCAACGGCGGGCTGATGGAGAGCCAGGGCAACGCCGCGATCGGTGGCATGGCGAGCCGGACCATGACGAGCACCCACGCAAGGTGCGCGAGCGACGGGTATCGCCGGGAACGGCCGATCGACCACGCGAGCAGTGCCAGTGGAGCGGCGAGGAGCGTGTTCCCCAGCGCATACTCGGCGAACAGCCCGCTCACGAAGTTCTCCCGTCGAGGATCTCACGAAGGCGTCGGAGTTCGGCGCGGCTCAGGCGCTTCTGGCCGATGAGGTGCGACAGCAGCGGTGCGATCGAGCCGCCCGTCAGGCGGTCGACGAGCGATTCGAGTTGCGAACCTGCGTACTGCTCCCGGGAGATGCACGCCGAGAACGCATTCGAAGCCCCGACCTTCTCGCGCTCCACGAGTTCCTTGTCCTCGAGGCGCTGAAGCAGTCGCTGCACGGTGCCGTGCTGCGAACGATCGGACTCGCCGTAGAGCTTGTCCTGGATCTGCCTCGCCGTCAGGCTGCCGTGGTCCCACAGCAGCTCCATGACGGACAGTTCTGCATTGGCGAGGGGATTCGAAGCCATTCGATGGACTCCTAGGAGCGGATGCGTCAAAGTACGACGAGTCGTCGTACATGCTACGACGAGGTGTCGTAGCCGTCAAGCGTGGGCGGCGGGTGGCCTCGTTGGTTCGCAAGCGATCCAGAGTTTCAACGGTGCTTGAAGTGGGTGTCCGATTCGGGTCGCCGCGACGGAGCCTGTGAAGACTCCGCCTGCCCATGCGAGTTTGGTTCGTGGATCGGGAACCTGGTGGTACCGTGATTCCGTCATGGCAACCGCTTCCATCGTCGTTACGGGCGTGATCGCCGCGCTCCTTCCCGTCGCACCGCTCGCGGCCGACGTCGCCTTCATCGACTCGCAGGGACGGGAGTGGCGGAAACTCGATGGGACCATCGGTCGAACGTGGCTTGCCGTCGCCGGCGCTTGCCCCACCGACGGCGTGACGCCATGCACCGGTGCCCTCGGGAGTCTGGTGGTGGACGGCTATGTCTGGGCGACCCGTCAGCAGGTGCAGGAGATGCTTGCTGAGTTCAGTGCAGCGGTGGTCAGCCAGCCGTGCGTCAGCGGCGCTGATGTCTCCACCGCAGCAGACTCCATCCTGTTTCACTTCGGCGGCTTTCCGGTGTTTGACTCGATCGTCATGGCCTCGGGCCTGACCGCGACCTCCGGCAGTGGTGCGCTTCCCAGCTCCTACGCCTACGCGCCGAGCGTCCAGACCGATTCAGAGTTCCTCGGCGGCTCGTTGATCTGCACCACGACTGCGGTTCCCAAGAGTTACGCCGATTCGTCGCAAGGCATCTGGCTGTTCCGGCCGCCTCAGTGCCGTGCCGACCTCGATGGTGACGGGGCGGTCGGTGGAAGCGATCTGGGCATGCTGCTTGCCGCGTGGGGTCCGTGCACAGGCACGCCGTGTGGCCGGGATCTCGATGCCGATGGTGCGGTGGGTGGCGGCGACCTGGGTGTTCTGCTCGCTGCGTGGGGTGCGTGCCGCTGAGGGGCCGCGCCCTCAGGCGCCAAGGCCCGGCTGGCCTCGATCGAGCCGCGCCCGCACCTCGGCGACCCTCGTGCTCGCCGTCCTGGCCGAAGTGGTCGCGCCGATCTTCATCGCCGCGGGCCTGTGGACCCGTTGGGCTGCGATCCCGGTGGCGGCCACGATGGCCGTGGCCGCATTCATGGTCCACTCAGGCGATCCGCTGGACAATCGTGAGCCGGCGTTGCTCTTCCTGATCGGCTTCGGCACGATCATGTGCACCGGGGCAGGGCACTTCAGCATCGACTCGCTGCGCGTGAAGCGCGGTGCGTGACCAACAGTCCGCGCGGGGGAGTGGCGGTGGGGCCGGATGGGTGATCATCACTCGCCTTGGCCCAGGGAGAAGCCCCGCTGCCCATCGAACAGGTAGAGATTTTCCGTCTTGATGGCTTCGATCCCTGCCCGTTCAAGGAGACTGAGTGCCTCGATGATCGACGTTCGCCCGATGGGCGGGTAGGCGGTCGTTCCCACGTCGGCATCGGTCGAGACGAGCCGGCAGCGCCAGTGGTCGGTGCAACTGGTCTCGGGGAAGCCGTCCGGCCAGACACGGACGCCGCGATTGGTGATGAGTTTGAGCCGCAGCACACCATCAAGCGCGCCTTCGATCCGTCGTGCGAGGGCTTCAGGTGTGGTGCAATCGTCACACACGAACACGTCGACCCCGCACAGCTCGCGCTTCGTGGGAGGCCGCCGATACTCGAACGCGAGGTTCGTGCCGGATCGCAGGTCCGCACTGCGGAGCGACGAGGGCTTGCGCCCGAGCCGCGCGATGACGGCCTGCGCGAAGTCGTGGGTTCCGACGCATTGCCGCGATGCCCCTTCCTGATGGATGTCCGCCGTGTGGACTCCGTCCTCGAGGGTGCGAAGCCACGCATTCTGGATGACTTCGGCCTTCGATGGCTGGTCGACGTGCAACAGCATCATGCTCGCTGCGTTCAGCATGGCACTGGGATTGGCGATGCCCCGTCCGGCAATGTCGGGTGCGCTTCCGTGGATGGCTTCGAACATGCTGATGCGATCGCCGATGTTGGCGCTGCCGGCGAGTCCGACGCTCCCGGCCAGTTCCGCCGTCACGTCGCTGAGGATGTCGCCGTACAGGTTGAGCGTGACGATGACGTCGTAGCGGCTGGGTTGGGTCGCCACGCGTGCGGTGCCGATGTCGATGATCTGCACCTCCTGTCCGATGTCGGGGTATTCCCGACCGATGCGGCGGAACATGTCGGAGAACATTCCGTCCGTCAGCTTCATGATGTTGTCCTTGACCAGGCAGGTCACCTTGCGGCGTGCATTCGCGCGTGAGTACTCGAATGCATAGCGGACGATCTTCTCGGTGCCTTGCAGGCTGAGCACCTTCAGGCACTGGAAGACGTCGGTCGTCTGGCGATGCTCGATGCCGGCGTAGAGATCCTCCTCGTTCTCCCGCACGACCACCACGTCCATGTCAGGGTGTGGTGTCCGGACGAATGGGTGGTAGCTGCGGCACGGACGGATGTTGGCGTACAGGCCGAGTGTCTTGCGTATCGTCACGTTCAGGCTCTTGTAGCCCGACCCCTGTGGCGTCGTGATGGGGCCCTTGAGGAAGACCGCGTTCCTGCGCAGCACCGTCCACGCCTCGGGTGGAATGCCGCTGGAGTGACCCGCCAGGTAGGCCCTTTCCCCGACGTCGATGAAGTCGTACCGAAGACCGCAGTCCGCGGCATCGAGGATGCGAAGGACGGCTTCGGTGATTTCCGGTCCGATGCCGTCTCCCTTGGCGACGGTGATGGTGGTGCTCATGGTGGTTGGTCCTTGTGTTGGTCTTGGTACGAGGCAGTGAGAAGGGTCGGCGGCGCCGTTGCGGGATGCTCAGGGGTTGCACCACGGACAGTGCGCCGGGGAGGCTGCACCGTGGTACGGACGTTCTTCGCGGTATGGGCAGCGAACGCAGGCATGGATGTCGGCACGGACCTGCTCGGTGGCGGTGCCGCAAGCAGAGCACGGCTGTCCGGTGACCGACTCGAGCCAGCCGAATCCCGCAATCCCGCACGCGGGGCACGGGGTGGCGAGCCGCGCCGCGAGGTCGGCACCGGCCCGTGCGATCGTCCCCATGCGAGTTGGGTTGAAGTGGGCACGGAGGTCGCTCTCCACGAAGACGGTGCCGTCCGGGGAAGCAGCACGTGCCGACCGGAACGCCGCCCGCAGGGATGGCCACGAGACGATGCCCTTGACGGCACCGGGGGCCTCGGGGCCATCAGGCCGGGTGACGAGACCGTGTTCCGGGAAGCCCGCCCGCATGGCGATGTCCTTGAGCTCTGCGATCGATCGTGCCGTGCCGTGGACATGTCGAGCCGGGCCATGCGCCATGCCGACGACTTCGATGCCAAGGCGGGTGTCGATGAGCGCCACCAGCTCGACGTTCCACGAACCAATGCCCCACGGGCTGGGAATGAATGCCCCCTCGCTGCCCAACCCCACGGCATGTCCTGAGAGTTCGATCGCGATGCGGGCCTTCTGCCGGGCCGTCTCCAGCTGTGAATCACGACGCCCCACCTCGCGGGTGAAGGTGCCGAGCCGATCGGTGTCGAAGCCGCAGACCACCTCGACCATGGCGCCCACGCCCGAGAGCAAGGCAGGGGAAAGCACGCGCTCCTTGCCGTGCTGGGTGAGCAGTGCGACTCGAGCCCCCGTCAACGTCATGCCCGGCTGCGGAAGCCGAGTCGGGTGAACCGATCAGCCGTCGATGACCAGGGCGATGAGGCTCGCGATCTTCCGGTGCGCCTCGATCGGATGACGCAAGGGAAGTTCCAGGTGCACCTTGTACCGGTTGCGCCGGCCAAACCGTTCGCGCTCGATGTAACGGCCTTGCTCAAGGTCAGCGACGATCCTCTGGACCGCCCGCTCCGTGATGCCCACACGGATGGCGGCATCCCGCAGCAGGATCTCGGGTTCCTTGGCGAGCAGCAGCAGCACATGGGCATGATTGCTGAGGAAGGTCCATCCTCGTTCGGCCTGCGGCGACGATCGGTCGATGCGTGCCTTCCCGCGAGTGCCGGTGCGGGCGCGCGTTCGTTCGACGGTTCGTTGCTTGCTTGCCAAGTCAAGTGGGTTCCCAGCCCTCCCCTGGGACGAATCGCATCGTCCGGCCGCCAACAGGCGAGAGCGAGAACATCCTAACCCATCCGTTCTCGACCAGTTCACAGACCTCGGGCTCGGACCGCAGGACGCCGTCGATGCGATCCGTCGAGGCTTCCACGACGACCTGAAGGCGAAGCGGCTCGTGCCTCCACGCACCGTCCACGTCATGCACCGACTGGAGCGGCAGCCCGGTCCGCAGGTCGCCCTCGCTGCCCAGCACCACCCCGATGTCACCGATCCGGTTGTGCAGCGTCTTGTCGCCCGAACCCAGCACGTCCGGGTCCACGGTCGAGCCCAGGTACTGCAGGTTGATCCACGATGCCACCACCATTGGGGCCGACAGGATCAGGGCCAGCAGGCTGCCATCCTGGTCGAGGCCTTCGTCGTAGTCATGCAGGAAGGCCCGGCCCGACAGGTCGAGTCCTCGGGTGCGGCATCGTCGCGCAGCGATGAAGGCGGCATTGCCGGCGAGGCCCCACTCGGGTCGGACCTCAGCCCAATCCGAGGCCTTGCGCCGCAGCGATGCCCGCACATCAGGGCGACCAACTCCGGTGTGGACGCCAAGGGTCGGTGCTCGTTCGGTCCGGGCGGCCGCTGAAGCCCGATCCATCAGCAGGGCGGCTGCACCGACGCGTTCCGTCTGCAAGGCAGGCAGCAGGTCGCGGTCCAGCAAACGGATCGAGTCATCCGACGTGTCGTGCACCGCGGCCACGAAGATCGTGTCCTCGGAAATGGCCCAACCTCTGTCGGACAGGCAGGCCCTGACTCGCCGGTCGTTGAGCAGTGCGCAGGCGACGCGAGCGTTGGGTGCTCCGCCGTGACCGCCGCACGCCCCGCAGTCCAGCGACGAGGCGTGGGGATTGTTCGAACTTCGCGACGAGTGCCCGCAGAGGACGACGACATCCGCAAGGCCACGCTCCATACCCATGCCACGCAGGATCGACTCGGCAAGGTCGACGCGGGTGGCCAGATCGAAACCGCTGCCGTCCGCAGCAGGGAACAGCGAGAACGTGGCGGACTCTTCGTGCCGTGACGAGGCCTTGGTTCCCGCTTCGCGGATGGCGATGCCTGCGGCGAATGCGAGTCCGGCAACCTCGACCGCAGTGAAGGCGGCGCCCGGCGACGAGAAGATCCGCTGGTGCAGCTCGTCGGTCCACGACCGATGGTGTCCGTGTGCGTGCACCCGACAGGCTGGTCTGAGCAGGACCGGACAACGCGGCGACGATCCGCTGGGTGCGGACCAGTCCATCGCGATGCCGAAGAAGCCGGCGAAGCCCTTGGTCTGGACGCCGGGATCGAGCAGCTCGAGGTGTCGGCGGATCGGCTCGGAGCGAACATCGATGCAGAACACCACCTGGAGCCAAGGGCGGACTGCCGGGTGGCGCGGAGGCTGATGCACCGAGTCGATGAGTCGAAGGGCGTAGGCGTCTTCCAAGGCTTCCTGCAGGACCAGCCGACTGCGCTCATCTTCGGCGGCCAGCGGGCACACCTGCCGCGCATGCACTCCTCCCGACTGGGTGCCGTGCGACCTGGCGATCGCAAGGTCAAGGCAGGCCCTTGCGGCCAGGAGGTCGAGCACCGCACCGGGATCCATGCGATCACGCTCCCATGCGATCCGCCTTGCCTGCGAAGCCCATCCGTAGATGCCGGAGAGCAGGCGCAGCAGGTAGGCATCCAGTTCGGTGACGTCGATGCCGAGTTCATCCACTGCCATGCGCAGCGCGGACTCGGGATCCGTGGGCATCGAAGCGATGTGGGACCGGACGCCCTTCAGGCCCTGCACGTCGAGGGAAAGGTCGATGCATGCGTACCGGTGCCAGCGCGCGAAGGCCCCGGGGCGCATGGTCTCCCGGAGCCGACTGCTCGTGCCGCACTCGAGCTCGCACCAGCGTGCCAGGGCGTTGCAAGCGAGCCGGGTCCACTGCGTTCCTTCGCGCCAGTCAATCCACTCGGAGACGCTCCAGTTCGGCAACCTCCTCCGTGTGACCTGACCGGACCTTCCATGCAGGACTGCGAGCAGGTCCTCGGGGGACATGCCGAGCCGACTGCTTGCTGCGGCAAGATGTTCTGACGAGAACGCGCCGTCCAAGAACCGGCGTCGGTAGAAATCGACCTTCGGCAGGAGCGTGGCCCCCAGCCCATCGTGCACGATCCGTGCAGCACGGTCAATCGGTTCGCCCACGTGTCCGAGGAACGGGTTCACCGCGACGAAGGACCCGACACCCCATGAGGGAGGGATCTGGAGACACGCCTTGACGAAGTCGGAGGGCTGGATGCAGGGTGTGACGGGCGTGGCGAACGAGGACGACCTGTCATGCATGGGCGGCTCCTGGGTTGATCGGTCGGTGGGTCGGGTGGGGATGGCGAGCCGTGCGATTGACCAGCAACGCCACGTAGAAACCGTTCGCGGCATGCACGCGAAGCCGAAGGCCAAGCGGGTGGCCTTCGAGACGCGGCATCAGGGCATGAAGCACCGCAAGGCAGCCGATGGTGAGCACCGGGATGATCGCTGCGATCCAAGCGAGGGGCCCTGCATGCTGCTGTCCTGACTCGGTGGACACCCCGATCCATGCCGCAGCAGCCAGGTAGAGCATCAGGGCGAGGGCGGGAAGCGCCACCGACAGGGCAGCAGCGAGGAGCGCCCTTGCCGCGCGGCGTGAGGGGGGGCCTGGGTCACCGAGCAGGGCTACCCAGCACTGGCCCGTGGCGATGCCCACGACGGCCGTGAGCGCCAGCTTTCCGGGAGTGCTCGGGAAGGGAGTGCCCATCATCCAGGCCACGGCTGCCAGTCCAGCCAGCGAGGACATCGCCCCGAATGCCAGCAGCGCAAGGGTGCGTGCTGGAGTCGCTGGCGCATGTTGCGTGCGAGTGACCTCGCCGGCACCGAGGAAGCTCCACGCCTTGTAGGTCCCGTGCCCAAGGACGTGCAGGAAGGCTGCAGGGAAGGCGCACAGGCCGCACTGCGCCATCATGAATCCCATTTGTCCCACGGTGGACCAGGCGAGGGCGGACTTTGCCTTCGACTGGAACCACGCCGTGGGTACGGCCACGAGCATCGATGCGGAGGCGACGACCGACATCAGCAGCCAGGCCTCTGGAACCCGTTCGATTGCCGGTGCCATCCGCACGAGCAGCACGCCTCCCGCATTGATGATGCCCGCATGCATGAGCGCCGAGACCGGCGTGGGGGCATCGACGGTCCGGGGAAGCCATCCATGCAGTGGGACCTGTGCCGTCTTGATCGCGCACGCTCCGGTTGCCAGCAGGATGATCGCCGTCGGCCACGCGACGGTCGGGTCAGCCGCCATGTGCTCGACGGCTGACGTCAGGTCCGTCGATCCGTATGCCGCCCACGCAAGGCCGAAGGCAAGGGCCAGCATCGCATCACCAGCCACGGACCACCACCACGGGCAGCCGGTATGAAGCGGTGCAGAGTCGGCATGCGAACGCCAGGAGAGCATGCGTTGGAGGCAGAGACCCAAGGTGAGCCACGCGAGGACCATGGCTACGAAGGAGTCCGAAAGGGTCAGCAGCCATGAGGCCACCGTGGCCGCTGCCATCCAGGCCGTCAATCGTCGATGACGAGGCTGCGCCTCAAGGCATCGTGTCGCGTAGCGCACGGCAGCAAGGCCGATGCCGGCCACGAACAGTGCCACGGTGGCGGTGATCCTGTCGAGGCGAAAGCCGCTCGTGAGATACGGGGAGGGATCCACGGCCACTCGAGCCAGGCCTGCCAAGGACAGCACGAGCAGGACTCCTGCGATGGCCTCGGGTGCGCTGGAGGGCTGCGCGGCGCCTGAGCCGTCACGACCGATGGACTGGCTTGGAAGACGTGAATCCAAACACGCGAATATCATGTCGCGTATAGTAGAGCGCAAGAATGAGGTCGTCAAGTCGATCGCCGGCCTCATCCGTCGCAGGATTGGTGCATCGTGGAAGCCGCTTGTTCTTGACGCAGCCCCCAGCAGCAGTTAGCGTTTCCCCAAGTTCTCCATCGTGTCCCCGATCCTCCGCACAATCTCGCTGGTCGTCCTGGCCGCTGTGTCTTGGGCGATCGAGCCCGCGGCCGGTGCGCGCGAGGGGCTCCTTGCAGCGTCGGATTGCGTCGTCGCCACGGCCGGGAGCAATCAGGTTGGTTCCGCGCGGCACGGCTCCGGCGTGGTCACGGCGCCGTGCAGCCTTCCGGCCGACGAGCCTCTTGAACCCACCGACCAGGATGAGACGGATGGGATCCGGACGGCCCAACTGGTTCCGGCCGCCATCGCGGGAATCGTCGGGCAAGCCGGAGCCGTATCGGCTCCGCGCGGATGGCGGCCTTGCGCACCGTTCGGCCGCGCTCCGCCGGCCTGAGCACGCAGCACGCTCCACCCTTCGCGGTGGGGCTGTCCTGCGGCGTCCGCTGGCCCCGTTCCATCGTGCCTTGAACCCCGACTGACGTCGGGCGGTCCGTTGCCGCCCGCCATCGTGCATGTTCCGCGCTTCACCGCGGTTGACGTCATCACGCATTGCCACCGTGCGCCGGCCCTCGCTGCGCCCGGTTCGAACCGGATCCACCATGAACCCCAACGTCCATCGTTCGTGCATCGTGTCCTTGGCTGTCCTCGTTCTGTCCGGATGCGGACCCGGCGCGCACGGCGGTGGCGAGGCGCCCGGGCATGGAGCCGAGCAAGGCGAAACCACCACCCACGCCGGCCATGGCGGACACGACATCTGGCTGACGAGCCCGCGCCGTCAGGACACCACGATCACGCAGGAGTACGTCTGCCGGATCATGTCGTGCCGTCACATCACCATCCGCCCGCTCGCCAGCGGCTTCCTGCAGCCCATCACCGTGAAGGAGGGCCAACGGGTCAAGGCTGGCGACGAACTGTTCCAGATCGTGCCCGCGGTGTACCAGGCCCGACTGGCGGCTGATCGCTCGGAGGCCGAAGCGGCGAGGATCGAGTGCGCCAACACGCGAAAGCTCGTCGAGGACAACGTGATCTCGGCCCAGGAACTCGCGATCGCGGAGGCCAAGCTGGGCCAGGCGGAGGCCAAGGTCCGGCTGGCCGAGGTCGAACTGGCCTTCACGACCATCCGTGCCCCGTTCGACGGCATCATCGACCGACTCGAGGAGCAGCACGGCAGCCTGGTGGACGAGGGTGATGTGCTGACCACGCTTTCCGACAACAGCGTGATGTGGGTGTACTTCAACGTTCCCGAGGCCCGGTACCTCGAGTTCATGGCCACGGAGGGCGAGTCCGGTGCGAGACGGGACATCGAACTCCTGCTCGCGAACGGGCAGGTCTTCCCGCAGCGGGGCTCGATCGGTGCCATCGAGGCGGACTTCAACAACGAGACTGGCAACATCGCCTTCCGGGCGGACTTCCCGAACCCCGACCATCTCCTGCGGCATGGCCAGACCGGCAAGGTCATGATCCGGCGTGCGCTCCCGGGTGCGCTCGTCATCCCGCAGCGCGCAACCTTCTCCATCCTCGCCAAGCGATGCGTCTTCGTCGTCGGGGAGGACGGCATCGCCCACCAGCGCGAGATCGAGATCACGCACGAGCTCGAGGACATCTTCGTGGTGGGCAAGGGACTCGACGAGGGCGACCGCATCGTCCTGGACGGCATCGGCGAGGTCCGTGACGGCCAGCACCTCGAGCACGTGGAGTTCCGGCCTGCCGACCAGGTGCTCCCCAACCAGAAGTTCTACGCAGAGTGACCCGCGACGGCGCCACACCAGCACCCGGAGCAACCCATGTTCACGAAGATCCTCCACCGTCCCGCCCTGGCGATCGTGATCTCGATCATCCTCCTCTTCCTCGGGGGGCTGGGGATCCGCACGTTGCCGATCTCACAGTACCCGTCGATCGCACCGCCGACCGTCGAGGTCGCGATCGCCTACCCGGGTGCGAGCGCCAACGTGCTCGTCGACGCCGTGCTGATCCCGCTCGAGCAGTCGATCAACGGCGTGCAGAACATGCGGTACATCGCCTCCGACGCCACGAGCGCGGGCGAGGCCACGATCCGCATCTACTTCGAGCCGGGCACGGACCCCGACATCAACGTCGTCAACGTCCAGAACCGCGTGAACATCGTCATGAGCCGACTGCCGCCCCTGGTGCAGCGCGAGGGCATCCTCGTCAGCCAGGTGGTGCCGAGCCTCCTGATGTACGTGAACGTCTTCAGCACCGACCCCGGGGCCGACCAGGCGTTCCTCTTCAACTTCGCCAACGCGAACGTGATGCCGGTGCTCAAGCGCATCCAGGGGATGGGCCTGCCCAGGAACCTCGGCAACCGCGCGTATGCGATGCGCGTGTGGCTGAATCCCGAGCGCATGCGGGCCTACGGGATCTCCTCGCAGCACGTGATGGAAGCGCTCGCCGAGCAGAGCGTGATCGGTTCGCCCGGACGGCTCGGCCAGGCCACGGGCCGCACGTCGCAGTCCAAGGAGTACGTGCTGACCTACGTCGGTCGGTACGACCGGCCGGAGCAGTACGCGGACATCATCCTGCGTGCCACGCCGGAGGGCGAGATCCTGCGGCTCAAGGACGTCGCCGAGATCGAGCTCGGCTCGGAGTTCTTCGACATCTACTCGAACATCGATGGCCATCCCGCCACCTCGATCGTGCTCAAGCAGGCGCCGGGCTCGAACGCCAGCGCGGTGATCGAGGAGGTGAAGGCGGCCCTGGAGACCATCAAGGCCGAGTCCTTTCCCCCGGGCATGGACTACCAGATCGCCTATGACGTCTCGAAGTTCCTCGATGCATCGATCGAGAAGGTGCTGCACACGCTGCTCGAGGCGTTCGTGCTCGTCTGCCTCGTGGTGTACATGTTCCTGGGCGACCTGCGATCCACGCTGATCCCCACGCTGGCCGTGCCGGTCTCGCTCATCGGGACGTTCTTCGTCCTCAAGCTGTTCGGGCTGTCCATCAACCTGATCACGCTCTTTGCCATGGTGCTCGCCATCGGGGTCGTGGTCGATGACGCGATCGTGGTGGTCGAAGCGGTCCATGCCAAGATGCGGGACAAGTCCCTGTCCCCGTACGCAGCCTCGATGGAGGTCCTTCACGAGATCAGCGGCGCCATCATCGCCATCACCCTCGTGATGTCGGCCGTGTTCGTGCCCGTGACCTTCGTGCCCGGTCCGGTGGGTGCGTTCTACGGGCAGTTCGGCATCACGATGGCCACGGCCATCATCCTCTCAGGCATCGTGGCCCTGACGCTCACCCCGGTGCTGTGCGCGATGATCCTGAAGCCCCATGCGCATGGTGCTGGCCACGCACCGTCGGCCCATGCGGGATCCTGGATGCGGGGCAGGGCACGGCAGCTGCTGTTCGGCGTGCCTGCGGTGGGGTTCATCGCCTGGCTCGCCTACACGCTGTGGGGGCCGCTGGGCATCCTCATCGCGCTCGTTCCATTGCTGCAGCGTCCGTTCGACCGACTGGTCGACCGGGTCGTGAATGGCTACGCGGGGGTCCTGCGCGGCATCGTGACCCGCCGCGCACTCACCATGGCGGTGATCGGCTCGTTCGCGGTCGGTGTGGTGATCCTCAACAGGGGCCTGCCGAGCGGCTTCATCCCCAACGAGGACCAGGGCGTGATCTACGGCATCATCCAGACGCCGGCAGGTTCGACGCTCGAGTACACCAACGCCAAGTCGGGCGAACTCCAGGCCATCGCGAAGGAGCTGCCGGAAGTCGTCTCGGTGACCTCGCTCGCCGGCTACGAAGTGCTGACGGAGGGGCGCGGCTCGAACGCCGGCACCTGCATCATCAACCTGGCCGACTGGGACAAGCGCGAACTCACGGCGCGACAGGTCATCGAGGAACTCGAGACCAGGTGCAGGAAGCTGACCGACGTCAAGGTCGAGTTCTTCGAGCCGCCCGCCGTGCCGGGCTTCGGCGCCGCCGGCGGCTTCTCGATGCGGTTGCTCGACAAGACCAACCGCCAGGACTACGCCGAACTCGGTCGCGTGACGGGCGCCTTCATGGATGCGCTCGGGCAGCGGAAGGAACTCACGGGCCTGTTCACGTTCTTCACGAGCAACTACCCGCAGTACGAACTGGTGATCGACAACGACGTCGCGATGCAGAAGGGCGTGTCCATCGGCAAGGCACTGGACAACCTGAACATCATGATCGGCAGCACCTACGAGCAGGGATTCGTGCGGTTCGGCCAGTTCTACAAGGTGTATGTGCAGGCTGCGCCCGAGTTCCGTCGCATGCCGAGCGACCTCGCGAACATGTTCGTCAACAACGAGGCCGGCGAGCCGGTGGCGTATTCGTCGTTCATGCGCCTGGAGCCCAAGCAGGGCCTCAACGAGATCACCCGGTACAACCTCTATCCGTCGGCCACCATCCAGGGCGCCCCGGCGGCCGGCTACAGCAGTGGCCAGGCGATCCAGGCGATCCAGGAGGTGGCCGACCAGGTGCTGCCCAAGGGATTCGGCGTCGGCTGGGAGGGCCTCTCGTACGACGAGGCCCGCAAGGGCAACGAGTCGATCTACCTGTTCCTGATCGTCGTGGCGTTCGTCTACCTGGTGCTGGTGGCCCAGTACGAGAGCTTCATCCTCCCCTTGGCGGTCATCGTCTCGCTTCCCGTGGGGATCTGCGGCTCGTTCTTCCTGCTGAGCCGGCTCGGGCTGGCCAACGACGTCTACTCCCAGATCGGGCTGATCATGCTGGTCGGCCTGCTGGGCAAGGATGCCATCCTCATCGTCGAGTTCGCCGTGCAGCGGCGACGTGCCGGGGCCTCCATCGCCGAGGCCGCCATCGAGGGTGCGCGGTCACGACTGAGGCCGATCCAGATGACCTCGTTCGCGTTCATCTCCGGCCTCGTACCGCTCGTGATGGCGACCGGGGCGGGCGCCATCGGCAACCGCACGATCGGGGCGACCGGCGTCGGGGGCATGCTGCTGGGCACGCAGATCGGCGTGTTCCTCATCCCCGGCCTCTACGTCGTGTTCGCCGGAATCAGCGACGGGAAGAAGCTGCTCCGCGACGAGGCCGAGGAGCCACTCACCGAGACGATCGAACACGCCACGCCCACCGAGGTGCACCATGATGCCTGATCGCTTCTTCTTCATCGCCTCTCGGCGCCGGCGATGGTCGGTGCCCGTGCTCCTATCCCTGGTCCTTGCGCTCTCGGCGTGCTCGGTGCCGACGCACCGCGACGCCGATCCGGGGCCGATGGTGCCGAAGGAGTTCCCCAAGGTGCCGGGCAGCGCGTCCGCCGCACCGAGTTCGGCGTTGACGAGCATCGAGGACTTCTTCCACGATCCCGTGCTCACCGGACTCATCGCCGAGGCGCTGAAGAACAACCTTGAACTCAAGATCCTCGCGGAGCGCATCGAGATCGCCGGGAGCAAGGTGCTCGGGAAGTCAGGCGCCCTCATGCCCACGGTCGAGGCGGTGGGCGGGGCATCGCTCGCCAAGCCGTCGACGGTGACGCCGGAGGGTGCCGTCGAGGAGCAGCTCGAGATCGCACCCGGTGTTCCGTTCGCCGACCCGTTGCCGGGATTCCTGGTGGCCGCCGAGTTCTCGTGGGAACTGGACATCTGGGGCCGCCTCCGGGATGCGAAGGAGGCCGCGCGGCTGGAGTTCCTCGGTTCGCGCGAGGGGCGCAACTACGTCATCACGCGGCTCGTCGCCGAGATCGCCGAGACCTACTACACGCTGCTCTCGCTCGATACGCGGTTGGAGGTGATCGACCAGGCCATCGTGCTGCAGCGGCAGAGCCTGGACATCGCCCGCTCCAAGAAGCAGGCCGCGCGCGAGACGGAGCTCGCCGTGCAGCGATTCGAGGCCGAGGTCAGCCGCAACGAGAGCGAGCGGATGATCGTGATGCAGGAGATCGTGCAGGCGGAGAACAGGCTGTGCACGCTGGCCGGCCGCTTCCCGGGCACGATCGAGCGCAACAGCAAGGGCTTCCTGTCGCTCGACAACGATGCGCTGAACACCGGGGTGCCGTCGGAACTCCTGCGCAATCGCCCCGACATCCGCCGCGCCGAACTGGAGATCCAGGCCGCGGGCCTCGAGATCAACGTGGCGCGCACGGCCTTCTACCCAAGGCTGACGCTCACCGGCGGTGCGGCATTCGACGCCAACAGTGCGGACTTCATGTTCCAGACGCCCGAGTCGGTCGCGGCCAACATCGCGGGTGGACTGGTGGCGCCGCTGCTCAACACCAGGGAACTGGAGGCCGAGTACCAGGCCACGAATGCCAAGCAGCTCATGGCCATGTACGAGTACCAGCAGACGGTGCTGAATGCGTTCACCGAGGTGGTGACCCGCCTGAGCATGGTGAGCAACTACGGCAAGAGCATCGACTTCAAGGCCCAGCAACTGCTGTCGCTCGAGGGATCCGTCGCCTCGGCGTTGCGTCTCTTCCAGAATGCCCGGGCGGAGTACAGCGAGGTGCTGTTCGCCCAGCGGGACCTGATCGACGCGAAGCTCATCCTGATCGAGACCAAGCGGGAGCAGCTGTCAGCCATCGTCAATGCGTACCAGGCGCTCGGCGGCGGCAACGTGCTGGCGACGCCGCTCGCGTCCACGGAGGCGGTGGGCCCCGTCCCGTGACGGCTGGTGGTACCTGAGGCGGGGGATCCGCACCACCCACGCAGGCCGCGCATGACCGCGATCCCGATGCACGCTTCCCGGTGGCCTACTGGCTGCATGGTTCCGTCCATCAAGGACACGTCGCGCGTGGCCCAGGCACCAGCCGCGGCACCGTGATCATGGCGAACGCCGCGCCGATCAGCGCTATCGTCATGTCCCACTGGGCATCCCATGGATCGCCCTGCGTGCCCAGCCACTCCGGTCCGGCATCGGGATAGAAGCCGATGACCATCCAGGCTTCGGCGAGCTCGTAGAACGCGGAGAACCCGAGGCTCGTGCCGATGACGAGCGCCGTGAGCCACCAGCCCGGCTGCAGCGGGGTCCGCCGCAGGACCACATCGCAGAGGAAGACCGCTGAGATGAACCCCTGCATCACATGGCCGATCCGATCGATGGGGTTTCGCGTCAGCCCAAGCCCGTTGAAGAGCACGTCCGGCAAGGGGACGGCTGAGAAGGTGTAGCGCCCCCCGACGCACTGCATGATGAAGCCCACCGCCAGGATCGTGTAGGTGAACGGCTGCAGGGGAAGCCGCCTGCGGAAGGCGCCCAGCAGCACGATGCCCAGGCCGAGCGGCAGGACCTCGAAGGTCCAGATCCCGAGGTCGGTGGCGCCCGTGAGGGACCAGATCGCCGCGGCCAGGCATGCGATGGCGGCCATCACGGGTGGCTTGTCGGCACTGGATTGCCCGGGCGATCGGCTCGTCATCGCGTGGCGATGAACGTAACCGAGCCGGGTCTGGGTTTCCGTGATCAGGCACCGCGCCGGGGCCAGGAACCGAGCGCTGGACCAGCGGCCCTGGAAGCGCCTGCGCGAAAGGCTGCTCGTTCTGGCATCTATTCTGCGCGCGGCTTGTCCGTCGGGCGGGCTTCATGCCAAGATGACCCGAGGAACCACCATGCGCGCGCGAACACGGTCGGCCCACGGGCTCCACACCTTCATGATCCCGGCCCTCGGGATGCTGGCGTTGCTGCACCCGTTCGTGCTTCCGGCGGCGGCGGATCCTCCGCCGGCTGACTCCGTGCTGGCACCGCCATCTCCGCGCGATGCGCGGGACATGGGTGTCGGCCGCATGATCCCCGATGCCACCGGTACGACGATGGACGGTGCAACGGTCTCATGGCGATCGGGCCGCGGGGAACGCGCGACAGTGATCGCGCTGACCAGTGTGACCTGCCCGCTCTGCAAGAAGTTCACGCCGTCGCTTGCGCGCACCGAGTCGGAGTTCGCGAAGCAGGGGGTCAAGTTCGTCTTCGTCAATGTCAGTGGCCTCGACTCGAAGGATGCCATGCGCAAGCAGGCGGCTGATGCCGGGTTCAAGGGGCTCTACCTCGAGGATCGGAAGCAGTCGATCGTGACGGCCCTCGATGCGCGCACGACCACCGAGGTCTTCGTCATCGACGCGCGCAATACCTTGGTCTACCGCGGTGCGGTGAGCGACCAGTACGGCGTGGACTTCACGCGCGAGGCACCGCGCCATCGCTTCTTGGATGATGCACTGCGGGCTGTGCTGCAGGGATCCCAGCCCGCGACCGCGGCCACGACATCGCCCGGCTGCGCCATTGAACGCACGCGCGCTGCCGCACCAGTGCAACTGTCCGCGCCAACCTATTCGCGCGAGATCTCCCGCATCATCAATGCCAACTGCGTCACCTGCCACCGCGAAGATGGTGTCGGGCCGTTCCGACTTGATAGCTACGACGCCGTCGCGCGCAGGGCGACGATGGTGATGGCTGTGATCGACGAGGGGACGATGCCGCCCTGGTTCGCCGCACCGATGCATGGGACGGATCGTGCATCGACGCTCAGTCCGTGGGCGAATGATCGCTCGCTCGGCACTGCCGAGAAGCAGGCCATCGCGGCATGGATCGCGGCCGGCAAGCCTGAGGGCGATCCCAAGGACATGCCGCTTGCTCCAAAGTTCGCCACGAGCGAGTGGTCGATCGGAACGCCCGACGCCGTGTTCAAGTTGCCCGAACCGATCGCGGTCAAGGCCGACGGCTTCATGCAGTACCAGAAGGTGCTCGTGCCGACGAACATCACCGAAGACCGCTGGGTCAAGGCGGTGCAGATCGTGCCGACCGATCCCTCGGTGGTGCACCATGTGCTGGTCTTCGCGCTCGATGAGGAAACCGCAAAGGATCCCGACACGCGACGACGGCTGGGAAACGATGAATCGAGCGGCTACTGGGCCGCTTATGTGCCAGGCAACGATGCGATCACCTTTCCCGAGGGAATGGCCAAGCGACTACCTGCCCGGTCGTCGCTGCTCTTCCAGATCCACTACACGCCCAACGGCACCGCCACGCAGGACCAGATGAGCCTCGGCGTCGTCTATTCAACGACGCCGCCGAAGCACCTCGTGCGGACCGCGGCGGTGGCTGACCTGCGGTTGAGCATCCCGCCCGGGGCAAGCCGTCACCAGGAAGACGCGCTGATCCGCATTCCCGCCGACGCGAAGATCCTCGCCTTCATGCCACACATGCATGTACGCGGCACTGCGTATCGATACGAGTTGGAGGTCCCGGGCAGCCCGAAGCGCACCGTGCTGGATATCCCCGACTACGACTTCAATTGGCAGCTCCGATACGAACTGCGCGAGCCGCTCGAGGCACCACGGGGGGCGACCCTGCACGGCACGGCTTGGTACGACAACAGCGCCGACAATCCCGCCAATCCCGATCCGACGAAGACCGTGCGATGGGGCCCGCAGACCGTCGACGAGATGATGCTCGGGTACATCGAGTACTACCTCGTCGACGAGGACCCGATGAAGCCGATGGACCTGCCGGGTCGCGGCGGGCTGCGCGGGCGCCTCGGCGGTGCAGGTGGTGCGGGACGCAAGCCGTCGTTCGAGATGCTGCAGCGTCAGTTCGACACCAACGACGACGGTCGCATCGAGAGGGCCGAGGTTGCTCCGGCGCTGCATGGCCGCTTCGACCAGCTCGATACGAACAAGGATGGCGTGCTGACAAGCGACGACTTCGGCGGCTGACCGCAGGCGCCTGGCGGCGGTGGGGCATGTCAGCAGATTTCGCAGCCGCGGTTGGCTTCGTGTCGACAAGAGGGGATCGCGCCGCTGGCGCGTCACGCCCTCCCCAAGGAGCACCGCCATGCTGCGAACCATCTTCGCCATCGTTGTTGGGTCAGTGATCGCCCTCATGGTTGGCTGGTTCAACTGGACCGTTCTCAATCTGTGGGAGGATGCGTTCAAGCCGTTGCCGCCCGCCGTTGAGTCGGCGATCGTTCCGATGGTCCCGTCGCAGCTGGGCTATGGCACTTGGTTCTTCCCGGGGATCGACATGCAGGCGATGGCGAAGTTGCCTGCGGGGGAGCAGGCGAAGGCATTCGAGGCGTACAGCGCGGTCCATGAAAGGGGCCCAGTTGGGCTCGTGATGGTGTCGCCTGGTTCGGTCCCCATGGCGCCGTCGACCTTTGGGAAAGCGATGATCTTCAACGCGCTCGGCGCCATCGGCGTTGCGTTGGTGCTCTGCTGTTGCCGCGGTTGGCTGCTGTCGCGCTGGCTGCGTGCAAGCGCCGTGATCGTGCTGATCACGACGATCTTCTATGGATCGCTCGTGAACTGGATGGGCTTGCCGCCGCAGTTCATCGGTCGAATGGCGGCTGATGTCATCGTGACTTGGTCCGTGGTGGCACTCGTGATGGCATTCATCATCCGCCCGCGGTGCTGCTGCGCGGGAACGAAGGATGCAGCCGTGTGCTCTTGCGGCAATGGCGCCTGCAAGTGAATTGGAACGCGGGCTGCGAGTTCGACGCCTAGCCGTCAGGACGTGGGGGAGTCGGAATGACGCTGCAAGTCTGCGGTGGCGCGCCTTTCCCATGGAATGACCTTGGTCAGCAGCGTGGCGATGGTGAGTGCGATGGGGAATCCCCAGTAGAGTTGGCGGTTGTTGGCGATCGCTCCGAGAATGCTCACGGCAACGCCCGCGCCGATCAGCGCCCCGCCGATGAACATTTGGTAGAGGACGACTTTGGGAACGGCGGCCCAGCGATGCCGCAGTGCTTCGGGCAGCACTTGTTGGGGATCCAGTTCGCGCGATTTCATGTTCGTAAGGGATTTTATTCCGCGGGCGTTGGCGATGATGCGTGGCGGTGGGTGAACGCGGCACGCGGCATCGGAACGCATCGTTCCTCGCCAGGGGCGGCGGCACGGACCTGCTGGGGCTCAGACAGCTCTCGCCTGCTCCACGGACCTGCGGTCCGCGTTCGCAGGCTCGAGAACTCGCCCAGCACAGGATCGTGCCGCCGCCTCACACGGTTGGGGTGAGGCAGGGGCGGGCGGGGCGGATGCGGGCGCCCCGACACGCACGACCGCACGATCACGACCGCCAAGCCCGACGAGATGTGGGCCATCGACGCCACGGGGTGCCTCACCGACGAGGGAAACGCCGCGGTCTTCGTGGTCGTCGACCACTGCACGGGCGAGTGCCTCGGCGTGCACGCGGCGCGTCGCGGCACGAGGAAGGAGGCGATCGAGTGCCTGCGCGAGGCAGTCCGCTTCACGAAGGGACGCTACGAGGACAAGATCGCGAAGGACACGAAGCTCCGCCACGACCACGGCAGCCAGTTCATCTCGCACGCCTTCCAGTATGAGCTCAAGACCCTCGGCATCGAGTCAAGCCCGTCCTTCGTCCGCCAGCCCGAAGGCAACGGATGCGTCGAGCGATTCATCCGCACGCTCAAGGAACAGCTGCTCTGGCTGCAGCGATTCCGGACCGTCGCCGAACTCAATCGGGCGCTCCGCGACTTCGCCCGCCGCTTCAACAACCACTGGATCATCGGGCGGATCGGCTACCGAACGCCCGCAGCGCACCGACGCATCCTCCTCGGGGAGGCCGCGTGAATACACTTCAACTTGTCTCAGAAACTGGATGCGGTACACCCCAATGCCCGCGCCCGCGCTAGGCGCGCACTGTCGGCGTGGCAATCTTTGCTCGGACGGGCCCGCGCCCGTCCTAAGGTGTGGTTCGGGATCAGGGCTGCAAGCCGACAGGCCTCGGTCGTGCCGCTTCGCCTCCCGACCCCTCGAAACCGACTGTGACGAATCGCACGTGGTTGTGCCTGCTCGCAACGAGCGGCACAAGCACGCTGTGTTTGGGGGGTTACGAGCGAGTCGAGCGAAGCGTTGCGAACCCACGCGGTCGGGTGCTGTGACACCCAAAGTTGAAGATTTGGGTGCCGCTTTGGTGGCGATGTGCGTGGCTTTTGCGTCGCTTTGGTAGGGCGTCACTCCGACGTCAGCAGCCACTGATGCGCAGGCAGCACCTGCGTCTTTGGGTGGCTGAGTGCCCGTGCCCCGCTGGCGTCCAGCGTGATGACGAGCCGCTCGGACCTCGGGTGTTCGGCGTGCGCCGCGTCGAGTGCGCGTGTTTCTCGCTGCCACGTCGCCGCGTCGGTCGCATCGGCGCAGACCTGGATCAGTTCCTGCCGCCCGTCCGGGTGGCGCGCGAGGAAGTCGACCTCGAATCCACCTTTGGTCTTTACGTAGGCGACGTCTGCGCCGCGCCGGGACAGCTCGTTGTAGACGGCGGTCTCGAGCGCGTGGCCGGTGTTCGATCGTCCGCTCGTGTCGAAGGCGTCGATCAGGCCGGGATCCGCGGGATAGACCTTCCGTGGGTTCGTGTTTCGGCGGCGCTCGGAATCCGTGGCGACTGGCACCGCGGCGATGACGAAGGCGTCGATCAGGTGATCGAGCAGCGAATGGACCGTGTCCTTCGCCACGTTGTGGCCTTGCGAACGAAGGTCGTCGTGCAGCTTGGTCGCGCTGAAACGGCCGCATGGGTTTCGCAGCGCGTGGCGGATGATCCAGCGCAGCGCAGCGACCTGCGACACCGCGTGCCGTTCGATCACGTCGCGGAAGAGCACGGTGTCGACGTAGCCCTGCAGAAGCGCGATCCAGGTGGCGCGGTCAAGCGGCCGCTTGCCCGAACCTTGCGCTTCTGGAAACCCGCCCACCACGAGGTACTCCCGGAGACGCTTCTCGACCGCGCTCCTGGCCGCTGCCGTCAGTCGCTGCGCACGCACCGTCGGCTCCTCGCCACGGTGGCGCAGCGCCTCGCGGAAGCTGAAGGGCGCGATCACGGTGGGCATGGCGCGGCCGCGGAGTGAACTGTGGATCTCCCGCGACAGCATGCGCGCTGACGAACCGGACACGACGATGTCGATCGACTCGGTGTCGAGCACGCGCCGCACGAATCGATCCCAACCGTCCACGAGCTGGATCTCGTCGAGGAACCATGCGGCACGGCCCTTCCTTCCATCCTTGCGGCGGATCTCAGGGTGGCGGCGGAAGTACTCCTCGAGGAGGGCGTCGAGCTGGGATGCGTCGATCCCTGCCAGGCGGTCGTCGTCGAAGCTCAGGTAGATCGATCGTTCCGGCGGACCGCTCTTGCGCCGCTCGGCAAGCAGCTGCTTGAGGAAGCACGTCTTTCCCGCGCGCCGCATCCCGATCACCGCATGCGCCTTCCCCGGCACGGCGGGCAGGACAGCGTCGCGCCGCGTGAGGGTGGTGGCGGCAAGCGGCAGCAGCGCGTCGCTGAGCTTCTCCTGGAGCGCGTCGAGCAGGGGCATGGCGCAAGGGTAGTCCGAAACTGGCCGTCTGAGAAGGACAGATTGTC
>RFON01000036.1 GCA_009926625.1 Planctomycetota bacterium
CCCACGGGCAGCGGCGTCACCGATCGGACGACGCGTCCCGACGCATCCAGTTCCTCGCGGGATGGGATCGGCACTGAACTGTTCGTGCTGCTCCAGACGCTCGAACCGTCCGCCGCGACCGACTCTCGCGTCGACGCGATCTCCACCGCGCGCAGTCCGGCCGTTGGATCAAGCGTGCGGTACGCCAATCGCACCGCGCCGCCGCTGCGCGCGCGCCGTGTTTCACGCTCCACCTCCGCGGGCGTCAGCCACGGGCGCGGCGGCATGGGGATGCTGCGGCGAATGTCGCGACCGCCGGCTCCTTCCTCGATCTCGACGATGTCGGTGCCGAATCGGTACTGCACGCTCGACCGCGCGTCGCCAGAGCGCTGGCGCACCAGACAGATGCGCGGCGTGCCGAGGGGCGACTCGTCGAACTCCCAAGCCACCGACATCTCTGCAGCGGCGCCGGCGCGACCAATCGTGAACTGCATGTCCGATGTGGTGACGATCCGCTCCCCTTCGATGCGCACCTGCTCATGCAGCCAGCCGCAGTCGCTGCCGCCGATCGACACAACGAACCAGTCGTCACGCGGCTCCACCGCATCGCCCGCCCACGCACACGCGGCGAGCAGCGCGACCATCGCCGCGCACCAAGCGCGCCACTCAAGGCGCGGCATCGGGGGCACCCTCGGGGCGCATCAGCGGGAAGAGGATGACATCGCGAATCGTCGGGCTTCCCGTCAAGAGCATGACCAGTCGATCGATGCCGAGTCCCAAGCCACCCGCGGGCGGCATGCCTGTCCGCAGCGAATCGATGAACGCCTGATCGAGCGTGCGAAAGACCGCTTCCTCTTCGCCAACTCCCGCAAGCTGTTCGGTGAACTTTGAAAGCTGGATGTCGGGGTCGTTCAACTCCGTGTACGCAGGGCCAACCTCCATCCCACCGATGAAGAGATCCCAACGCTCCGCCAGTTCAGGGCGGGTGCGGCTCGGCCTCGTCAATGGGCTGACCGCGCTCGGATAGTCGAGCACGAAGGTCGGTCTGCATGGATCGATCAACTTCTCCGCGTCGTGCTCGAAGAGTTCGTTCACCAGCAGCCAGTGGTCCTTGCGCGGTGCATCGGCGAGGTGACGCGCCACCGCAGCGGCGCGCACTCGCGCTTCATCTTCCATCGGGAACCCCAGCGCACGCTCGAAAAGTTCGCCGAAGCGGACTTGGACGAACGGCGTGCGATAGTCGATGCGCATGCCGTTCCATGGAAGCACGGGGCCTTGCTCCGCCGACGCATGCCAGCGCTGCTCGACCGCAAGGCATGCGCAGTGGTGCACCAGCGACTCGGTCAGTTCGAGCATCGTGCCGTAATCGCCGAACGCCTGATACGCCTCAAGCGCGGTGAACTCGGGGTTGTGGCTGCGGTCGATGCCTTCGTTGCGGAAGTTGCGGTTGATCTCGAACACCTTCGGCAGTCCACCGACAAGCAATCGCTTCAGGTACAGCTCTGGTGCGATGCGCATGTACAGGGGCATGCCGAGCGCCAAGTGCGTCGTGACGAACGGTCGCGCTGCGGCGCCTCCCGCGATCGGCTGCATCATCGGCGTTTCCACTTCGAGAAAACCGCGCGTTTCCATGAAGCGGCGGACGGCGCTCACGATGCGTGAACGCGCCTCGAACACGCGCATCACATCCGGGTTGGCGAACATGTCGACATGTCGCTGCCGATAGCGAAGTTCGGCGTCCTCCAGACCGTGCCACTTCGAGGGGGGCGGCTCGAGGTTCTTGGACTGCATCGCAAGCTCGCTCGCCCACACGCAGACTTCCCCCTTCTTCGTGCGCCCGACTCGCCCGCGGACACTCACGATGTCGCCGTAGTCAAGGAGCTTCGCCAGTTCGAAGCCCTTCTCACCGAGCAAGGCGAGGGAGAATGTGGCTTGAAGGTCGCCCGTCGAATCGCGCAGCGAAGCGAATGCGATCTTGCCCATGTCGCGGTGCTGCACCACTCGCCCAGCGATGGTCACCTCGGGTCGATGGTCGTCGATCGGTGCGCCCGCTGAGTCCTTCGCCGCGGCAGTCGCCGCCTCGAACGCCTCATGTGCCTCCGCGCTGAATTGCAGTCGAGCGTCCGCGAGCGGCGTCAGTCCGTCGACACGCGCGCCGTATGGTTCGATCCCGAGCCCCTCGCGAAGCAGCGCAAGCTTGGTGCGGCGCGCGGCGCGCAAGTCGGTTGGTGACGGCTCTGCCTGCTGCACCGCACGAATATACGCCTGACGCAATGCAGCGCGCGCGAGTAAAGTCCTCCCATGCACTTCGAGAGCCATCAGCCCGTCATCGACGACCTTTCGGCGCGGATCATCGCCATCCGCGACTCTCTTTAACTGGCCCGACAAGGTTTCGAACAAGGACCGACTCGAAGCACGCATGGGCGAAGCGGGATTCTGGGATGACCAGAAGGGAGCGCAGAAGGCCATTGCGGAACTCAAGACGCTCCGCGCCATCATCGATCCAGTGATCGACATCGAGAAGGGTCTGCAGGATGTGCAGGTCGGTCTCGACCTCGCGCGCGAATCAAACGACGGCGATCTCCTGAAGGAGACCGATGAATCGCTGCACAGTCTCGTGCAGCAGATGGAGCGTTGCGAGCGACAGTCGCTGCTCTCCGACAAGCATGACCATCGCCACTGCTTCTTCGCGATCCAGGCTGGCGTCGGCGGCACGGAGGCGAACGACTGGGCGGAGATGCTCGAGCGCATGTACCTCTACTGGTGGAACACGATGGGGTTCAAGGTGGAGGAACTCAGTCGCACCCTCGGCACCGAAACAGGAATCGCCGAGGCGAACTATGCCGTGCGCGGCCCGTTTGCCTATGGATACAACTCGTGCGAGGCGGGTTCGCACCGACTGGCGCGCGTCTCCCCTTTCAATGCCGAAGGAAAGCGCCAGACATCGTTCGCCACCGTCGATGTCACGCCTGAGTTCGAGGAGACCGACCTGCAGATCCCGGAACGCGACATGGAAGTGACGGCGTTCGTCCGTGCGAGCGGCCCCGGCGGGCAGAATGTCAACAAGGTCGCCTCCGCGATCCGCGTCGTGCACATTCCAACCGGCATCCAAGTCGTTGCGAGCACATTCCGGGATCAGCTGCAGAATCGGAAGCAGGCGCTCGCCGTGCTCATGTCGAAACTCGAGCAACTCGAGCAGGAAAGGCGCGAAGCCGAGATCCAGGCTGCGAAGGGCGGCAAGGTCGAACGCGGCTGGGGAACGCAGATCCGGTCCTATGTCTTCTACGACAACCGCGTGAAGGATCACCGCACCAACTACGAGGAGCCGAATCCGCAGCGCGTGCTCGATGGTCATCTCGAGGCGTTCATCGATGCCGAACTCAAGCGTCGGCGCCGCGAGCGGGACGGCGTCGCCATCACGGGCTGAACGAGCATGCGGCACGACAACCATCACCTCCGCGTCGTTGATTTCGGCCGCGGGGTCTGCAACAGCGACCTTGCGTTGCGGCAGGAATGGCTGGTGACGAACGGACTCGGGAGCTACGCAAGCGGCACCATCGCGGGGGCACGCAATCGGCGCTACCACGGCGATTTCATCGTCGCAACGCAGCCACCCGCGGTCCGCACGATGCTGCTGGGCGCTGCGGTGCCGACGGCGCAATACCGCAATGCGGCGTACCACCTCTCCACGGCGCGGTGGACGGATGGCACGGTCAATCCGCGCGGGCATCTGTGGCTGCAACGATTCTTCCTCGATGGATCGATCCCCACCTGGCGGTGGTCGCTCCGCGATGCCCTGCTTGAACGCCGCACCGTGATGGTGCATGGCGAAGACACGATGTGCCAGATCTGGAGCGTGGTGCAATCCTCCAGTCCAGTGCAGCTCTCCTTCGACATGCTTGTCGATTGCCGAAGTCACCATGCACTTGCGCAACCGGACGCACCGACGCCTGCCATCGAACGCGTCGAACGCGGCGTGCGGCTCCGATGGCCGCTCGGGATGGGCAGCGGTCCCATCGATCTGTTCCTGCAGTGCGACCGATCCGTCCCGACGCCCATCGGCGCTTGGTGGAGCCGGTTCCTGCTCGCGGAGGAACAGGTACGTGGCTACGACTTCGAGGATCGACTCTGGAACGCCGTCCGTTTCGATGTTGTCCTCGATCCAGGCACGACCGTTGTGCTGAGCGCATCGACAGCGCTCCAGGAATCGCGGTCGGGCGCCGTTCTCCTCAACGCGGAACGCACACGCATCGATGCCCTCCTGCAGCAGGCACGATGCCCAGCCGCCGCGCCGGCACTGGAGCAACTCGTGTGCGCAGCGGACCAGTTCATCGTGCGTCGGCGGCGCCGCGACGGCACCCGCATGGGCTGCTCCATCATTGCGGGTTATCCATGGTTCGCCGATTGGAGCCGCGACGCACTGCTGTCCGTCCACGGACTGCTGCTCGCCACGGGACGGCACGCGGAGGCCATGGATGTGCTCTCGACGCTCGCGGACTGGGTCGAAGGCGGATTGCTGCCCAACCGATTCCCCGACCGTGCCGATGAGGCGGTGGAGCGCAACAGCATCGACGCGCCGCTGCTGCTCGTGCTCATGGCGCGCCGCGTCTTCGATCGAACGAAGGACGAAGCATGGCTGCGCTCGCTGTGGCCCGCGCTCGTCGCAGTGATCCAGGGCTATCGAAGCGGCACGCTGCACGGCATCGGCGTCGATCCAGCGGACGGACTCGTGCGCGGCGGGGATGCGACGACTCAACTGACATGGATGGATGCACGCGTCGGCACGCGCCCCATCACGCCGCGCGATGGGAAGGCGGTTGAAGTGAACGCCCTCTGGTGCAGTGCGCTCGCGGCGATGATCGAACTCGCGCCACGCGCTGGTGCGCCCGACGGCAACTGGGGAGCAGACCTCGAGCGCGCGCGAAAGTCGTTCACGCGTTTCTGGAACGAGGACACATCGTGCTGTTACGACACGCTCGATGGCAGCGCGGGGCGCGATGCGTCCGTGCGACCGAACCAGTTGATCGCGGGCTGCGTGCTCGAAGGGCTCCTGCCGCAGGGACAGGTCCGCACGATGGTGGAAGTCTGCATGTCGCGGCTCTGGACGCCCGTGGGCCTCCGCACGCTCGCGCCGCGGGACCCGCGCTACTGCGGGCATTATGGAGGCGATGTCGCCACCCGCGATGGCGCGTACCACCAAGGCACCGCCTGGCCATGGCTGTTCGTGCTCGCCGTCCGCGCTCACCTGCAGATCGGCGGCGATCCGTCCACGATCATCGATTTCGTCTACCCGTTCCTGAACCACCTTCGCGAGAGTGGGCTTGGGTCGGTGAGCGAAGTCTTCAGCGGCGATCCACCGCACGAGCCGGGTGGCTGCCCGTGGCAAGCCTGGAGCGCTGCATCGCTTCTGGAGATCGTTGATCTCATCGGAAGTGAGTTCGCAGCGGGTGCGATGCAATGCAACACACCCGCGGCGGCAACCGAACCCTCGAGGGTCGCCAACGCATGAGTGCTGCGCAACGCAATGCGACGCGGAATGCGGCGACGCGCGATGCGGGCGCCGATGCCGCCCACGCCACCGCAGAGCATGCACGCCTCGCAGATGCTGATGCCGGGCGCGCCGCGTGGCGTCGGTTTGGAACATTTCTCGCCGACCGCCAGTGGGGCACAGTCCGAGAGGACTACTCGCCGAACGGCGCAGCATGGGAGTCGTTCCCGCACGATCATGCTCGCAGCCGTGCCTATCGATGGGGAGAGGACGGTCTCGCGGGATTCTGTGACCGCGAGCAGCTGCTCTGTCTTTCGCTCGCGCTCTGGAATGGGCGCGATCCGATCCTGAAGGAACGGCTGTTCGGTCTCACCAACGCACAGGGCAACCACGGCGAGGATGTGAAGGAACTCTATTGGTTCCTCGATGCGCTTCCGAGCGGTGCGCTTGCGCGCATGCTCTACAAGTACCCGCAGCGGCGATTCCCCTACGACGAACTCGTGCGCGTGAACGCCGCGCGCAGCAGGCTCGAGCGGGAGTTCGAACTGCTCGACACGGGCGTGCTCGATGACGATCGCTACTTCGATGTCGAGATCGAGTACGCGAAGGCTTCCCCCGATGACCTCTTGATGACCGTGACGGTCACGAATCGTGCACCCGAAGCCGCGCGCATCCATGTGCTGCCCACGATCGTCTGGCGAAACACATGGACATGGAGCGGCGACGCCGCGCGACCAATGCTGCGTGCTGATGGGAACGAAGTGCTCGTGCAGCGCGAGGGCTGGTCGCCGATGCGCGCGCGGTTTGACGGCTCACCGGAACTGCTGTTCTGCGAGAACGACACGAACATCGAACGCCTCCATGGGAAGCCGCGCGATGGGAAGACATTCAAGGACGGGATCGGTGATTTCGTCATGGCGGGCGCACAGCACTGCGTCGCCGCATCGCGCAGTGGCACGAAGGTGTCGGCGCATCATGTGTTCGACATTCCCGCAGGCGGGTCTGTCACCGTGCGCATGCGACTGGTGCCGGATGGATCGGCAGCTGCGTTCCAAGACTTCGATGCCGTGCGGACCGCACGCGCCCACGAGGCGGATCAGTTCTTCGACGCTCTGCAGGACGGTGTCGATGACGCGGAACTGCGGCTGATCCAACGGCAAGCATGGGCAGGTCTGCTGTGGTCGCAGCAGGCGTACCACTTCGATGTTGCGCGCTGGCTCGACGGCGATCCGGGTCTTCCGCGCCCGCCGGAGGTTCGCCGTCAAGGGCGAAATGCAGAGTGGCGGCACTTGGAGTGCGATGGCGTGTACCTCATGCCCGACTCGTGGGAGTACCCGTGGTACGCCGCATGGGATCTCGCGTTCCACTGCGCGGCGCTCGCTCCGATGGATCCAGTCGAAAGCAAGCGGCAGTTGCTGCAATTGCTTGGCGAGGGATCGATGCACTCGAACGGACAAGTACCCGCCTACGAGTGGGCGTTCAGCGATGTGAATCCCCCCGTGCATGCGTGGGCGGTGCTGCGCATCCTCGAGTGTGATCGCGCCGCGGGACGCGCTGACGATCTCGACTTCCTGCGGCGGGCGTTCCACCGCCTGCTGCTCAACTTCACCTGGTGGGTGAACCGCAAGGACATGGATGGACGGAACCTGTTCGCAGGCGGTTTCCTCGGGCTCGACAATGTCGGGGTGTTCGACCGAAGTTCGGACCTGCCTGCGGGTGCGACGCTGCAACAAGCCGATGGCACGGGATGGATGGGCATGTTCGCACTCAACATGATGCGTCTCGCCATTGACCTGTCCCTCCACGAGCCCGTCTATCAAGACATGGCGATCAAGTTCTTCGACCACTTCCTCGAGATTGCCGGCGCGATGGCTGACTTTGCGGGAACGGGCACGGGGCTCTGGGACGAAACCGACAAGTTTTACTACGACCGACTTCGCTTCGACGATGGGTCCGCCATGGTGATGAGGCTTCAATCAGTCGTTGGTCTGCTGCCGATGACCGCCGTGTCCGTGATGGACCCTCAGCGCATTGAACGGGTGCCACAGTTTGCCGCACACATCGAACGCGTCTTTGCGACGCATCCCGACCTGGCAAAGCTGGTCTCGCACTGGAATGTCGGGGGCAGCGGGGACCTGCGTCTCTTCTCCCTGCTGCGAGGGCACCGCATGAAGTGCCTGCTCAGCCGCATGCTCGATGAGAAGCAGTTCCTCGCACCGTACGGCGTGCGGTCCATGTCACGCGCCCTCGAGGACAACCCCTTCGTGTTCTGGCACGACGGCAAGTCGATGGATGTTCGATACTCGCCCGGCGAGAGCATCACGGCGACATTCGGTGGCAACAGCAATTGGCGTGGACCGATCTGGGTGCCAGTCAACTTCCTTTTCATCGAGAGCCTCCAGCAGTTCCACACCTACTACGGCGATGACTTCAAGGTCGAGTGCCCCATCGGCTCTGGGCGAATGGTCACGCTTCAGGAGGCCGCACGGGAAGTGGCGGATCGACTGCTGAAACTGTTCCGCCAAGACGCTTCGGGAAAGCGCCCGTGTCTGGGCGAGCATCCCAAACTGCAAGGCGATCCGCACTTCAACGACAAGTTGCTCTTCCACGAATATTTCGACGGCAACACGGGCAGGGGCTGCGGCGCGTCGCATCAGACTGGTTGGACCGCTTCGGTGGCGTGGCTGATCGGGCAGTTCGGTCGACGCGGAGTCAGCTCGTGAACCGACTGGTGCGCTTCGCGGGGCGCTTCGCTGCGGGGATCACGCTCATCGGCGGTGTGTCATTCCTTCTGACGGTTCGGGACCCACAGACTGTGGCGGGGATTCACAGTGGCTTCGGCCGCGCACTCCTTGCGCTCGCGCTGCTGCTTTCATGCGCACTCGCGATACTCCCCCGTTGGCGCGGTTGGCTCGCGCTGCGCCCGTGGCTGGCTGGACTCCTCGCTGCGGCGTCCATCGGATGGATCGCGGCCGGACAGGCTTCCGCTCCGTTGGCGTTGCTGCTTGGACTGCTGAACGCCGCTTGCATGCTCTCGGCGGTGGAAGCTGCGCGCGGGCGCTGGATCACTGCGGCGCTCGCGAGCGGAGTCATTGCACTCAGCACCATGGCTCTGCTTGCGCCCGCGCCATCCACACTTGCACTCTCACCCCTTGACCGCCTCGGCGCGCTGCACGGCGCCATCGCACTCTCCGCACTTACCGCGGGTTGCGCGCTGCTGCTGTGCAACTGGGCAGTCGCGCCCGACCGCAGCCTTGGACTTCCGCGGTGGGCGGGACTCAGCCTTGTGATCCTGCTTGCGGCGCTGTCCACTGCGGCGTGGCAACAACTGCGCGCCGATTCGCTCGAGTCGACTCGACGCGAGTCGGCAGCAAACCAGCGGGCCCTCGCCACCTTCGTGCGGGAGAACTTTTCGCGCCTTGCGAGTTCCATGCTGCAGTTCAGCAAGACGCTCGATGCGCCGGTGCCAAGTGCAGAGAGCGATCTCGAGCAGCAGTCCACCCTGCTGCGCGGCGCCCATCCTTCGCTGGTCATGCTGCAGTGGGTCGAACACGATGGCAAGATCACCTGGGCTGACGAGGATGTCGCTGCAGCGCACGCCACGGTGCCCATGGCATCGGCGGACGAGGCGATCGCGCGCGCTCACTCCTCGCGCGAGATCGCGTTCGTCGGTCCAGTCACGGTGGCCGGCGACAACGCCGCGCTGGTCGCTGCCACGCCTGCGGGCGCGCGCGGCAGCCTTGTTGCACTCATCAGCGTTCGCCGCGGCATGGGTGCCTGGACAACATCATTCCAAGAACCGTTCGAGACGGAAGTGTTTTTCGAGGGGCGCATGATCTGGGAACGCGGCGGCAAGGATGGGCCGTCGATTGAGGCGCCTGGACAGGACATCAACATCGGCGGCAACACCCTGCAGGCACGAGTCGCACCAACGGAGCCACTCGCGGCAGGTCCTGCGCCGACACTTCCCAACCTGCTGTTCGCCGCCATGCTGGCGACCTCCGCACTGCTTGGATCCACCACATACTTCGCGCAGGTCTCCGCGCAGAAGGCGCGGGCAAGCGCGCGCGCGCGAAGCCAACTGGAACAGCTCATCGCCGGCGGCGGTGCGGTCGCGATCATCGCGACCGACACGCAAGGGCTCATCACGATCTTCAATCGAGGGTGCGGAGCGATTGACGGGTCGGACCGCTCCCGATGTTGTGCGACGGCTGCATGCCGCAGAACTTTTCGACGCGTCGGAACTCCGAAAGTCGGTCGACGCTCACGACCATGCCACACCGCAGGATGCGCTCGCAGCGCTCGCCCAACACACCGGCGGCTTCGCGGCTGACTGGACCTGGCAGCGTCCCTCGGGTGGCTCGCGCCGAGTCAACGTGGCCGCGAGCCCATGGCGTGATGTCCGCGGCGGGCTCCTGGGCTACTTGCTCGTTGCGGTCGATGTCACCGAACGCGAGGCGGCGATGCGCGCCCTCGATCGCGCGCGGATCGACTTGGTTCGCACGAACACGCTGAAGACATCCTTCCTGTCCAATGTCAGCCACGAGATCCGCACACCGATGACGAGCATCTTGGGCTGCGCCGATCTCCTCCTCGAAGAGGGCGCGTCGGAAGCGGACCGCGGGGAGTTCGCCCGCACGATCCGCCGAAACGGCGAGCATCTGCTCGAAGTGCTGAACGACATCCTCGACATCACGCGCATCGAGGCGGGCCGCCTTCGCATTGAGCGCATCGAAGTCAAGCTTGGTGAGGTGCTCGATGAGGTGAGCACACTCATGGCCGCGCGCGCGAAGGGACGCGGACTCACCTTCACGATCCGTCACGAATCGGGCGACGATCCAGCCGTCCTGACGGATCCGCTGCGCATCCGACAGGTGCTCGTCAACCTCATCGGCAACGCGATCAAGTTCACCGAACGCGGATCGGTGACCGTCGACCTTCGCACGCGGATCGAGGGCGACAACCTCTGTGCGGACTTCGTCGTGCGCGATACGGGTATCGGCATCTCGCCTGAACAGGCCTCCTCGCTGTTCGTTGACTTTGCGCAGGCAACCCCGTCGACCGCGCGTCGACACGGCGGGACCGGGCTCGGGTTGGCCATCTCACAGCGACTGGCGCATCTGCTCGACGGCAGCATCGCATTGCAGTCGGAACTCGGCAGCGGAAGTGCGTTCACCTTTTCGATGCGGGCACCGCTCGCGACCGCGGCCATCGTTCAATCCCCCGACGAGTCCATCAAGCCCATCCGTCTCGATGGTCGCGATGTGCTGCTTGTCGGCTTGCAGGAGCACGCAGCGGAGATCGCAGGCGTGCTGCGGCAATCGGGGGCGACCGTCCTGACGGTCAGCACGCCATCGGAGGCGTTTGCGGCGGCGGACCTCACGAGCCAGCATGAGCGCTTCAATGCGATCCTCATCGACATGCGCTTGCCTGACCTTGCGGGCTACGACACGGCGCGCGAACTTCGTGCGAGCGGCTTCCGCGGCAGGCTGATCGCGCTGACCGAGGACGCCGCGGTCGACGACCTCGATCGCTGCACGGCGGCAGGGTTCGACGATCAAGGCGTGCTGCCCGTGCCCCGCGCGCGACTGCTTGGCTTGTGCAGTGCCGCCGTTTCCGCGAATGATTGCTAAACTTCGCGTTCCCCCTCGGTGGGGTGGCAGAGCGGTTGAACGCGCCTGACTTGAAATCCGGTATGCCCGAAAGGGCATCGTGGGTTCGAATCCCACCCCCACCGCTTTCACCCCGCCGAGCAACCGAGTGCAACTCGCGCTCGTTCGCTCGCTCGTTCCCCCTCCCCACATGATCCACACACTCCAACTCCTCGTCGCCGCATTCACCCAGTTGCAAACACCCGATCCTGCCGCAACGCCGCCGGCGGCCGCGATGCTGCGATACCCCGACATCAGCGGCGATCGGATCGTCTTCGCGTATGCCAACGGTCTGTGGACCGTCGATCGAAACGGCGGAACGGCGCAGCCCGTGGCAGATCCTCCGGGACCAGAGGCGTTCCCGCGATTCTCGCCCGATGGAAAGTCGATTGCGTTCCTCGGCAACTACGAAGGAAACCGCGACATCTATGTGACGCCAATCACTGGCGGCATTCCGTCGCGCGTGACCCATCATCCGACCACCGAACTGCCCACGGATTGGATGTCCGACGGCCGCATCCTCTTCAGCGCAAGCGGCATGGGAACCTATCCGCGCGCGCCGCAGATCTTCGCGGTGAACGCAGCCGGCGGATTGCCGGATGAGTTTCCCGTTCCCTACGGCGCAAACCCGACCGTGAGCGCCGACGGTCGTTACCTCGCCTACACGCCGCACTCGACCGACACGCGCACATGGAAGCGCTACCGCGGCGGCATGGCGACGGACATCTGGGTGTACGACCTGAAGGAGAACACCGCACAGCGCGTGACGCAGTGGGAGGGCACGGACACCCTCCCGATGTGGCACGGGTCGACGCTCTACTACCTCAGCGATGCTGGCCCCGAACATCGCCTCAACATCTGGAGTTGCGATGCGCGCGGCGGCAATCGGCGGCAGATCACCAACTTCAGCGACTTCGATGTGAAGTGGCCGTCGGTTGGACCGGATGATGGCAGCGGCGGCGAGATCGTCTTCCAGCAGGGATCGGACCTGCAGGTGCTCGACCTCGCCTCGCGCAAGGTGCGAGTCGTCCCCGTGCAGGTCCCAGGTGCGCGTGCGCGGTTGCGACCGCAGATCGTCGAAGCGGGCAACTTCATCGATGCATGGGACATCTCGCCATCCGGCAAGCGTGCGGTCGTCACCGCACGCGGCGACATCTGGACGCTGCCAGCGGAGAACGGCATCCCTCGCAACCTCACGGGGACCAATGGCGTCTTCGAGCGCGAGCCGACCTGGAGCCCCGACGGCAAGTGGATTGCCTTCTGCGGCGACAATGCCGAGGGTGGCTACGACCTTTTCGCGCTGGCCGCGGACGGCTCGGGCGATCAGAAGCAGTTGACGAAGGATGGCGTGTTCAAGGGCGACCTCAACTGGAGCCCGGATTCGAAGTGGATCGCGTACGCCGGAGCCAACAACTCGCTCTACCTCGTTGACTTCGCATCGGGCGAAAGCAAGGTGGTCATGCGTGAAGCGTGGAACGACAACCCACCAAGTCCGCGCTGGAGCCATGATTCGAGTTGGATCGCCTTCGCGCACAGCGATCCAAGCGGCAGGTCGAATCTGATTTCGCTGTTTGATGTGGAGACGGGTGAGACGCGCGCCATCTCCGCGCCGATGTTTCCTGCGGGGACGCCGACATTCGATCGCGCGGGTGAGTGGCTCTACTTCCCGAGCGACCAGGAGTTTGCGGCGCGCTACGGGTCGCTTGATACGACCTGGATCTACGACAATTCGGAGGTGCTGCTTGCGGTGCCGCTGCGAGCGGATGTCAAGGCGGCCTGGCAGGTGCTGGAGACCGACGAGGAGAAGCCCGAAGAGCCGAAGAAGGCAGCGGACAAGAAGGATGGCGGCAAGAAGGGCGCGGATCAGGACTCCGCAGTGGCACCCACCCCAGCGGGTGCATGGAAGTGTTCCGCCAAGACTGCGGATGATGCGGTGGAGTTCACGCTCGTCATCACCGTGACCGATGGCGACAAGGTCACCGCGACCTTCTCGAGTGAGCGCCTCTCGGGCGACCTTGCCGGATCGTGGGACGCCGCGAACAAGTCGCTTCGCCTTGAGGGGTCGAAGGATGGTGCGCGCTACCTCCTCGAACTCACCATCGACGGCGACTCGGTCAAGGGAAGTGCCTCCGTGACCACGGACGAGGGTGAAAAGAAGTACGAGATCACCGGCAGCAAGTCGACGGACGACACGAAGCCGACGGAGAAGCCTGCGGAAGCTCCCAAGTCGGCTGATGAATCCAAGCCCACCGACGAGAAGTCCGACGATCCGAAATCGAAACGCAAGGGGTTCAAGGTTGACTTCGATGGCATCGTCGAGCGAACGGTGCGCGTCCCGAGTGTCGCGCG
Organism: Planctomycetota bacterium; assembly: GCA_009926625.1. Taxonomy (GTDB): domain Bacteria; phylum Planctomycetota; class Phycisphaerae; order Phycisphaerales; family SM1A02; genus F1-60-MAGs104. The sequence goes on from RFON01000036.1 coordinate 13,468, forward strand.
CGGCGCATTTGGAACGCTCGCCGTCAACGACAAGGGGCACCTGATCTTCGTGCGCCGCAATGAGAACGGCGGCATCAAGATCATCGATGCCCGCGAGAAGAAGCCATCGGAAAAGGCGGTGACCGGCGGCGGGTCGTTCACGATCACCCCAAGCGGCAAGCAGATTCTCGTCCCAGAAGGTGGCGGCGCGCGCATCGTCGACGCATCCGCGGGCGGGGCATCGAAGACGGTCGTGAACCGGCCGATGCGAGTCGAAGTGGATCCGCGCGCGGAGTGGCGGCAGATGGTTCGTGATGCGTGGCTCATCTTCCGCGACTTCTTCTACGACCCCAACATGCACCGCGTGGACTGGAAGAAGGTCCTCGACAACTATCTCGCGCTCGTCGACGATGCCAACAGCCGCGAGGATGTCTCCTTCATCATCTCCGAGATGATTTCGGAGCTGAATGTCGGTCACGCCTACTACCAAGGCGGCGAAAGCGAATCGGGACCGTCGTCGAACACGGGCATGCTCGGCGTCGACTACGCCCTCGGCACCGGCACGCGCCCCGATGGCAGCGAGGCAAAGGCGTACCGCATCGCGCGCCTGTTCGAGGGCGCGCCGTGGGACACCGATGCCCGAAATCCGCTGCGCGCTCCGGATGTCAAGGTCAAGGTGGGCGACTACATCCTTGAGGTGAACGGAACGCCAGTGGACACCAGCAAGTCGCCGTGGGCTGCGTTTGCAGGGCTCGGCGATCGGACCACTTCGCTGCTGGTCTCGGACAAGCCCTACAAGGACCCATCGGCACGCACGGTGGTGGTGCGACTGCTCGACAGCGAAGCGGACCTGCGTTACCGATCGTGGGTGGAGTGCAACCGCGCGTATGTCGAGAGCCGTTCAGGCGGACGCGTTGGCTATGTGTATGTACCCAACACAGGCGTCGACGGACAGACGGAACTCGTTCGGCAACTTCTTGGACAGCGCGGGCGCGATGCGCTCATCGTGGACGATCGATGGAACGGTGGCGGACAGATCCCCACGCGATTCATCGAACTGCTCGATCGCCCCGTCACCAATTGGTGGGCGCGCCGCGATGTGAATGGGCAGGCATGGCCGCCCGACGGACACTTCGGACCGAAGGTCATGCTGATCAACGGCTTGGCGGGTTCGGGAGGCGACATGTTCCCCTGGCTGTTCCGCCAATCCAAGCTCGGGCCACTCGTGGGCTCGCGAACATGGGGCGGACTCGTCGGCATTTCAGGGAATCCATCGCTCATCGATGGCGCGGGTATTCGCGTGCCGAAGTTCGCGTTCTACGAATCGGATGGCACCTGGGGCGTGGAGGGGCATGGAGTGGATCCCGACTTCCCCGTCACCGATGACGCTGGTCTCATGCGCGGCGGTCCATCACGCGGCGGCGTTGACCCGCAGATGGACAAGGCGATCGAACTGATGGAACAGGCGCTCCGCGATCGTCCACACAAGCAAGTGCCGATCCCGCCCTATCCCGATCGCAGCGGCATGGGGCTGCCGACTTCGGATCGCTGACTCTTTCGGCGAACGACTTCGCGGTCAATGCCCGCCGCTCACTCGCCGCGCAAGCGCTGCGACTTTGGCATGTCCATCGGCTTGCCCTGCGGCCACGCTGGGATATCGCTTGCGAATGGCGACGCGGGCAGTCCCGCGCCGTTGACGAGGTTGGCGCGAACAGGGTTGCTGCTCCAGCCGTAACGCACACGCATCGGTCGAGTGATCCCATCCGCGCGCACGATCACCTGCGCCCCCTCGATGCGGGCCTTCCCCCAGCGGAACGCGACATCGTCACCAGCGAGCGCAAAGCCGCCGATCTCGCCGCCGCCCTTCGCTGCGAGTCCTTCTGCTTGATCGAACGACAGCACCATTTCTTCGCCCCGCACTTCGCTCGTCCGCAACAGCGGTCCACCAGGTGAACCACCGCGGCCATACACATCGGCGAGCGCCCACGCGGCCAACCGCTCACCGACCGCTCGCTTGTTCCGCGGGTGGATGTCCGCCGCATCGCCCACATCGATCGTGACCGCCAACCCACAATTGGGTTCTGCGCGCGACACCTGAAGTTGCGCATCGCGGAGCAGCGACCATTCGCCCTCGACAGGGTTGTCACTCGCTTCGCGGAACCCAGCGAGCTGGACGATCCCGAAGGGAAAATCGCCTTGCCCCCAAGCGCTTCGCCAACCTCGGATCATCGTCGACAACAGCACCGCATATGCCTCGGCTCGGTCGGCGTTCGCCTCCCCTTGGTACCAGAGTGCGCCGCGAACCCCAAAGCCCGCAAGCGGTGCCATCATGGCGTTCCACATCGATCCATACGCCCCCCACTCCGCCGATCTCGGACTTGCCGCCGCATCAGCCAACAGCGGCTCCACCGCGAGCGCAGCGCGCGGGGTCCATGACTCTGCCGGCGATCCGCCCCAGTTCACCGACAGCAGCCCAACTGGGACGCCAAGTTCCCGCGTGAGTTTCAGCGCAAACCAACTGCCCACTGCCGTGAACTCGGGCGTTGCGTCCCTGCCGGCAACAACCCAGCGCGCTTCCACATCACTCCGCTCGACCGAATCCATGCGCTGCGCCACCTGAAAGCATCGCACCGTGGGCGGCAAGTTGGCGGCAATCTCGGCTGCGCCATCGCTCGATCCACAAGACCACTCCATGTTGGACTGCCCGCCGCAGATCCAGACATCGCCCACAAGCACATCGCTTCGCTCCGTGCTCGCACCCGCGCACTCGACGCGAAGGCGCAGCGGCGATCGTTCAGCCGCGAGCGCGGGCAGCCTCACCTTGAAACGACCATCCGCTTCCACCACGGATTCCCCCGATGCTCGAACCGCGCCAGAACCGTCGAGCACCTGCACGGTGATCGGCGCGCGAGCCCGAGCGGTCCCCCACACATGAACCTCCTGATCGCGCTGCAGCACCATGTGATCGCCGAAGACGCGCGGGAGTGAAACGCCAGCGAGCAGCAGGTCTTGCGAAGGGTTCACGGTGGAAGTGGGCACGGGCGGAAGTGCGAGCAGCGTGAGCGCTGCGTTCCCCGCATCCGAGTTGCGGATCGGTGCGGACCGCCCCCTCACATCGCGCGCCGGGTTCACCGCAGGATCGGGGCGCGTGCGAGTGGCGGCATTCAGATCGTAGAGGTCCACTGGCGCTCCATCACCGCCGATCCACACCGCAAAGGGAATCGTGAAGTTGATGGGAGCATTGACCACCGTGTGGCTGAGTGGTGGCGCACCTCCGCCGTGATCCGCGGTCAGGATGATCGCGACCCGCCCGCGCAAAAGTGGATCGGCATCGATGGTTGCGACCATCACACCCAGTGCATCATCCACGCGGCGCGCAGCCGCGCGGTAGAGCGACCCCTCGGCAAGATCCCAAGCGCCCGAATGTCCGGCAATGTCGGTCTCGCCCAAGTGCATCAGCGAGAGGCTGCGTGTGCCGCGCTGCGCAGCCTGACGCAGCAGCGACACCTCGACTTGTGCAACCTGCGCCGGCTGCTCGATGCAGATCCAGCGGTCGATCTTGTCGCGTCCATCATCCGCATCGACCTCATCGCGCGGTCCCTCGCGGTCGTCCGCCGACTGGTCCAAAAGCACGAACTTGCTCTTGGTCGCAACGACCCACGTCGTGAGTCCGTGGTCATGAGCGACATCGAACATGGTCGGCACATAGGCCCCGTGCATCTCGCGCAGCGTTCCACCCATGCCTGGTGCGGGAGGATCATCGTTCCCGATCCAGTTGTGCCCATCGCCCCCGCGCTGCAGTCGACCCGTCACCATCCCAAGATGGTTGGGCAGCGTGACCGTCACATCGGGATCCGTACGCGCCTGCAGCGTGTGAGCTCCGCGCAGTACTCGCATGATCCCTGGATGCTTGTGATCGAGAGGCGGCGCGAGCAGTTCGGGCCGCAGTCCGTCGACACTCAGCACAACAACATGGCGGACCGCTGTGTCGCCCTGCACGGGAACTTCGGGCGCGCCAAGGCTCGCCGAACACACGATGGTCGCGGAGAATCCAATCAGCGCCCGCATCCTGGGATCAATCGTAGGAAGCTCCCGCTCGTTTCCTGTGAACGCTCAGCCAAGCGTGTGGTCGCCCGCGTTGCCACCGCTGGACGCACTGGTTGTCAGTCGCGGGAGAATTGCTACCATTCGCCGTTCTGGCAGGCGATCTGTGCCTGCGCACGCGGGTGTAGCTCAGTGGTAGAGCGCAACCTTGCCAAGGTTGATGTCGAGGGTTCAAGTCCCTTCACCCGCTTCCCCAACAGTCGCGCCCGAAGGTCGATGCCTTCGGGCGTTACTTTTTTTCCGCTCGCCTCTGACTCGCCTTTGCCTCATCGTCGGGACCCAACCCCGCGAGGTCCATGAAGAAGGCGTATTCAAGGGCGATCTGCTCGAGTCGGTTGAACCTCCCCGACTCGCCGCCATGCCCCGCCTCAAGATTCACGCGGAAAATGAAGGGATTGTCATCCGTGCGCAGTGATCGAAGCTTGGCAACATACTTCGCCGGTTCGAAGTACTGGACAGCCGCGTCCCACAGACCCGTGGTCACGAGCATTGCGGGATAGGGCTTCGCAGCGAGATTGTCGTACGGGGAGTAGGAAGCCATGTAACCGTAATCGGGTTGACGCCGCGGATCGCCCCACTGCGTCCATTCGTTGACCGTCAACGGAATCGTTTCATCGAGCATCGTGGTCAACACATCCACGAAAGGCACATGCAGCGCGATGCCGCGGTACTTCCCACCCGCCTCATTCGCCACCACCCCCATCAGCAGTCCGCCCGCTGATCCGCCGGTTGCAAAGACGAGGTCCTTTGCACACCACCCTTGACGCACCAGCCAATCCGTCGCGTCGATGAAATCCGTGAAGGTGTTGCGCTTGCGCATGAGACGCCCGTCCTCGTACCAATCCTGCCCCAGGTCAGCGCCGCCGCGCACATGGGCGTACACCACGAGAAAACCGCGATCGAGCAGCGACACCTGCGCAGCGCTGAACTGCGCATCGAGCGAGATGCCGTAGGAACCGTACCCCTCGATGTACGCGGGTGCAGTGCCGTCACGGCGGCAGCGGTCGGTGCGCCATGCCACCGTCAACGGAATCGACTTGCCATCGCGCGCAGCGGCCCACAGGCGAGCGGTCGAGTACTTCGCCGCGTCGTAGCCGACCACGGGCTGCACCTTGACCACTCGGCGCGCGCGCGTCGCGAGATCCACATCCCACACTGTCGGCGGCGTCACCATCGACTGATACTCGACACGCACGAACGGCAGCGTGGGGTCGAAGTTGGCCCCCAAACTCATCGTGAACGCACTCTCGTCCGCTTCGACAACCCAGGCCTCTGAGCACGCGGGCTTCGCGCCCCACGGCAACACGCGCACCCGTGCGTTCGCCTGCGCCCGCTCCACGATGGCGATGGCGCCGTCAAAGACAACCACGTCCTCGATCGATACATCCGCGCGCTCTGGAAGGATCACCTTCCACTTCGCTGGATCGTTCGCCACTTCGTGCGCTGCCTCGACGAGGCGGAAGTTCCGAGCGTGCAGGTTCGTCTGGATCACCCAGGTGTCACCATGCGCGCTCGCATAGTTCCGAATGCCTGGCATTCGCGGCACCACCACCACTGGCTCAGCAGTCGGACGATCGGCGGGCAATGCACGCACCTCGGTCTGGTCAAATCCTTGGAGCGTGATGACGATCGTGCGTCCATCACCGCTTGCCGATACGCCACAGGTCAGCGTTTCATCCGGCTCTTCATACACCTTCACATCCTGCGACGGATCCGATCCAACCACATGACGCCACACCGGCCCCGAGTGCAGCAGGACGGGATCCTGCCTCACATAGAAAATCGTGCGGCTATCCGACGCCCATGCAAGGTCGCCGAGCACACCCTCGATCGCTTCGTCTGCCAGCTTGCCAGTGCGGATGTTTCGGATGTGCAGCGTGCTGATCTTCCGCCCCGTGAGATCATCAGTCCAAGCAATCCACTCGTGATCGGGGCTGACCTCACTGCCGGTGACGGCGAAGTACGGTTTGCCGCTGGCAAGCGCAGGCTCGTCGAGCAACACCTCCTTCGCCGAAGTGGCATCGCGACCAGCGACAGTACCCGCCTGCGCCATCAGGCATGGGTACTCCGCGCCCGCAGCGAACTCCGTCCAATACCACCAGCCTCGCTCGAAGGCGGGCGGCGTTCCATCATCTTCCTTGATCCGCCCTCGCATCTCGGCGAGGAGCTGCGACTGCGTTGCGGCCAACGGCTGCATGAACGCTTCGGTGTAGGCGTTCTCGAGCTTCAGGTAGTCGATGATCTCTGCGCGCTTTGAAGTCGGATCGTCATCGCGCATCCAGTAATAAGGATCCTCTCGGTCGCCGACAGGGCCCTTGACCGTAAATGGAATCCGCATCGCGACTGGCGCAGGGGGCAGTCCGCCGCCCTTCGCCTGCGGTACGGGCGCACCCGAATCAGCGGCAGAGCCATCAAGGGTGAGCAGCAGCAGAGCGAGGGTGGGAAGCGCACGCATCTTGGTCGATCCTATCCCGTCCCCTACTCTCTCCCATCGGGCAACACAATCTGAACCCACTCCATTGCAAAGGAACCATGCATGAGCGATGAACCCACACCAAACACCACCGCCCGCCTCGAGCGTCTTGAGCGCTCCGTCCGCAAGGTGCGGTGCTGGTTGTTGATCTCCCTCGTGGTCGGACTCGTTGTGCTCGCCTTTGCGCTCGGGCGCGGTTCAGCCATGCGGCAGTTCCAGCCGCGCGCAGCTGGTCCCAGTGCTGCCCAACATCCTCCGATGGGAGGACCACAGCAACCGATGGACGGACCACGGCAACCGATGGACGGACCAAAGCGACCGAAGCGGTAACCACACCGACAATCGCAGCATGCGGCCGCGAAAGTCAGTTCCCTGCAGTTCCCCAGCGTGAGAACACGATCGCGAGATCAAAGCCATCAACGATTCCATCGCCGTTCAGATCAGCAGACGGGGACGGCGCTGAACACGAGAAGCGAATCGTGCCGGTCGGACTGCCGTACTGCGTGAGTCGAGACAGTCGCACCAAGTAGGTGGTTCCAGAGTCGGCTGTGAATGTCACGCGCGAGGAGTTGTCGGTGCCGCACTGGTCGTTACAAGCGACCGGCGCTGTGTCAGCCGCGGCGCAGACATCGCCTGAACACGCGTTCACCTCAAAGACTTCAATGGCGGTGTCTGCCCCGGTCAACCCGCAGGTGGTGACTTCAGCGGTCCCCGAACACTGCGGAGACCATGTGTAATAGAACTGCCCCCGAACTTCGAAGCCACTGGCACAGGAGACCCCTCCTCCAGGAACAGACACGGATACCACGCTGTAGTCCAAATCGAATGTTCGCTCGGCAGGATTGCCCGTCACTTCCTCAGCCTCGCCACAGGTGCTTGCTGGCGGGGTGAATGTTCCAACTACATCCATCGCGTACGCACCCGTTGACTCGCCGACTGGGTCGACCCATGACGAAACCCGAGTACTCGTTCGATAGGTGCTGCTTGCGACATACTGTCCGTACCCGTCAGCCCCGTAAAACACATCAATTCCGGTCGATGAGCCACAATCTGAAAGCTCGCAGTAGGGGCGGTTTGACGAACCAGAAATCGCGACGAAGTAGTCGCTGTCCGCCACCAGATAGGTGGAAAGGGGCGGCGTTGGTCCGCCGCTGGCGGAATACACGGCTGCAGCACCGTTGAGGACTGGGTAACTCTGCCCAACCGCAGCCTTGACGACGGTGCAAACTGGGCGACCGACGATCACAGTTTGACCGCTCGTTGGACAGGTGACCGTTTCCTTCTTGAACAGCGTCAGTCTTGCACCCCAGGTCGGTCCAACGAACTTGAACTGCGACACATCCGTTCCAGTGCGCACCATGAACATGTCCACGCCATCTCCGCCACCCGTCAGCAACGCAGTGGAAGTCGACCCGCTGATTTTCCCAATCGGACGAGGGGCTGATGCTGCGATCGTCTTGGAAGTAGGAGGCAGTCCGCCCGCGTCGGGTCCTTCGCCAAAGTCCGGACCCGCGACAGCCGCCTGACTCAGGACGACCAGTGCTGCCAAAACGGCGAGCGACAATCTGAATTGCGTCGTACAAAGGTTGCGGCGAGCCCTGGTGATCATCGAATCATCCGTTCTGCGGCGCGCATGAAAGAAGCTGTGACGAACCCAGTCGAGGCTCCCGAGAGCCCACAAACAGCCCGACAGCGCGCACCGCAGCGACGCCGGACCCCCAATACAGATAACTGAAATCTCGGATACTTCAAGCGAGGCGGGGACGAATTTGGGAGATAAATGTTAAGCCTTCAGGGACTTATGGCGCCTCCGCGCGGCTCAAGCATCTCGCTTGTACGCCATAGGATGCGATGTGATGGAAGTGAGCGATGATCGCACCATACCCCCGCCGCAAGGAGGGCAAGACGACTCCGACCGCACTTTGGGCGCAGATGCATTGACTGGCGCGGGCCAGAACCGAACGGAGCCCCCCCAAGTTTCACACCCGGCAAGCGCTGCTGGCGCATTTGCGGGCGACTCGCGTTCATGGGCTGGCGGATCAATCAGTTCAAGTGGGCAGCGGCCAGCGCCCGCAGGGTCGCGCTACCGCATCCTGTCGAAACTGGGTGAGGGCGGATTCGGCATCGTGTACCTCGCCGAGCAGACCGAACCCATCCGCCGCAAGGTCGCACTGAAGGTCCTCAAGATCGGACTTTCGTCGCCTTCCATCATCGCGCGATTCGAAGCGGAGCAGCAGGCACTCGCCATGATGGACCATCCTGGCCTCGCCAAGGTCTTCGATGCGGGCACGACACCAGACGGCCAGCCCTACTTCGCGATGGAGTTCGCCCCAGGCGAGCCGCTCTCCGCGATGTGTGACCGCCGCACGCTCGGAATCCGTGATCGCGTCGAACTGCTCGCACAAGTTTGCGACGCGATCCACCACGCGCACATGAAGGGCGTCGTGCACCGCGATCTCAAGCCAGGCAACATCCTCGTCACTGAAACGGAGGAGGGACTTCGTCCAAAGGTGATCGATTTCGGCATTGCCAAGACTCTTTCCGCGAGCGCGACCGAGCATCTGCACGAGACCCAATTCGGACAGTTCGTCGGGACACCCGTGTACATGAGCCCCGAGCAGGCGGAGGGCGGCTCCGTCGACATCGATACTCGCAGCGACATCTACTCCGTCGGTGTCATCGCCTACGAACTGCTCGTGGGCTCCACTCCCATCGAGGCGAAGACGCTGCAGGCATCGGGCATCGCCCGCCTGCACCGAACGATCGTCGACACGGAGTGCCCACGACCGAGCGCACGATTCCAGCAGTCCGACGCGGCAAAGCAAGCTGAGACTGCCCGTATCCGCCGCACGGATCCAGCGCCACTGCTGAAGCAGTTGCGCACCGACCTCGACTGGATCGTGATGCGCTGCCTCGAGAAGGACCG
>RFON01000037.1 GCA_009926625.1 Planctomycetota bacterium
CCCGACTCGTGCGACATCGCCAACGGCACATCGAATGATGTCGACGCCGATGGCGTGCCAGACTCCTGCGAGGACTGCAATGGCGATGGGCTGCCCGATGACTGGCAGATGAGTCAGGGTGGGCTGCCCGACTGCAACGGCAACGGGGTGCCAGACACTTGCGACATAACCAGCGGTCAGTGGGGTGACTGCGACGGCGATGGTCGGCTGGACATCTGTGAGTTGGTGTACGACAACGCCGCGGACGACAACGGCAACTGCGTGCCCGATTCGTGCGAGTATGCGCGCGGCGACCTTGGCCTCGACGGCGAAGTGGACGCGCAGGACCTTGCCTATCTGCTGAGCGTGTGGGAGACGAACGACCCCTTCGGCGACTTGACTGGCGATGGGCTCGTCGATGGGGCAGACCTTGCGGCGCTGTTTGGGGGGTGGGGGCCGACAGGTTTTGTGACCTGCGTCACGCCGACATGGGCAACGGTGGTGCAGCAGTACCCCGATCCCGCGGTGGTCTATGACTCAACACTGCGATCGAAGATCATCGCGACGGGCCTTCCTTGGCGCGTTCGCGACACGGCGACGCAGATGGAGTTCGTGCTGATCCCGCCTGGGACATTCAACATGGGCTGCAGCGCGTCGAACCAGGACGGGTGCTACAGCGATGAAAACCCTGTTCATCAAGTGACGCTGACGAACGCGTTCTACTTGGGGCGGTTTGAGGTAACGCAAGCGCAGTGGCAGGCGACGATGGGGAACAACCCGAGTGGTTGGCAGGGCGATCTCAACCGCCCGGTCGAGCAAGTGAGTTGGAACACGATCCAAGGGTGCAGACGGGTATGCGTCTGCCGACGGAAGCGGAGTGGGAGTACGCATGCCGAGGAGGCACGACAACGGCGTTCCACGGCTGGCCAGCGAACCCAAGCGGCACGAACGATGACAGCCAAGTTGGGAACATCGCTTGGTACTACTACAACACCTGTTCAGGCGGAACCGGATGCGGCACCCGTGCCGTCGGGCAGAAGGCAGCCAACGGCTTCGGCCTGCACGACATGTTGGGGAATGTGTGGGAGTGGGTGAACGACTGGTACGGCGGCTACAGCGCCGACGCGCAGACGAACCCGCAGGGGCCGTCGTCTGGCTCGTACCGCGTGCGGCGCGGCGGCTCGTGGTTCAACAGCACGCACTTCGTGGGTTCCTCCGTCCGCTACTACGTCACGCCTGACCTCTCGGACAACAGCTTCGGGTTCCGCGCCTTGAGGGCCCCCTGAATTCCCTTTCCACTCTTTCCTCTTCCATTTACGCTCTCTGATCTTCCTTCTTTTTTCTCCTCCTTGAAGTTGGAGAACGAGTGGTGCCAGCGAAAGTCCCAAGCCGTGCGCAGCACATTTCCGAAATCGTCGCCGGCGCCCCTGGCGCCGGCGACAAAAATTTTCGGGCATTGGAGCCGACGGCGGTCATCCTCGCAGGCGACATCCTGCGGTGGCTGATTCCCAAGGTGGGGAAGTTTCCAAAGAATGTTCGGTACGGGCTCGGTGCGCGCCTCGAAGGGGCGCACTTTGATGTGCTGGAGTTGCTGATCCAGGCGCAGTACAGGCGTGGCGGCGACCGCATTCGCTCGAGTTGCCGCAAGCGAATCAGTTTCTCATCGGAAAACCAGAGAGAATCAGCCAATCCGCACGGGGGCGTGGGGGACATTCACGATGGAGTGTTCGCCGTCGTGGGAGTCCCAGCGTGAGCCAAACGAAAACCCTCAGCACGAGGTGACGCTCACTGATGCGCTCTATCTTCGGGGTCCGTGGGGCCAGGACTCCGTAGGCCCGCGCTTCCCTGAGACCTCCTGCGCACCCCCCCCATTACGGGCTGAAGCGACAATGTTTGCGGTTGTTTCAGCCCGTGACAATCGACCAAATCGTAGTTTTTTAGCAAAAAGTAGACATCATCTGTGCATCTGTTATAATGCATGCATGGCACACAAGACGATCAGTCTGGACCTGCAGGCCTACGACGCACTCCGCTCCCGCCGAACGACGCCGACCGAGTCCTTCTCGCAGGTCGTGCTTCGACTTGCAAACAGCGTCGCCAGTCCGAAGAGCGGGAGCGGACTCGTAGACAAACTGCTCGCGGAGGGAGAGAGCCTGTGGTTCCCGCCCGACTCGGAACTTGACCGACTCGATGCGATCCAGAAACAGCCAAGGCCTCGACGCGATCGTCGGAGCGAATCTTGATTGCGGACACGACATTTCTCATCGATCTCGAACGCGAGGTCAAGCGCAGAGCGCCGGGGCGCGCGGCGGAGTTCCTTGCCAAGCGTGGCGATGCGCCAATTGCGATAAGCGCCGTGACCTCAGCCGAGTTGAGCGAGGGATATGACGATGCAAGTCGCGGCTCTGTGATGCGATTCCTGCGCCATTTCGAATTGCTTCAGGTTGATTCGGATACGGCGTGGATCTGGTCACGACTGAGTCGGCATGTGCGAAGTGATGGTCGGCCGATCGGTGACAACGATTTATGGATCGCCGCCACCGCCGCAAGATTTGCGCGCCCGCTCGTCACCCGCAACGCCCGCGACTTCGCAGGCCTTCCCGGGGTCGTCGTGCTTTCGTATTGAGTCATTGGGGTACCTGCGCTTGGACTTCGGCCCACGGTGGGGTAGTTTGAGTCTGTGCGTTGACTGGGGTTCTGTGGGTTCCGGTGAGTCCTTGGAGAAGTAATCAGTGAACAAGCTGCGTTCCTGCCACTGCGTGGTGCCGTTTCTGGTCGTCTTGGTGGCATCGCTGCTCGGCCCCATGGTCGCGCCGGCAAGCGCGCAAAGGTGTGCGAGCGACATCAATGGCGACGGCGAGGTGGATGCTGCAGATCTCTCCCAAGTGCTCACCGATTGGGGTTATTGCCCTGGCGAAGTGACATCGGTAACACCGCTGCAAGGCTCCTCCCTAGGCGGCACAATCATCACGATCACCGGCAGCGGTCTGAGCGCAACCACCGCCGTGACTGTGGGCGGCAATGCCTGCACCAACTTGCAGGTGCTCTCGCCAACGCTCGTCAAGGCGGTGACGCCCGCTGGCGCGGTCGGCGAAGCAGCGATCGCAGTCGTCACGGCGATCGTCGGGTTTCGCGCCTTGAGTACACCCGACTCACGCGCCCGAGTGCAGCTGCCACGGCAGCAGCAGTCGGGTTTGCACCTACCCGCCTCGAACCGAAGCGACTGATCGTCGCCCGGGCAGGGCGGGCCGACCGAGTGGTCGGGGGTCCAGGGCGGATGCCAGGGCTGGGCATTGCCACCGCGCACCCCAGATCCGAATACGCGTTGCGCATCGCCTGCCGGGAACCCGGCCGGCGATGCCGTGGGCACTCCCGCCCTGTGGCGCCCACCCTCTGCGCCCATCTGCGCCCACCCTCTGCGCTAGGCTCGCGTGCGATGGCTGGACGAACTGCGGTCGTACTCCTGTCGGGCGGGCTGGACTCCGCTGTGGTGCTTGGCTGGATGCGGCGCGAGGGGTTCGATTGCATCAGCCTGAGCGTTGACTACGGGCAGCGGCACCGCATCGAACTGCAGTGCGCCGCGCGTGTCGCGGCGGCGGCGGGGGTGAAGGAGCACCTGGTCCAGCGGATCGACCTGCGTGCGGTGGGTGGCAGCGCGCTGACGAGCGATCAGCCGGTGCCCAAGGGCGAATCGTCCGACGGCATTCCGATCACCTATGTGCCCGCCCGCAACACGCTGTTCCTGTCGCTGGCGCTTGGGCTTGCCGAGGCGCGCGGCGCGCGCGACATTGCACTGGGCATCAATGCGGTCGACTATTCGGGATACCCAGACTGCCGCGGGGAGTTCCTGGAGTCCTTCGCTGCAACTGCCAACCTCGCCACGCGCGAAGGGGTCGAGGCCGCGCGCAGGGGCGACCTCGGGTTCCGCTTTCATGCGCCGCTGCTTCGGCTGTCGAAGGCGCAGATCATTCGGCTCGGCAATGAACTGGATGTCGACTTCGGCGCGACATCAAGCTGCTACGACCCAGCCGCGGACGCCACTCCCTGCGGCGCGTGCGAGTCGTGCCGCCTTCGTGCCGCAGGATTTGCGGATGCGGGGATCGCCGATCCGCGCGCGCGCGGCTAGACGGCGCGCGCGGCTAGACGGCGCACCTAGACATCGAGGTTCTTCACCTCGAGCGCGTGCTTCTCGATGTACGCACGGCGCTGCTCGACATTTTCGCCCATCAGCACGGTGAACAGGTTGCTCGCTTCCGCGGCGGCCTCGATCGTCACTCGCAGCAGTGCGCGGCGCGCCGGATCCATCGTGGTCTCCCACAGCTGCTCCGCGTCCATTTCGCCAAGACCCTTGAAGCGCTTGATCTCGATGCCGCGCCGCCCGCACTCGTGCAGGCTGCGAAGAATGCTCGAGACATTCGGGCATTCGGTGAGCGTTGGTTCGCCCTTCTCGGGTGTCGCCTTCCAGCAGAAGCGCGTGGGGAGGCGTTCGCCCGTGACGGACTCCTCCTGCACAAGCGACCAATCCTCGATGTGAACGCCTGCCGCGGAGAGCTGCGTGAAGATTCGCTCGAGTTCCGCCACTTCATGCATCTCGCGCAGCGACGCAAGCCGCGCGCGTGCGCTGCCCGCAGGGATGATGGGTTCGGCGCCGCCACCGTTGGACTTCGCCGACGCGTCGAGATCGTCGATCACCAGCCCGCGACTCGTCGCCTGGGCGTGCGCCTCCTCTTCGCTCCACGCGAGCAGGTCGTCGCCCGTCCATGTGAGATGGTGTGTGGGCAGTCGATTGCTGCGCGTCGGGTCGCTTCGCCGCGCTTCGAGCAGCTTCGGGAAGGGGATGCCTCGCCGCTGCACGACGCCGACGAGATCTTCCAGACGGTGCAGGATGCGCAGCAGCTTGCGGAGCGGTTCGCCCTCGAGCGTCGTCGTGACCGCGCCGTGATCGTCGCGGATCATGAGCACGGTATTGCGGAGCGCAAGCCCTTCGAGCGTGTCGTTCATCTGACGATCGTTGAGCACATAGGTGCTGTGCTTCCCCTGGATCACTTGGTACAGCGGCGGCTGCGCGATGAACACGCGCCCTTGGCGAACGAGTTCATACATCTGCCGGTAGAAGAAGGTCAGCAGCAGCGTGCGGATGTGGCTGCCGTCCACATCGGCGTCGGTCATGATGATGATGCGTCCGTAGCGAAGCTTGGAGACATCGAGATCGCTGCCGATGCCGCACTGCAGCGCCTGCACGAGCGTCTGGATTTCCTCGAACGCAAGGACCTTGTCGAGTCGGCACTTCTCGACATTCAGCAGCTTGCCGCGCAGCGGGAGGATCGCTTGGTGCACATGATCGCGCCCGCCCTTGGCGCTGCCACCTGCGCTGTCACCCTCGACGATGAAGATCTCGGTGGACTCGACATCGTCGCTGGAGCAATCTGCGAGCTTCTGCGGCAGCGCACTGTCGCCGAGCGCGCCCTTGCGCTTGATGAGTTCGCGCGCCTTCCGCGCTGCCTCACGCGCCTCCGCCGCCAGAATCGCCCGCTGGCAGATCAACTTCGCTTCGCGCGGGTTGGAATCCATCCACGCGGTCAACTCCTCGGCGACTGCGGCGCTCACGAAGCTCTCGATCTCCTCGTTCAGCAGTTTTTCCTTGGTCTGGTTGTTGAACTGCGGGTTCGGCAACTTGACGCTGACGACGACGGTCAGTCCTTCGCGCAGGTCGTCGCCGCTCGGCACGAGGTCCTTCACGATCCCCTCGCGCTTGGCGTAGCCGTTCACCACGCGCGTCAGCGCAGACTTGAATCCCGCGACATGCGTTCCGCCATCGGGATTGCGGATGTTGTTGCCGAACGCCAGCAGATTCTCCGCCGTCGCATCGGTGTACTGCATCGCGATGTCGCACTCGAGCCCGCGTTCGCTGTCCGTGCGGCGCACGCTGATGCACGGGCTCTGCGTCACCTTTGCGTCATTCAGCCAGCGCACATACGACGCGATCCCTGACTTGTCGCAAAATGTCACATCGCGCTGCGACCCATCGGTACCGACATGCTCATCGATGAATCGGATCGACACGCCTGGATTGAGGAATGCCAACTCGCGCAGCCGCGACTCGAGCATGTCCGCGCGAAACTGCGTGTCGGGGAAGATGTCGGGATCGGGGAGGAATGTGATGCGCGTCCCGTTCTTGGTGACGCCTGATTCGCGGATGCGGTGCAGCGGCTTCGTGCACTGACCGCGCTCGAACGAAATGCCCCATGCCACGCCAGCCTTGTGCACTTCTACTTCGGTCCAGGCACTGAGCGCGTTCACGCACTTCACGCCAACGCCGTGCAAACCACCCGAAACCTTGTAAGCGTTGTTGTCGAACTTCCCGCCCGCATGCAGTTCGGTCAGGATGACTTCGATCGCCGGGCGGCCGTCGATCTTCGGGTTGTCGCTGCGCATCGGATCGACGGGCATGCCGCGCCCGTCGTCGATGACCGTGCAGGACCCGTCCACGCCGAGCCGCACGAGCACCTGCGTGGCGAAACCCGCCATCGACTCGTCGATGGAGTTGTCCACGCACTCGTACACGAGGTGGTGAAGGGCATTCAGGCCCGTGCCGCCGACATACATGCCCGGGCGCTTGCGGATCGCTTCCAGACCCTCAAGAACTTGAATGTCTTCCGCGGAATATCGGGTTTCTGGCTCGGTCTGTTGGGTCATCTTTGGGGGTTTTTGGGGGTGGCGTTCTCCGCGCCAGAGGAAGTGAAAAGCGTACCCGAACAGGGCGCTTGGACGGGTCGTAATCTTCAGGTGTTTCGCTGGTTGGGTCGATAGCAAGGGAGGCAACGAACGATGTCCAGCCCAGCACCCGATGATCTTCCCGCATCTGGGGAGGAGCGGCTCTTGCCGCGCCTTCCACGGCGCGCCATGCTGCTGGTTGGTCTGGGGCTTCTGGCGGGGTGTGCAACGACGCCCGCGCGTCGAGCCGCGCGCTTGCCCTCGCCCCTCTGGCCCGACGACGATCTGCTTGCCGCTGCGCCGAATGTCGTCACGCCAGCGCCACCTCCACTTCCTCCTTCGCCGCCGATGACCGGCGTCATTCCGCGCAGTTCATGGACAAGCGGAACGCCCGACACGCGCAACATCGACCCGATGCTTCCCGTGCGTTGGGTCACCGTTCATCACGATGGGATGACCGCATTCACGGCAACGGACATGGCGGCGTGCAAGGGGCGTCTTGAACTGATTCGCAACGGTCACCGAGGGAAGGGCTGGGCGGACATCGGTTACCACTATGTCATTGACCGCGCTGGGCGCGTGTGGGAGGGGCGGGACATTCGCTACCAGGGGGCGCATGTGAAGGACAACAACGAGGGGAATCTGGGAATCCTCATGGTCGGCAACTTCGATCTGCACACGCCAAGCATGGCGCAGCTGGCAGCGCTCGATCGGCACCTGCGTTTGTGCATGAAGAAGTACGGGCTTCGCAGCACGCAAGTGCGTTCCCACCAAGAGTGGTCGAGTGCCCGCACTGCTTGCCCAGGGCGGCACATGCAGAGCAAGATGAACGGCATTCGCCGCGCGCTTGCGTGACCTGTTCTTCGCCGCCTTTCCCCCACCAAGCTGTCGATCAGTCGCGGGTGTCGGACGGCGCTTTCTCCGCCGCGTCCGCAGCGGGCGCTTCGTCGCGATGCGCGGCGATGCGGCGTTCGCGCGCGAGACGCGCGCGCTCATCGTCCGCGTCGAGCTTGCGCTGGAGGTCGCGGTCGCCTGCCTCCTGGTGATTCACCAACTTCCAGACGCCATAGCCGACAGCCGCCATGCTGGCGATCGCAACGATCATGAGAAGCGCAGAACCCATGATGGCAGGGTAACGGTGCATGTCGAGTGCGGAAGTGCGGATGCGCGCAGCCGTTTTGGATCAGTGTCGATGGTCCAAAGCGTCGTGTGACCGCGTGCAAAACGGGATGGGCAGAGGCGAGCCAAGAAAATGCGCCCGCCAACCTGCGCTCGAGGTGCGCGCGCCTAGCGTGCCGTGCTTGATCGGCGCGTTCGCGCCGCGCCTGCACTGGGCAGGACGGGGACCGACAACCAAAGGGGGACAAACATGCGGCACAACGACCCATGCAAGTGCGCGCCGTCGCGCGCGGAAATCGAGCAGCTTCACGAACGCAAGCGCCGTGTACGCGCGGAGGCGATCGATCGCCTCGTGGCAGATGCACGCGACAAGGGCGGATGCACGGACCGCATGTATTGGACGATCGTGCATGACTTCGAGCGGGCGGAATGGACGACCAACCTGCGCCAGCTTGAGGAGATTGGGGCTTGTCCGCCGGCGCCAAGTGATGTCGGCGACACGGAACTCTCGCTCGTGCTGTGGGAGTTGATCGATGCGCTCGCGGGGCTCGGGATCTATCTCATTCACACGGATCACCTGACCGACCGAGAGTTGTATGAACGACTGGTGCTGCAGGTGCTGCGCGAGCAGGTGCGGGACCTTCCCCCCGATGCGAGCGTGCATGAGTACATCGATCTGTCGCCGCTGCTGAGGCGCGAAGATTCACGGGATGGCAACGCATGTGACGGCGCATGCGACGGCGAAGACGAGGTTCTGCACGATGCCGAAGCGCCAACCTGGCACGACCGAATCACTTTGCCTCCGTCGGTGGACGGGCGGCGCGATCATCTCCTGCCAAGACCGCCCACAAAAAGCAACTGACGGGTCGGCGCCCGCTGAGGTGCGCCGACCCGCCTCGTTGGCCAACGGTTGTTTGTTGCGAAACCTCACCGCACCGATGGGCTTGCATTGAATGTCGGATTGCCTCGCACGCATGACAAGTGAAAGGTGAGACTTTTGGGCTAATCTCCCTTTCGATGCGATGGTCAACCGCTCTCGAGCAACGCTGTGCAATGTCGCAAGTCCGCCTTGCGACAATGGATACGCGGCGCGCTCGGTGGGCAGCAGTGGTTCGTTCGGCTGGAGTTGTCGCCGCAGCGCTGCTGTTCGCATGCGCTGGCGGACCGCGCAAGGTCACCGTGCCGGCGAAGCTCGTCGGGAAGTGGGATGGACAGAACAGCGGCGATTCAATCGAGTTCACGGACTCGGGGGTTTTCGTTCTCGAACTGCGCGGGGTTGATCCACTGATCGGGCGCTGTGTCCTCAAGGGAACGCGGATCACGCTTCGTTACCAGCTCGGTTCGATCATCTGCCCCGAGGAACCCGGCGAGTACACATTCGAGGTGGATGGCACATCGCTGAAGTTCATCGATGCGCTCGACACCTGCAACACGCGCAAGGATGCACTGGCGCAGTCGTGGCGTCGGAGCGAACAGGGATGATCGGTTTCGTTGCAGCGGTGGTGGCTTCCCTGACCTGTGCGGTGTGTGGTCCGCCGTTGCGGGGCGCACCCGCGCCTGCAAGCGCGCTCGAGTGCTTCGGTGAATCGGGTGAGCAGCGGATCGTGCGGTTCGCGGGCGGTACTGCACAAGCAGATGATGAGTTGAAGGGTGCGCGGGAGGACTTGGCGACGATCACCGCAGAGATCGTGGCCGCGGCGAGAGTGCCTCTGGTACCGCCTGCGGGATCGCCTGAAAATGAGCCAAAGCCCAAGGGGAGCGCTCGCGGATCGCCGAAGCGCGTTTCGGCGGTCACGGCGCTGCGACCAAAGTTGGAGGCGCTCGCGCAGTCGGCGGCGACCTTGCGGCTGATGCAGATCGTGACTTCGGCGCCCGATGCGGAGCGAATGGATGTCGCGCAGGAGTACCTCACCCATGCGGCATTTGCGCGAGCCTTGGCGCTGATCGTTGATCCTGGCGCGGAAGACGCGGCGAAGGTGCAGCGTGTGGCGCGACTCCTGATTCGCGAGCGCTCCGCCGCGGTCGACGCTGCGCCAGAACTCGCGGCCGCGGTCTCGGTGGTCTGCGATGCGCCGATCATGGCGCAGGTGAACGAAAACCTCGCGAGCGGATGTGGAGCGCTGCCTGTGTTCGATCACTTCTGCCGCAACGAGCGGAGCCTGACCTTCGGAGTCCGTGATGTGCCAAGCGAAGCCTGGGTGTTCGTGGTGGATGTCGCTGCCCCCGAAGCGGAGATGCAGTGGGCGCTGCAGCGGTTCGCCAAGCTGCAAGACATCGGCGCGCTCTACGATGAGGTGGAGTACGACACCGACCATCTCGAAAAGGGCACGCCGAAGAAGGTGACACAGGCGGG
Organism: Planctomycetota bacterium; assembly: GCA_009926625.1. Taxonomy (GTDB): domain Bacteria; phylum Planctomycetota; class Phycisphaerae; order Phycisphaerales; family SM1A02; genus F1-60-MAGs104. The sequence goes on from RFON01000037.1 coordinate 10,166, forward strand.
GTGGAACTTGCCGAACATCCTGAAGCACGGCGGTGTGTGTGCGGATCAGGCATACTTTTGCGCCACCGTCAGCAAGTCACTCGGCGCACCTGCCGCCGTGACGGTGGGTCGCGACGGCAGCGTGAGCCACGCTTGGATCGGCTATGCGATGCGCGGACGCGGCGGCCCGAGTTGGGCTGAGTGGGGGCGCTTCGGTGGCTATGCGGGCGTGGAAGGCATGATCGTGCACCCGCAGACGGGCAAGTCCGTGTCGAGCACGCTGATGCCGATGCTCACCGAGTATGGACGAACGCCCCCCGCAGACCGCCGCGTCGTGGCAGGGCTTCGCATTGCGGCGGGGGAAGCAAAGTCGGTCGATGATGCGCTCGAACTTGCGCGCGTGGGACTTCAGATCGGGGTGACGGATTCGCGAACCTGGGATGTCATCGCGCGTGCAGCTGCGAGTGGCAAGATGACCGACGCACAGAAGAAGCAGTGGTCGGACGATGTCATCACGCTGTGCGGCGATGCCTACCCCGAGTTTGCGTGGCGCATGATTGAGCCGATGATCGCCTCGATCCCGAGTGTGGAAGAGCGTGTTCGGGTGCTGGATCATTTTGCGCAGGTGTTCTCTGCCCGCGGCGACATTGTCGGGCAGATCCTCATGCAGGAGGCTCGTGCATTCGAAGCGGCCGGCGACATGGCCTCGGCAGGGCGCTGCTACGACCGCATCGTCTCGGATTACCCGAACGACGGGCCGTGCGCGTTCGATGCTGCATTGGCTGGGGTCAGGATCCTGCGCACACAAGGCAACATGATCGGCCTCATTCAGTTCGCTCAGCGCGCGTTCCACAACATGAACCCGCCAAATGGGATCAGTCCGATCTTTGCGCGCCAGACGAACTGGTACCGCTGCGGGGCAATGCTGGTGGATGCGCTGCGCGCCGCAGGGCAGTCGCAGCAGGCGGACTTGATACAGACCCAGATGGATTCGGTCATGAAGTGAAGCGCGCACGCTTCGCGCGCGCTTTCTTCAGAGCGGCCAAAGCGAGGCAATCCACCTCAAGGGTGAGCGCACAACCGCGCGGCGAGCGCGCCTGCGCTTTCGCCGCATCGGGCGGCGCTGCGCGTTCAGGAAGTCTTGCAGAGAGGGCGGCAGGGACTCGACGGGGATGGTCACCCGCGGCTCGAGCCCGACGGAACGCAGACAGTGCCGCCACGAGGCGCAGTGTGGCCGCGTGAGCGATCCAAAGCGGCGATGCACGGCGATGTGCGCCAGTTCATGGCAGAGGACTTCGCGCAGCAGGACCTCGCAGTCGCTGTTCGCCAGTGCGGCGTTCAATCGAATCAGTCCTCGGCTGCCGTAGGCGCGGCCGAGGCTGCGGATCATGCGACTGCTCCAGCGGACAACGCACTCGTGGGCGAGTCGCTCGTCCTGCCAGTGGCGGCACCAGGAGATCGCGTCGCCACGCAGGGATTCGCACAGGTCTGGCGGCCACGGCAGCGGCGTCACTCGCTTCGCCAACTCATCGCCGACGGTATCCGTCGTGATCGACGGTTGCGAAACATGGAACGCCAACGGGCCGATCATGCGGATCCGCGCCTACGAACCGGGTTTCGGGAGGGGGACTTGAGTCGGCGGCGGTGCTGCCGCGGGGAGGACCTTTGCATACACCCAGAAATCGCTGCTGCGGACATTTCCGCTGGGATCTCGCGCGGTCATGGTGACAGGCGCAAGAAGGATCTCCGCTGCGCCTGAAGCGGCGGTCGCCGTGGCAACAAGCGACACCATCGCCCCCTCGCTGTCGGATCGTTGTCCGACAAACTTCACTTCGACGCGCGGATCCTTCGACTGCACACCCGTCACGGTCCAACCCTGCGCCCGCTTGAGTTCGAACTCAAACGGCATCGGCACTCCCACGCGCAGCAGTCCGAGATTCGCGCGATACTCGGCGAACGGAAGTTGCGGCGCGATCTTGGTGCAGGCATGCCGCACGCGCATGTCGATGACCGGCGCAAGCGGATGGTCGGTTTCGATGATCAGGTAGGGAGGCATTCGTTCGCAGGGAATGCCTTGGAAGTCATACGCGATGTCGTACGCCGTCAACGGTTCACCGCTCGCCGCGTCCCACCCGATGAACTGAGGTGGTTTGCCCATGACCGACAACACCCGAAACGGTCGACCATCCGTGCAGGAGACCTTCATTTCCCCCACGAGCGGCGGCGGCGCGACCGAGGGACTTCGCTGCGGGTCATCGAAAACATTGATGTAGGGAACGCGCTTGTTCTCGATCACATCGACACAATTGGATCGCACCGCATACGCAATCTCGCCTTGCATCTGCAGTGTGATGGGTGCACTGCGATCGGAAAAGGTCAGTGTCACGGCGGCGCTCTTCACGCCTGTGGATGCAGCGACCTTCATCGTGAGGGGAATCTCGATGCTGCCCTTCGGTGGGATGACCTTTCCGCTCGCGTCGACCGTGGTGCAGGTGCAGGTCGGGACAACCGATGTGATCGTGATTGGATTGTCGGTGAGGTTGGAGAGACGGAACGACCGCGTCACCGTGTCACGAGGCTGCATCAACCCGAGCGTGATGAACGGCGGATCAACGAGGATCGATGTGTTGGTGCCTTGCGCCCAAGCGACTTGCGAGAGGCAGAGGCAGGCAAGCGCCGCCCATGAACCCGCGGATGTTGCGCCGCGAAGCAGCGCACCAACAACCGTTCGGAGCATTTGCATCGGTGTACTAACTATAGGATCGGGCGCATGAGAGCAATCGTGATCGAGCGCCGCGGAAATCCTGTTGCGGCGAATGTGTCGCTCATGGATGGGTGCGATCAGCCGCAGCCGCGGGCTGGCGAGGTCCTCATCCGAACCGAGGCATCCGCGCTCAACAGTCTCGATTTGTGGGTTGGGCGAGGGCTGCCGGGCATCGAGACGAGGTACCCGTTCTCATCGGGCTCCGATGGAACTGGCATGATCGTCAAAGTTGGAGAGGGCGTCGATCCCGCTTGGCAGGGGCGGCGCGTTCTCCTGAACGCAGCGGTCGTGCAGCCGCTGCATCCTCACCCAGACCGTGCTGAATCGGGGGCGGAGATATCGATGATTGGTGAGCATGTTGAGGGCACGATGCGCGAGTACTTCACGGCGCCGGTTGCCAATGTGCTTGACATCGGTGATACCGATGCGGTTCAGGCAGCGGCGTTTGGGCTGACGCACCTGACGGCGTGGCGCATGCTTGTAACGCGGGCGCGAATTCGGGCTGGATCGACGGTGCTCGTCACGGGTATCGGCGGGGGGGTTGCGTTGGCGCTGCTGCACATCGCGAAGCACTTCGGCTGCCGAGTCGTGGTGACGAGCCGACACCAAGGGAAGATCGACCGCGCGATGTTGCTTGGCGCGGACCACGGAGTGCTCGACGATGGGTCGGACTGGTCGAAGGGCGTGCGCGCCTGGACTGGTCGACGCGGAGTGGATGTGGTGGCCGATTCGATTGGGAAGGCGGTGCATTCGCAAAGCATCAAGAGTCTGGCTCGGGGTGGGGTCTTTGTGACATGCGGGGCGACAACGGGTGGTGATGCCGCCACCGATCTGACACGGGTTTTTTGGAACCAGTTGTCGATTTTGGGCTCAACCATGGGGGACATGGGTGAGTTCCGTGAGGTCACGAGCCTCCTTCGAAGTGGCGCCATCAAGCCTGTGGTGGACTCCGTGTTCACCCCTGCGGAAGCCCAAGCCGCGTTCGCGAGACTCGAATCGTGGGAGCAATTCGGCAAGGTTGTGGTTGATTGGCGGTAGCACGCGCCCTATCGTCCTATAAGTGCTGAATCGCCTAATTTTGTATGAATTCAAAACAAAATTAGCGCAGGAGTTCAGACGCAGTATGTTCAAACCGATGCTTGCCCTGCGTTTAGGCAGCGTCAGATCGTGTTTCTCGTTTTATCAAGCCACTGAACTTTGTTCGGTTTCCACCTCATGCAAGGAGTTCTGATGAACCTCACTGGAGTTTGTAAGACATCGTTGGTTGCTGGCGTTTTCGCCGCGGCCTTCATCGCTGCTGGCGCAGCAGCTCAAGGGGCCGATGAGTGCTCAGGCGCAACCGCGCTTGCGAACGGCACCGCCTCACCATTCAACACAAGCGTCGCCACCGCAAGCGCGGGCGCAGTGGACGATGCCCTCTGCGCTGGCACTTTCCTGAATTTCCTCGCTACCCAGCGGGATGTTTGGTTCAAGTTCACGGCAACGGAGTCGGGACTTCTTGAAGTCAACACCTGCCTCAGCGGCAGCTACGACACCTCGGTCGTGATCTACTCGGGTTCATGCGCATCCCTGACCCCCGTTGCCTGCAACGGCGATGGCACCGGGCTGACCGGCTGCCAGCCGTACTACTCGAGAATCACTGATCTCGCCTTGAATGCAAACGAAACCGTGTACATCCGCATCGGTGGATATGACGGCGCCGTTGGAAGCGGCCAGATTGTTGCTTCTTTCGTCGGCGTTCCAGCGGGCTGCCTCGGTGCTGTCGGAGCTTGCAATGAACCGCACGGCGGACTTGGTTGCCAAGAGGCGGCGTGCTGCGCTGCGGTTTGTGCCTTCAATCCCCTCTGCTGCGATGTTGGTTGGGACGCAAGTTGCGTGACCAACGCCATCGAGCAGTGCGGCTACTACTACTGCCCGCCCGCATCGGGCGCGCCAGCCAACAACTGTGCAACGGCGGCGACATCGGTGTCGGGAAGCGCTGACAGTGTGCAGAACTTCAACACCGCCAACGCAACGATGGACGGCCCAAATCACGCTGGGGCGACCTGCGCGTCGGGCAGCGATATCTTTGCCCATGACGTTTGGTGGAAGATCGTGCCGGCAAACAATGGCGCGCTGATTCTTTCCACATGCGGTTCAGTCAGTTACGACAACAAGTTGGCGGTTTACAACCTCGGAACCGACCCCGCTGCGTTCGACTACAACGAGTTGGCTGGTGCGCTCGTCGGATGCAACGATGACGGAGCCTCTGGGGCTTGCAATACCACCGGTACTCCGGCGACCACCTTCGCGTCGGAACTGTCGGTCAATGTGACATCAGGCAACACCTACCTCATCCGCCTTGGCTCCTACGCCGAGGGGCAGACCGGTTCGGGTTCCCTGCGCATCACCGTTCCCGCGGCTTGTGTCATCGATTCGGGCAGCGCCGAGGGCGAGGACTGCGGTCTCTCGACCAACGACGGCTGCAACGGCGCTGGTGAGTTCAGCAACATCAACATCGGCCAGACCGTTGCGGGCAACTTCTGGGCCGATGCGGACACTCGCGACACCGACTTCTATCAGTTCCAGGTGACTGCGCCAACGCAGGTCACCGCTGAAGTCAAGTCCGCGAGCCTGACCACCGTTCTGCTGTTGAAGGGTGATCTGACCGTCGCAAACTGCGCGGGCGTTGACATCGTGGGTACTGGCGCGGGCACATGCCCCAATACGGCTTCAAGCTGCCTCACCCCTGGCGTGTACTACGCCTTTGTTGCGGTTGGCTCGTTCACCGGTGCTCCGTGCGGTGCAGGCTCAGTCAACAGCTACTCCCTCAAGTTGAGCGGCGCTCCTGCAGTCTGCCCGATCACCTTGTCGGGTGGTTTTGACGGGACCACCTCACAGCCTGGCGTCTGCGCGAATCCTGGACCGAACACGGTCACGACCTCGACGGCCGCTCCAACCGCTGGTCTGGTGGCGTGCGCAGTGAACCCGGCGTTCCCCAACTGCTCTGGTGGTGGAACGACCGCGAATCAGTACGCGCGCTCAATCGCAGCTGGCTTGGTGAACGGTGAAGTGTCATGCATCGATGTTGGCGTGTTCTGCGTCGTTCGTGATGCGAACGCTGCAGGCACCGCTTGCGCGACCTACATCAGTGACATCGCTCTCCCTGCAAAGCTCGGGCTGTATGCCGACCTTGACGGTGGCGATCCACGCAAGGTGACCGCCAACGGTGGCACCGATGGTGGCGACCTTGAGGCGATCTTTGAACAAGATGTGCTGGCTCCAGGAGGCGTCTACAAGGCGACCTTGAACCTTGAGGCACCCGTCTGTGTTCAGGACTACGCCAACAAGAAGTTGGTCGTCGTGATGCAGATTCCTGACCTGTATGTTGGCGTTCCAGGTGTCCCAGGCGCGTCGGGCTACGGCCTGCGCGCTGCAGGCAGCACGGTGACCGGGCAAGGTTCCAACACCTTCGTCCGACTCAGCTGCGCCGATGGAACCGGTCAGTTCGTGTTGGCAGAGTCACTTGGTGCAACCTTCACCGCCCAGTGGGTCGTAAATGTGAACGGCACCAACGGCGCGAACTGCAGCGCTCCGCCATGCCCAGGTGATTTCAACGGCGACGGCGTGCGTAATGGAACCGACTTGACCACCATCCTCTCTGGATGGGGTTCGCCAGCGGGAGACATCAACGGCGACGGCGCCACCAATGGAACGGATCTCACGATCCTGCTCAGCGGTTGGGGCGTGTGCCCTGGCTGATACGACTCTCAGTTTGATGTCTCGAGTTGCATGACTCGAGACTGAGAATTGAGCTTGATGAAACGAATAGACCCTCGGCCTTCTGGCCGAGGGTCTTTTTCATGGTCAGCGATTTTGTTTCGAATCGTCGCGGACGCTTCCCCAGTTTCAGTCGTCAGTGGAGCCGAGGGGAGTCGAACCCCTGTGCCGATCCAGATGTCAAGCCGCTTCTACGCGTGTAGCCGCCCATTCCATCTCGGTCCCTGCTCCGCAAGGCGGCGGCGTGCATGGAACCTTGGCATGCAAGTTGTCTCGCTCCCGCATGGCATGCCAGCCGTTGGGAACCAGCCCGATTTGTGTCGGCCCCCCACCTCATCGGGCGTCAGACGGGGTGACCGCGCGGACCAATTAGGCCGCGAGTGCGTACTGCGTATTGGCAGACGTGTTGTGCATCATTTTTACGTGGCCTAGATGCTTCCACGACGCGCAACGACAGGCCATGGCTGGCCGGTCGAAGCCAATTCGGCCCCAAATGTCAAAGACGTCAGGAGTGTACTCCGTGTTCGGACCGAATCCACTGAAAACGCTCTTCGACCTACGCTTGAGCGGCGTACAAGAACCCATGGAACGAAGAACCAGACCAAGACTGTTCGGCATGCATGTGCTGCTGTGTGCTCTGCAAATCACGGCGTTTGCGTCCGCGTGCGATGAGTCGAATGGTGTCGCGGTGGTGCAATCGAAGGAGAGTGATCCCGTGAAGAGTTCGCAAGTCATGAGTGCGCCTCGCCTCTATTCGAGGTCCGGCTATGACATCACACCGCTGACCAAGGCCCGCGTTGAGGCGTTGGCAAGCAAACTTGATGCGGAGGCGTTTCGGGTCACGCAGCAGTCGGGGACCGAACGCGCGTTCTGCGGCAACTTGGTGGACAACAAGAAGGATGGCACCTACTGCTGTGTGGTGTGCGGTCTGCCGCTGTTTGCAAGCAGCAACAAGTTCCACTCTGGGACGGGCTGGCCGAGTTTCTTCGCGCCTGTCGACCGCGCACATGTGGCGGAGCGCGCGGACAACACCCATGGCATGGAACGGATGGAGATCAACTGTGCGCGTTGTGGCGCGCACCTCGGACATGTGTTCGAGGATGGACCGCAACCGACGGGGCTTCGGTACTGCCTGAACAGCGCGGCGCTGAAGTTCCATGAGAAGGGAAGCGAGATGCCGAGCGAGAGCAAGCCGATCAAGACGGAAACTGCATACTTTGCTGGTGGGTGCTTCTGGGGGATTGAGCACATCTTCCAGCAGGCACCTGGCGTGATTTCCGCAGAGAGCGGGTACATGCAGGGGCAGACGGACAAGCCGACCTACCGCGAGGTGTGTGATGGTGATACGGGGCACGCGGAGGCGGTTCGCGTGGTGTTCGACCCGACCGTCATCACCTATCGCCAGTTGTTGCAGGGCTTCTTCAAGATGCATGACCCGACGCAGGTGAACCGTCAGGGGCCCGATGCAGGAACGCAGTACCGCAGCGGCGTTTTCTGCGCGACGCCGCAGCAGCTTGAGGATGCGCGCGCGTATGTGGCGGAACTGACCGCGAAGAGCGCCTTCCGCAAGCCGATCGCCACGCAGGTGGAGGCGGCAAAGACCTTCTTCCCTGCGGAGGACTACCACCAGGACTATGTGGACAAGACGGGGCGTTCATGCCATGTGGGAAATCCGTGGCCTGAAGTGCTTGGCACGGCCGTGAAGCCGTGAAGCCGTGATGATGCACGCGGTCGCGCCTCTGGTGATTTCGCTTTCGGCACTGGCCGCCGCGGATGATCCAAGCGCTCCTGTTGCCGCGCGTCCTGCTACTGCCGATGTCGTAGCCGTTCGTGATGCGGCGCTGGCGCATGTCGATGCCAAGAGCCTCCGACAGTTCCATGACCTTCTCGCGTCGGAGCCGCATGTGGCTGGAACGCCAGGCGATGCGCGGGAGATTCGGCGCATTGAGTTGGCGTTTCGGGGCATGGGGCTTGAGACGGAACTGTTCGAGTTCTGGCCATTGTTGGCAGTGCCCGTTTCGGCGCGCGTGGAGATCGTGACGGCGGACGGTGCGGCCGTTCCGCCAGGAGGCGCGCGTCGCGGCGTGCTGCCTGTGATTGAACGCAATCTTGCTGAGGATCCAGCTGCGGCGCATCCTGACTTGAGTTGGGGTTGGTGTGCGTACGGCGGATCGGGTGATGTCGAGGGTGAAGTGGTGTATGCGAACTATGGGCGCGCGGAGGATTTCGCGAAGCTCAAGGAGTGGGGGATCGACTTGAAGGGCCGCATCGTTCTTGCGCGGTACGGCGGAAACTTCCGTGGCTTCAAGGAGCTGTTCGCGCGCGAGGCAGGAGCGGTTGGCTTGCTGGTGTTCATCGATCCTGCTGACAGCGGATTTACCAAAGGCGAGACCTATCCAGCTGGTCCATGGGCGAACGATTCGTGCATTCAACGCGGGTCGATGCTGTCGCTGGGTTACCCAGGTGATCCACTCACGCCGGGCTGGGCCGCAACCGTGGACGCGAAGCGATTGCCCGAGGCAGATGTGGCATTCCCCGCGCTGCCCGTTCAGCCGATTGGCTATGCGGCTGCGGGGCAGATCATGGCACGCATGTCGGGAGAGCCGATTCGCGACGAGTCATGGCGTGGTGGAATGCAGATGGAGTACCGACTCACGGGCGGCAGCGGTTGTCGCGTGCGGATGCAGGTGCAGCAGCGCCGAGAGATCAAGCGAACCGCGAATGTGATCGCGCGGCTTCGTGGTTCGTCGAGTGATGGAACGACGCTGATCGTTGGCTGTCACCATGATGCGTGGGGCTTTGGTGCGGCTGATCCGCTTGCGGGGACGATCGTGCTGATGGAGTGTGCGCGTGCCTTTGCGAGCGCTGCGGCTGCGGGGCAGCGACCGGCGTGCGATCTGCTCTTCTGTGCTTGGGGTGCTGAGGAGTTCGGGATCATCGGTTCAACGGAGTGGGTCGAGGCGAATGCAGCGCAACTGGCGAAGGCTCGGGCATACATCAACCTTGACATGGCATCGATGGGAATGAGCCTCGGGGTGTCGGCTTCGCCGTCGATCCGCGCGGCCGTTGGCGCTGCGTGCGGGATCGATGTCACCAAGATCGGGGTGCCTGGCGGCGGGAGCGATCATGTGGGATTCCTGTTCCATGCGGGAGTGCCATGTGCATCCGTGGGCGCGGGCGGCGCTCCAGGAACCGCGTACCACTCGAA
>RFON01000038.1 GCA_009926625.1 Planctomycetota bacterium
CCCGCCACGCTTGTTGCCGCCCTTCATTGCTCACGCAGGCGGCACCTTTGTTGGGGCACTTGTGGCGTCGGCAATCGCACGCACTCGCAGAAGCGGAATGATCGCCGCGGTGCAGGTTGGGTGCCTCTTCCTCCTCGGGGGCATCTTGATGGTGCGCGCCCTGCCGGCAACGCCCACATGGTGGGTGATGCTTGATCTCATCGGTGCTTACATTCCGATGGCAGCGGCAGGTTGGGCGATCGTGAGAGGGTTGAAGCGATGACCCCGTACCGTGCGGATTTACTCGATCTGCTCGCGCAGACCACATCGAGTTTCATCACGCAGCCGTCGAGCGAGATCAATGCCAACATCGAGCGCGCCCTCGCGACACTCGGACAGCGCTTCCGCGTCGACCGTTCGTACCTGTTTCGGCTCTCGGCGGACGGCAGCACTGCGAGCAACACCAACGAGTGGTGCGCACCAGGGATCGAGCCCCAGATCCAGCATTTGCAGGATTTGGAAGTTTCCGTCATGCCCTGGTGGATGGGTGAGGTGCGAAGTGGGCGCGCAATCAACCTTCACAGCCTTGCCGAACTCCCCGAATCCGCGGTGGAAGAGCGGGCGATTCTCGAGCCGCAAGGCATCCAGTCGCTGCTCGTGCTACCGATCATCTGGCACGGCAGGCTGGAGGGATTCGTCGGCTTCGACCACGTCCGCGAGGCGCGCGTGTGGGGCGCTGAGGAGATTCATGTCCTGCGAGTGATCGCCACGACTTTCGCTCAGGCATTCGAGCGCCAGCGCGTGGATGACAGACTCGAGTTGGCATCGACCGTCTTTCAGAACGCGCACGATGGCATCTTCATCACCGACAAGAATGAGCGGATCATCGACATCAATCCGACCTTCACGGAGCTCACTGGATTCACCCGCGACGATGTGATTGGGATGACGCCGAACATCCTGTCATCAGGGCGTCAAGGTCCAGATTTTTACCGAACCATGTGGGCTTCCCTGAATTCCACAGGTCATTGGCGGGGCGAACTGTGGAACAAGCGCAAGGATGGGACGCACTATCTGCAGCGTCTGGCGATCGCGGTCGTGCTCGGGCCTTCCGGCGAGCCTGATCGTTATGTGGGCGTTTTTTCCGATGTGACAAACGAACACCAGCAGGCGCAGCGTTTGGAGCAACTTGCGTTTCATGATGCGCTCACCCAACTCCCGAATCGCGTCCTGCTGACCGAGCGCTTGGCGAACTCGCTGCAAGAGTCGAGCCAGAAGCAAAAGGTCCTCGCGGTTTGCTACCTCGATTTGGACGCGTTCAAGAGCGTGAATGATCGGCTCGGTCATGAGGCCGGTGACCGCGTGCTGATTGAAGTTGGTCGACGGCTGCAGGGACTGTGCCGAAGTGTGGACACGGTGGCACGGCTTGGTGGTGACGAGTTCGCGGTCATCTTGCCTTCCGTTGCCTCGGCGACGATCGCGGTGGCGAAGGTGGAGCGACTCCTGCGAGCGGTCTCCGAGCCCGTGCAGGCCACCGAGACGGAGACGGTCAGCCTGACCGTCAGCATCGGGGTGCGCCTGTTGACGGGGGGCACCGACGGCACATCGGCGGAATCGCTCCTGCGGCAGGCTGATCAAGCGATGTATCGCGCCAAGCAGGAAGGGCGAGGTCGGCTGCATGTCTTCGACGCGGCCCATGATCAGGCGCTCGTGGCTCGCCACGAGCACCTGAACATGGTTCGACTGGCGATCCAGCGGAATGAGATGCAGTTCTTCGTCCAGCCGATCATTGGAATCGCTGATGGCGGAGTCCGCTTCGTCGAGGCGCTCGTTCGCTGGCAAAGACCCGACGGGGGCATCGCGCCACCAGGCGAGTGGCTGGCGGGCATCGAGGAGTCACCCGTCATTGCAGAACTCGGAAGCTGGATGCTTGAGCGAGCGATCGACTACTGCGCGGAGTGGGTCGGCAAGGGGGTCTGTGGGGGAGTCAGCGTGAATATCTCGGCTTACGAACTGCGAGATGCGGACTTTCCCCACAGACTTCGGGCACTTCTGGCCCGTCATCCGACGCTCGACCCCGCTTGCCTGAAACTGGAGATTCTTGAAAGCGCAGCGCTCAGCGACATAGAGACAGTCGTCGCAACCATGCACTCGTGTCGCGAACTTGGAGTTTGCTTCGCGATCGACGACTTCGGCACAGGCTATTCATCCCTTGCATATCTGAAACGACTGCCGGCCCAGACGCTGAAGATCGATCGATCGTTCGTCGCGGACATGCTGCAGGACCCAGGCGACCATGCGATCGTGAAAGGTGTCATTGAACTTGCGAAGGTCTTTGGTCGCGAGTCGGTGGCCGAGGGCGTGGAGAGCGCCGAACATCTCGCCGCCCTCGGCGACATCGGCTGTGACGCGGCACAGGGGTATGGGATCGCGAAACCCATGCCTGCCGAAACATTCGCAGCCTGGGTGGCTGGGCGTTCAGCCGCGGGGGCCGCCCGACTGCAGCAGTAGCTTGGGGCGCGGGTCGAGCGGCACGCTGCGCACAAGTCCGAGGAATGTGAATCCCAAGGACTCCGCCGTGCGCTGCATGGTCCATCGAGGAACCGATGGTCCGCAGTCGATCGCGGCAAATGAACCAGGCGCCAGCATGACCCGAAGGCTGCACAGCAGTTGGCGCGCGCGCGCCGGATCGAGGTACAGCCCAACGACCCCGCACGACACGGCGAAGTTGAATGTGGTTCCCCGCAGTTTCGGATGATCGGGCAAGTCTGCGGCAGAAATGTCCGCCACGCCAAAGGCGGTCTTGACGACGCCGCCATCACGACCTCGGAACTCCCCCGCTGCCGCACGCGCCTCGGCAGCACGAATGAGCCCAGGCTCCAAGTCGATGCCCGTGATGCGCCATGATGCGTTCCCACATTTGCTCAGGATCCATGTGGAGTCGCCAATGCCGCAGCCGATGTCAAGGATCGACGCATCGTGCAGCGGGACCCGTCCGTGGACCGCCTTCGGCAAGGCTCGACGCTCGACCCACACTTGGGGAAGGTTGTAGTGCGAAAACCCACCCTGGGCGAGCCCCGCGAAGCCACCCTGAACGCTCTGCGCGGAAGCGCCGATCAACCCCTGTCCGTGCACACGCCTGCCGCACATGCGCGCGAACGCATTCCCGAACTTGTGTCGAAGCAGTACGGACCACGGCAGTGCGAGCGAGGCCCGCTGCTGCGAATCAATCTGCACCATCGCGTGCGCCGTCGGCGTTGGTGACTTCGCTGGAGGTGTGGCGACGCTCATGTGGGGTTGCCGCGAGCCGCGTGCTCAGCCTCGTGTTGCGCCGTGAATACATCGAAGAGCGGCAGCAGCCCGCTGATCTCGAACACTTCGCGCACATGGTCTTGCATGTTGCACAGAAGCATGCGCGCACTGCCCTGTTTCCTTCGAAGCATCAGGAACAGTCGAAGCCCCTCGCTTCCGACGAACGACACGCCAGACAAATCAACGATCGCACATGGCACCGACTGAAGTGCGCGGGTGATGGCGGGCTCGACGATGGCTCGGGATGCCGCATCAAGCCGTCCTTCGATCCGAATGACCAATACATCAGTGCTCGTTCGTTCTGTCTTCACCATCGGGGTGCCCACTTTCTCACTGGTCACTCAAGATCTGATTGAATCCGCATGAGACTTCGGGAGAGCTCCAAGACCACCTTCGATTCGCGCCTCTGCGAGCAGCGCATCTGCGAAACGATGCAGCAGCCAGCAAGCTCGCTCCGAGGCAATCGTCATCGTGAGAATATCCCTGCGGTCCCCTGTCGAAAGGCCAACCTCGCGCGCAAGGTAATCTTCACGAATCCTTCGCATGAGCGTGCTGCGATTTCCGCTGATCGTTTGAAGAACCACCAACTCTTCGCCGCCGTCAGGGCCCATCGCCTCCACGGCGGTAAGCAACATCGCGTCAATGCCCTCAACGATGCTGCTGCTGAGCCTCTTGGCTGCATCGTGGCGCCCCGAAACGCTTGCGGCGGACGCCAGTTCGGCAATCGTGTCCGCGATGCCATCGATGAGTTCCGCCTTACTGCTCGCGGCATGCAAACGCTCGTATGCGCTCGGTTGCAGCGACCGCTCACCGAGCCGTTCGAGGAACTCGCCGATTGCGCTGCTCAACTGCGCGATCGACTCACGCCGCTGACGAAGTCGCGCGGGCGCGTCGGCGGGTTGGTCCCGAGCAATCGCAAGCAGTCGCGGCAGGAGCGACACGAGTCGCCGCTGTTCCAACGCCGCAAGGTCGAGACCCGAGTCTGGCTCCGCGGCCGCTTCGGCGTAGATGAACTGCGGCGCTGCATCGCCCTCCTCGGTGGGCGGCGGATAGCGCCGTGCGAGCAGCCGCGCTGCGGCTGGAATGCATGGATACAGCGTGAACGCCCCGCCCATGTTGAACATCACCGAGAGACACGCCAGTTGCAGCGGCGGATCAACGGTGATCTGCCGCGCAAGCGCCAGCACCAGCGGAACGCCTCCCACGAGTTCCACCGCCAACAAAGGCAACATCACGCATGCGGCGATCGAGTTGAACGCCACTTGGAACATCGCCACTTGGCGCTGGCGTCCGCGCAGTGGTAGCGAGAGCACCCATGTCAGCATGCTGTCGCCGACATTTGCGCCGTAGATCGTGATCACCGCTTGGTTGAAGCTGAGCGCCCCCGCATCCGCAAGCGCGATGGCGAGCAGCATGATCGAGTTGGCCGATTGGGTCAGCACGGACAGCACGATGCCGACGAGGAACAACAGCGGCATCGACGACCCGGACGAAGCGAGCAGGTCGCGCAGCCATGGCTGCTGGGCGATTGGCCCCACCGCATCCTTCAGGAGGTCAAGCCCAAGGAACACCAGCCCGATGCCGAACACGATCAGCGGCACCGTGCGCGCAGCCGCCAAACGCGTGCTCGCGAATGACAACCCAGCAAGGCCCAAGAGCAAATAGACGAGAATCTTGATGTCGAGTGAGGCAACCACCACGAGCAGCGATGTGCCGACATTGCAGCCGAGCACCATTGCCAGCCCAGTCTCCACGGCGATCAGTCCGCTGCCAAGCATGCTGACCGTGATCAGCGTCACCGCGGGCGTGCTCTGCATCACTGCCCCCGCCGACACACCCCACGCCACCGCCGCAGGACGCGAGCGCGTGAAGCGTGCAACCGCCTCGCGGAATCGGCGGCCCGTCAACAAGCGCAGATTCTCCGTGAGCAAGTACATGCCCGCAAAGAAGATGCCCAGTCCGCCGATGCACTGGGTCAAGGTGAGAATCATGGCGCGCGCATCCCTTGGGGTCGTTCGTGGACTGCTGATTCCTGCGGTCGCGATCATAGAACGGCTCCTCGAGTCTCCGTTCGTCGGGCACTGCCGTGATCGCCGACTCATGCCTGTGAGTTCGCTTTAGTATCTCGCCACTATGTGGTTGATCCGCGCATCCGTGCGAAACCCATATCTGGTCGCTGCGCTCGTGCTGGCGCTTGCCATCGTCGGCGTGCTCTGCCTTGTGCGCATTCCCATCGACATCCTGCCCGTGTTCAAGGCACCGTCCGTGCAGGTGCTCACCTACTACCCAGGCATGCCTGCCCAGTCGATCGAAAAGACGATCACCAACCGAATTGAACGCTGGGTCAATCAAGCGCCTGGTGCGCGACTGGTCGAAAGTCGATCGGTGCCCGGCGTGAGCGTGGTGAAGGTGCACTTTCGCGATGACATCGATCCGAATGAAGCGCTGACCTTGGTGAACTCTCTGGCGCTCGGTGCACTTCCGAACCTTCCGCCGAACACACTTCCGCCCGTGGCGATGCCCTTCGATGCCACTGGAACATTGCCCGTCGGGATTCTGACGGTCACGAACCTGTCGATGGACGACGCGCGGCAAAAGGACCTTGCCCGAATCGATGTGCGGAACATGCTTGGCGCCGTCCCTGGTTGCATTGCTCCTGTCGTGGTCGGGGGACAGGACCGTGCCGTGATGATCTATCTCGATCCCGCGCGGATGGAGGCGCGGAACTTCGCCCCGATGGATGTGGTGACTGCCCTTCGGCGCGGCAACCTGATGGTGACGCCGGGGACGGCCTACTTCGGTGATGAGCAGTTGCTTCTGGACAGCAATGCGATGGTGGAGCAGCCGTCGGACCTCAACGAGATTCCGATCACGCTGGGACCGGCCTCGAGCATCCTGGTCCGCGATGTCGGACACGCGCAGGATGCCGCCACAATCCAGACCTCCCGCGTTCGGATCGATGGACGCAACGAGGTCTTCGTGCCCGTGTATCGGCAGCGCGGCAGCAGCAGCCTCCGAGTGGTGGATGGTGTCCGCGAACGCCTTCCCGAGATGGAATCACGGCTTCCAGAAGGAACGCGACTCTCGCTCGTGATGGATCAGACGGAGGCGGTGCGCGGCGCGCTCTCCTCGCTCGTGTTCGAGGGACTGCTGGGGGCGGGACTCGTCTCCATCATGATCCTGCTCTTCCTCGGCGACTGGCGCATGACCCTCATCGCGACGCTCAGCCTGCCGCTCTCCGTGCTTGGCTGCATCGTTGGTCTCTTCGCAACAGGGAACACCATCAACGCCATGACAGTAGGAGGCATGGCGCTGGCCATCGGTCCGCTCGTGGATGAAGCGATCGTGGAACTCGAGAACAACCACCGCAATTACCACATGGGGAAGAGTCGCATTCGCGCCGCGATTGATGGATGCGCACAAGTCATGGTGCCGGTCTTGGTGGCTGCGTGCACCACATTCATCGTGCTCGCGCCGCTCGCACTGCTTCCTGGGATGGGCGGCTTCCTGTTTCGCCCGCTCACGCTGGCGGTTGGCTTTGCGATGTTCACTTCGTTCCTCCTGTCGCGGACCTTCGTGCCGATGATGTGCGCGACATTTCTCCCCGACGATCATCGGTCCCCCGTTCACGGGACGCAACAGGGCACGCGCGACGGCCGCGTCATGCACCGCGCGCCTGGACTGTTTGCTCGATGGAGTGCTGCTTTCCAGCATGGCATCGTGGACCGCATCGCACGCATCTACGCACGCGCCCTCGCATGGGCGCTGGCGCACCGCGCTGCCACGCTGCTTGCCGTGATCGCGCTGTTTGCCGCATCGCTGCTCCTGCTCCCGCGCATCGGGAGGGAGTTCTTCCCGCAGGTTGATGCGGGTCAGATCGTCATTCGCCTGCGCGCACCATCGAACCTTCGGCTCGATGCGAGTGAGCGGCGCGTGGTCGAGGTGGAGGAGTTCATCCAGGATGTCATCCCCGCTGCAGAGCGGGCGATGATCGTGACGGAACTGGGGCTGAACCCAGACTGGTCAGCTGCCTACACGACCAACGCAGGGCAGCAGGACGCGCTGCTGAGACTTCAACTCACCACGAAGCGATCGCGCAGCGCACAAGAGTGGGCATCGGAACTGCGTCGCCGCCTTGCAGCCGAGGAATCGTTCGCCGACCTCCGATTCGACTTCGATACTGGCGGGATGCTCTCCACGGCGCTCAATTTGGGTGCATCAAGCCCGATTGACGTGGAAGTCGAGGGTGGCACCGCCGCGGATTCGCTCCAAGTCGCCCGCACCCTTCGCGACAAGATTGCTGCAATCGCGGGCACCGCCGATGTTCGGGTTCAGCAGCGGGCGGATGCGCCCTATCTCGTGCTTGATGTGGACCGAGTGAAGGCCGCGGAGTTCGGCCTAGCGGTCGAAGACATCGTGCAGCAAGTGGTGGTCGCCATGAACTCGAGCGTGAGCATCAACCGCAACTTCTGGATCGATGCGCGTTCGGGCAATCAGTACTTCGTCGGCGTCCAGTTCCCAGAGGATGTTGATCGCACGCTCGATGATGTGCTGTCACTGCCCGTCAAGGGACCTGCGCAAGCTGCGGGCATCAACCTTGGCAGCGTCGTGACGCCTCGACGCACCGACGGCGCAGTCGAGATAAACCATAGCGGACTGCGCCGCGTGTCCAATGTGCTGGTGAACATCGAGGACCGCGATCTGGCATCCGTGGCTCGCGACATCGAGGCGGCGCTGCAAGGAGTCGAGGTCCCGGCGGGAATGCGCATCAACCTGAAGGGCGAGTATGGCCGCATGAACGATTCGTTTGCGCAACTCGCCCTCGGGCTTGGGCTCGCCGCCGTGCTCGTGTACCTGCTCCAAGTCACATTGTTCCGCAGTTGGATCGGTCCAGGGGTCATCATGCTGACGGTGCCGCTTGGGTTCGTCGGCGTCATCGCGATGCTGTACCTCACAGGCACGCGGCTGAATGTGCAGAGCCTCATGGGAACGATCTTCCTCGTCGGCGTTGCAGTGAACAACGGCGTGCTGCTGGTCGACTTTGCCAATACACGGCGCATGGCGGGGGCCAGGGCGCGGCGCACGCGGCGATCCGCGAGGCAGCTGCCACGCGCTTCAAGCCGATCCTGATGACCTTTCTTGCCACAGTCCTCGCCTTGACGCCGATGGCGATCGGCATCGGGCGCGGTCACGAGGCGAACATCCCGCTCGCGCGCGCAGTGATTGGTGGCATGATCAGTTCCACGCTGCTGACGCTGCTCGTCGTGCCGGTGATGTACACGCTGTTCGTTCGGCGGATTCGCCCGATGATCGACCTTGATGCGGAGCTCGCTGCGCCGCTTGCCACAACAGCGAAGGAGCAGCACTGATGCTCATCCATCACTCATTGCCGTCGGACGCCAGACGCCCCATCGCTTCGCGATTGATGTGCACACGCCTCTTCACGCGGTTCGCCGCGGCGGTCCTCGCTTGTTCGTGCAGCGTGACGGCGAGCGCACAGGACTCGGCGCCATCGCCGCAGTCACCGCCGCCTGCGGAAGCACCTGAGAAGGAGTCCGAGTCCGCCGCCGAGCGAAAGTCACCGACCAAGTCGGATGTGATCCGCGTGCGCGCGGAGCATCCACGGGTCGGTCCAGAACTAAGCGTGACAGTGCAGCAGCCCATCGATATCGCTCCGTATTACCGCGCGGATCTTTTCGCGCCAGTCACTGGAACGGTCGAGTTCGTTCAAAAGAGCATCGGGCACTCAGTTCGGCGTGGCGAAGTGCTGATTCGATTGCAACCCGCCGCTGGACAGCCGACAGACCCTCAGCAGCGGGAGATTCTGGCACCCTTCGATGGTGTGGTCGCGTCGCGTTCCGTTGACCCAGGAGCATTCGTGACGAGCGCGGTGCTCATTCCAGGCGCGGCGCCGCTCATGACCATCGTGCGCGACGACATCCTCACCGCTGGCATGCGCGTTCCCGACACGGTTGCGGCGCTCATCGCACCCGACACGGAAGCGGAAATCAAGATCGATGGCGGATCGACTGGCCCGTTCCGCTGCACGCTCACGCGTATCGCACCTGGGTTGAGCGCAGCGGACCGCACGCGCCGCGTCGAGGTGGACCTTTGGAACGGAACGCCCGAATCGTTCGCCCTGTTTGAGCAAGCATCTGCGAAGTCCAACCATCAAGATCTCAAGGGTGCCGTCCTGCCACAAGTACCGCGGGGGCTCGCCGCCGGGACAACACCTCGACTCTTGCCGGGCATGTACGGGCAAATGCGGCTGACGGTGCAGCGCTTCAAGGACCTGCCCCTCATCCCGAGCAGTGCCATCGTGCGTCGCGGCGGCATGCCGTATCTCTTCCGCGTCGAAGGCAATGCGTCGCGGCTCTGCCCCATCACCATCGATATCGATGATGGGACGCTCGCGAGCGTCGCATGGCTTGAACAGGTGGACGGCGCAAAGACGCGACGGCCAATCCGAACCGACGAACTCATCGTTGTTAGCAATCAGGGCGAGTTGGAAAACGGATCCGCCATCGAGGCAACGGTTTCGCCCGCGCGGTAATGCAATCGTGTTGCAGTCAGGTGAAGCTCATGGGCAGGCACCCCAAGCGCCCAGCATCGCGCTGAGGTCGGCGCCATCGGTCTGACCGTCGCCCGTCAGATCACCACCAGCACTCCCCCACGCACCGACGAGCAGCGTCAGGTCGGCTCCATCGATCGCGCCGTTCCCATTGAGATCGCCTGGACAGCACGAATCACCCACGGCAATGGTGCAACTCTCAACGAGTGTCCACTCCCCCGATTCCGCATTGCCATTGCCGTCGATGCTCGCCGGGACCTGCGCGTTCGACCGCAGTCCACCAGCGTTGGCAGTGGCGTAGCGCAACCCCGCGAATGCGATGCGCTGCGGCTGGGCGCCGAAGAGCGTGGCAAACTCTGCGCTGCCCTCGAGGACGCCGCTGCTCCCACCGCGCGCGCTGCGCCATGCGCTGCCTGTGCGCTGCACTCCCGCCGCATCAAACCAACCCGCAAACTGATTGTCATTCTCCGCAGCAAGGAACGCACCCCACGCAGCAACCTGCCCTGCCTTAGCCCACATCGCCGACTGCAGGGGGCCAGGCGCATCAGCTCGAAGCGCAAGGAATGCGTCGTCGCCGCCGCCCGCATCCTGCACTGCCACATACAACCGTCCCAGCTTCAGTCCTGCCCACAGGCGCCGCGTCCCGTTCTCCGCCACCAGCTTTGCATCCGTATCGAGCAGCCCATCCATCACCCAGTCGCTTTGTCCCGAGCCACCCTCGACGGTGAAGTGCCAGTCCGCTCCACCGTTGTTGTCCCACACGCCAGCTCCATTGTTGAACACCATGTCGAGTTGCTGCGCGCTGCTCGGCACAAGAACGCTCGCCCGCCAAACTCCCTCTGCGGCAATCCACTGCATCGGCACAGTCGGAGGAACGGACTGCCACTCATTGATCCCGTAATACAGGTTGACTGCCGCGGCGCTCGCGAGCGGTCGTCCCGAGGGGTTGTACGAAACGGTGACCGTTTGGCCTGCCACCACTGGAGTGGGAGACACTTGGACAACCGTTCCTCCGCCTCCTCCGCCGCCCGTCATGCCTGGACCAACCCAGACATGCATGATGGGGCTCGTGGCGACATTCCCCCGCGTATCGACCGCCTCGATGTAGTAATCGAGAAGGGCGCTGCGAACTCCCGTGATGTTTGCATGAACGCGGTGCGCGATCTTCTGCGGCATCTCGAAAAAGTTGATCCCTGCGAAGTTGAAAATGTTTTCCGCTGGGAACAGTGCCGAGGTCATCGGCAGCGACTGCCATGCGCCCACTTCGCTGCCGCCCGCGAAGGTCTCGTTCTGGTTGCTCGAGAGCGGGTTCTCCCCGTCCACATCCTGCCGCCACTTCAGCGTCACCGACTGCAAGCCGCTGACATCGTGCACGAGGCTCCACACGGTGAAGTCGCCATCATCTTGGTTCTGCGAATACCCGTAGGGTGCGCCGTAGTTGATGCTGCCCGGGTTCCACGGCCAACGCTGCGGATACCAGATCGTCGGAGGAGTCGTTTCACCGCTGCCCGATCCGACCACGGCCGTGGCATGCTGCAGCGCTTCGTTGCATGCAATGGTCGGCTTGACCTCCATGTCGAGCGCCGTGCCGTAATACATGTAGCCGCTGTTGAGTGAACCGAGGAAAAAGTGCCATGCGCGCTCAGCCGCAGTGGTGGACGAATCTGGATTCAAGACCTTCGCGGGTCGAACGGGGTTGCCTGCAGCGGTGCTGACTGCCTCAGCCGTATTGACCCAATTCTGCGCAGCAGTGATGACTGCCCAGTTGCGCACATCCTCCGCCCAGCCATTCACGATGTCGACTTGCCCCTGTGCATTCACGGGCGGATAGTTCCAGTTCAGGAACTGCGGCGCACCGAAGTCACCGTCGGCGTTCACCCATGCTCCGTCTTCGACATGCACCAGATCGTTGGCGGGCACGGGATGAGAATCGAGGTACTTCTGCACGACGCTCGGCACAAAGCCCGCGCTGCTCGCCTGCCCCACGAAGTTGGGCACCGCCTCCATGTAGTACGAGTAGCCGCCACCCCAGGCGTTGTCGCCATCATGGGCGAGCACCACGAGCATCGGACGCGCAGGATCGTTCGATGGCGCCAACTGCTGCAGCCGTTGCAAACTCAGCGGCGAGTAGCCATCCTCCCACCCAAGGATCTGGCTGCACGGCACGACGGTGATGAAACTCTCGGCGCCTGTTGTTGGATTCACCCACTTTGCACGGTGCGGTCGATAGGAGCCAGGCAGCGCCTCTGCAGGTCCGCAGCCGCGACTGATCGAAGATCGCGTGAACGCGGGCGCGGCGCCATTCACCTGATCCGCCTTGTTCGGTGGATCGCAGTTCACGCCACCCGATCCAAACTGCACTGGGAAGTTGGAGTATGCGCGCGCGATCTTTTCGGAACTCACGAGGCACCACTCCACTCCCTCCTGTTGCAGGATGGGGATGATTCGCTCGCTGAACGCCATCTCGCTTGGGAAGAATCCCTTGCTGAGAGCGGGGCTCGTTCCCCACACCGATGGGTACGCCTCCTTATAGATGCGGATTTCCATGCGCACGGCAGCGTCGTCGATGAGGGGCAGCAGCGCGTGGTGGTACGAAAACAGGACGATGTCCAGACGCGAGCGTGTCGGCGAACCGGCGGACAGATTGGTCTGCAGGCCTCGCGCTTGGCGCCACGCGCCAGTCCAATTGGTGCCGTATCCGAGTTGCCCACCTGCATCGGCAAACGACTGAATGTTGGCGATGAGCCCGCCGCTGAAACTGACTTGCGCTCCACCCTCTGCCGTCCACGAGATTGCGTTCACGGTGTCACGCGGTCGGTACTGGTAGGCAGCCACTCGGTCATCGAGACCGAAGATGGAACGGAGGTCATTCTCTGGATGCGCGGCGCCCGCATCGCGGCGGAGAATGCTCTGCCACGCGCGTTCGGTCCGATCGGTGCCACTCGCTTGCTGATCGGGCCAGTACAGCGGCTGCTCGAGATGCCAGAGATAAGTGAAGTGAATCCCCTCCGCGCGTGCACTCGGAGCGACAAGCGCCACAGTCCACAGTTGAGCCAACAGGGAGCAGGCAACCATCGCCTTCCGAACAGCGTGCTTCCATCGCATGCTCAAACTGTATAACGAGGTGCTCGCGGCCGAGTCAATGGCATTCGCAGTGATCTTGGCTCAGGAATCGGGCGGAGATAGGGGGAAACCGCGCGATGTGCCTTGCTTGCGGAGAGTGTGATCCCAAATCGAGACAACTTTCGCACGGAGCATTTGCAAACCTTCAGGCGCGAGTTATTTTCGGGAATCATGTCACATCCACGAGTCGGCTTTCTTTTGGTCGTGATCGCCCTCTTGTCGAGCGCGACGGCACAAGCGGATTGGCCGCACCTGGGCGGCAACTCGATGGTCAACGGGCTCGTTCCATCCACGGGTCCCCAGTCCGCTGCACTGGTGTGGCAGCGCACCAACATCCAAACACTGATCTCATGGAGTCCAACCGTTTCGGGAGATCGGATCTTCTGGGTCCGCCAGACGCAGGCCTCGAATCCAGTCACGGGTCCAGGCGACTCAGTCGTGTATTGCCTCAGTCTGGCAACGGGTGCCACGCTGTGGACATTTGACTGTCCGTTTCAAGCAGGCGACTGGACGACGGTCGTGTACGGCGCGCGAGGTGACCGCGTGTATGTCGGACGCGGCGGCAATGGAAGCGCGTCAGCCGCCCCCGTGTATTGCCTGGACGCGGCGAACGGCAGTGTCGTGTGGACTTCCGATGCGGAAGTCAGCACGGGCAGTTATGACGGCATCGTGTTTCTCGAGAACGGCGATCCAATCTTTGCTGGAAACACGGAGATGCGGCGACTCCGTGCAAACGATGGCACCACCGTATGGTTCACCACGCGCACCTGCAGCGTGAGCGGCAACTGCGGACCAGCGCGCGACGGCGATGCGATTTATCTCGATGAGGTCGGCTCGGGCGGGCAGCGCATCTCTCGTTTCAGCGCCACAACGGGGCAGCGCCTTTACAGCGGTCCTGTGATGCCTGGCTTCCTCTGCCAGAACTCGCCGTTTTGCGCGCCGGGCGGGTTGGTTTTCTATTTGCGGACGAGCAACTCGGGTTCCTTGGATCAGATGTATGCCTTTCGAGACACTGGCAGCGCGATCGAGTTGCTGTGGAATGTCCCCGCTGGGCATGAACCGTTCGCGCGGCATGCGATCACGCCCGATGGCGGCGTGACCATGATGTCGCTCGAAGGCAAGTTGCAGATTCGCGACCAGATCACGGGCGCACTGCGCGCAGAGTCCGCGGGCTCGATCCGCGCTTCGCACGGGTTCACATCATCGCTCACCGTTGTTGATGCGCAGGGCCGAGTCTTCCACAACAACTCGCACGGTGCGGGTGGCGGCACGGCGGACATCCGCGTGTTCAACCCTGCCATGCAACAACAGTGGTCGCTTGCGATTGCGGGCGTGAGCCAAGGCGGACCAGTCCTCACGGCAAACGGGAGCCTCGTCGTGTCCAGCACAGGTTCGGTGCGCCGCTACTGGACGCCATCCTGCTCGACGGGCGATCTGAACTGCGATGGCGCCGTGAACGGCTCTGATCTCAGCCTGCTGCTTGCCGCGTGGGGTGCCGGCGGACCGAGCGATCTCAACGGCGATGGTGTTGTCAGCGGTGCAGACCTCACGATCCTGCTCGGACTTTGGGGCTGATTGGACTTTGGAGCTGAGGACGGGTCGCGCGGCGGTCGGGCTTCCTAGAGTGAGGCGTGCCCGAACCGATCCCGAGTACCGCGCTGGTTTGGCATCGCACTGATCTTCGGCTTGCCGACAATCCGGCAGTGACGGCCGCTGCGGCGGCATCGGCTGGTCGCGTGGTCGGCGTGGTCGTGCTGCCAGAGCATGTCGCGGCGCCCGTGCGCCTCGAACGCGGACGCGCCGAGCAACACACGACCCTGCCCGACTTCGTTCGAGTGAGCCCGCGGCGCACGGGACATCTGCTGCAAGCCGTGGATGAACTTCGCGGCGAGTGGCGCGCGAAGGGCTCGGCGCTCTTCGTTGCGCGCGGCAATGCAGCGCAGTGTGTCGCGGCGCTTGCATCAGAACTGGGTGTTGCAGAAGTGCACACTGCACCCTGCCGTGCGTCAGATGAAGAACGGGAGAACGCAGCCGCTGCGCGGGTGCTTGCGCAGCATGGCATCGCGCTCGTGGTGCACGACGAGACCACGATGATCGCTGCATCCGATCTCCCCTTCGCGGTCGACGACCTGCCTGATGTGTTCTCGAACTTCAGGCGGAGCGTGGAGAAGAAGTGTCGCGTTCGCGAGCCTCTGCCCGAGCCCGTGCTCACCGCAATGCCGACCGACCTGTGCTCGCGTGCGTCCGAAGACGCCGATCGAGTTCTTGCCTGCGCGGATTTCCATGAAGCGCGCTCGGCGGCCATGTCGCCCGATGCGAGGGCGCGGTTCACATGCGACGGCGGCCGATCGCATGGGGTCGCGCGCATGCGGCGGTGGTTCTGGGAGACCGACTGCATCGCGCGCTACAAGCAGACGCGCGATGGGCTGATCGGCGCGGACTTCTCGTCTCGGCTCTCGCCCTGGCTTGCGCTCGGCACGCTCTCGCCGCGTGAAGTCGCCGCGGAGATCCGCCAGTATGAGCGCGAACGCACCGCCAACGAGAGCACCTACTGGCTCTTCTTCGAGCTGCTGTGGCGCGACTACTTCCATTTCTGGGTGCGACAAGCACGCAATCGTGCGTTCAAGGCGAACGGCGTGCTCGGACGAACACCGTGCGGCGCACAGGATGAGCGCGGCTTCGCGGCATGGTGCGAAGGACGCACGGGCGAGCCATTCGTGGACGCAAGCATGCGCGAACTGCGCGCGACGGGGCAACTGTCGAACCGTGCGCGGCAGAATGTCGCGAGTTGGCTCGCCAAGACCGCGGGCATTGACTGGCGCTGGGGTGCCGCTTGGTTCGAGAGCCAACTGATCGACTTCGATGTCGGACCGAACTGGGGCAACTGGCAATATGTTGCTGGTGTGGGCAACGATCCGCGCAACCGCGTCTTCGATGTGCAGGCGCAGGCAAATCGGTACGACGCGAACGGCGCCTATCGCGCGCTGTGGGCTCGCGACTGATCGGACGCAGCGAACCGTTTTACGCAGCGCACCTGTACACTGCCTTTTCGTCACGGAAGCGTTCCGTTACGCCGCCCGTGGTTTTTCCCTTGACACATCCCACATCTCCTGCCGTGCCCGCTCCCGCGGGCTTCCACAGCCTTCGCCTGCACCCGCTCATCCTGAAGGCGGTGGAAGCCGAGGGGTACAGCATTCCCACGCCGATTCAGGCCCAGACCATTCCCATCGCCCTCTCCGGTCGCGATGTGCTTGGGATTGCGCAGACTGGCACCGGCAAGACCGCCGCGTTTGCGCTCCCGATCATTCATCGCCTGAAAGCCGCCGAACAATCGCACGGACACGCCGCTCGCCGACCGCGTGTGCTCATCCTTGCGCCGACGCGCGAACTCGCAGCGCAGATCGGCGAGAGCTTCGCGACCTACGGCCGCAATCTGCACCTGCGCCATGCAGTGATCTTCGGTGGAGTCGGTCAGCGACCGCAGGTCAAGGCGCTGCAAGGTGGCGTCGACATCATCATCGCAACGCCTGGGCGACTGATCGATCTCATGGAGCAGGGGTTCGTTCATCTGGACACCATCAACACGCTCGTGCTCGATGAAGCGGATCGCATGCTCGACATGGGGTTCATCAAGCCGATTCAGCGCATCACCGCGCGCGTGCCGAAGAAGCGCCAGACCATGCTGTTCAGTGCGACGATGCCCAGTGAGATCCGTCATCTCGTGGACCAACTGCTGCACGATCCTGTGCGCGTGGCAGTCACGCCGGAGGCGACCACCGTCGAGAAGATCGCACAGGAACTCATTCATGTGCCGAAGGCTCACAAGGTCCCCTTGCTCGTTCACCTCCTGCAGGATCCCGCAATGCAGCGCGTGGTGGCGTTCACCAAGACCAAGCATGGTGCCGACCGCGTCCTGAAGCGGCTGCTCGCGCACGGCATCCCCGCGGAGGCCATCCACGGGAACAAGGGGCAGAACTACCGCGTCCGCGCACTGCTCGCCTTTCGCGAGGGGCGCGTGCGCGTGCTCGTGGCGACGGACATCGCCGCGCGCGGGCTCGACATCGACGGCATCACCCATGTTGTGAACATCGACCTGCCGATGGAACCCGAGGCATATGTGCACCGAATCGGGCGCACGGCGCGCGCAGGCGCGAGCGGCGCTTCGATCAGTTTCTGCGATCACGAGGAGCGTGGACTCCTGCGCAGCATCGAGAAGCTCACCCGCAGGCTGATCCCTGTGCGACAGATGCCCGCGGGCATCTCGCTGGCCGAACCGCAGCCGAGTGCTGCGATCCGACCGACGAGAGATTCGACCAAGGTCGATCACACGCGTGGAAAAGGCGGTCGCCACGCACGAGCGAATGCAGCGGCGACCACTCCAACGGTGCCCACTCCAACGGTGGCCACTCCAAAGGTGGCCACTCCAACGACGGGTCGCTCGCCGCGCTCGTCTGGATGGAACCGACCAACGCGCGGGCGGCGCTGACACCAATACGCTCCGCGGAACAGCGCGCGCTGCACAGAGTTCACTGGCGGCTTTGAACGCATCGAAAGCCGAGATGCTGCATGCCAGTATCAGGTGACTGGCTCATCCGCGCACTCGGTCGGTAGCTCGAGCAGTACGAGTCATTGCAGAGGAACGATCCTCCGCGCACGACGCGTCCGCCTTGCGCGTATGCATCGCGCAGGTCGATGGAGTCCGCAGGTCCACATGGATTGACCACCACTGCAGTCGTCGACGCGCTGCCGTCCGCACCCCCGCTCAGCCGAAGCGCATACGCATCGGGGCGGTATCGGTCCGCGCACCACTCCCACACATTGCCCGCCATGTCGTGCAACCCGTAGCCATTCGCGGGGAACGATCCAACTGGTGCAGCCAGCACGAAACCATCCGCACCCGTGTTGCGATGGGGAAAATCCCCTTGCCATGTGTTTGCGCGCGTCGCGTCAACGGGCGCATCGCCCCATGCGTTCAGCGCACCATCGAGACCACCACGCGCCGCGAACTCCCATTCTGCCTCTGTCGGCAAGCGCTTGCCCGCCCACTTCGCGAAGGCGTTGGCGTCCTCGAAAGCAATGTGCACCACTGGATCGTTTTCCTTGCCCACGATCGAACTGTCTGGACCGCGTGGATGGCGCCAGTTCGCACCTTGCACCCAACTCCACCAGCGATCGAACTGCTCGAGGTCGACCTCCTCAGGAGGAGGCGTGAACACGAGCGACCCCGGCAGCAATCGTGACTCGTCAGGGCGCGGCGTGTTCGGCGGCAACTGCAACTTCAGCTGATCCCAGTCGACAGGCCGTTCCGCCACGGTGACATACCCCGTCGCGCGAGCGAACGCATCGAACTGCGCGTTCGTGACTTCGGTCACATCCATCCAAAAGCCGTCAACACGAACGCGGTGGGGCGGCTGCTCGTCGCCCCGCGCCATCGCGTGGTCGCTGCCCATGGTGAACTCGCCGCCCGGCACCCACGCCATTCCCGCAGGAGGCGGCTGCTGCGGTGCACACCCAGCACACTGAAAGGCCAAGAGCACACCAAGCACCCCGCACCGCACACCGATGCGAATGCGTGCAGCTCGCCGCCGCACCTTCGCATGCGCATCAAGCGGACGGCGCGCCCGCATGCTCACACCGACACGCTCCTCGACATGGCTGCGCGGAGCGCCACGAGTTCCTCCACGCTGAATCGGCCATTGCTTCGGCACGACGCATGCAGATGTGGCGACAACGCCAGCCATCGCTGTGCGTTCACCGCGCGCACTCCGCCGCCGGGAATCACCTCGATCGGCTCGCCACCGCGCCGTGCCGCCTCGGCCCGCGCGCGCGCGACATCATGCGCAACCATGGCGATGCGCTCATCGAGTGTCGCCACGGCTGCATCCCAACCCAGCACTCCAGCGGTGATGAAGCGGACGAAACCGAGCATGGTCAGGTCGCGGATGCCGCGTTCACGATCGTTCAGCAGGTCGAAGGTTCGCAGGAACGCGACGACCAAGCCCAGCGATCGCGCATGCTCGATCAGCCGCGCGTTCGCATCGATGTCCACAAAGCCGTCTGGCGTCAGCAACGACACACCCACGGAGTGCGCCCCCGCCTCAGCGGCCGCCTCGATTTCGCGCAGGCAAAGGTCCAGCAACTTCGGCGTGGTGGTGAACGCCGCCACATCGAGCGAACGGCTGCATCCAGCAAACTCAGGACGGATCATCGC
>RFON01000039.1 GCA_009926625.1 Planctomycetota bacterium
GCTTCGTGATGCGATTGTGAAGACAGGTCTGCCGTGGCGCGTGCGCGACAAGGGGACGGCAATCGAGATGGTGCTGATCCCGCCTGGCGAGTTCGTGATGGGAAAGAGCCCGAACGATGACGAGGCATCCGATGACGAGTCGCCCGCGCACGAGGTGAAACTCACAACCGCGTTTTACCTCGGTCGGTACGAGGTGACGCAGCAGCAGTATGCCGAGGGGATGGGCAATAATCCGAGCAAGTTCTCAGAGGCAGAGGGAGTCCCATCACCAATCGATCCAGCGATGAAGGGCGAGACGGCAGAGAAGCAGGCTGAGCAGCACGCCGCCGAGCACTTAGGTGTGCGCGGTACGGCGCGCCCCGTCGAACAGGTGTCATGGAATGACTGCGATGCGTTCTGCAAGAAGACCAAGTTGCGGCTGCCGACCGAAGCGGAGTGGGAGTTTGCGTGCCGAGCAGGGCAGCTCACGCCGCGGTACGGGCAACTGAATGAGATGGCGTGGCACGGTGGCAAAGCAGGGAAGGCCACTCACGCCGTCGGTACAAAGCGGGCGAACGGGTTCGGGCTGAATGACATGCTTGGGAATGTTTGGGGGTGGGTGAACGATCGGTGGGGCGATTACAGCGCTGACGCGCAGACGAATCCAATGGGTCCCGTTGCAGGCAAGTCCCGCGTGCTGCGCGGCGGCTCGTGGAGCTCCAACTCGATCGTTATACGTGCCTCTAATCGCCTCAACCGCACGCCTGCCAACTCGAGCGACCTCATCGGGTTCCGTGCCGCCAAGACCCCATAAAGTCCCTTCGACCGTCCTTCCGTTTCCGCTACCGAAGGTCAACGTGAGTTCCAAGGTTCACCGCACGATTCGCGCGGCGTGACCGAAGCGCGCGCCGCGGTTTTTGTGCGTGGGATCGCTTGGGCAGCACTCCTGCCGAGCGAGTTCTCGAGCCTGCGAACGCGGACCGCAGGTCCGTGGAGCAGGCGAGAGCTGTCTGAGCCTCGGCAGGTCCATGCCGCTGCCCATAGCGGTCAAAGCGCGCCCTCGCCCAACCCGCGATCCGCGTTCAGCCCGACGAAGTGCCGTTCAGCGGTCGATGCCGACTTGCACGATCTTGCGCCCACGAATGTGCTCGTTGCCGAGTTGTCCGCAGGCAGCCATCGCACTGCGCCCCTTGGTTCGGCGGCGCTTGGTGAACTGGCCGTTGGCGATGGCGCGCGCGACGAACGCGTCGATCGTGGCTTCGTCGGGCGCGGGCCATGGGCTGTTGCGGCGGGGGTTGTAGGGGATCACATTCAGGCTGCAGCGGATGCCGCGCAGGAAGGTGCACACGGCGTCGGCGTGCTCGGGCAGGTCGTTCACGCCTGGGATCAGGACATATTCCGCGCACAGCGCGCTCGTCGGGCGCTTGGGGAACGCGGTCATTGCCGCGCGCAGTTGCGCGAGCGGCTCGGCGCGATTGATCGGCATGATGGCGCTGCGGATTTCGTCGTTCGGGGCGTTGAGGCTGATGGCGAGTCCGACGCGGCGGAAGCCGGGCTGTTGGATGAAGTCGCCGAGTCGGCGGATGCCGTCGGTGCGGCCGACGGTGCTGATGGTGACGCGCGAGCAGCCGATGGCGGGGCCGTTCATGTCGCAGAGGATGCGGATGGATTGCAGGACGGCATCGAGGTTGTCCATGGGTTCGCCCATGCCCATGAAGACGATGTTGGCAATGTCGAAGTGGCCGTGCTCGGGTGGAGTTTCATCGGTGAATGGGTTGGTGACGAGAAAGCGCGCGACATGGAGTTGCTGGACGATCTCGCGCACGGTGAGGCTGCGAAGCAGTCCCATTTGCGCGGTTTCACAGAACTGGCAGCCCATGGCGCAGCCGACTTGGCTGCTGACGCAGAGGGTGCGGCTGAAGCGGCCGCCGCGGTGCGGCATCGGGATGATGACGCTCTCGGTTTCGAGCTGGTCGTGCAGTTGGATGAGGAACTTCGCGGTGCGGTCGTCGGTGTGGGTGCGCGCGGGCGGTGGCGGTGGCGGGGCCATCCAAGGTTGCCAGATGCCGCGGCGGTGGACGGCGCGGTAGGCGTTGAGCGCGTCGTCGCGGCTTCGTCCGTGGGTGCGTGCGGCGGCGACGAACTCGGCGCTCGTGAGCGCGAGCGGATCGGGTGAGGCGTCGGTTGCCGTGGGTGGGAGCGACACGATGGGCGATCGTAATGGAGGGGCTCTACACTTTCGCCATGCATTTGAAGCGCGATGGACATGAGCATGGGCCGCCGATTGTTCCAGTGAAGTTCATTCTTGAGGATGCGGCTGGGCTGACGGGCACGGACCGTACGGAGTGGGAACTGATGGGCGGCGAGGGGGAGTCGCTGCTGGAGATCGCCATCGATCACGGGATCAACATTGAGCATGCGTGCGGCGGCGTCTGCGCGTGCTCGACTTGTCATGTGTATGTCGAGCAGGGGATGGAGCACCTGACCGAGTCGACCGAGGCGGAAGAGGATCGTGTGGAGGAGGCGCCAGGGATTCAGCGCAACAGTCGGCTGTCGTGCCAGTGCGAACTGCGCGGCAAGGGGCCAGTGGTGGTGCGTGTGCCAGCCTGGAACCGAAATGCGGTGAAGGAAATCCCGCATTGACGGCGGCGGGTGGCGGCGCGGCGGTGGCGCGGTACCACGCCGCTGCGGTCCAGACGGCGCTCGAGTGCCCGCGCGATCGCGGCGAGATCGGCGTTCGCGTGGACCGCATGTGCACGCTGGTCGAGCAGACCGTGGGCGGCTACGAACCGTTCTTCGATGTGCGGCTGTTTGCGTTCCCCGAGTTCGTGATGGCTGCGCCTGCGTATGGAACGGTCGGCGAACTGCGCGACCGCTTGGCGCTGCCGCTTGCGAACGAGCACATCGATCGTCTCGCGCGGCTGTGCGCGAAGCTGGGTGTGTTCATCCAGTGCGGGACATTCATCGAGCAGTGCGCGCAGGAGCGTGATGTGCTGTTCAACACGAGCGTGCTGTGTGGTCCGACGGGCGTGCTCTCGGTGTACCGCAAGGTGAACCCGTGGATTCCGTGGGAGGTGCATGCGTCGCCGCATGACCGTGGTGCATCGCCGTCGGAGTGCTTTCCTGTGGCGCACACGGAGATCGGTTCGATTGGCTGCGCCATCTGCTACGACTGGCTGTTCCCCGAGTCGATCCGTCAGTTGGCGTTCCACGGTGCGGAAGTGGCGGTGCGGGTGAGCGCGTACATGGATCCGTGGGGTGCGACGCCGCCGATGGATTGGTGGACGCTCTTCAACCGCGCGCGCGCCGCGGAAAACACGCTGTTTGTTGTTGCGGCGAATCAGGGGGCGCACTTGTCGCAGTATCCGCCGTTTTCTTGGCCTGGCGGGTCGATGGTCGTTGACTTCGACGGTCGCATCCTTGCGCAGGCGGACCCGGGTCCAGGTGAGAAGGTGGTGGTTGCGCCCGTGGACATCGCGGCGCTGCGCGCGGAGCGTGCGCGGCGGCGCGGTCATGACATGCGCGCTCACCTGCGCAGTGAGGCGTACGACTATGCGCGCGAGGGGGTGATGCCGCCTGCGGCGGGTACGCCGATCGACGTGGCGTCGCTCGAGGCGCGGATTGCGCAGGGGCGCGCGCGGAGTGATGCGTTTCGCGCGGCGCGAGGTGCTGCACCCGAGGTGGACGGCACGTGAAGTTGTCGCGCCGCTTGGCCGTCGTGCTGCTGTTCGCGCTGGCGTTGCCCCTGATCGCATCGTGCGGCGGCGGTGGAGCCGCTGCGGAGCGTGAGGTGCCGGCCGATGCGCTTGCGGCCGCGACCGAGGGCGCTGCAGCGATGGGGCAGTTCGACTTCGCCGCGGCGGAGCGCGCGTTTGCTGCGGCGCGCGAGAAGGATCCGCAGTGGCGCGATGCGCAGCTCGATGAGGCGATTGCGATCCTGAACCAGTCCGCGGAAGGGGCGCAGGAGCGCGCGCTCGCCCTGTTGCAGCCGCTTGCTTCTGATCCTGGTGTGGGCGTGCGTGCCGCGTACTGCATGGGACTTGCGTACCTGTTCCTTGGTGATCCCGCGTCTGCGCTGCCGCAGTTCCGCCGTGCTGCGGAGGCGTTCCCCGACGACCCGCACGCCGCGTACTACATGGGCCAGTCGCTTGAACTGACGGGCGAGTGGAAGGCGGCGCTGCCCTGGTATCGGCGCGCGTCTGAACTGGATCCGTACCTGCGCAGTGCGGTGCTTGGTGTGCAGCGTGTGCTTGCGCGCGAGGGAGATGCGGCGGGTTCGGAGGAAGCGCTGAAGCTGTTCGACGCGCTCGCGCAGAACCCGCGCTCGACGCTCGCAGAGTTCAAGTACACGCGCATGGGGCGACTCGGCGAGATCGTGCTGCCGTCGGTCGAAGATGTGGTGCCACCGCGTTCGGGTGATCTGTTTGGTCCGAGCGTTCCGCTGAAGGTGAACAACTGGCCCGCCGGCTACACGCCTGACGCGTTCATTGCCGCGGTGGACATCGATGCCGATGGGTGGACGGATGTGGTGTGGTCGGCCGTACTGGATGTCCCCGCGAGAAAGGCGATCCAGTTGCCTAGCCCGACGCGTGTTGTGGTGGTTCTTCGGAATCAGGGGGGAGGTGAGGGACCTGATGCCACCTTCGATGCGCGCACCGTGTCAGACCTCGAGCCGATCGCCGCGAGCGGCTCCTACGCCAGCCACTGGGGTGACTTCAACAACGATGGCAGGATTGATGTGGTCCTGCCTTCGACGAAGAACGGGCTGTTCATGCTGCTGCAGAACGCTGCCGGCGTTTTCGAGGATGCCAAGGTGGACATCGGTGCAGCAAATGTGGCGATTCTGAGCGGTCTCGCAGACCTTGATCACGACGGCGACCTTGACATCATGGCGAGCGAACGCGTTCCGCCGGCGCCGGGGCAATCGGCGAGCGACATGTTTCGTCCCGTGATCATTTACAACCGTCTCGATGCGGGCTGGGAAGTTGTTCAGCTGCCGGTGAATCCAGCGAAGTACTGGTGGCAACTCGTGGCAGCGGATGTCGATGGCGATGGAGACAGTGACATCATCGCAAGTGCCGCGCGGTTTCAGATAGGGTCTGTCTGCGTGCTTCTCAATGAGCGGCTGTGGAAGTGGACGAACGAAGTGAAGCGATTTGCACCGCTCACCCAGACGCCGCTGCAGTCGATGGTCGCGTTCGAGCGGGCGGATGACGGCGTGCTGCTGCTTGCTGGGTTGAAGCACCGCGGAGGTTCGTCGAGTCCCGATGCTGACCTGCAGGTGTGGGAGTTTGAGCGTGAGGGGGCTCGCCTGGTGCGGTCATCGCACTTTGGGATCGGAGGTTCGGTCGTTGTGGCGGACTTCGCTGGCTCTGGACAGCCGATGATCGGCGTGATGGGTTCCTATCAGGGTGGACTGCTTGGTGGCTTGATGCCTCTCGATGACTCGATGATGCTCGCCGACTCGGAAGGGAACTGGGTGGGGGACTTGCCGCTGAACTCGAAGAGTCGTTATCAAGGCCCGACCCCCGCGATCCTCCCTCAGCACGGGGTTGTGATGTTCGAACAGGACACCCTTGCCATTCGTGTGGGCGGCCCAGGTCGCATGCCGCTTGCAACACTGTCGTTCCGTGGGCGGATCGATCCCGCGCAGCAGATGCGATCGAACGCCAGTGGCATCGGAACGCGCGCGGTGGCGCGCGTGGCGGGCGGATGGGTCGCAGCAGGACCGACCAAGTGGCACTCTGGATTGGCGTCGGCGCCGACACCAGCCATCATCGGGCTTGGTTCAGCGCCGCATGCGGATTTCGTGCGGATCGATTGGTCTGATGGCGTTCTGCAGACGGAGCCGAAGTTCGCGGCTGGTGCGCACACCATCGTGGAAACGCAGCGACAGATTTCGAGTTGCCCAGTGATCTTCGCCTGGGATGGCAGTCGGATGCGCTTCGTGACGGATTGTCTGGGTGTTGGCGGGCTTGGATACCTGGCGTCGGTGCAGCGCGGCGCGAGCGGTGATTTGGAGGCGGTGTATGCGCCGCCGCGACCGCAGGAGCGTGTGGCGCTGCCATCGGAGGCGCTGGTGGCGCGCGGTGGACGCTTCGTGCTGTCGCTGGCAGAGCCGATGGAAGAGATGACCGCGCTTGATTCTGCTGCGCTGCACTTTGTCGATCTGCCCGAGGGTTGGCGGATGGCACTCGATGAACGCATGGGGATCACGGATCCGCAGCCCACGGGCCGTGTACTTGCCTATCGGCACAGTGCGAAGCCTGTTCGCTGCGAGGCGCGCTTTGGCGCGTCGGAGGACTCTGCGGCGCGCTTGGATCAGACCGCGCAGCTCGCGCGGGTTGACGGTATTGCAGCGGATCCTGGCGCGATCGATCCGCGCTTCATCGGTCGGACGCGCGAGCCGTTCACGCTGCAGTTCGATTTCAGCTGCGATCTTGCGGGGGGCGTTTCTGGCGCGGAGCCGGTGCTGCTGCTCGATGGCTGGGTCGAGTACCCGTACTGCCAGACCAACTTCGCGATGTGGCAGGCGAACGCGCCGCTCGCTGCGCCGACCTTTGAGGCGCTCGACCCAGAGCGCGGCGTGTGGGTGACGGTTGTTGCGCAGTACGGCTACCCCGCTGGCATGCCGCGTCAGGCTGCGTTCCCGCTGCCGATCGATCGCCTGCCGCGCGGCGCGCGGTCGCTGCGGATGAGCACGAATCACGAGTTGTATGTGGATGCGGTCGAGATGGCTTGGGTGGAACCCTGTCCGCAGATGCGCGAGTACGCGGCACCATTGTCCGCTGCGCGGGTGCGTGGTGCGCGACTGCGGCTTCGCGCAGCGATTGCCAACGGCGCAGCGGCGACCTGCGTACGACTGGCAGCGCCGCGTTCCGCTGTGGGATTGCCGGAAGCAGTTCGGCTGGTACACGGCGATTGGGGTCGACTGTGCGCCGCTCGTGGGAGCGGTCGATGGTGCGGTGGCGATCTTTGGTGCAGGCGAGGAAGTCGAGTTGTCGTTCGATGCATCGATCCCGCGCTGCGATACCGGGTTCAGCCGCTTCGCGTTTCTGGAGGTGAACGGCTGGTGCAAGGACATGGACTTCTTGACCGCGGACGGACAGACGATCGATCCGCTTCCCCGCGGCGGCGCGAGTGCAGCGGCCGCTGACGCGCAGCGAGAGGCGCTGCACCGGCGATTCAATACGCGGTACGAAGGCGGGAGATAGCGGATTCCTGATCGTTGGCGCGTACCATTTCGCCGATGGAAGTGCCCAAGCCGGTCCTGACTCCTGCGCTGCGCTGGCTGGTGCGCGGATTGATGGTTGGGTTCGCGCTGCTTGGCGTGAATTCTGCGTATCTCTTCAGCGTTTCGACCGCGGGGAGCGTGACGGGCGAGGATCAGCAGACGGTCTTTTCGCTGTGGATGTTTCTCGTGCATGTCGTTGTCGGTCTCGCGCTGGCGATTCCGTTCCTGTGGTTTGGCGTGCGGCACTTCGCGTTGTCGCGAACGCGTCCCAACCGCACGGCGCAGCGGCTTGGCATGACGGCGTTCATCGCCGGGATCGCAACGGTCATCACGGGCATTCTGCTGCTGCGAGTCGATGGCTGGGAATTGCCAAGCGGCGCGCGCGAACTCCTGCCACGCAGCGGCGTTGTCTGGATGCATGTGATCGCGCCTGTGCTGCTCGTGTGGATGTTCCTGCTGCACCGCTTGGCGGGACCGCGCATTCGCTGGCGGATGGGTGGCGGGCTGCTGCTGCTGGCGGTCTCGGCGGGCGGTGTCGGGTTCATCCTGCACGGATCGCTCACGGGTCGGCAACGCGAGACGATGCCAGTGTCGGGTGCGCGCTACTTCGAACCATCGCTCGCGCGCACCGACAGCGGCGGATTCATTCCCGCGTCGAGCCTGATGCAGAACGAGGAATGCCTGGTGTGCCACGCCGATGTGCACAGCGCATGGTCGCGGTCGGCACACGCTGCGAGTTCTTTCAACAATCCGCTGTATGCATTCAGCGTGCGCAAGACGCGCGAGCATGCGATGGCGCACGATGGGTCGGTGCAGGACGCGCGGTTCTGCGCGGGCTGCCATGATCCAGTGCCGTTCTTCACGGGTGCGTTCGAGGATCCGAAGTGGGACGATCCGCTGTACGACGCCGCGCATGATCCCGTGGGTCGCGCGAGCATCACTTGCAATGCGTGCCACGCGATCACCGAGCTCGGGTCGCCGCGCGGCAATGCCGACTATGTGATCGGTCAGCCCGCGGAGTATCCCTTTGCGGGCAGCAGTAATCCGTTCTTGCGGTGGGTGAACCACCAACTGATTCGTGCGCGCCCCGCGCTGCACAAGCGCACATTCCTGAAGCCCGAGGTGCACCAGACGAGCGAGTTCTGCGGCGCATGCCACAAGGTGCATCTGCCCGAGGCGCTGAATGACTACCGCTGGCTTCGCGGGCAGAACCACTACGACTCGTTCCGCTTGAGTGGCGTGTCTGGGTTCGGTGCGCAGAGTTGGTACTACCCAGCGCGCGCCGAGACGAACTGCAACGGCTGCCACATGCCGGCGCAGCCGAGCGAGGATCCCGCTGCGAAGCCGCGCGGCGCGGATGGTGCGCTTGCGGTGCTTCATCATGGATTCCATGCGGGGAATCCTGCGACGCCTGTCCTGTCGGAGCTGTGCGACCTCGACGAGGTACTGCCTGCGTGCGAAGCGTTCAACGAGGGTGTGATGCGAGTGGATGTCTTTGGCATTCGCGATGGCGGCGAGATCGATGGTGCGCTGACCGCACCGCTCGCCGCGGAGGGGCCGACGCTCGTGCGCGGTCGCCGCTACCTGCTCGAGACGGTGGTGCGAACGCTGCGCATGGGCCATGAGTTCACGCAGGGCACGGCGGACAGCAATGAAGTGTGGCTTGATGTGGAGGTGCAAAGCGCGGGGCGGTCGGTGGCGCGATCCGGCGGCATCGATGAACGCAGGCGCGTCGACCCCTGGAGCAAGTTCCTGAATGCGTATGTGATCGACCGCGATGGCAATCGCATCGAACAGCGCAATCCAGAGGACATCTTCGTGACCCTCTACAACCATCAGGTACCGCCCGGCGCGGCGGACCTGACGCACTATTCCTTTGAGGTGCCGAAGGATGCGGGGGATTCGCTGCGCGTGCGCGTCGCGCTGCGCTACCGAAAGTTCGATGCCACCTACTGGCGGGCGGTGTATGGCGGTGAATCGATCAATCCACTTCCTGCGATGACGCTGGCAAGCGATGAGGTGACATTCGCCGTGGCTGATGCGCCGAGTGCAAGTGGTGCGATGGTCGGTGGCGTGGCGCCGACTGAGGAGACATTCCCCGAGTGGCAGCGCTGGCATGACTACGGGATCGGTTTGTTTCGTCAGGGAGAGCGCGGTGGATCGAAGGGCGATTTGCGTCAGGCGGATGCGGCGTTCGCCGAGGTGGAGCGTCTTGGGCGCGTAGAAGGAACGCTCGCGCGCGGGCGCGTGGCGCTGCGCGAGGGTCGGCTCGACGATGCGGCGTCGCTGCTTCGCGCTGCGTCTGCCGAGGAGAAGCCTGCCTACCCATGGTCGGTGCACTGGTTCAGCGCGCTGGTGAACCGCCAGCAGGGAGCGCTGGCGGCTGCGCGCGCGGACCTCGAGTCACTTGTGCGTTCTGCCTATCCGCTGGCGATTGAACGCGGCTTCGACTTCGCGAAGGATGACCGCGTCCTCATCGAACTTGGGAATGTGCTGCTCGAGCAGGCGACTGCGGCTGAGCGCGGCGGCGGTGATTCGCCGCAAGCGCTCCGTCAGCGCGCGCTCGAACTCGCCGACCGTGCGCTGGCGCTCGATCCCGAGAGCGTTCCAGCCTGGTACTTGCGTGCGCAGGCGGCGCGCGGTCTTGGGGATGACGCGACTGCGGACCGCGCGCTCGAGCGACACGGATTCTTCAAGATCGACGACAACGCGCGCGACCGTGCCGTGCGGCTGGCGCGCGAGCGAGACGCGGCGGCAAATCATGCCGCAGAGGCAATCGTGATCTACGACCTGCAGCGCACGGGCCGCTTCGAGGGAACGATCGCGGAAATGCCGCGAACGAGCCGCGCGGATGCATCCATGGATGGACAGCGATCGGAACTGCATGGCGCGGCGCACAAGTGATGATGAACGGCGGATGCAGCGTGCGTTCACCCGCTCGGTGGCGATCGTCGTGGCTGGCGCGGCGGTGGCCGGTGGCGGATGGCTGCTGCTGACGATGCCGAATCCGCGGCGGGCGGATGCAACGAAGCCGATCGGTCCAGCCGATGCTGCCGCGCCGCGCACTCGCCGCGAGCAGGCGATGCCTGACCTGCCGTTCACGGATGTCGCGCTCGCTGCTGGTGTCGACTTCGTTCACACCACGGGTGCGAAGGGGGACAAGTTGCTTCCAGAAACAATGGTCGGCGGCGTGGCGGTGTTCGATGCCGATGCGGACGGCAGGCTTGATCTGCTGTTCGTGCGCGGCTGCGATTGGACGGGTGCTGCGTTCGAGTCGCCGCCGAAGTCGGGCGAGTCGAGCGTCGTTCTTTACTTGAATGAGACGGATCCGCGCGCGCCGCGCGACTGGTCATTCCGCCGCGCCGATGGGTGCGGGCTGGACTGCGATGTCTACGGCATGGGCGTGGCGATCGGCGACTACGACGCAGATGGTCGCGAGGATGTGTATGTCACGGGGGTCGGGCGCAACATTCTTTTTCGGAATGAGACGCCCGCGAACGCGCCAGGGGCGCGCGCGGCGCCGCGCTTTCGCGATACGACTGCCGCGGCTGCTGCAGACCCGCCGTGCGATCATCCGCGCTGGGGCACTTCCGCAGGGTTCTTCGATGCCGATGGCGATGGCGATCTCGACCTGCTCGTTGCCAACTATGTGCGGTGGTCGCCGACCATCGACCGTGCGGTCGACTACCGCCTTGCGGGAATCGGACGCGCGTACGGTCCGCCCACGGGATTCGAGGGGGAAGATCCACTGTTCCTTCGCAACCGAGGCGACGGCACCTTCGAGAACGCAACCGCCGATGCGGGACTCGCCACGCGCACAACGCTCGGGTGTCCTGCCGACAAGGCACTTGGATTGTGTTTCATCGACCCGCAGGTCGACGGGCGGATTGATGTCGTGATCGCCAACGACACGGTCGCCAATCGGCTCTTCGTGCGCAAGAGCACTGGGCGATTTGCCGATGCATCCACCTCGAGCGGCATCGCCTACGACCGCAACGGCGCTGCGACGGGCGCGATGGGCATCGACAGTGCATGGCTGCGCGTAGCCGCGGACCCGGCGGGCGACGATCTCGCCGTCGCGATCGGCAACTTCGCGAATGAACCAGACTCGCTGTACATCGCGCGCGGGCGTTCACTGCAGTTTTCCGATGACGCAGTTGTCGAAGGGCTCGCTGCCCCGACGCGGCTTGTGCTCACCTTTGGACTGGTGTTCGTGGACCTCGACCTCGACGGCCGCTCGGACATCGCGCAGGCGAATGGGCACATCGAGGACGACATCGCGCGAATTCAGCCGTCGCAGACGCATGCGCAGCGCGGGCAGGTGTTCCTCAATCAAGGGGGCGCGGCGCCGTGCCTGGTCGAGGTGCCGCCTGCGCGTCTGGGCGCTGTGGCGGACAAGCGGGTCGGGCGCGGGCTTGCCTTCGGTGACATGGACGGCGATGGCGATGTCGATCTTGTGATGACGCAGGCTGGCGGCCGCGTTGCACTGCTGCGAAACGATCAGGCGACGAAGAACAACTGGATCGCGCTTCGCCCGCGCTGCAGCACGGCACGGTGGATCGGCGCGACCGTCGAGATCGAGCATGACGGTCGGATGCAGCGGCATCTGCTGACCCCCACGCGCAGTTACCTCTCGCAGTGTGCCGCGCCGCTGGTGATCGGACTCGGAAGCAGCGTTGCTGTGCAGCGCATGCAGATCCGCTGGGGGGATGGTCGCGTACAGCCGATCACGGTTGACAGCGTCAATCGAGTCATCGATGTCACGCCGATCAATCGCCCGTGAACCAACGGGCGCTGACTCAGGAGCAGTTGCCCCAAGCGCTCAGAAGCATGGCGAGGTCGCCACCATCGGTGATGCCATTGCCGTCCAAGTCGGTCACGCCAGCCTGACCCCAAGCAGACAAGGTCATGGCGAGGTCGCCACCATCAGTGGTGCCGTTTCCGTCGAGGTCGGTTGCGCAGGGGGTGATGCACTCGGTGCGCGTGATGCGCAGATCGTCGAAGCCGCCTTCGAGGGTGCTGGCTGTCCCCTGATCGGCGATCGCAAGGCGCAGGCGGAACGACTGACCAGGTTGCGCCGCATCGCTGAGCAACTTGACCTTCTGCTGCCACTGTCCCGTGTTGCTCACATCGCGCTCGAGCAAGACCCATGGGCCGTTGTCGATCGACACCTGCACATCAAACGGATCGAGCGCGGTCGTTGTCGAGCAGAAGTACCACTTCCAATAGGAGATCTGCACATCCTGTCCAGCCGTGTTGAACGCCGGCGAGGTGAGATAGGCGAAACCGCCGTCCACATCGTGCGCGCTTGCGGTCTGGCCAGATGTCGAGAGCTGCGTGACGAAGCACCGCACGCCTGGGGCGGATGTGTGATCGTCGGCTGGCTCGGTCTGGTTGCCCGCACTGACCGATCCAATCGGATCACCGACCTGCCATCCGCCTGCAGTCAGCGCCGCATCGGCCGATGCCGTCCAGCCTGCGGTCGACCCTTCGAAGGTCTCGTCCGCGATGACGATCGTTCCAGAGATGGTGTCGACTGAATAGAAGAGCGACGGTGCGCCCGACGGCGAGTTGACCACTGGGTTGCCGGCGGTCGAAGAAGTCGCGGTCAGGTAGTAGTCCAACTGCTGGGAGCAGGTCGTTGCTGGGAGGCGCACCGTGTAGGAGCCAGCGGACGATCCGGCGATCAGCGGCGTCGAAGTCCAAGCGCCGGCGTTCACCCGCGTCACAAGTTGCGCGGAACCCGCCACAATGGTTCCAGTGTTCGCAGTGATCGTCACTGGGAAATCGGTGGTCTGACCCTGCTGCACGGTGGACGGGCGACCCGATGGGAACGCATAGGTGAGGGGAACGGGGGGGTTGTTGATGAAGACCTTCAGACCCGCGCAGCCGCCCGTGACCATGTCAGGCCACTGGTCGCCGTTGATGTCGAACACCGCGACATCGAAGAGGTTCGACAGCTCGGCGGTGGTCAGGATCAGCCCGTCTTCGACGAGCAGGGCGCTCGTGGTGCCAGTGTTCTTGTAGATCTTCGTGCGGCGGCCCGACGATGGGCAGAACGGCCCAAGATCCGCATCGATGTCCGTGACGATGACATCATTCCTGCCGTCTCGGTTCAGGTCGGCGATGGAGATCGTGTTGCCGAACTCGCTCGGTGAACCTGCGATGACATTGAT
The DNA here is from genome assembly GCA_009926625.1 of Planctomycetota bacterium. Classification (GTDB taxonomy): domain Bacteria; phylum Planctomycetota; class Phycisphaerae; order Phycisphaerales; family SM1A02; genus F1-60-MAGs104. The sequence goes on from RFON01000039.1 coordinate 13,390, forward strand.
CGAGAAGTTGGGCTGTCCCGTGCCGTCGTTGCCGGTGTTGAGGCAGTAACGATCCTGACCGTCGTCGGCGATCACGAAGTCAAGCCGCCCGTTGTTGTCGAGGTCGCCGACATTCATGCCGTAGGGGGCGAGTCCCGGGTACACCGACTTCAGGGACCAGGTCTGCCCAGGACCCGACGAGCCGGTTCGGTTGGTGAGCACCGCAACATCCTGCCCGCCAGTGAGAGTATTGACTCGAATGACATCCTGGAGCCCGTCGAGGTTGAAGTCGCCAGGCATGCACATGTTGCCGAACGCCGCCGCCAACTGCGTCGAGGTCATCTTGGTGGTCGTCGTGTCGTAGAAGTAACCGGGGCCAGGTCCGCCCGAGGTGTTCCCCCAGTTGTAAAGCAACTTGTTGTCGTAGTCCTTCGCCGAATCCTCGGCCGGTGACTGCTGGCACTCGCCCGCATCACTGGTGTCGCCGTCGTTGTTCATGTCGATGCAGATCGTGCCGCTCGTCTCGGGGGTGTCGTAATCGACGTAGTACAGGTCCACGAAACCATCGCCGTTGTAATCAGCCACTGCCAGATCGCAGAGGCGCGGGTTGGCGGCCGATCCGTTCTTCGCAAAAAGCGTCGGGATGCGCGCGTCCTCGAAGCGGAATCCGAGCCAATTGCCTTGCGCATCGTCACCGAGGTTGCGGTACACGCGCGGCTGTCCGAGCATCGCGCTCACCGTGTCGGACATGGTCGTCGCGGTGATCAGGTCGACCCAGCCATCGTTGTCCACATCGAACGCTTCGACATCGCGGTCGTTCACCTCGTCCATCATGCCCTGCGATCCGGCCGCATCGGCAGCGGTGCCGTACAACTGGGTGCGGTCCGTCAACACGCCGTTCTCGTTCATGAGAATCAAGTCGCGGAAGAAGCCGCAGCCCGTGCATGTCGACTGGATGGAACCCGGGAACTTGCGCATGACCACGAGATCGATGTCACCGTCCTGATCGAAGTCCGCGAAGGCGAAGTCCTTCTCGATGTTGTCCTGTCCCGTCAAGGCAGCGGGGGCGGACAGGCGAGACGAGGTCTGGTTGATGAACGAGACCCACTGAGCCTGAGCCATCGTTGCGATGCAGCCAAGCACGAGCGACAGGAGCGAGACGGAGTTGATGGAGTGCTTCATAGTGGTTTGGGTACTGCGGTGGTGCTTCAGGTCTTGCAATGCGTGGGAGAGTGGTTGGTCTTCAAGCGTTACTGGCATGGACCCCATGCGGCGAGCACGGCGGCAAGATCGATTCCGTTGGTGGAGCCGTCACCGTTGACATCGCCGATCCCAGGAGAACCCCACCCAGCGAGGACGAGCGTGAGATCGGAGCCACCGACGCCGCCATCGTCGTCGATGTCTGCGGGGCAGTTCGTGCATTCATCGGGAATGCCGTCGTTGTTGGAATCCTGGCTTGTGCCAAGAGCAATGTCGCGCAAGTCGGCGAAGCCGTTGTTGTTGCAGTCTTCCGCATCGCCATCGAACGCGACAACGAAGAGGTCAACATCGGTGGCATTGACGACGCCGTTCTGATCAATGTCGCCCACGGCGCAGTCATCGTTCGGGTTGGTCGAACCCTGCGCAAGGCAAGTTCGCAGCGCGAAGAAGTCGGCGAGGTTCACATGCTCGTCGCCGTCGAAGTCGAACTCACGCCGACCGAGCGAACCGAGGAACTTCACCAGCTTCGACTTGTCGGCAGCGCTCAGCGCTTCGACAGCTGCGGCGCTCGCAGCGGCTTCGCCAAACGGTCCGTGCAGCGCGATCGCGCTCAATACGCGACTGGTGAAGGAGCCGCCCGATGCGCCGCCGTTGTGCAGCATCGGATCACGGCGCCGAAGTCCCCACAGGACGGGCGTACGCATCTCCAACTCGGTCGCTTCACCATCGCTGATGCCATCCGCGAGGAGACCCATGTCGTGCAGCAAGAAGTCCGAGTAGGGGCGAATGGTCTTTCCTCGAATCGCATCCTCGAGCGACGCATCGGTTGAAGTCGAGAACTGCGCAGCGTGGCACTGCGCGCAGCCGACCTGATTGAAAATCGCCTCGCCAGCCATCCCGCTGCGCGGCGTCTGCGGTGGCGGCGCGAGGAATCGCTGGAAGTCAGTCACGCGGTCGATGAAGCCGTGACCATTGGCATCCAAAACATCTTCTGGGTCGGCAACATCGTCGCAAACGGCAAGCCGCGCAGAGTCGCCGTTGGGCGCGTTGTCCTCCGGCACGAAACGGTTGGTGAAGCCCATCTCGTTGCGCGCGGCATCGGCCGAGAAGGTGAGGACCGTCGCGACCTGCGCCTTCCACCCGAAGCGTCCAGCACGCAGCGGACTGCCCGCGGGATCCTCAAGCGCCGCAACCCAATGCACTCGCCCGCTGATCCCATCGCCGTTCACATCGTCGGCGTCGGCGTTTGCTGCAATCTGCGCATCGGGGATCGCCTCGACCAACCCGAACGCCATCGAACTGTTCGTCAGACGCGTGCGCACGATTGTCGCATCGGCCGGCACTGTTTCTGCGCAGAATCCGCTGATGCTGAGCCCCTGGGCCAGCGACTGCGTTTCGCCTGGATACAGCATGAACACGCCCTTCTTCTCCATGCCGAAACGTGTGACCGAGATCGCTCCCCAACCGCCGAGCGGATTGGCGTGGCACGATCCACAGTTGCTCTTGTTCATGATCGGACCAAGTCCCTCTTCCATCCCGAGCGGCGTGATGTAGAGCGCCTTGCCGACTTCGAATCGATCAAGTTGAGCCGCACTGAGGCCACTCAGGGGTGCGCCCATCGCGGGCTGCACTTCCACGGAACCGGCGGATGCGATCGACGCAACGGGCGCAAGCATCACTGCGAGTCCGATTCGCCAGTCAGGCAACTTGACCGAGTAGCGGTTGACCATGTGCCGTGTCTCCTCGAAGAAACTTCTGTATCGAAAACTGCGCGACCCTTGCCAGAAGTCAGACCCGCCCACGAAAACCAGGGAGGTGCGGCCTAGCCAACTGACGAGGCGTTGAACGACCAACGCCCGTATTTCGTGAAATCTATCCCCGCAATACGGGGCCGCCACTCGCGCGGGGTCAATATCATCAAAAGAATGCGTCTTCCAACCTGCCGCAACGCCCTTGCTGCCGCGCTCATGCTTGCGGTGGCGGGGCGGCTGCTGTGCGGCTGCAAACAGTCGCCTCCGCAAGAAACATCGAAGATTCATGGCATTCCCACAACCGATGTCGCGGTGGATCAGCCCCCGCCCCCAAGCGATCAGCCCGCTAGTTCTGCGAATGCGGAGGCATCGCCATCGCTCTGCCATCCCAATCTGCCGGTGGCGGCGCGGCTGGTGGCAGCGGGCAGCTTCCTCGATGCCGAGATCGTCCTGAATGCGATCCTCCGCGATAAGCCGAAGTGTGCGCAGGCAGAGTTCCTGCTCGGTGTGGTGTGCTTGAAGACTCAGCGCGCGGCGCGAGCGCTGCCCTTGTTGCAGGCGAGCCTCGCGTCGGGGCAGGCGTTCACGGGGCGAAGCCATGTGGAGCACTTCATCGGCTGGGCGAACTACCAGCTCGGCGAACTCGACGCCGCCAAGCGCGCTTTCCAGTCGCATGTCGCCGCCGTTCCAACCGCGGACGATTCCTATTACGGGCTCGCCGTGATTGCCCTCGACGAGGACCGAATCGCCGATGCGCAGCAGGCGCTTGAACGCGCGCTCGAACTCGTTGGATCGTCGCCGCGACGCGCGCGCGACCGAGCGAAGATCCTGGCGCGGCTCGGCGACATCGAGTTCCGCGCCGATCGGGTCGAGTCTTCGGTGGCACTGTTCGAAGAGTCGCTCGCGCTGTACGGCGATCATGTGGAAGTGTGGGGCAAGTTGGCGCGTGCGCTCGATCGGCTCGGGCGTGCGGACGCGGCGCAGGCAGCGCGCGAGAGTCAGGCAGCGGCGCAGGTGCGGGTCGACGCGCGCGGCACGGGAGGGACGGAGTGACGAATCCCGCTCGAAGCCTGCAAGTGCTGCTGTTCGTCGGCGTCCTGGCTGCTGCCGCATCAGGTGGACTGTGTGCCTCTGACGATGCGAAGGCGGCGTCCGCAGCGCAGGGCGCGATCCACATGGAAGATGTCACGAGCCGCAGCAGCATCGACTTCACCACCTGCTCGGGCATCGACCCAAGCACGCAGATCCTCGAGGTGAAGGGGGGTGGCGTTGCGATCATCGACTTCGACGGCGATGGCGACTGGGACCTCTTCTTCCCCAATGGCGCAACGCTCGGCTCGGTGAACGCTGGCCCCGGCGCGCGGCTCTACGAGAACATCGGTGGCATGCAGTGGCGCGATGTCACCGCTGCATCCGGCATCGACCATCGTGCATGGAGCTTCGGTTCCACGGTGGGCGATTTCGACGGCGATGGGCGCGACGACATCTTCGCTGCCTGCTTCGGGCAGAATCGGCTGTGGCGAAACCTTGGTGGGGGACGCTTCGCCGATGCAACCGAGTCGGCAGGACTCATCGGCGACACAGGCTGGAGCACATCCGCGGCGTTCGCGGACTTGGACCGCGACGGTGACCTCGACCTTTATGTGACGCGCTATGTCGACTACGACCCTGCGAAGGCGGTCCAGCCTGCGCATCTGCGTGGGCTGCAGGTCATCAACGGACCGCGCGGTCTGCCTCCGCTGCCCGACATGCTGTTCGAGAACCTCGGCAATGGACGCTTCGCCGACCGCAGCGAATCGAGTGGCATCCGAACGCCCGCCGCGAGTTACGGATTGAACGCAGCCGTGCTTGACTTCACCGGCGACGGACTGCCGGACATCTTCGTTGCCAACGACTCGCGTCCCAACTTCCTGCTGCGCAACCTCGGCAACCTGCGCTTCGAGGACATCGGCGCGCGTGTCGGTGTGGCGACCAACATCGAGGGGCTCGAGCAAGCGAGCATGGGGATCGCCGTTGGCGATGTGAATGCCGATGCGCGTCCCGACCTGCTGACGACGAACTTCAGTGACGACACCAACACACTCATGGTGAGCCGCGAGGATGGATTCTTCGATGACGCCACCGCGCGCTACGGCGTCGGTGCGCCGTCGCGAACGCTCTGCGGTTGGGCAGCTGCGTTCGCGGACCTCGATCACGACCGCGACGAGGATCTCTTCATCGTCAACGGACATGTCTATCCGCAGGCGACCAAGGCAACCCTCAACAGCGATTACCTCCAGCCGCTGCTCGTGATGGAGCGGGATGGTCCGCGGTTCCGTGCGCTCGCGCCGACGCAGCCGTGGTTGCGCGAAACGCACCGTGATCGCAGCGGCGTGATCGCCGATCTCGACCGAAATGG
>RFON01000040.1 GCA_009926625.1 Planctomycetota bacterium
CGGTGCCATTCAGCTTTGCGACGCTCCGAGGCTTCTCGACGGGCTCTGCGAGCGGCGCAACTGGCGGCGGCAATCTCGGTCCCTGACGGAGGCGCATCCAGCGCACGCACCCAGCGCACGCATGCCGCGCACGCTTGCACCGCGCGCTTGGCGTAGGTTGCTCCCCTTCGCATGCTGACGCGGTCCCGAAAGCTCCGTACCGATCTCGCGGTGTGCACCACCGACGGAGCGCTCTACTCGTTCATGGTGGGCGTCGGCGAAATGTTCTTCGTTCCCTTTGCACTCGCGCTTGGATTCAGCGAAGTCGAAGCTGGCCTGAGTTTCAGCGTGCCCTTCCTCATCGGCGCAGCGCTGCAACTGGTGTCGCCGTGGGGCATTGAACTGCTGCGGAGCCCACGACGCTGGGTCATCTTGTGTGCAACCGTGCAGTCGTGCAGTTTCGTACCGCTCATCATCGCCGCATGGGTGGGCTCGATTCCGATGCACATCCTGCTTGCAACTCTTGCGGTCTACTGGGGAACGGCCCTTGGCGCCGGCCCTGCCTGGACAGCCTGGGTTGGTGCGCTCGTTCCAAGCGATATCCGCCCGCGGTACTTCGGCATCCGCACGCGCATCTGCCAGTTGGCGACGCTCGGAGGGCTCGCCGCCGCAGGCATGCTGCTGTGGCTTGGGCGAGCAGCCGATGCCGCCCATCGCGATGCGTCAGGTGCGATTCAGCAACCCATCAATGCCTCCGGACCTTGGGAACTGCTTGCATTCGCAGGCATGTTCCTGCTCGCTTCACTTGGGCGCGGAGTGTCCACGCGCTACCTGTGGCTCCAAAGCGAACCGCCGCCTGGAAACTGGAATCAGACGACGATCAGTCCGCTCCACTTGCCGCTGCGTCCACTGGCTGGTCCTGAACGCAACCTGCTGCTGTTCATGTTGCTGTTCCAGATTGCGCTGCAGGTCTCGACACCATTCGTCGGCTCATATCTCATCGGGCATCTGCACTTCTCGAACACGATGTACTTCGTTGCAGTCGCGCTGATGTTTGCATGCAAGAGCATCGCATCCGCAGCGTTCGGGGCGATGGCAGCAACGCACGGGGCGCGGCGAATACTCGTGATCGGCAGTGTCTTGCTCGCAGTGCACGGCGCACTGATGGCGCTGCCTCCGACAGTATGGTCGATCATGCTGCTGATGTCGGCCGCTGGTGTTGCCTGGGCTGCCTATGAGCTGGCGACATTCCTCCTGCTGCTTGATGTGTCGCGGCCGAACGACCGCACGAGCCTCATGACCTCCTATTTGTTCCTCAACGCAGGCGCCCTGCTCGGTGGGTCGCTGCTTGGTGGTTGGATCCTCCGCTCGATGGGTTCGCACGAGAACACGTACACGATCCTCTTTCTCGCGTCCTCGCTCGCGCGTTTGACGATGCTCCCACTGCTGAGGCGCGTTCCTGAGGGGCGGCTTGGTCGCAAGTCTGGGTCTGCGCCTCTCGCAGCCGCTGCCCATGAAGATGGCTCACTGACATGGCCTGGGGAGAGCGGCACATGAACCGCCTCGCGGCGGCAATTGCGCTGTTCGTGACGGTTGTCTGTGCATGGATCGCACTGACGCCGACGGACTCGCTCGCCGCTTGGCTCAATCATCCTGTCGTCGCGGAGCGCCAAGGCGTAGGCATTCGCGCCGTCACGACCGAGGGCGCGTTCTGGTGGCGGATCGCGGCTGTTGCATGCGCTGCAGCTTGGTGGATCGGCGGCGCGACGATCGCACGGTTGATGCCCAGCCGTTTGATCGACGGCGCCCCACTGCAACCGCAGGCACCACTCGGTATGCGGCTGCTGTTGATCACCGGTTCGCTCATCGCCTTGGGCGTGGCGGAGCGTGTGTGGCGCATCACCGAGAGCTTCTGGTACGACGAGATTTCCGCGTTGATCGATTACGCACAGCATGGACCAGGGCCGATCATCGGCACATACTTCGTCCCGTCCAATCATGTCCTCCACACGCTGCTGTCGTGGGCGGCGATGACGCTTGCAGGCGGCATCAATGAAGTGATCCTGCGCATCCCTGCGCTGCTGGCCGGCGTGCTCGCCATTCCAGCCATCGCATGGCTGATGCACGAAGCATGCAACTGGATGCAGAAACCATCCCGCGTCCTTCCTGCGGCGGCGGCCGTCGGTGCCGCGATGGCACCGATCGTCGTGCTCGAGTCATGTGAGGCGCGCGGCTACTCGCTGATGATTCTGTGTGCGGCGCTCTCGACCGCGCTGATGCTGCGTGGCATGCGCAGGCCGGGTCTCGGGTGCCTCCTCGCCGCCGCTCTCATCACCGCGCTCGGCATCTGGTCGCACCTCGTCTTCATCGGGCTGCCCATCGGCCAAGGCATCACCTTGCTCATCCGAATCATCTGCGTACGCCGCGACAAGCCTGCGCTTCGATCGTCGACCGCGGCGCTTGCAGCGCTCTGCCTCGGGGCAATCACTGCATGCACGCTCCTGACGCCGCTGCTGCCCGACATGCTGCGAATCCGCCGCGAGTTCGCGGCGCTCGACGGCAACGAGCCTTCGCTGCTGTCCGCCGAGGGGCTTCACCTGCTGCTTGGGCTTGGAGGCGCGTGGGGTTGGGCGGCACTCCCCGCGCTTGGACTCTTCCTCGCAGGGGTTTTCGGTGCCACGCACGACAGCGCTCGCCGCCTGCCGCTCGCGTTGATGCTCGTGGGGCTGCCAATCATTGCACTCGGCACCGAACTCGGTGGCAGTTGGATGTACGCACGGTTTGGACTCTTCGCACTGCCTGGATGCATTGCAGCGATCGTGTTCGGTGGTTCCGACATCATCGCGTGGATGACCCGCCGAGCACCGAGCGCACAACAGCGCGATCGAGCGCAACCCATCGCAGCGGTGCTCACGCTCGCCGTCGCAGCACCATGGACCGTTCACGCAATCCAACTCCCACCCAAACAGCCGCTTCGAGACGCAGTGGCGTGGATCCTCGCGAAAGAGCCGTCCACCACACGCATCGGAACGGTAGGTCTGGCCGACAATGTGCTGGCGTACTACGCCGTCCTCAACGACATCGAAATCGTTCCAACGGGTCCAGGCGGGCGACGCCTCGATGCCCTTGATTCGGACATCCGTTGGCTGATCGTCATCTACCCGCGCACCATCGATGCGGGCGCATCGACCGCGCTCGATGCGAGCTGGTCAGAGCATCGGCGTCTTCCTGGCTGGGTCGACTGGAACAACGGTGATGTGATCGTCTATCGGCGCAAGTGATTCCGTCAGGAACCGCTCCCGTTGCATGCAGTGTTTTGAAGCAGCACATCGTTCGGCAGTCGCCGCACCACTTCCCATGTGGGGAGCATTTCGAGCAGCGCCGCAAGCGTCGGCTCACCTTCGTACAGTTCTTGGTCGCTGTACTCGCAGTAGAGAAATCGCGTCCGCTTCAGCGAGTCCACGCCTCCTCGTACGAGGTCCCCTTCCGCTCCCTGCATGTCCGCCCAGATGAAGTCGATCGTGCCGAGCGCATGCTTCGCCGCCCATGCATCAAGCGTCCGAACCTCGACGGAGATGGAGCGGACAAATCGGCACCAAGGGTGCACGGTGCGGTGTTCCTTCGGCACGCGAAGCGAACCCGATTGATCCCACCCCTTCGGGTACTCCGCTGCAGTCAACGGATCGATCCCAGGTGGCAACCCGCTGCTGACATGGAACTCTGCGCGACCGTTCACCGCACCGATGGCCAATGGGTGAAGCGTTGCCCGCGAATGCTGCACGGACTTTCGGTGCATCTCGATGGCGCGTGGATCGGGCTCGAACGCGTGGATCACTGCCGCGGGGAACGCCTCCAACAGCATGCGCGTGTGAGTGCCGTGGTGCGCACCGATCTCCAGCACGAGCCGCGACCCTGCACCAACGAGCGAATGCAGCATCTCCGCCGTCACGGGAACATTGGATACGGGCGGAATGCGCTCGCTCATCGTCGGCAGCCTAGGTGAGCATGTGCAAGCATGCGGTTCGATGAACGAGTGTCTCGATCAGTTATGGCGAAGGGCCACGACTGGATCCTTCCGACTTGCCACGAGCGCCGGATAGGTCCCGAACACGAGTCCCACGGCTGCCGCGACCCCAAAGCTCACCACGATCGACCAGAGCGTGATCACGGGTTCGAGCGACACGCGGCCGAATGCCCCGCGGAACAGCGGGAGCGAGCGCAGCAATTCCACCAGTTGCCCGAGCCCGAACGCGACCGCGATGCCGAGGAGGATGCCGATCACCCCGCCGACAGCCGACAGCGAACCGGTCTCCACAAGGAACTGCAGAACGATGTGCCGTCGCGTTGCACCGAGCGCGCGCCGAATGCCGATTTCCCGCGTGCGCTCCGTCACGCTGGCCAGCATGATGTTCATGATGCCGATGCCGCCAACGAGCAAGCTGATTGCCGCGATCGACACGAGCATGATGTTCCACACCACCATCGCACGCCGCGCGTTCTCGAGCAACTCCCAAGGCACCACGATCTGCACATCGGTCATGCCAGGATGCGCGGTCTCGATGACGCGCTCGACGCGCGCCGCCACTTCGCCCACCGACTCCGTGCTTGGTGCGGTGACATACACCTCGCTCAACTGCACTTCTTCTGCACTGAAGGATCCAGAGGACCTTCGCTGCACGATGTCCCCGAACTGCCGCTCGGCGGTGGTCATGGGAACATGAATGTCCCGGTTCAGGTCGCGTCCGACAAGCGCACTGCCAGCGCCACCGGAAAGTCCTTGGGGCTGCAGGACTCCGACAACGCGAAACACCTGCTGGTCGATGCGGAAATCCTGCCCGAGCGCATCACGCGCGGGAAACATCTGCCGCGCGACCTCGTCCCCAAGCACCGCCACTGGCGCGTGCGTGGCGACATCCTGATCGCTCAGGTAACGCCCCCCAGGCTGCGCCTGAAGATTGGCAACCTGCGCAAGTTCAGCCACGGTGCCGAAACACTGCGCCGTCGTACGGAATGCGCCTCGGCTGATCTCACTGCCGACTGCCTTGAGCGGCACGATGACCAGTCCGCCGAGCCCCGCCTCCAGGCGCCGCGCATCCTCGTACATCAGCCCGTAACGGGAGAGGAATGTGCGAGCCTGCGTGGTCGATGCCACATCAGGCGGCTTTGAACTCCGCACGATGATGTTGCGCGCCCCGAGTGCCGCGATGTCCCGAAGCGCCGCCCGTTTATTCCCTTCACCGATGGCGACCACCACGATGACCGCTGCCACACCGAGGATGATGCCAAGGCATGTCAGGATGGAACGCAGCGCATGGCGACGCAGGTTCGACAGGCCAAGCCGCATCGTTTCGACGAGGAACTGCACATTGAGAAGGTACGGCATGGCTCACCCGACTGCGCAGCTGCCCTGCCTGCGTCGCAGCAGCGGTGTGTCCCCACCATGCGCGACTCGATCCGCCAACGGGTGCGGTCATGCATTCGACGCACCGTCCGCCACAGCCGCGGGGGACATCAGCGGCTTTCGCTCACGCGCGCGGTAGATCACCGGCACCGAAACGAAGAAGGTCGCGCCGCGCCCAGGCTCGGAAATCAACCCAACCGTACAGCCCAGAATCTGCGCCAATTCGCGGCAAATTGCCAACCCCAGCCCAGTGCCTCCATGCGAGCGCGTGTGGCTCGCATCGATCTGCCTGAACTTCTCGAACACCGTCTCCTGCAAGTCAAAGGGGATGCCGGGCCCCTGATCCACGATGGCGATGCGGACGGCAGGACGCGACTCCAGCGTGGTGTGCCCCGCCTCGATGCGGATCGTGCTGCCTGCGGGCGAGAACTTGATTGCATTCGAGAGGAAGTTGTAGAGGATCTGCTGCAACTTCCCTGGATCCGTCTCCACCGATGGGATGTCTGCATCCACATGCAACTCCATCTCGATGATCTTCGACATCGCCTGCGGCTTCATGAGTGCTTGAAGTCCCTCGAGCAGGTCAAGGATGCTCGAACTCACCACGCTTGCCGACATCCGCCCGGCTTGGATCTTCGCCATGTCCAGCAGTTCATTGATCATCTCCAACAGCATCCGTGCGCTCGTCAGGATGTTCGCTGCATAGCGCAGCCGCTTCGGATCGGCGTCCGCGTCCTTGCGCGCCATCTCCTCAAGCAGTTCGGCAAACCCGATGATCGAGTTCAGCGGCGTGCGCAGTTCATGGGAAACGCTCGCAACAAAGTCGCTCTTCAGCCTGTTGGATTCGAACAGTCCGACATTCGCCTCCGAGAGCTGGACCACCTTCAGATCGAGCGATTCGTTCATGGACCGCAGGGAATGCTGCACCCGATCAAGTTCGTCGAGCATTTGGTCGAAGGCGCGCGACAGTTCCTCCAGTTCATCGCCCGTCCGAAGGTTGCTCCGAACGGTCAGGTCCCCTCGTCGCACCCGCTCCATGCTGTCGCGCAGTCGACGAACGGGAGAAAAGATGAGCTGCGTCAGGATCCACCAGAAGACAACGACCGCAAGCAAGACGGCGACCACGCCGCTCACGACCAGGTACCAACGGTTCGATGCAATCTGGCCCGCGGCGAACTGGCTCGTGCGCTCGATCACGAGCACGGCGCGAAGCGGATCGCCAAGCGCAACCTCCGACGCTCGCGCGGAGAAGTCGAGGAACTGTCGATCCTGGATCGCGCGCCACTGCGTCTCGCGCAGCGCCAGCGCATAGCGATAGACGATCCCCTCGGAGGACTTCACTGCCTCAAAGACTTCCGTCTGCGTCGGGTTCGCGGAAAACGCGCGCTCCGCAGCATCGACAAAGGGATCGCTGATCCCAGTGCTCTCGATCTGATCCACCTGCACCACACGAATCGGGATGGGAATCCCTTCGGTGCGCATGAGGGCAAAGCCATTCTGCACCCAGGTCTCGGCAAGCTGGCGGGATGTCTCGCGCTGACTCTCGTCCACCACCCATCCGAGGCGAAGCCACGGCACGACCAAGGCGCCCGCCAGGATGAGCATGGCTGCCGCAGCGAAAAGGAACTGGCATTTCTGCGCGAGGGATGGGCCTCGTGACATCGCTGCACAGACTAGCGCAGCGATCGCGCAACTATGCTCGGTGCGTGCGCCGTGAAGGCACCGATCCGAATCAAGTCCGCATGGAGGATGTCCTCTGCGACTTCTGCCACACGCCATGGACACTTGAACGCCCCATGGTCGAGGGACACCACGGCTCGTGCATTTGCGGCAACTGCCTTCGCGCGGCTTGGGCGCTCACCGTCACTTCACAGGCAAGCGACAGACCAGACGGCGTTCCAACGAAGTGCACGATGTGCCTTGAAGAGCGCACCGACCGCACATTCCAAAGCCCCGCGTTTGCCGAGGCATGCATCTGCCTGCGATGCGTGCGGCTGGCCACGCGTGCCGTCGCGCGTGATGAAGACGGGACACCCAACGACGAGTGATGCCATGGACCCCGCACGCGGAAGGCGCCTCGACATCGGCCACTTTGGACTCCGCGATGCGGACATCCCCCCGCACGATGCGGGCGCTTGGGATCCGCGTGGACTCTTCCCGTCGCCATCGCATCCGCTGGAAATCGAGATCGGTTCGGGAAAGGGAACATTCCTCTGCCAGCAGGCGACGATCCAGACGGATCGGAACTTCCTCGGCATCGAGTGGACCGCCGACTTCTGGCGTTCCGCGGCAGATCGCCTGCGACGCAACAAGCTCGAGCATGTTCGCATCCTGCTGACCGATGCAAGCGAACTCTTCCGCCACCGTCTCGCCGACGGCATCGCACAGGTGGTTCACATCTACTTCAGTGACCCATGGCCGAAGGGACGCCACCACAAGCGGCGCGTGGTCCAAGATGACACGCTCACTCACTTCCATCGCGTCCTCGCGCCTGGCGGCGAACTGCGGCTGGTCACGGATCATGCGGAGCTCTGGCAGTGGTATGAGCGGCACGCCACCGCGAACGCGGCTCTCTTTGAACGCCATCCCTTCGTGCCTCCACCGTCGGCGCGACCAGGCGAGTTTGTCGGGACCAACTACGAACGGAAGTTCACGCGCGAGGGACGAACCTTCAACGCGATGACGCTGGTTCGGCGGCAGGTTGCGCCGGTGCAACGCCTGCACTCGTCGCCACCCATTTGGAAATCCTTTTCACGACATCCGGATCCACCCCCGATTTGATCCGCGCATATTCATCGAGCGTGCAGCGTGTGCAGCGCTGAAACAGGTGATTGACCCCGGGCACCACTTCGATCACGGGTGGAACGGGCGCGCGCGCCGCCGCGCTCTTGAAGGGATCGAGGTTTTGCTGCGGGCTCACCTGGAGATCTCGCTCACCGAAAAGCGCAAGCGTTGGCACACCGAGGCGCGCAATGTGCGGTCGCGGGTCGAGTCCGAGGAAGACGCGCATCCACGGTGAGCGCATCTGCTGCACACCTTGATCGGTCGCGGTGGCGATCATCGCTTCCGTGGCCGAAAAACTCTTGTTGCACGCCAATTGCGCACTGACGCACGCAGCCACAGCCTCGCGGAGCTCTGCCTCAGGCTTCCCCTCGATCGCAGCATCCATCATCAGTCCGTGCATCTCAGTGGCAAACGCAACGCATGCGACATCTGCCTGCATCGACAGCAAGATGTCTTTCGACTGCTGCGCGAGGATTTCCCGTCCCGTCACCGCGGGCGGCGCCAACAGCACCGCAAAGGCGCACGCCGGCGGCTCGTCCCCAGCGAGCAGCGTTCCAATCAGTCCGCCCTCGCTGTGTCCAAGCACGCCAATGCGCGCTGGATCCACCTGCCCCGACTTCCGAAGCCAATCGATCTGTGCACGCGTGTCCGCTGCGAAGTCATGTGTTGTTGCACCAGCGAGGTCACCCGTGGATGCGCCCACCCCTCGATCATCGCAGCGCAGCGACGCGATTCCATCCGCAGCCAATGCAAGCGCAATCGGCTCGAAGAGGCGATGCCCAAAGATGGTCTCATCTCGGTCTTGGGGCCCGCTGCCAGTGATGAACACGACAGCCGGCGGCTTCCCCGCCGTTGGCGCACCCTTCGGCATGATCGGCAGGATCGGCATGAGCAGCGTTCCACCCAGCTTCCCGCTTGGACCATCGATCACCACTTCCGTCCCCTCGCGGACGACCGCGGCGGGCGCGACCGCAGCAGGCGGGGCTTCCACCGGCTTCTGGGTGTCGGCCTGTACGAGGTTGAAAGCGATCACCAGCGCTGCGAGCACGGCGCGAGGGTACCACTGCGGCGCATCAACCCGCGGTTGTTCGGTCCGTCGCACGCCATGCCAAGCGCGGCGCTTCACGCCACAGTCCCTCGAGGTCATAGAACGCGCGCTGACGCATTTCGAAGAGGTGCACCACCACATCCACGAAGTCCACGACGATCCAGCTGCTGCCCGAATCGCTGTCCATTCGCCACGCGGGCGACCCCATCTGCGAACCCATCTTGTCGATCGACTCGCCCACGGACTTCATCTGTCGCGCGCTCGTGCCAGAACCCAGCACCATGAAGTCGCACACTTGTGATCGTCCAACCAGATCGATCACCATCACCTCCGTGCACTTGAGGTCCGACAGCAACTGCGCGGCCTTCAATGCGAACGCCCGCGCCGACTCAGGATTGTTCTTGGTGGAGGGACGCACCATCAGCGGCGGGCATCAGCGCCCGCATCACATCACGCGCGCGAACCACCCGAACGAGGCCCCGACGATCGCGCGCCAGGACGCTTGCCGCGAGCGCCGCCCGCGCGACCTCCAGCCGCGGCGGACTTGCCACGCGCACCACCCCCGCCACCGCGAACCGCTGCGGCAGCCGCCTCCGCCCGAATGGCGAAGAGCTTCTGCGGCAAACGCATCGACTCGCGCCGCTTGATCTCCGAGGGCTTCTCGTAGTACTGCCGCTTCTTCACATCCTTCGTGATGCCTTCCCGCTCGCACAACTTCTTGAAGCGGCGCAGCATCTGTTCGGCGGTCTCGTTGCCTCGGGTCTTGACTCGGATGGGCATGCTCTGTGGGTCCTTAAGGGTGGTATCGAGCCCGTCATTGAACCATGTTTTCGCGGGGAATGCAAGCAGGCGACCCGAATGGGTGCATTCATGAGACACTGCACCGAGCCATCCATGCCCGTTCTTGTCGATGCCAACAACATCTTGCATGTGACGGGGGTTCTGCCACCCGACATTGCGGGTGTGGACGAGGAAGGGCTCGCGCAACTGATCGCGGAGAGCCGTTATCGCGGCGATGCGGTGTGCCTGGTGTGCGATGGACCTCGCCGCAATCGACCCGCTGGTCCGATTGCCGGGGTCGCGCTCCGCTATTCAGGCGCGGGCACGAGCGCGGATGAAGTGATCGCGCATCTTGTCGCACAGTGCACCGCCCCGCGCCGACTCACCGTTGTGTCTGGCGACCGTGCCATCCTGCGCGATGCTCGTCGACGCCGCTGTCCAGTCGTGACCGCCACCGACTTCCTCGAAACGCTGGCACGCGATCATGCGACCCAGACGAAGCGAGGAACACCGCCTCGAAGTCGTCCACAAACACCGACACTTGATCCGCAGAGCATCGATGCGTGGCGCACCTTCTTCGGCCTTGATGACTCGACGGCGCTCGAGCGGCTCGCCCGCGCGGCACGCGAGGGGCCCGCGCACAAGCGACCGCATGATCGCCGCACGCCGCGACAGCTCTGACGGCGGCTTCGCGCCTACCCTCTCCGCATGACCGCTGCACACGGAGGCTCGCCATTCATCCGCCCGCCAACGCGGCAGCCAACCGTGTTGACCTTCACGCCGTCGCAGATGGACTTCGATCACCCGCCGACCGATCCGATCGCGGCCGCGCGCGCTTGGATCGATGAGGCGCTGCAGCTGCCGATCCCGAATCCCAACACGATGTATGTCGCATCCGTTGGCGCCGATTCGCGGCCGTCGCTTCGTGCAGTCCTGCTTCGGTCATTCGATGCGGATGGTGCGGTGTTCTTCACGAACCACCAGAGCCGCAAGGGACGGGAGCTCGCTGCGCAGCGGCATGCCGCGCTGCTGATGCACTGGGATCACCTCGATCGCCAACTGCGGATCGAGGGACCCGTCGAAGCAACGGACGATGCGGTCAATGACGAGTATTTCCGTGAACGGCCGCGCGCAAATCAACTCGGCGCATGGGCGAGCGAGCAGAGCCAGGAGCTCGCCGATCGCGGCGCGTTCAACGCGCGCTACGAGTTGTTCGATCGGCAATTCGCCGGAGTCGATGTGCCGCGTCCGCCGCACTGGGGCGGATTCCAAGTTCGACCTGCATCCATCGAGTTCTGGCAGGGTCACCCAGCGCGACTGCACGACCGCATCGTGTATCGACGGGGCGGTAACGGCTGGGCGGTCACTCGTCTGTATCCCTGAAGCGGCCACGCCCGCCGCGCTCGCGGCGCGGCGGAACATAGCCGCCGTGAACTACCACGCGGCCAGGGCCGACAATGTCGCTCAAGCGGCGAAGCACATCGCGGTCCGCAACCACGCGCACACCCTGCGGCGTCAGCGCCACCGAGCCGCCGTCCACGCCGAGCTGCACACGAACCTCGACGGGCCTCCCCTTCAGGCTTGCCACGCTTCCCGACGCCTGCCGAAGCGCACCCGCGAGCATCCGCACCGTGCCGAGTAGCGCCCGACGCGAGTCCTCGTCATCCGCAGCCATGGTCACCGCATCAAGACGGATCTCGATCGCGCTCGCCAGGTGTGCAGCGGCCGAGTCGATCGGGATGAGCCGATCCACGATCACGCCAGGCTCCGCGCGCGACTTGTCCGGCGAGCCGACGATCACGACAACCGCACCCTCCTGCAGCAGTTCGCCGAACTCCGCGTAGGTCTCGGCAAACAGCACCGCATTGAAAGTCCCACCCTTATCCGCGAGCGTGGCGATCGCCATCCGCTGATTCGCGCTTGATCCTCGCTGCGTGATCAGTTGCCGAATGCGAGTCACCAATCCGGCAATCAGCACTGGGCCACCGTGCTGTGCAAGCGAAGCACTGTCCGCCGTGCAGAACGAGCGGATTTCACCCGCCCACTCATCGAGCGGATGCCCAGACACATGGAAGCCAAGCGCTTCACGCTCGTGCTGCAGCGCGATCAGCCGGCTCCAAGGCTCAACCTTTCGAAGCGGCGCGGCAGCCGCAACGGCCGTGCCCACCCCCTCCGCGGCGGACGATGCACCATCGCTGGACTCGCCGAACATGGACATCTGGCCCGCAGCGCGGTCCTGCGCAGCAAGTTGACCGGCCCGCAGCGCTTCGTCGAGCGATGCGAGCATCGATGCGCGCTGCACCGTCCCGTGCAGCGAATCGAGCACGCCAGCCTTTATGAAACACTCGATGGTCGACCGCGTGACCGCACGCAGATTCACGCGATTGCAGAGATCGAACAGGTCCTTGAACGCGCCGCCGCGCGTCCGCTCCTCGATCACCGAGGCAATCGCCGCATCGCCAACGCCCTTCATCGCGCGAAGGCCAAAGCGCACATGCCCATGCAGGTTGTCCTGCGGCTCATCCGTATCGAAGACGATGGAGAAGTCCGTCACCGACAGGTTGATGTCCGGAGGCTTCACCTCGATGCCCGCATGCCGATGCGCGCTCGTCGAGTCTGGCCATGGAATCCGCCGGCACTCCTCGAGATACTCCGCCCAGTCCTCCACCTTCTGCGCCTGACTCTCGAAGGTCAGCACCGCCGCCATGTACTGCGCGGGGAAATAGGTCTTCAGGTACGCGGTCTGATAGGCGATGATCGCATAGCCCGTGGAGTGGCTCTTGTTGAAGCCATAGCCGGCGAACTTCAGGATCAGGTCGAACAACTCCTCCGCCTTGGCCTCCGAGAGCCCTTGCGCCCCCGAACCGCGCACGAAGTCGGCGCGCGCGCTCTGGATCACCTCGTGCTTTTTCTTCGAGATCGCCTTGATGATCGAGTACGCAGCGCGCAGCGGGATGCCACCGAGCTGGTGCAGCACCTGCATCACCTGCTCCTGATAGACCATCACGCCATAGGTCTCGGCGGTCAACCGATCGACCACCTCATGCACACGCGGGATCGCCGCGCGCCCGAGCTTGCGGCGACAGTAATCGGGAATCAGTTCCATCGGACCAGGACGGAACAACGCGTTCGCCGCAATCAGGTCCTCCAGACGATCGGGCTGCATCTCGATCAGCGTCTTGCGCATCCCGCCAGACTCGAACTGGAAGATGCCGCCCGTCTCTGCGCGGCGGAACAGTCCAAGAACGCGCTGGTCGGCAAAATCGAGCCGATCGAGATCAAGCGGATCCGAACCACCCGACGAGGACCGCTTCGACCACTCCTCGCCACGGCCGACCGCGCGCCAGATCGCCTCCTCCGCGAGCGTTTCACGGATCAGTCGCTTCGCACACTCCATCGTCGACAGCGTCCGAAGCCCGAGGAAATCCATCTTCAGCAGCCCCGCACGCTCGCAGGTTGGTCCATCCCACTGCGTGATCACCTCCTCGCTCCCACTCGTCGCGCGGCAGAGCGGCACGATGTTCTCGAGCGGCTGCGTGCAGATCACAACGCCCGCGGCATGCACGCTGCTGTTGCGCGCATGATCCTCCAGACCCTGCGCATGCTCGAGCACCTTCTGCACCACAGCGCTCCCATCCCGCGCAGCGCGCAGGGCAGGCTCCACCTCCAGCGCCCGCTCCAGCGTGATGTTCAACTCGGGCGGAATCAGATCCGCCAGTCGCTGCGCCTCGACGATCGGCACGCCCATCGTCCGCGCCACATCCTTGATCGCTGCCCGCGCCTTCAGTCGACCGAAGGTGATGATCTGCGCCACATTCCCATACTTCCCACGCACATACTCCAGCACCCGCGCGCGTCCATCCTGGCAAATGTCGATGTCGATGTCGGGGTACTCACTCCGATCCGGATCGGTGAACCGCTCAAACAGCAGTCCATACCGCTCGGGACATGCGTTCGACAACCCAAGCACATACCCCACCATCGTCCCCACGCCAGAGCCACGCGCCGTCGCTGGAATCCCCTGACGCAGCGCCCAACTCACGAAATCCCACACGATCAGGAAGTACGCACTGATCGACTTGTCCGCCAAGATCTTCAGTTCGCGCTCGAGCCGCGACCGAATCGACGGCGTCACGCCCTTGGCCCCATACCTCCAGATCAACCCCGCCTCGCACAGCATCGAGAGCGCACGGTCACACTCCGCCCGTGCACGATCCTGCTCATCGCCATCCTCCGACCCAACCGGATCCAACTCGAATCGCGAACACACATCCTTGAACCACGCCGTCAAGTCGCCGCCCGCATATCGCGGCACCGATGCAGGCGCACGCACACGCACGAGCGGCGCATGACTGCTCCCGAGCGGCAACTCCACCGAACACCTCTGCGCAATCCGCACCGTGTTCGCCAGCGCCTCCTGTTCATCCGCCTCGGCGAACAACGCGCGCATCTCCGCTGGACTCTTCACATACAACTCGGTCGGATACCGCAGACGATTCGGATCCTCCTTGTTCTTCGCCATCGAGATGCAGCACAGCGTGTCATGCACTTCATGGTCTTCCGCCCGAAGGAAGTGCGCGTCATTGTCAGCCACCAGCGGCAATCCAAGCTCCGCCGCGAGCTTCTTCAGCAGCGGATTGATCCGCTCCTGCTCCACCACATGCCGCTGCAACTCCACATAGAACCGCGGCTCCCCCTGCGCATCAGGACCGAACACGCGCGCATGCCACCGCGCCTCATCGAGCGCCAACGCCCAGTGGCTCGCCTGCCCAGTCTGCACGAAGTTCGTCAGGTGATGCGCGATGCTCGATCCCAAGTGCCCATTGATCGCGATCAGCCCATCGTTCCACTGCGTCAGCGTCGACTTGTCCATCCGCGGCCGGTGATAGAACCCTTGCAGGAACGAATCACTCGACAACTTCATCAAGTTGCGCCAACCCGTCAGGTTCATCGCAAGCAGCACCAGATGGAAACCACCATCCTGCACCTTCGTCGGCACTCGACTGCGTCGATCGCCCTGCTTCCCATCATGATCCGGCGCCACGTACGCCTCGATCCCCAGGATCGGCTTCACGCCCACCTTGCGCGCCGCCTCATAGAACTCAGCGGCACCAAACAGATTCCCATGATCCGTGACCGCCACCGCGTCCATCCCCAACACCTTCACCTGCTTCACCAGTGCTTCGATGCGGTTGCCGCCGTCGAGCAACGAGTACTCCGAGTGCAGGTGTAGGTGAACGAACTCGCCCGCCATGGCCCCAGCGATACTACGGCGGTCACCCACGACGGCGAACCAGCCTGTCGTGCGCAATTCGAGCGCACATCGACCGCTCGGGCAGCGGCCTTCGACCGCGACCGAGCGCGAGCGCACTTCGACCGCTTGGGCAGCGGCATGGACCTGCCGAGGCTCGGCTCAGACAGCTCTCGCCTGCTCCACGGACCTGCGGTCCGCGTTCGCAGGCTCGAGAACTCGCTCGGCAGGAGTCATGCCGCTGCCCAAGCGGACCCAAGTGACAGGGGTGCGCTGAACAGGTCCAACCCGTATGAGAGACTTACGAGGCCCGAAGGGCCGAGAGGAGTCTCCGATGAAGCGTTCGAACAGGAAGCGCCACCGTCCTGAGGAGGTCGTCGCGAAGTGGACAGGCGGACTTGAGTTTGAGGTCACTGATGAAACACCGGTCGCCTAACAAAATCACTAGACCGAACGCGGGCGGGCCGAGTCAGCTTCCAATGCGGACGTCATTGGCCGCCCGCGTCGGTCAGTTCCATCGTCAGGCACACCGAGGCAAGTCTCCTCGGTCCCCGCGTCACGACGCGTTAGGTTGATCGCTTCCAATCGGCTAGGCTGCTCTCATGGCGCACGCCAGCGCACCCAATCTCAACGATCTCGTTCACTCCGATCCAGAGATCATGGGCGGAACACCGGTGTTCGTCGGAACTCGCGTCCCCGCCGCTACCTTGATCGAGTATCTCGAGGCCGGAGAGTCACTCGACGAGTTCCTCGAGGACTTTCCGAGCGTCGGACGCGACGCGCGATAGCCGCGCTTGAGGTCCTTCGATCCCTCTTCGAGCGCCGTGCGACTGCTGCTTGACGAGTGCGCGCCGCGCCGCCTTGCCGCGGCACTCGCCCCGCATGAGGTCGAGCATGTTTCTGCGCGCGGTTGATCAGGCATCAAGAACGGACACCTGCTCTCTCGCATGCAGGAGGCGGGATTCGCTGGGCTCATCACGACGGACCGCAATCTGGCACAGCAGCAGGCGGTATCCAGTACGCGCCTCTTCGTCATCGTGGTTCGGGCCAAGTCCAACCGTATCGCAGACCTTCGGCCACTCGCGCCGGAGATTCTCCGTGCGGTGTCGTTCGCGCAGCCCGGGCAGGTCTACTCTGTGGGTGCCTAACCCATCGCTCATGCCGACACGCACGCGCGGAGTTACGATTACCGCGTGGGCTGTGGCCCTCGGCCGCACTGACGTGCGGTACAACGCAACGTTCGCAAAAACCAAATGGGCACGATTCCTACTCTCGAGACCGAGCGGTTGCTGCTGCGGCCGTTTTGTCAGAGTGATGCAGCTGAAGTAACCCGGCTCGCCGGGGACCGTTCGGTAGCCGCTACGACCAGCAACATCCCGCATCCCTACAACGAGAGCATGGCGTGCGAATGGATTGAGCGGCATCAGCCGACATTCGAAAAGGACGAAGGCGTCGCTCTTGCAATCACTTTGAAGGCCGATGGCTCGCTTGTGGGCGCTATAGGCCTGACGGGCATGGTGAAGGGGCATCGGGCTGAACTCGGCTACTGGATTGGTAAGCCCTACTGGGGTCTCGGATACTGCACTGAGGCCGCCCGCGAAGTTCTCGAATACGCGTTCGGCGTCCTGCGGCTTTCTAGGGTTCATGCGAGCCACTTCGCCAAGAATCCAGCGTCAGGACGAGTTATGCAGAAGGTGGGGATGCATCGCGAGGGATGCTGTCGGCAACACATCCAAAAGTGGGGCCAGTTGGAGGATCTCGAAATCTACGGAATCCTTGAACAGGAATGGCGGGACATTGCGAACCAAGCGATGCAGCGGACTCGCGATGGAATCGGTCAGCGTGGATGATCCCTTGGTCGCGAGCCGCTGATCGCGAGCGTTCGGCGCGCCGTCGGAGCGTCCGTCTTCCCTCAGTGCTTAACCTCTTTGCATGAGTGACGCGCGAATCAACATCTCCAGCGGCGGGCCATGGGAGGCCGTCATCGGCTACTCCCGTGCCGTTCGCATCGGGCAGCACGTATTCGTCGCTGGCACCACCGCGGTCACTCCCGCCGGCATCGTCGGCCCTGGCGATCCGTACCTTCAGTCCATGCAAGCCCTTCGCTCGATCCAGGTCGCACTCGAGCAGGCTGGTGCGTCTCTTCATCACGTCGTCCGCACTCGCATGTTCGTTACCGACATCACCCAGTGGCAGGCGGTCGGCCGCGCCCACGGCGAGTTCTTCGGTGCCATTCGTCCCGCCGCCACCATGGTCCAAGTCAGCCAGCTCATCGATCCCGCGCTCCTCGTCGAAATCGAGGCCGAAGCGGTCATCCCCGTCCCGACCATGGAGAACGAACACCGCCAGGCCTAACCCCAGCGTGCAGTGGACTCGCTCCGCTCGCCACTGACGCCGCCGTTCGGTCGCCGGAGCCCCGCCCTCCACGGCGGTCCAAATCCGCCGAGAATTCACCGATGCCACGCTCTCTCCGAATCCTCATGCTCGTCACCGACGTCGGTTTCGTCCTGTACTGGGTTGTAACGGCGCTCCAACTCATCCCACCCTCCTGGGCATTCCGTGGCTACGACCAGCCCGTCCTCGTTGCTTGGAACTGGTCCTTCCTTCCCCTCGACCTCTGCATCTCCGCCACGGGCATCACCGCCCTCCTCCTGCACCGACGCAGCCGACCCACCTGGCTTCCTTGGACCCTTGTGTCTCTCGTGCTCACATTCTGTTCCGGCCTGCAGGCGCTTTCGTTCTGGGCCTTTGCCTCGGACTTCGCCTGGGCGTGGTGGGCGCCGAATGGGTTCCTTCTCCTCTACCCGCTTCCCTTTGCCTATCGCCTGATCCACACCAGTTGGCCTTCTCCCACCACGTACCACGCCGAGCCGTCGGCGCTGGTGTCCCCATCGGAACCACAACAAACGCCCTCGCGCACCTGAAATCGCCGTCGGAGTTGCGGTCGACGCCCATGTGGGCTTCGTGCTCGGTAGGAAGAAGCCCAAGTCTGAGACGTTTCGCCTATCAACGGGCCGTACCGCGTCCCACCCGCTGCGCCATCGCCTGCGCGCTGACAACCGCGGGCAAGTCCAGACCGACCGTGACTCAACCGACGCCGACGGACTTTCCCGCCCCTACCCCCGCTCCCGCTGCCGACACCCCAACCGTGTGAGGCGGCGGCACGATCCTGCTGGGCGAGTTCTCGAGCCTGCGAACGCGGGGCGCCAGCCCCGTGGAGCAGGCGAGAGCTGTCTG
>RFON01000005.1 GCA_009926625.1 Planctomycetota bacterium
GAGTCCTGCTGAGCGCTTGCACTCGATGCGATCTTGGAGCCTTCGATCATCGACTTGTAGAGGCGTCCCGTGCGTCCGTTGAGGATGCTTGCGAGCATCTCCAGCGCATAGGAATCGGCGTGGCGGAAGGGAACGGTGTGGTAGCGCACCTCGACCTGCGGCTGGCACTCCGCTTCGGCGTTCATCCGCTGCTCCGCCATCTGCTTGTGTTCGAGTGTCACGATCGGTGGCACGGGCGTGTTGCCGTTCTGCAGGCGCGCGAAATACGACGCGATCAATGGCTTCACTTCCTTCGGATCGAAGTCGCCGACGATGACGCCGACCAGATTGTTGGGGCGGTAGTAGGTGTTCCAGTAACGCATCGCCTCGTCCATCGTGTAGGAGTTGAGATCGCTGCTCCAGCCGATGACGGGCCAGGAATAGGGGCTCGACATCCAGAACATGGCCTCGAACTGCTCCTGGAAGATGCCGGTCGGCGTGCTCTCGGTGCGGAGCCTGCGCTCCTCGTGCACCACATCCCGCTCGCTGTAGAACTCGCGGAAAACGCTGTCATTCAAGCGGTCGCTCTCCATCCAACACCACAGTTCGAACTTGTTGCTCGGCACCGTGATGAAGTAGAAGGTCAAGTCGTACGAGGTGAACGCATTCATGCGGCTGCCGCCGCCCTTCGTGTACACCTGATCGAACTCGTCCTTCACGATCGACGCCGCCGCGCGTTGCTGCGACTCGAGTTCGCTGATCTTGGCTTCGAGAGCCGTCGCCTCCTTGGCGCCTTCTGGGGTGGAGCGGTTCAACTTTCCCAGGTCCGTCTTCATCGTCGAGATTGCCGATGCATTCGCCCGCCCTTGCTGCGTCTCCATGGAGCGCTTGAGCTGGGCACGCAGATCGGCCAACGCGGGCGTGTCGTTCGCCGCGTTCCACGGATCATCGATCTCGCCCTTGAAGAACCTCTGGTACTGGGTTGTCCACACCGCTTTGTTGATCGCATCACGCAGCCGCTTCTGGTCTGCACGGAAGTCCGCGTCCTTCTTCGCATCGCCCGTGCCGATGGTGTTCGTCCCCTTGAACATCATGTGCTCGAAAAAGTGCGAGATGCCCGTGATGCCAGGGCGTTCGTTCGAACTTCCGACCTTCGCAAGCCAGCCCGCGCAGATGGTGTTCGGCTCATCCGTGCGAGGGATGAGCAGGAATTCCATTCCGTTGTCGAGGGTCACGATCTCGGGAGTCACCTGCTGCGCCTGAGCGGGCACGGCGAGGCAGCAGAAAGCGAGAAGCGTCAAAAGTGTGATGCGCATGCGGATCTCCAAGGGGGTGCGGAGCCGACATTTCTAGACGAAACTGACCATCGCCGTAGGCGCGGTCAGCGTTTGAGGCTATGTTCCTACCGTGCGCATCGGAGCCCCATTCGCCGCCGCAGTTGCAGCGGCCGCTGTTGTTTCAACCGCGTCCTCGCAGGTGCGGGTCATGAACTACAACATCGCGCGGCAGCAGGGGTCGGGCAACGCGATCAGTGCAGTGATCGCAGCGGCGCATTCCGATAACAGCGCAGGATGGGCGAAGCCTGTCGACCTCATTTTCTTCCAAGAGGTGCCATCCTCGCAGACAGCGGCGCTGCAGGGCATCGTGAACGCAGGTGCGCCAGCGGGCGCCACCTACGCACGCGCGACATTTACATCGAGCTCCCAAGAGGACTCTGCCGCCGGTGCGCAGTGTGCGTTCTACCGAATCGAAACGATCAGTGAGATCGCCTCTGGACACACGGATGTCTTCACGGGCGCGGGTCGCGCTTGCGATCGCTGGCTCTTTGCGCTGAACGGATACTCGTCGACCGCTGCGCGCTTCTACGCGTACAGCATGCACCTCGCGGCCGGCACCAGCGCTGCGTCCACGCGTGAAAGCGGGGCGCTGTCGGTGCGCAGCAATGCCAATGGGCTTGGCCCAAATGTGCGTGCGTTTTATGTCGGCGACTTCAATGTCTACAGCAACGGCGAGGCGGCTTACTTGGCATTCTTGGCCGCCGGCAACGGGCAGGCATTCGACCCACTCGGCACAGGCGGGTGGGGCGGATCGTCCAACGCGTTCAAGCACACGCAGAGCCCTCGCGACATTCAGACCGGGTTGGTCGGCGGTGGTATGGATGACCGTTTCGACATGCACCTCGCCACCGCCCAGTTGGTGGACAACGAGGGATTCAGCATCATTTCAGGGACCTACCGTGCGCTGGGGAACGATGGACAGCACTACAACCTTGCCATCAGTTCGGGCAGCAACAGTTACTTCGTTGGCGATCCCGCGCGCTCCAACGCACTCGCCCAGTCACTCTTTGATGCAACGGATCACATTCCCGTGCTGGTGGACTATCGCGTTCCAGCGGTCATGAGTGCGGTCATGACAGGTGTTCCGCAGCGGGTCATTCAGGGAACGCCCGTCCCCGTGTCGGTTCGGGTGAAGAACATTGCGGCAGTCGTGTCCCCCCTCGGGGCAGACGAGCTGGAGTATTCCGTGACGGGTGTTGCAAGCGTTGCAGGCTCAGGCAGTGGTGCTGCGCCGCTCGCGCCGGCAGAGGCAGTGACCACGCTTCAGTTGAACACTGGCACCGTGGGACTCGCCGAAGCGCAGGCGTCTGCGTGGACGCTGTCGGAGGCGGCGCAGAATTCGTCAATCGACCTGATCAGCGAATTCACGGTCATTTCCAGAGCGCGGCCATCGTGGGTCGCGGGCAGCGTGGTGACCTCCACGACGATTCCTGTTTCGGTGCCGCAGGGTGGCGCTGCACAGGATGTCGATGTGCCGCTTCACAATGTTGCATGGACCACGCTGCAGTCGCGGCTCGATGCGGACTTCGTTTCGCTGCCGCCGAGCTCTCCCGTCTCGGTTGTTTCGCCGCTGCCGACGATGATCGCACAGTTTCCTGGGACTCTTCGTCTGCGCGTCAATCCGTCGGGCCTTCCCGTCGGAGTCACCACGGTCAGCGGATCGCTGCTGGTGACGGATGAGGATGTCCCTGGCGAGGGCGATGCAACGCTGCTCTTCACGGTGGCAATCACCGTGAACGGTTCATCGAATCCCGCAGACCTCAATGGTGATCAGCGGGTGGATGCGTTCGACCTTGCGATCCTGCTGTCGCAGTGGGGCAACGCGGGCAACGCTGATATTGATGGTTCTGGATTTGTCGATGGTTCCGACCTCGCCCAACTGCTTGGCAATTGGGGCTGAGGTTGTGGCTGAGTTCCGAAGCTCTCGGTTTCTCGGGGAGACTGGAGAACTGATGGAGACGACTCACTTTCAGCAACGAGCCGCAGGGAGTTCGACCGCTCGGACAGTCCAGTGCCCCTCGTCACGAGCGAGGAACAGAACGAGCATGGCGAACATGATGAACACGGCGTTGGGGCTTCTGGCAGCCGTTGCTTCGGTGGGTGCGACGCTTCATGCGGGCGACCTTGCCGTTTCGAGCGTTGAACTGCAGCAGGGGTATCAGAACAGTAGCGGGACCACCACGCTCGTCGCGGGACGGCCAACGGCGGTGCGGGTCAAGATTGCCGTGACGGGTCAAACCTCGGCACAGGTGAATGTGGACGCTGTCCTCCGCGTGAAGGCGAATGGAGTGCCTCTGACGGGTTCTCCCTTCTTTTCGCGCAACGGTCCAATCACCGCCCCGATCTCGCCGAACTCTGCAAACGTGAACGACACGCTCAACTTCACGATCATCGCGCCCGTGAGTACGGATGTGGACTTCGAGGTGATCGTCGATCCCCGCAACCTGGTCGTGGAATCCAACGAGTCGAACAATCTGTTTTCGCTGGCGAACCGGACATTCGCCTGCCGCAAGACTCTTGACATGGCGTATGTGTCGGTGAACTACACGCCTGGCGGCGGGCAGCCCGCAGCGACGACGATCGAGCCGGGCATTGGTGATGGGTTTTACCGCGGCATCTATCCACACGGTGAGTTGAACTACCACCGCACGCCCACGGGGCCGCTGAACTGGACGCAGGACATCAACGCTTCCAACAATGCGCTGTTGAGTGCGCTGCAAACGCTGCGTCTGTCGACGATCCCGGCTGCTGGTTACGCGCGACCAGAGTTCGTGTACGGATGGCTGCCTGGCAACCCTTTCAGCGGCAACGGGCAAGCCATCGGTGTGCCAGGTGATGCAGCGTTCGGCAACTCCGAGTCGTCGAGGTTTCAGCGCACCTTTGCGCATGAGATCGGACACTGCTGGGGGCTCAGCCATACATCCAACACGCTGGGCGTCGTTGGATTTGATGTGGAGCATCATCTCGCGACTCCGCTCAACCTGTCGCAGATCCATGCGTCGTCGCAAAGCGATGTGATGGTCGCGGGGCTTCTCACCAATCAGGCCTGGGTGAACTCCTCGACCTACGCCGATTGCCTCTCCGACACGCGCAACGCGTGCGGGGCATTTGATGCCCCAGGTGGCGGTGATGCGCCCTCGCAGGATTGGACGCGGGCAGTGCATCTGACTGGTTCCTTCGCGCATGCAGCGCACACGATCAGCCTTGATGTCCCGTCGACACTCGATGCGGTGATGCTCACCGAGGACGATCCGCGAGGCGATGTGCTGATCCAGTCGATCGCCGAAGATGGCACGCTGCTCCACAGTGTGCGATGGCGTTCGTCGACAACGCGCGAGTCATGCGCGAGTTGTGCGATCGGCGGAGGCTGCCCCCACGCGACATCGCCTGTTTCGCTCCTCGTTCCCGCAGATCGGCGTGGTCAGCTTCCCGCGCGCATCGCAGTTCGCGACGTCCGCTCGGGACGCATGCTGGCGCAGGTGGTTCGTTCGGCGCATGCCCCCGAGATCGTCTCGCTCGGCAGTGTTCCGCGCGCGGATGCGAGAGATGGTTCGGGTTCGCCTGTGCCGAGCCTCTGCGGACATGGTCCATACGCTGAAGTCCGTTGGAGCGCGACCGATGCCGATGGTGATGCGCTTCGCGCAAACATCCTGTATAGCCGTGACGGGGGCGCGTCATGGACTCCGCTTGCTGTTCACCAGACAGGCGAATCGTTCGCCGTTTCGCTGGCCGACATTCCAGTTGCGGAGCCCGGACTTGGGCTGGTGCATGTGCGCGTGAGTGACGGGCTGAACTTCGCCGATGCGGTCATGCCGGCTGCGTTCGGATTCTTTGATCCCTTTGGATCACCACAAGGTGGTGTGGCGGGTGCGGACTGGTCAGGATCATGGCTCGTGAACCCGCCTGATGTGCACTTGCTGACACCCAACAGTGGGAACTCGTTTCCGCAAGGGGCATCCATCCTGCTGCACGCATCGGGCTGGGATCTGGAGGATCAGTTCCTGCCGGACACGGCGTTCACATGGCGGTCTTCCATTGCTGGACCGATCGGGACTGGTCGGCAGATTCTCGTGTCGTCACTCTCGCCAGGCGCTCACACCATCACGCTCAAGGGAACGGACGCAGGCGGTCTCTTCGTGGAACGCGCCGTCAACATCACAGTCACCGCACGCACGCTGTATGCCCTGGACATCGATGGGTCTGGTTCAGTGGATGGCAGCGACCTTGCGGTCCTGCTGAGCAACTGGGCAGGATCGGGCGCAGGCGACATTGACTTCGACGGCTTGGTAGGCGGCAGCGACTTGACGCTGTTGCTGTCGGGCTGGTCGAACTGAACGATGTGCGCGAGCCCCGCGTGGTAAAACCAAGGGGTGGGCGCTACGGAAGCACTGATCGAAGCACGGGGACTCTGCAAGCGATTTGGTGGGGTTGAGGCTGTTCGAGGGGTAGAGTTGAAGTTGCATCGCGGCGAGGTGCTCGGCTTTCTCGGACCAAACGGCGCTGGGAAGACAACAACCATGCGAATGCTGAGCGGCTACCTGCGTCCTGATGCGGGCTCCGTTCGTATCGGCGGCGTTGATCTCGCGCAGCAACCGCTTGAGGCGCGACGGCGCCTTGGCTATCTCCCTGAAGGCGCGCCCGCATATTCCGAGATGCGCGTTGAGGACTTCCTTGCCTTCGTGGCACGCGCTCGCGGTTTTGCGGGGCGCGATGTTCGACAGCGTGTCGCAGCGGCAATGGAGAAGGTTCATCTTGGCTCGTATGCCGGGCAACGGATCGAAACCCTTTCAAAGGGATATCGTCGGCGAACTGGGATCGCGCAGGCATTGCTGCACGATCCGCCGGTGCTCATCATGGATGAACCGACCGATGGTCTTGATCCGAATCAGAAGTTCGAGGTTCGCCAGTTGGTTCGATCGCTGGGGCATGACCGAGCGGTACTGCTCTCCACCCACATCCTTGACGAGGTCGAGGCAGTCTGCACACGTGCTGTCGTATTGCATCGCGGCGCGATGGTGTTTGATGGGACACCGAAGGAACTCGATGCGCTTGCGCCGCAGTCGATCAAGCAAGGTCGACTCGACTTTGTGTTTCGAACGCTCACCAGTATGCGTGCGGACGCGAAAGTCACCACCCCGAGGTGTCCATGAGTGCCCTGAGTAAGCCGAAGTGTGGACCGCCGCCGACGCCCTCACGCTTTCGGCGGGTTGGGAGCGTGGTTGGCCGAGAGTTCGCGGCGTACTTCGCAACGCCAGTTGCCGCCGTGTTCCTTGTGATGTTTGTGGCGCTCTCTGCGCTGCTGGCATTCCAAGTGGGCGGGCTGTATCAGCGCGGACAGGCGGACTTGCGCCCATTTTTCCAGTGGCAACCTTGGTTGGCGCTGTTTTTCATGCCCGTTCTCGGCATGCGGCTTTGGTCCGATGAGCGTCGCTCGGGATCGATCGAGCTGCTGCTCACATTGCCGCTCGCCATCGGCGACATCGTGATCGGCAAGTTCATCGCGGCGTGGGCGTTCGCGTGCTTTGCATTGCTGTTGACGGTGCCGATCTGGATCACGGTGGCGTGGTTGGGAGGTCCCGATCATGGAGCGATTCTCTCGGGTTACATCGCGACCGCGCTGCTCTTCGCCTCACTGCTCTCGGTGAGCGCATGCGCCTCAGCGTGCACCCGAAACTCGGTGGTGGCGTTTGTGCTCGCGCTGACGGTCGACTTTCTGCTGTTGGCGTCGGGGCTACCGATTGTGCTTGACTTCCTCGGACGCCAATCGCCGGCATGGGCGGTCGATGCGGTGGCGTCCATGAGTGCGCTCAGCCACTTTGACGGGGCAGTCCGCGGTGTCCTTGACGCGCGCGATGTGCTGTACCCGGTGTCCGTCTCGGTCTGCGCGCTGTGGATGAATGCGCGCATCGTGTCTTGGCGAGGTGCCGCATGAGGCGCGGGGTGGCGCCGGCGTCGAGTGGGCATGTCATGGCGCTCGTGGTGGCGGTTCTGCTCGTTCTCGTTGTGAACGCACTGGCGGGCCGCTGGTTGTCGGGAGTTCGCATCGATCTGACGCGCGATGGGCTCAACAGCTTTTCTGAGGGCACGCGCGCTGTGCTCGCGTCACTTGATGAGCCGATCCGCATCGATCTGTACGCGTCGACTGAGTCGATCATGGACATTCCCGACCTCCGTGCGCACGCGATCCGTGTGGAGGAGTATGTCCGCGAACTGGCGGATCGATCGAACGGTCAGATCAACTTGCGTGTGATTCATCCAGCCATGTTCAGCGCTGCCGACGATGATGCGCGGAGTGCCGGGCTGCTTGTGCAGCCTGTCAACAATGCGGGCGGAACGCTCATCCTCGGTCTCGTGGCAACGGGTTCGACGGGGCTGACCAAGACCGTCCCGTTCTTCGCGCCCGATCGTGATTCGTTTGTGGAGTACGACATCACCAAGGCTGTCGCAACAGTCGGTCGACAATCGAAGCCGCGGGTTGGTTTGCTTTCCTCCATGCCGCTCGACGACGCCGCGGTCCGCAACCCGGATGGATCGACGGTCGTGAACAGCCGTCCGCGCTTTGTGGTGGAACAGATGCGCGACTTGTTCGACCTCCGCGAGGTGTCCACGGATGCCAATGCATTACCCACGGACATCGATGCATTCCTGATTGTGCAGCCAAGGAATTTGCCAGATCCACTGCTCCGTTCGATCGACGCGTGGGCACTCGCGGGGAAACCGATTGTGGCGCTGGTCGACCCGTTCGCCGAGACCGATTCGCATCCCGACGCACGCCAGATGGAGATGAAGGTGCCTGCCACCGCGCATGACTTCCCGCTGCTGCGAGCGTGGGGGATCCGAATACCGACGGATTTGGCTGTGGGGGATGTTCAGTACGCCACGCCCATTCGAACACCAGGGCCGGCAGGGACCATGCGCGAGCTGAGCTATCTGGCATGGCTCAGCCTGACACGAGACGCCATCGAAGCATCCGATCCAGTGTTCGCCCAAATCGAAAACCTGAATGTCAAGAGTTGTGGATACATCGAGCGTGCGGCGGACGCACCTGATGGCGTTCATCCCATGATCGAGCCGTTGCTCGTGTCATCTGAGCGGGCACAACTGATCCAGACTCTCAAACTCGGTTGGTTTGGAGAAGCGGAGCAACTTCTGCGTGACAGCAAGGCGGATGGTGTGCAGCGAGTCCTTGCCGCTCGTATCACGGGTCGCATCGGTAGTGCGTTTGGACCAACGCTCGGGGAGGGGAACATCGTGGTGATCGCGGATGCGGATCTGCTGTCCGATGATGTGTGGGTGCAGATGGACCAACAGTCTGGTGTCCGTCGCGCATTCGCAGACAACGGTCCGCTCATCATCGGGCTGCTCGAGCAAATGGCGGGCGATCCTGCCATCGCCACTCTTCGCTCGCGCGGAGCGTTCAGCCGTCCCTTTGCACGTGTCGAAGCGCTCCGTACTGCGGCGCAGGAGCGTTACATCGCACGCGAGAAGGATCTGCAGCTGGAGGTTCGGAAGGTGGAGATCGAGATAGCACAACTCCAAGGTGCAGGTGGTGGGGAGGAATCAGGCGAGCTGCTTCTGTCCCCCCAGCAGCGGGCACGGCTTGCCCAACTCCAGCAGACGGTCCAGGAGTATCGCAAGGAGCTTCGCGGCGTGCAGTTCGGACTTCGAAACGATGTGGAGAGCCTCGGCGTGCGCCTCCTCATGATCAATGTGATCGCATGGCCAGCGATTGTCGCGATTGCGGCTGGAATGTGGTGCTGGATTGCCGCGCGCCGCATCGACCGCACGCATGTTGTCGAACCATCGGGGTGAGCCGAAAGGACGCCTGTGTCCTGGCGCACTTTGGAAAAGGCCGAGGTGGGATTCGAACCCACGAATAACGGATTTGCAATCCGTCCCCTTGGACCACTTGGGTACTCGGCCGATTGAGGGGGAGCGATATGGTGGCACCTTTCCATCCCTGCGTCAAACGACTCCTTCTGAGATTGGCCAGTGCAGCTGACCAACAACGATTTATCTGTTGCGAGGGGTTCCAATGACAAGTGGCACGAGTTATTCTTTCGGCATGAGTCAAGGCGCAGTCGCTTCCCCCGAAGTCCAGAACGCCCCCAAGCCGATGGCTAAAGGTCCCATGGGGCCGTGGGCGGTGGTGGTTCACAACGACAATGTCAACACCTTCGATTTCGTGATCCGTTGCCTTCGGGAGATCGCACGGCTCGATTCATCGATCGCTGTTGCGAAGACGATGGAGATTCATCACGATGGCGCATCCGCGGTCGCGCATTCGCACCGAGAGCATGCCGAACTCATCTGTGAACGCCTCCAGAGCCGCGGGCTGACCGCCACCTGCGAGCCAGCCTGAACGCCATCGGGGACGCGATGAGCGGCAAGTGGACGCTGCTCCTTCAGTTGATCCTGCTGGCACCAAGCAGCGCGATCTGCGAAGCAAGCCAACAATCCGCAGCGACACCAGCGGCGACTGCGCCCGCGGCACCGACACCTGCGAACGACCTCGAGCCGCCGGCCGCTGCACAATCTGGACCAGTCATCACGCCTGCGCAAGAGGCTGCTGAGATCAAGGCGTCGGGGCGCTTCCTGCCGCCACTCATCCCTGAGGGCGGCATGTTGCTTCGCGCGATCGCGACCCTCAACCGCGACGAGTTCCTTGGCGTGTGGACCATCGTCCTGCAGGACCGCGTCAATGGCGCATCCGATCGTTCGCTGATCCTCCTGCCTGCCGCGCCGATGAGCGACATGATCGCGCGGCATCGAAGTGCAGTGCGTGATGGCAGTTCGGCACCGTTGTTTGAAGTGAGCGGAAAGGTCCTCGCCTTCGCGCGAACCAACTTCTTCCTTCCGTCATTCGCGGCACCTGTAACGCGCGTGATCGAGCCATCGCAGCAGACCGCGCTCGAAGCGCCAGGGTCGCGCAAGTCCGTTGCGACTGCGGGGAAAGCGGTCACGCCACCTTCCACTGTGGGCGCCAATCCCAGTTCATCTTCGCCAGTCGATCCCGAAGTCTTTGCGCAGCAGCTTGAGCAACGATTGTTGGCGCAAACGCCTGTCGTGCCAGCCAACATCGACCCTGATCCACCCGCGGTTCAGGCTGCGGCAGGAGTTGAACAGCCGTCGCGAACGCAGGACCCGCCAGAGCTGGCGATGCCAGAAATCCCCATGCCTGTAATCGAACGAACGAGCGGAGACTCGGCGACATCGGTGGGCGAAGGTGGCGAGCGCCCATTCGTCCTGCCCATTCCGCATGAGCCACCGACCCAAGTCCAGCAGCACCAGCAACAGCAGGGCGGATCATCGTCAGCCGCGCCGCGTACTGGGGGCGATCTCGGGACGACGCCGCGCAAGGTCGCACCGCTGCTTCCACCCATGCGCATTCACAGCCGACGCGGTGTTGTCACGCGCGATGCAGTCACGGGTGCATGGCGCTTCGTCCTTGCGTCGGGATCGCGTGACGATGGCGATCACTCGATCGAAATCCTCCCCTGCGAGCAACTGAAGTCACTCATCACCAGCGCTCGGTCGAGTTCACTGCCGGTCCATGTGCTCTTGACGGGCGATGTGACCATCAGCGATGGACGCAACTACATCTTGCCGATCCGCTCGAAGCCGATCTATGGTGGCCGCTGGATCGGCCCCTGAGACATCCAACGGTTTGGTTGCTGTTGAGGCACATCCCTCGCAGTCCGAAGGCCTATCCTGCGCTGCGCGATGGCAGGGCAACTCCCGATGCGATTTGTGTTGAGCACGACGCTCGGCGAGATTGAGATCGCTTCGTGGTGCGATGCGGCGCCTCAGCATGTTGCAAACTTCGCGCGGCTCGCAGCCAGCGGATTCCTCGAGGGATTGGTGTTCCACCGAGTCATCCCTGGATTCGTCGTGCAAGCGGGATGCCCGCAAGGCGATGGAACGGGAGGTCCCGGCTGGACCGTGCCCGCAGAGTTCAATGTGCGCCAACATGATCGCGGCGTGTTGTCGATGGCACGGTCCATCGATTCGGTCAGTTCGGGAAGCCAGTTCGCGATCTGCCTGTCGCGCGAGCAGTGTGCGCATTTGGACGGCGCCTCTTCGGCGTTTGGGAATGTGACGCGGGGCATAAATGTCGTCGATCAGATTGCCGCGGTGGAGTGCGAACGGTCTGGGCGCCCCGTGGATCCGCCGCGCATACTCAAACTGGAGGCGTTTTCATCATGAGCGCACCCGACCAAACCGACCGTTACGCAAAGGTCCGCGAAGCGATGCTCGCATTCCGTGATGCCCGCGATTGGAAGACCTTTCACGATCCGAAGAACTTGGCGGAGGGGCTCTCGATCGAGGCGGGCGAACTGCTCGAGGTCTTCCTGTGGAAGACAACGGAAGAGTGCCGCCGAGTGCATGACGATCCAGCGGCGATCGCCAAGATCCGCGAGGAGCTCGCCGACTGCTTCCTCTTTTGTGTGCTCATGGCGGATGCATGCAACATCGACCTGATGGATGCTGCGCACGACAAGATCGAAACGAACGCGCGGAAGTACCCAGTCGAGCGCGCGAAGGGGCGCCGCGAAAAGTACGACGCGCTTTGAAGTTCGCGTGTGCAGCGCCGTGGCTGTGATGACACCTCAGCGGACGGTCGGCGGCGTGTCGCCTGCCTGGGTCGTGGTCTTGACGCGCTCGCTGCTGCGATCAGTGCCCGGCATCCTCGCCGGCGCGGGCATCAGTTGCATTGAGAGGATCACTGGAATCTCGGTCGGTCGGCCAGTTGCCGCATCGGCAATCGGGGTTGCGGCGATCGAGTCGATGGTGCGTGACCCGGACACCACGAACCCGAACGCGCAGTACTGCCCGTCGAGCCGCGCCGTTGCCTCGCGGCCGAGCGCGATGAAGAACTGCGATCCCGCCGAGTGCGGTTCGTCCGCGCGCGCCATCGACAGCACGCCGTAGTCGTGGGGGAGCCTGCTTGGTTCAAGCGCCAGCACATGGCCAGGGCCGCCGTTGCCGGTGAGCGTCGGATCACCCCCCTGAATCACGAAGGGACGCCCCTCACGATCAGCAGGCACGACTCGGTGGAAACCACCTCGGTCGTAAAAACCTTCGCGCACGAGCGTGCGGAAGTTCCACACCGTGGCGGGCGCCTCGTGCGGTGCGAGCGCGACACGCATCTCCCCATGATCAGTGCGAATCAGGACATCCATGTCGGGATAGATGCGGTAGCCCGACAGCACCGCAGGATCGCCCGCGATCCACTCGCGCTTGACTTCGTCGATCGTCGTGTCGTCCGGATCGAGCGCCTCGCTGCCCCATCCCACAATCTTGGTGTACTCGGTGGTCCCGTCGGGCCGCTTGCTGCGCACGGTGCGGACGGGTGGTGGTTCCCGCAGCGGTTGAACGACCAGTGGAGTGCCAACCGCTTCGTCGTTCGCCGCGAGTTGCAGCCACGCTGCACGATGCATCCCTTGAACACCCGGCAGCGCGGTCAACAGGTCGATCCTTCCGCTGCGCAGGTCCTTCGCCATGCCCAGCACTTCGCCCGCCGAGTCGATCAGCAGCAGCGTGTACGGCGTCTGCGAATCGGCACCACGAATCTGCACTTCAACGGGGCCATTCGGTGGAGCAAAGAGGCGCGTCGCGCGCAGTCCAGACACATCACGAGTGGTTGGCGTTGAACGCTGCGATGCGTCTGGGGATTGCGATTGGCGCGGCGGGGGAGCCTTGCGCGGCGCGATCGTTGGATCGCGAAGCGTTTGCGGGCGAAGGGTGGGCGGGGTTGTCGGCGATTGAGCTGGATCGGGGGGCGATGGAGGCGTTGCTGTCGGGACTTGCAGCCCAAGAGCGCACACCAATGCGGCTGTGGTCGTAGCCCAAACGATTGCCATTCGATCACGCTATCACGGATCGCACGCCGCAAGGTCCTCGGACGAAGATCG
Organism: Planctomycetota bacterium; assembly: GCA_009926625.1. GTDB lineage: Bacteria > Planctomycetota > Phycisphaerae > Phycisphaerales > SM1A02 > F1-60-MAGs104. The sequence continues at coordinate 13,232 of RFON01000005.1, forward strand.
CGGCAACGGCGAACTCTTATCATCGGAAACATGTCGCGTACGGATCGGCAGCCCATCGTCCAGAAGCGGCTCATCGTTGGGCTGGAGATTCATGTCGAACTGGCAACGCGGACCAAGATGTTCACCAGTGCCCCGAATGTGGCGCACCCTGATCACTTCGATGCCGCGCCCAACACCTTGGTCAGTCCTGTCGTTGCCGCGCTCCCAGGCACGCTGCCAGTGATGAATCGGCGAGCGATCGAGATGTCCATGATGGTCGGGCTGGCGCTTCAATGCACCATCGCCAAGCAGTCGAAGTGGGATCGCAAGAACTACTTCTACCCCGATCTTCCAAAGGGCTATCAGATCAGTCAGTACGACCAGCCGCTGTGCACGGATGGGAGCGTCGAACTCCAACTCGCGAATGGCGAGACGATGCGCATCGGGATCATCCGAGCACACTTGGAGGAGGACACCGGCAAGTTGGGACATGAGTTGCCTGGTGGCGCCCCCTACGACGGATCGCTCGTGGATCTCAATCGTGCCGGTACACCGCTTCTCGAGATCGTCACGGCACCCGACTTTCGCAGTGCAGACGAGGTCGTGCTGTTCGCCCAGGAGCTGCGTTCGATCTGCCGCTTCCTTGGCGTGACCGAGGGCATCATGCAGAAGGGGCACATGCGTTTCGAGCCGAATGTCAACATGGCGCTGACCCTCGCCGATGGACGCGAGGTCCGCACGCCCATCGTTGAGGTGAAGAACCTGAATTCATTCCGCGCGGTGAAGGGTGCCATCGACCACGAGGCTGAACGCCAGCCGCGCGAGTGGGAGGAGACGGGTCGTGAGCAGGGTCGTGGCATGAAGTCGACTCGCGGATGGGATGACTTGGCGATGGCGACCGTGCTGCAGCGGGAGAAGGAGGATGCACATGACTATCGCTATTTCCCCGATCCCGATCTGGTTCCTGTCGAGGTGTCGGACGCATGGATCGCGCAGGTCCGCAGCGAAATGCGTGAGCTGCCTCAGTCGAAGCGGAAGCGTTACGCCGCAGCGGGGATCGGCGAGAAGGATCTTCGCCAACTGATGGATGCGCCGGAACTCTGCATGTTCTTCGATGCGGCGGTTGATGCGGCGGGCGGCATGAGCGCAGCTGGGGCTGTCGCCAAGGTCGTCCTGAATGCGGGCGCGCGCCGCGCGAACGAGGCGGGCGTCGCGGTGCATGAGCTTGGGATTTCGCCCTGCGCCGTGGCGCGGATCGTTGCCCTCCGAGAGGCGGGGCGCGTGTCTGCGCAGGGAGCCGATCAGTTGTTCGGCATGGCGTGCACTGAAGGGGACGACATCGAAGCCATGGCTGAACGGAATGGACTGCTCGTCAGCAACGACGCAGGTCAGCTTGACGCATGGGTCGATGCTGCACTCGCTGCGAACGCACAGGCGGCCGCGGATGTTCGTGCCGGCAAGATGGCTGCGATTGGCAGGATCGTCGGCGCGGTCGTGAAGTTGTCTGGCGGTGGGGTGGATGGCAAGGTGGTGCAGGCGGCGATCCTGAAGCGGCTTGGGGGTGCTGGCTGATGCACGCGCCGCTCGTGCCGCGGTACTGGGCCGATCAAGGGGTTGAGCGTGTGCTGATCGATGAGGGGTCGATCAACCGCCGCGTGCAGGAACTCGGGCGCGAACTCGCTGCGCAGTTCCATGACGGCAGGGAGGTCGTCTTGGTCGCGGTCCTGACCGGCGCAGTCGTCTTCGTCGCGGATCTGATGCGCGCAATCCCGACACGCGTGAAGATCTCGATGGTCAGCGTTGCGTCCTACGGCGCATCCACGACCAGCCAAGGTGCGGTCCTTGCGTCGGCGCTTCCGTCGAACATCCAAGGGAAGCATGTCATCCTCGTCGACGAGATCCTCGACTCGGGCGGAACGATTCGCCTCGTTCGGGATCGGCTGAACGCCAACGGGGCAGCGTCAGTCCAGGCGTGCGTTCTGCTCCGCAAGCAGAGACCACAAGCACTCGAAACGCCCTGCGAACTCGTGGGATTCGACATTCCCGATGTGTTCGTGGTCGGCTACGGACTGGACTTCAACGACGAGTTTCGCAACATGCCGTTTGTCGGAGTCCTCGGTGAGGCGGCGATTCGTGCTCGGAGCAACTCATGAGCGGCACCGTTGTCGCGGGCGCATCGATGCGCGAACTGGCCGCGATCGTGGACGAGGACGAGACGATCCTGCTTGTCGTACGCCCAGCCCCTTGGTTCATCGTGGCAACGAGCGCGCGTGCACTGCCTGCTGCGGCTGCCGCTGGCGCTGTGCTAGCACTTGCGTCGCTCGATCCATCCATCCCGTGGGATTTCAAGGGTTCGCTGCTGGCATTCGCAGCGATCATGGCGGCACGCGCCGTGTGGCAGTCCGCCGACTGGTTCTCGCGCGTGTATGTGCTGACGGACCGTCGCATCGTGGTGCGGCGTGGCGTCCTGCCGGAAGTATCGGAATGCCCGCTCACGGAGGTGGTGGGAATCGGGCAGCCGCAGCGTTGGATTGAGCGAGTCGGCACGACCGGTTCCCTCGCGGTGCTTTGCGGGCCCTCGCGCCGCACTCGCCGCGCATGGCGACTCAGGGAGGCCAAGTCAGCCGACGGGCTCTTGCCTGTTCGCCCAAGCCTCACGGTCCCAGCATCTGCAGCACGCAAGAGAGCGCCTCAGCACAAAGTCCGTGTCGCCACTGAACTGGAGTGGACCGTGATCCGAAGGCCAGAGTCAGTGCGACAAACCATCCTGCATGCGGTGACCCGCTACCGATGAACCAGCGCGCGCTACCAAAGTCCCTCGCGCGGATTCGGCAGCCGTTCGCCGATCTCCTGCAGCGCCTTCTGGTCCTGATCGCTCAGTGACGGTGGCGCCGCGATCTTGATGACCGCGTAGAAGTCGCCGGCGGCTTTGCCCAGCGGTGCGATCCCCTTGCCTGGAACGCGCAGCCGCGTGCCACTTGATGTGCCCACGGGCACTCGCACATCGACCATGCCCTTGAGGAGCGGGACGCTCACCTTTGTGCCAAGGGTTGCCTCCGCGATCGTGATCGGCACATCGATGAGGATGTCGAGACCATCGCGGCGAAAATGTGGATGCGGAGCAACTTGAATGTGCAAGATGAGATCGCCAGCTGGTCCGCCGCCCATCCCAGGATTCCCGCGGCCGGCAATCCTCAGCGGCGATCCACTGCTGACACCGGGGGGAATGCGCACATCGATTTTTGTGGGCTTGCCATCCTCGCCTCGGACCGTGACACTGCGGACTCCGCCGACGGCAGCGGTCGTGAAGTCAACCGTTGTTTCGATTTCGATGTTGCTGCCAGCGCGCGAGGTGGAGCGGCTTGTCCTGCCGGTGCGCCCGCGGCTTCCCACGCCGCCGCCGCGCAAGAAATCGCCGATGCCGCCGAGACCGCCGAGCATGTCCTCGAGGTCTTCGGGATTCACATTCTGCCAAGGACCACTCGCGCCAGGCTGACCGCCACCGAAAGGATTGCCAGCCGCTCCTGCGTGGCCGAATTGGTCGTAGGCCTTGCGCTTCTGCGGATCCGAAAGCGTGTCGTACGCCTCTTGTGCCTCGCTGAAACGCTTCGCTGCCTCGGGCGACTTGTTGCGATCGGGATGGAACTCCTTGGCGAGCCGTCGATGCGCCTTGCGGATGTCGTCGTCGCTCGCGCCCCGTGTGATGCCGAGCACTTCGTAGTAATCGCGCGGCATCGTGCCGACACAGTATAGAAGTCCCGCCATCATCAGCGCACTGTTCGGCTGGCGCACCGTGCGGCAGCGGTCCGTGTTCGCACGCCAGTCGACGGTGGCGGCGTAGCATCTGACGCCATGAAGTCGGTGTCCGTTCCGCTGCCGATCATCACGCAGCCGCAGGCTTCCGCGCGCGAGTGTGCATCGCACCCGCACACGCCCATTCGTGCGTCGCGCATGTCCGCCAAGCGCTTCATCGTGCTGTTCGTGGTGCAGGCTTTCATCCTGCTGCACATCGCGCACTGGCTCGCGGTTGGCACCACGCTCGCACCGATTGAGCCGAGCGAGTCGATGGAGACACTCAAGCATGGAACGGTGACGGTCGGCGCGATCTTCTTCCTGATCGCGCTTGCATCGACGGCGATCTTTGGGCGATGGTTCTGCGGCTGGGGCTGCCATGTGCTGCTTTTGCAGGATGGATGCGCCGTGCTGCTGAAGCGACTGGGACTCCGCCCGCGCGAGTTCCGTTCGCGACTGCTTCGGTGGATCCCGCTTGCGCTGGCGCTCTACATGTTTGCCTGGCCCGTGGTCTATCGGTTCGGCATCGCGCCCTTCGTTCAGCCTGATCTCCAGCCGATGCACCTGTCATGGAAACTGACGCTCGATGACTATTGGGCCACGTTCCCTGGATGGATGGTCGGCATTCCATTCCTCCTCGTCTGTGGTGGATTGACCGTCTGGTTCTTGGGCAACAAGGGCTATTGCACCTACGCGTGCCCGTACGGCGGCTTCTTCGCCCCTGTCGATGAACTTGCGGTTGGTCGCATCCGCGTGAACGATGCATGCGAGGGCTGCGGTCACTGCACCGCCGTCTGCACCTCGAATGTCCGCGTTCACGAGGAGGTTGCACTGCACAAGATGGTGGTCGACCCTGGCTGCATGAAGTGCATGGACTGCGTGTCGGTGTGCCCGAACAATGCGTTGTCATTCGGCTTCGGCAAGCCAGCCCTGGCTGTTGCATCGGAGACGCGCGCTGCGCGCTCGTGGGACTTGACATGGACGGGGGAATGGGCGCTTCTCGCCGCTGCACTGCTTGGGTTTTATGCCGTGTACTTCCCCTTCAGCGACGGCGTCGGGAAGGTGACGCTGCCACTGCTCTTCGCTTCGGGACTCGCTGCATGCTTTGCGTTCATGGCCTGGAAGTCGGCTCAGGTCGTGCGCCGAGTGCCAACTGGGTTCCACCGCGTGAACCTCGTTCGACAGGGACGCATTGCGCCCGCAGGCGTGGCATGGATTGCCCTGACGGTGTTGGTCGGCGCTGGCTTGTGCGCGAACCTCGCGACGAATGTCAGCGCGCTCATGGCGTTCCGAAACGATTCGAAGGTCCAAGTCCCCGAGGCGCTGGTGTTTTCAACCGATCGGAGTCCAGTGGATCCGCGGACGGTCGTTTTCGCGGAATCCGCAGTGGGTTGGTATCGACGGACGCTGCCCGTATCGCTTGGCGGTATCGCGCTCTTGCAGCCCGCGCAAGATCAAGTCCTGCTTCGCATGGTCTTCCTGCACGGGGTGCTCGCGCAGTGGGGTGACGCGGAGGCGCTCATCCAGCGGCGCCTCGCTGAGTCGGACAACGAGGTCTTTACGCTGCTGCTCGCTCGTGTCTGGCGTTCCGCCGGGCGAACCGATCGCGCAGTCGAGTGGCTGACGGAACAGTCGCGCCGCCATCCAGAGTGGATGGGCATTCCAGAGGAGCTGATCGGAATGTTGGTGCGGGATGGGCGGAACGCGGAGGCGATCCTCGCCGCGCGCGAAGCGTCGAGCCGCGCCGATGCGCCCACGATCCTCAACAACCGCCTTGCTGCGCTCCTCATTCGCCAAGGCTCCGCGGAGGAAGTTGAGGAGGGCTTGCGCATCGCACGCGCAACGCAGCAACGCGAGCCTGACAATGCATCGCTGCTTGGGGTGGTTGGCTTGGGGGAGATTCGGCTCGGGCGTGTGGAGCTGGCGATGCCGCTGATCGAAAGGGCACTCGACCTGTCGCCCAACGATCCTGCCTTGCACGAGATCATGGCGGAGGCGTGCGAGATGCGCGGCGAAGTCGAGCGCGCGCAGCACCACCGCGATCGATCGGGTGAGTTGCGGTTTGGTGTGCGCGCAGAGTGAACGAACTCGCTTGATTCGGAGGCGTTTCGGGCGCGGCTGGCGGTGGCGCACGCTATGCTCGCCCATCCGATGTTGGCCTCGCTCTCGATCCGTGAATTGCTCGACCCGCGAGCCGTCCTTGTCCCGCTGAAGGCCGTCGATCGGCAGGGAGTGCTCGACGAACTGTGCGATGCGCTCGGCGGAACGGGCGCGGTCTCGGATGTCGTGCAGATCAAGAAGGCCGTATGGGAACGCGAGCAGCAGCGATCAACGGGGATCGGCGAGGGACTCGCGTTTCCGCATGGAAAGTGCGGCAGCGTGGTTCGACCAGCCATTGCGGTCGGGCGCCCATCCGTGCCAATGGACTTCGGTGCAATCGACCGCCGCCCGATTCGACTGATCGTGCTGCTTGCATCTCCCCCCGACCGCATTTCAGACCACATTCAGGTCCTTCACCTCATCAGCCGCATCTTCTCCGACGCGGCGACTCGTGAACGCATCTGCCTTGCGCCCGATCCTGTCACGCTGCGCACGGAGTTGCTCGCAGCTGAATCCGCATTCGCAGCTCGAGGCGCCTGACCAAGTCTGACCAAGTCTGACCAAGTCTGACCAAGTCAGTTCCAGCGCGCGACGGCGCTGCGGATCGGATTGCGGCTGAACCACACGAGCATGAAGATCGGCAGGGCCCACTGCCAGAACAGATTGACCGCGACCCCAAACGCACCGAATACTCGCATGGCTCCCGCAGAAGCGGCGGGACCGTTCGCGCCTTGTTCGGCTCGCATGGACTCAATCTGGGACTCGAAGACCACCCATCCGGCACCCGCAACGATGAGTGCGAGTACGAGTTTGGCGATCGCCCATGTGCGAAGGAGCGGAACACTCGAGGCGCGTCTGCCAATCAATCGACTTCCGCCGACAAGCAGCATCACCGCGACGAGCATCGACAGCAGTGAGAGTCCCGCGTTCATCCACTTGAACTTTTCGCCCACCGCCTGCTGCGCGGCCAGCATCTCCGCCGCCTGCGGCATTGCGCTCACGAGCGGCACGAGCAACGACTGTGCAAAGAGGGAGCTGGACATCCCGCAGCACCCTTGCAGGACGCCAGCGACGCCAAAGAGGATCGTGATCGTGCCGATGACACCAGGCCATCGGTCCGTCGACTGCGTCGGCAATGCTGCAAACTGCGGCGGAATGTCAGGAGGAAGACTTGTCATGGCGGTCGCGATGCGCGGTCGTTCACGATGTCATCCGAACGACGGCATGGTAACTGCCGTCGGTCAGGGCATCGGCGGAGTCGCCGATCGCGCCGCGCGGGAGCCACTCCGATTCCTGCTCGATCTGCCCGCGCCACTGGTGTGCAATCCAGCGCGCCTGCTCCTGATTTTCAACGGGGTCGAGGCTGCATGTGCTCCAAAGCACACGACCGCGCTCAGCGAGGAGCCCTCGGTGGTGTGTGGCAATCGCCCGTTGGAGGGCCACGAGTTCGCTCATCGCGTGTTCGCTGAATCGGTATCGCGCCTCGATGCGCCTCGCCAAGACGCCTGTGTTCGAACAGGGCACATCAAGCAGCAGCAGGTCAAAGTGGCGGGGGTATGGTCCGAGCTCGGACAGTTCACACACGCGAAGGTTCGGTAAACCCTTCGCGCGGTCGCGAAGCGCGCGAAGTCGAGCCGCATCGGGGTCGGTGGCCCACACTTCCGCGCGCGGGTGAAGCAAGGCCAGTTGAACGGATTTCGTTCCGCGTCCGGCACACGCATCGAGGATCCGCTGCGGTTGAAGGCTGCGTGTGGATTGAACTGCATGCGCGCTCGCGGGGTCCTGGAGGATCATCGTCGGATTCGTGCCGAGCAAGTGCGCAAGTTCGGGGCCGCCCCGAGGGTGAACGAAGAATCCGCTGCAGGAGTGTGGGGAGAGATTTGCCAGCGCAGACACGCCACCGACCTCTCGCTCCTCGCAACCATCATGGAGGACAAGCGGCATCTGCATCATGCCGTGCAGGGCCAGTTGCCGCGCGACGGGCGCGCCGCGCGTCGCATGCCAACGCGCGACGAGTGCATGTGGGTGGCTTGTCTGGACCGCCACGCGCGCCACAGCGTCCGCAGGAAGGATCGCTTCGTTGAGGATCAGCAGCTGCCCATCGGGCAGCGGAAGGACATCTCGGCGCTCCGACCACTCTGGACAGGCATCGCGCGCCACTGTCTCGCGGCGCAGTCCCGCGACCCGTCGCAGGACGGCGTTCACCATGCCCGCGGCACCATGCTGCAGCCTGCTGCGCGTCCAGCCCACGGTGTCATCGACAACTGCGTGCGTCGGCTCGCGTGACATGTACAGCAGTTGCGTGATGCCTGCGAGCAGTGCCGCGCGCGCGGGTGGCTGCACTTCGAGCCATGGGCGCGTGCAGAGGGGGCGAGCGATCGACTCCGCCGTCAGCCAATGGCGGATTGTGGCGCGCTCGATTGCCGCGGCGAGACCCGTGATCCCAACTGCACTTTCCTCGGCAGCTTCCTCGGCAGCATCGCTCTCGATGCGCGCTGCTTCGATGGCAGGATTGGCTACCGCAGTGGAGCGTCGTTGATCAAACTGCAGGTTGGGGAAAGCGGTCACCTGCGGCAGCAGATGATCGAGGGCCGCCGCGCGCGGCATCCGTTGGCGAACGGCGGTCACTTGGCGCGCACACGGACGGCAGACTTGCGCAGGGCAGACGCAACATCCGTCCGCTCCCACGAGAAGCTGCCCTTGCCGGACGAACCGGGCTCACGACCGAAGTGCCCGTGATATGCCGTGTGCGCGTAGATCGGGCGCTTCAGGTCGAGGGTCTTGATGATCCCCGCAGGTGTGAGGTCGAAGTGTTCGCGCACGATTCGAGCCAGCTTTTCATCAGGGATCTTTCCTGTCCCCTGCGTGTCAATGAGCACCGAAGTGGGCTCTGCAACGCCGATGGCGTAGGCCACTTGGACTTCGCACACCTCGGCGAGATCCGCACCGACGATGTTCTTGGCGACATATCGCGCCATGTACGCCGCGGAGCGATCGACCTTCGATGGATCCTTGCCGCTGAACGCGCCGCCTCCATGTCGTCCACGGCCGCCATAGGTGTCCACGATGATCTTGCGGCCAGTCAGTCCGCAGTCGCCGTGGGGTCCGCCGATTTCAAATCGACCAGTGGGATTCACATGCACCGCAATCCCGTCATGCCACCAGTCGCCAAGGACAGGCTTGATGATCTGCCGAATGACCTCAGCCTTCAGGCGATCTTGGCAATCGTTCCACATCGGATGGTGCTGCGTTGACAGCACCACATTTTCAATCTTGCGCGCACTGCGACCGTCGTACTCAACGGCCACTTGGCTCTTGGCATCGGGGCGAAGTCCCTTGATGATCTCCTTCTCGCGGACCTCCGCTTGACGCGCCACGAGCCGATGCGAAAGCATGATCGGCAGCGGCATCAGTTGGCGCGTCTCTCGGCACGCGTAGCCGAACATCATTCCCTGATCACCTGCGCCCTGCGCCTTCTTCTTCTTGGACGCAGTCTTCGTGCTGACGCCGCGATCGATGTCAGTCGACTGCCGCCCGATGGTCACGAGCACGCCGCAGGATCGACCATCGAAACCCTTTTCTGCTTCGTCGTATCCAATCCGCACGATGGTGTCGCGCGCGATCTTTGAAACATCGACTTTGCCGCCGCAGGTGACCTCACCCGCGACCACCGCCAACCCAGTCGTGACCAGCGTCTCGCACGCGACCCGCGACTGAGGGTCCACGGTGAGCATCGCATCCAGAACGGCATCAGAAATCTGGTCGGCAACCTTGTCGGGGTGCCCCATGGACACGGATTCTGAGGTGAAAGTGTAAAAATGGTTTGGCATTGGTGGTTCCTGATCGAATAATTGGCAGTCGACGAATGTACTTGTCGGCGGGTGGATCGCCAACCTGCCTAGCCTTCGTCGTTCTCGCCGTTCTCGCCGTTCTCGGTCGTCCAGTTTCCATGGAGCGTCATGCCGGTCGAAAGCCCTGACACACGCGCAACCTCTGAAACCTGCGTCGACTGCGCTCCACTGATGGGGTGCGGCAGTCGGGCGTGGTTTGAGGCGTTGTGCGCTGTCGCATGCATTGGTGCGGCGGCTGTACCGCTGCAGGCCGCGGGCGCACCCAAGGTGAACGCTGATGCGCCCTTCGCCACGACCCATGTCATGGTGCGCGTCCAAGCTGGCTTTGAGGCGCGTCTGGATGGAGCGGGCGACTGGACCTTCGCACCAGCCGCGCAACCGAACGAACTCCCGAAGCGGGTGGATGCTGCGGCTGGACAGGCGGCCAACGAACTCGATGCCCTTGCGCGCGTCATGCGCGGTGTCGGCGTCAGCAACATCGTGCGACCGCTTCCCTTCGCTCCCGCGCATGCGGACACTGCAGCCGCGGTCGGACTCGATCGTTGGTGGCGCATTGACATTCCAGAGGGATCAAACGCTCTCGCCGTTGCCGACCTGCTGAAGGCAGCATGGAACGGCTTCGAGGTGTCTGAGGTTGACGGTGTCGGCGGTCTCGCGGGTGTTCCGAATGATTCGTCGTTCAGTCTTCAGTACGCGCTGCAGAACACCGGGCAGAGCGGCGGCACTGTCGGCGCCGATGTTCGTGCGACCCAAGCGTGGGACATCGTGTCGGGCAACCCCAACATCGTCATCGCCGTGCTCGACAGTGGCGTCTTCCCGCATGCGGAGTTGTCTGGTCGAATCCTGCCTGGGCGCAATGTGCCGCTCAACAGCAGTGACACGAGCGAGGTGTGCGGTGGACACGGCACTCATGTCAGCGGGATCATTGCAGCGACAGGCAACAATCAACTAGGCATTGCAGGGCTCTGTTGGAACGCCAAGATCCTGCCGGTTGTGATCGTCAACCCATGTTCAGGCCTCGAGTCGTATGTCGCGGACGGACTTGTCTGGGCGGTCGACCAAGGTGCGGATCTCGTGAACATGAGCTTGCAGTACACGGTTGGATCGCAGTATCTGCTGACCGCGGTGCAGTACGCAGCGGCTTTGGATGTCCCGATGTTCGCTGCAACGGGGAACAGCAATGCAGCGGTCTCGTTCCCGGCACGCTTCTCGGAAACGATCGCCGTGGCAGGGTCGAACCGCTTTGACCAGCGCTACAGCCTTTCGAACTTCGGTCCCGAAGTCGATGTGTCGGCGCCGGGAGAATCGGTCTACTCGCTTGCGATCAACAACGGCTACGGCAACCGCACGGGAACCAGCATGTCCTGTCCTCATGTCACGGGCACCGTCGCACTGATGCGCGCGGTCTTTCCCCGCATGAACCGCACCCTGATTCGCACCGTCCTCATGCAACATGCGCGCGACATCGGCTCGGCCGGGTTTGACGACTTGACTGGCGCGGGCGTCGTGAACGCAGCCGCGAGTGTCGCTGCCGCGGCCGCGTTGAACCCTGGGCCGGCTGACCTCGACGGCGACGCAGTGGTCGGCGGAACGGATCTCACGATTATCCTGTCGCAGTGGGGGACCTGCAGCGGCTGCAACTGCATCGCCGACATTGACGCGGACTGCGATGTCGACGGGACTGACCTGACCTCACTCTTGTCGGCATGGTCTGGCTCCTAGCATTGTCTGCGTCATGAGGAGCAATGCCACGCTCGTTCCAGTCGAACTGACGCGGATCTACATCCGCGAGATGTCTGACTTGCAGATCATCGAACTCACCGAGGTCGGCGGCAAGCGCTCGTTCCCGATCGTCATAGGCATGGTCGAAGCGTGCGCGATCGAGCGGCGTCGCAGCGGCACGGAGGCGGAGCGCCCACAGACGCACGATCTCCTGGCGAATGTGATTCGAGTGCTTGGGGCTTCGGTTGCCCGCGTGGAAATCTGCGACCTGCGCGAAAACACCTTTTTCGCGAATGTCGTGTTGCGCCGCGGAGGCGACGAGATCATCCTTGATTCAAGGCCGTCCGACGCGATTGCGGTCGGCATCGCAATCGATGCACCCATCTTTGTGGCGGAGCATGTGCTCGCTGCGGCGTCCGTGCAGGCCGCGCATCCATCGCTGCCCTTCGAGCTCGATGAAGACTCCGAGTCAGGCAACGATGAGGACTCGGAGTCCGCCTCCGATGACGAGGAAGAACCACAGGGCAACTGGTGGGAGGATGACGCTGCTTCCGACGACGAAGACGAAGGCAAGGACGAGGACGACGCCGACCCAGACGAGAAGCAGAAGCCGTAGGGGACTGCCTGTCTGCAGCGTCAAGGGTCAGTGTGCGTCGAGGACGGGCTCTCCAACGGAGCCGAGCAGTTCATCGAGCAGCGTGGTCGCATAGGAACCCGGCGGCAATTCAAAGCGAAGCAGGATGAAACCGCCGTGCTCGTCGACGCCTGACTCCACGCTCGCCGCGCGGACCGCCGCGCGCAGAGCACGCCGATCGCCCGCGGGGGCATGTGCGGCGCCAGCCAGTTGATCCGCCGACACGCCGAGCGACTGCATTGCGGAGCACTCAAGGTCGCGGGTCACGCCCGTTGGCGTGCGGACGGATGTTCCTGGAAGTGGTCCCGTCGGCGTCGTCTCGAATGCACTGCAGCGGCGTCGAACATCCTCGAGGCTGTCGTCGGCGCCGATCACGAAACAGCGGGAAGTATCGCCGACCTGCATGACATCGCCTTCGCACGGCACATTCCAGCTCCCATCAGCGAGTCTCGCGCCAAGGACCTGATTGAACACGGCGGACTGCCATGCGCTCGTCCAGAAGCGAAGGTGTTCGCCGCCCAGATCCTTGACCGCGCGCGCGACCTTCGCACCACGCGCGATCGCAGTCGTTACGCGTCGCTCGGCGATGTCACCCTCGCCCCACAGTGATACGGCATCGCCGAAGCGGCCTTGCGCGCATGCTTCGCGCGCGGCACGCTGGTGCAGCGGGAACGGGACGCTTCCGTCGCCGAGCGCGATGAGATGATCGACCAGCGTGTCCCACTGCTCGAGCACGCACCAGGCACCGAGCAAGTGGCCGTCTTGACGAACCCCGAATCGTTGGCGGCCGATTGCATTGGGCATGCCGCTGCGCACCAAGGTCTGAAGGCGCTTGTGGACCACCGTGACTTGAAGCGGATCCACATCGCGCACCCGGATCACGAACCGATTCCCGGCAAGATGTCCGAGTCGAACCTTGTTTCGATGGCGAACGGTCCAAAGCACCTCCACCCGCTCATGCGTCAGGGGCGTGGCAGGCTCGGCGCTCGGGAGATTGACCGAAAGGACTTGGCGTGTGATCGCACGCTTGTCCTTCCGTCCTGCAAAGCCGACATCACGCGGCGCAACGCCGAAGTGCCGCGCCACGATCCTGATGAGTTCGTCATGGGCCATGTCGCGCTTCTGGACGGCGACGAACAGGTGTTCACCGTCACCACTCGGTTCGTACAGCGGAAGTTCGTCGACAAGAAAGTCCTCGGGTCGAACCTTGATGCGGCCATTCGGGCCGAGGGCATTGATCAGCGTCCGCGGCACGAGCGGCGAGACAGACACGCCGCCGTTCGTACCTGCTGCCGAGGAAACGGCCGGCATCTGGATTGGGATGCCGCACGCGATGAGCGCGGCAGCAATCTGTTCGGCGGGGCTCCCCGCATGATCGATATGCAGTGCGTTCCACCCGAGGGCGCGTGCAGCCTCGATGTTCTCAGCCAGATCGTCAGCAAAGAGGATGTCTGCGGCCTGAAACCCCGTGGCTGACTCGAACGCGCGGTAGATGTCGGCGTGCGGCTTGTTCACGCCGAAGAGGTGGGACGCGTGCCGAATCTCGATCGCGTTGAACGCATCGCTCGTCGCGTGCATCTGCTGCCAGTGCACATGATTCGTGTTGCTCAGGCACGCAACACGGATGCCGCGCGCCTGCACCTCGAGGAGGAGTTCCCGCATGCCGGGGTAGTCGCCGATGATCCACGCACCGTGGATGCGGTCGATTTCATCGGGCGAATGCGCACCACCGAATGCCGCCGAAACCGCAGCAACGAAGTCCGAATGCGCAAGCGCGCCGCGCTGATAGACCTCGACGAGCCTCGCGCGTTCGATCAGGAATTCGCGATCGGTTTCTGCGGCCTTCGCTCGATACGGCACGCCAGCAGCCGCACAGCCCTCTTCCCACGATCGACAGATGCGCACAACAACGCCGCCGAGATCGAGGCAGAGCACCTTGGGTGGGCTCGGTGCTGCGTTCATGATGGTCGGGTGCGCCGCTCCTGGCGGCGTGCGCGGAAGAAGCGGGTGAGCAGCCGACCGCAGCGGATGCGGTCCACCCCGCCGATCACCTCCATGCGGTGGTTGAGGCGCGGGTCGCGGCAGAGGTCGTAGAGCGTGTCGACGGCACCCGCCTTGGGGTCGCGTGCGCCGTAGACGAGGCGCTCGATGCGCGCGTTCACGAGCGCGCCTGCACACATCGGGCACGGCTCGAGGGTCACGGCAATGGAACAGCCCGAGAGCCGCCAGCCTCCCACGGCGACCGATGCTGCGCGCAGCGCTGCGACTTCCGCGTGCCCTGTTGGATCGCCCGTGGCCTCGCGGTCGTTCGACGCTTCACCGAGGACCACGCCTGCGCGGTAGATGATGGCGCCCACGGGCACCTCGCCGCGTGCAGCAGCCTGCTCCGCCAATGCGATCGCGCGCCGCATCATGTCGATGTCCTCGCGCGTGGCACCGCGCGGCAGGCTGCGGAGCCGACGCATGGTTCGGCTTCGCCACGGAGCAGAAGTCGATGTGTTGCCTCTCATCTCGCAACTTCCCATCACTCGTCGCCGACATCACCTTCGCGCGTCCGTCCGACGCGCAGCCGTTCACCGAATTGCGCGAGCACGCGACCGCCTGACACCTTCGACGGGGGAGCCATCACGATCAGCCAAATCGAGAACTCGTAGAGCAGGTACAGCGGCACTGCAACGATCCCGAGGGACAGCAGATCGCCAGGTGCAATGAGCGCCGCGACAACGACAACGCCAAAGAACGCGTAACGCCGATTGTTGCGCAGCAGGTCAGGGTGGACCACGCCGATCCAACTGAGCAGGAGCATCACGATGGGCAACTGGAACGCCAGCGCGAAGCCAGCCGAAAAGAGCAGCACGAAGTCGAGATACTCGCTCAGTCGGAATGATGGCACCAGCTCGCCAGGGTTCTCGAGGGCGATCGAAGCGATCCGCACTTGCGTCGCATCACCGACGATTGGCACTGCGATGCAGAGTTGATTGGTCGCGGTGTTGACCCACAATTGACCAGTGCTGGGCGCAGCGGGGTTGCCCTCGATGAATGTGATCGGTGCCGTACTCGTCGGCGCGGTGCTCTCGGCGGCACCCGTGCCAGCGTCGGCTGGCAGGAACTGCTGCGGTGGGATGCTGAAGCCCACGAGCACATTCAGCATCAGTGGCAGCATGACCCAGTACAGGAGCGCAACGCCCGTCAATGCGAGCACCCCGCTTCCAGGCAGGAGCAAGCGGACATATCGCTGCTCGTTCCTGTGAAGACCGGGTGCAACGAACTGCCACAGTTGCCAGAGCACCCAGGGCACAGCCACCACCACTGCCAAGATGAGCGACAACTTCAAGTCGGCCATCATCGTTTCCGTGGGACTCAGAACGGACAACTGCGCAGGAATCCCGTTGCTGCGCATCGCCCACAGCAGCGGCTCACAGAGGAACCGACGAACATCCTCCCCGAAGATGAACAGCAGCACCATGATGGGTACCGGCACCACGAGCGCCAGGAACACGCGGCGGCGCAATTCCTCCAAATGGTCGCCGAAGCTCATGGTCGCCTCAGGTCGTGATGCGTCGCCGCCACCAAGCATGGCGCACGATCCTAGTCCATGAAGAAAGCGTTCATCTCTCCCAGCGGACGCCAAAGAAGCGCTCGGCGTTCGAGTCGAGTGTGCGCTCCAGCTCTTGCGGATCGATGCCGTGGATCGCAGCGAGCGCCTGCGCGACATGCACCACATGGCGAGGCTCGTTCGGCCATTGCCCGCGCACGGGTTGCGGTGCGAGGAACGGTGCGTCCGTTTCCACCATCATGCGGTCAATGGGCACGAGCCGCGCTGCCTCGTGCAGTTCACGCGCGCTCGGATAGGTCACGACACCAGTGAACGAGATCGACGCGCCGAAGTCGAGCACGGCGCGTGCGTCCTCGCGCGTTCCCGTGAAGCAGTGGAACACGAAGCGCTCGCGCGGCAGGCCGCTTGACGCAAGGATGGGAATCAGGTCTGCGAACGCTTCGCGGCAGTGCACGATCACTGGCTTCGCGAGACCCTCGCCAGTCCAGCGAATGATGTTCGCCAACTGCTCGTCGAGAACGTTGCGCTGCATCTCCAGTGGAGGCTTGTCGTAGTGGCGGTCGAGCCCCAGTTCGCCCCATGCAACGCACTTGGGGTGAAGCGCTGCGCGGTGCATCTCGTGCCAGTCTCGAGGCGAGTCTGCGTACAGCGGATGCACACCAGCCGATGCAAAGACGCCGACCTGCGCATCGGCAAGTGCAACGCACTCCAGCGCGTTCGCCGTTGTTGTCGCCACGGTCACGACGCCGCGCACGCCGACCGCACGAGCCGCCGTCAGCACGGACTCCACTTGCCCTGAAAACTCAGGGAAAGTGAGGTGGCAGTGCGTATCGATCATGCGGGTCCAGCCGTGTCGTCACGGTCGGCGCATGTCGAATCGATCGAGCATCATCACCTTGTTCCAAGCGGATGCAAAGTCGCAGACGAACTTCTGCTTCGCATCGTCACTTGCGTAGACCTCCGCCAGGGCGCGAAGCTGCGAGTTCGACCCCATTGCAAGGTCCACGCGGCTTGCGGTCCACTTGGACTGACCCGTTCGACGGCAGCGCCCGTTGAAAGTCTCCTCGTCTTTCGAGGCTGGGGACCAGACGGTGTCCATGTCCAGCAGGTTCACGAAGAAGTCGTTCGTCAGCCGCCCGGGAGTCGTCGTGAGGACGCCGAGGGGCGAGCCATCCCAGTTCGCTCCAAGCACGCGCAAGCCGCCGAGCAGCACGGTCAGTTCTGGAGCGGTCAGCGTCAGCAGATCCGCTTTCTCCACGAGCAGGTGCTCTGCACGGCGAGGCAGTCCATCGGTGAGGAAATTGCGGAATCCGTCCGCTGCGGGCTCAAGCACGCGGAACGAATCTGCATCGGTCTGCGCGGGCGTGGCATCCGTGCGCCCCGGCGTGAATGGCACGGTGATGTTGATGCCAGCATCGAGCGCCGCCTTCTCGATCGCCGCGCATCCGCCGAGCACGATGAGGTCGGCAAGGGAGATGTGTCGGCGTCCTTCCGACTGGAACGCTGCCTGCACGCCTTCGAGCGTGCGCAGGACAATCTCGAGCGCCGGCGGATTGTTGACAGCCCAGCCGCGCTGCGGAGCAAGGCGAATGCGCGCACCATTCGCGCCTCCGCGCTTGTCGGTCCCGCGGAACGAACTCGCCGACGCCCATGCGGTGACGACGAGTTGCGACACGCTCAATCCCGATGCGAGCAACTGGGCCTTCAGTGACGCGATCTCCTGCTCGCTGATGGGAGGATGCGCTGCCTTCGGAACAGGATCCTGCCAGATCAGCTCTTCCGTTGGGACGAGCGCGCCGAGGTAACGCGACCGCGGTCCCATGTCGCGGTGCGTGAGCTTGAACCACGCGCGCGCGAACGCATCCGCAAACGCCTTTGGGTCCTTGTGAAAGCGCCTCGAGATCGGTGCATACGCGGGGTCCATCCGCAGCGAGAGATCCGTCGTCAGCATGATGACCGTCTGCCGCTTCGATGCATCGCCCGCATCGGGCGCAGTGACACTGGACTGCCCCGACAGCGTTCCCTTGGGCACCCATTGCCAAGCACCCGCGGGGCTCTTGGTGATCTCCCACTCGTGACCGAGCAGCGTGTCGAAGTACCCGTTGTCCCACGCGGTCGGGTTCGGCGTCCACGCTCCCTCGAGCCCGCTCGAAATCGTGTCGCTGCCGTGTCCCGTTCCAAAGTTGCTTCGCCACCCAAGCCCCTGTTCGTGCAGCGGCGCCGACTCTGGACTTGGTCCGACATGCGCATCCGCAGGCGCAGCGCCATGCGTCTTGCCGAAGGTGTGACCGCCGGCGATCAGCGCGACGGTTTCCTCATCGTTCATCGCCATTCGCGCGAATGTCTCGCGGATGTCATGCGCGGCGAGGAGCGGATCGGGTTTGCCGTTCGGTCCTTCGGGGTTCACATAGATCAGTCCCATCTGCACCGCGGCAAGTGGATTCTCCAACTCACGCTGACCCGTGTAGCGCTCGTCCGCGAGCCAGGCGCGCTCGCTGCCCCAGTAGGTCGTGTCCGCTTCCCACACATCGCTTCTCCCACCGCCGAAACCGAAGGTCTTGAAGCCCATCGATTCGAGCGCGGCATTGCCAGCGAGGATCATCAGATCCGCCCACGAGAGGCGCGCCCCGTACTTGCGCTTGATCGGCCAGAGAAGCCGCCGAGCCTTGTCGAGGTTGACATTGTCCGGCCAACTGTTGGTTGGTGCGAAGCGCTGCATGCCGGACCCTGCACCGCCGCGCCCATCGCTGACGCGGTAGGTGCCTGCAGCATGCCACGCCATGCGGATCATGAATGGACCGTAGTGACCGTAATCCGCGGGCCACCACGGCTGGGACTTCGTCATGAGCGCGCGCAGGTCAGCACACACCGCCGCGAGGTCGAGTTGCAGGAACTCGCTCGCATAATCGAAGCCAGTGCCCATCGGGTCGGATTTCGCCGAGTTGCGGGCAAGCGCTGCGAGGTCCAACTGCTGCGGCCACCAATCTCGGTTGGTCGCTGCCTTGGCAGGATCGCGCGAGAACGCGCTGCGGAATGGGCAGGTGCCGCCCGTTGCCTTCACCTCGGTGGCCGGTGCGTTGATCGTGCTCATGTGTCTCTCCTGTTCGGGGACTTCAGCGCCCGTCCACGCGGTAGAAGCCGCGCGGATTGACCATGAAGTAGCAGTCGTACGGCTCAAGAGGCGGGAGGCGCATGAACGGCTTTCCCTGCTCGTCGCGGTCCATCATGAAGAACCACATTTGCTCGGGGCGCCCACCCGAAGGCTTCTTGCGGATGCCTTCCTCGCGGACTTCGTTCACGAGGTGATCGACCCACTTCAGTTGAACGGCCTTGTCTGCGAACTCATCCCAGTCGCCACTCTTCTTCGCGGAGTACATGCGGGACTTGAACTCGTCGAGGGTGATGCCCATCTTGCGGGCGATCGGCTCTGCCAGACGGCGTTCCCACTCCTTCATCGTCTTCACTTCCTGCTCGATGTCGGTCATGTTGCCCGATGCGCCGCCCGACATCTGGTGATGCAGGATGATCGCATTGGGATAGGCGTAACTGTGTGGCGAGAGTGTTGCAATGGTCGCAGCCATGCTGGCAGCGAAACTCTTGACCACGACATGCACGGGGGCATCACTCGTCTCGATGGCCTTGAGGATGCGGTAGCCCTGCATCACGCTGCCGCCGGGCGAATTGTTGATGACGATGAAGATCGGCGCCTTGCGATCCTGATTGTTGAAGTAGTCGATGCGGTCGCAGACATAGTCCGCGGTCCCCGTGATGATCGGTCCATCGAGTGCGATCTTCCGGTCGCTCACTGTCAGCACCCCGTTCTGGAATGGCGCATCGGTGTAGGTGATCGGCGATGTGACGAGGTCGCGCAGCTTGTCGATCCCATCGCGTTCCTGGAGCAGTGCAGCGGAGGTTCGTGCCTGGATCTCCGCACGCAGCTGTTCATCCGCCATCTTGGACTGGTCCGCCTTGCGCTTCTCCGCCGCGAGCGCGTTGTCAGCAGCGAGAACCTCCTGCTCGCGCTTCGTCTCGGCCAACTTTGCTCGGTGCTTCATGTCGAGCAGATCCTGCGTCGAGCGGATGCGGTCCAGTTCAGCCTTGTTTGCCGCGAGTTCGCTTTCGACCTTCGCTTGCGCCAGCGCCTGCGCCTGCTTCATCCGCTCCAGTTCTGCAGCGTTGTTCGCGAGTTCGCTTCGGAGCGTTGCTTCGCGCAGTGCCGCCGCGCGCTGCATCGCATCGAGCTTGGTCTTGTCGGGTTCCGCCTGCACGCCCTGCTTCGCTGCGTTCAGCGCGAGTTCGGCCTCCAGCTTCGCTTTCTCCGCACGCAAGCTCGCCAGTTGGGCGTTCAACTCCTGCTCGCGCAGTTCGCCCTGTTGACGGAGCCGCTTGACCTCCGCCTCCGTGGGGTCCACCGCAGGTGCGGCTGGCGCTGCGGGCGTCGCAGGCTGCGCGGCCGATGCCGCGGTGCCTTGCGGCTCGGACGGACGCTTCGCCACATCGTCGGTTCGCGCCATGCTCGCGCACGCGATCAGGCTCGGAAGGGTGAGGGCGCCAATCAACAGTTTGCGGAAGTGTGGCAAGGTGGAGTCTCCATAGTGTTTCTTGGATTCGGGACGCTCGGCGCCTGCGTTGCAAGGCGCGGGAATGAGTGTATGCGGCGGGGTATGCGGCCCGGGATCGACAACCGAAGCGTGAAGGAGAACCCCGAGCCGCGTTGTCCCATGGGCAGGGCAAGCCGACAATGACACGCAATGATCAAGCGCGCAACCTGTACCGTCCTTGTCGCCCTTGCCGCGGTCTACGGCGCTGCCGCATGTTCTGGTGACGCCGCGCGCGGGTCAAAGGCCCCCTCGCCGCCGGCTCTCCCCGCAAGTGCTCCGAGCGCCGACGCGCCACCGCAACCGCAAGCGACCGCGCCGTCTCTGGAGCCACAGGCACCAGACCGCAGCGTCGCCTGGCGAGCGGCGGCGGATTACTCACGCGCGTTGGACGGCGAGTTCCTCTTCGTCATGCAGGACGGGAAGGTTGTCTTCGAGGATGGGCTTCCTGGCTGGAGCCGTTCGCGACCGCACGCGCTCGCGAGCGGGACCAAGAGTTTCACCGGCGTTGCGGCGATGCTCGCCGTACAGCAGGGACTGTTCTCGCTCGATGACATCGTGAGCGAAACGATCACGGAGTGGAAGTCCGATCCACGCAAGCGCGAGATCACCGTTCGCCAACTGCTCACGCTGTCGAGCGGGATCGAGCCGGACACGGCAGCGGATCGAAAGAGAACTCGAATGATCGCTGCGGGCAGCGAAGCGCAGCGCTTGCAGGCGCTGGCTGAGAAGCGCGACGACTTCCACGCGCAGGCATTGCAGGCTCCGGCGATTCATGACCCAGGGGCTCGTTTCGACTACGGATCCAACCACTTCTTTGCCTTCACGGAGTTCTTGGAGCGCACGCTTCGTGCGCGCGGCATCAAGCCCGACACCGCATGGGAGTGGTATTCGAAGAACCTGTTCGATCCACTCCAGATTCGCGTGGCCCGCATTGGCCGCGATCGGCAGGGGAATGCACAGGTCGCGGGAGGCGCATCGCTCAGCGCGGAGGAATGGGCGAAGTTCGGCGAGTTCGTGAGGCAAGGCGGTCGCGTGCGCGCGGCCGATGGAAGCGATGTGCAAGTGCTGCGGACGGAACTGCTGAACCAGTGCTTTGAACACTCGAAGTGCAACGATCGTTACGGTCTCACATGGTGGCTGGGTCCGCGTGGCGCGGCAGGGGAGATTCCAACGGTGTGGATGGCAGCGGGAATGGGCAAGCAGCGGCTCTACATCGTGCCATCCGCGCGCATGGTGGCTGTTCGCTTTGCCCCGCTGAACAGCGAACGCAGCGCCTTCAGTGACACTCGCATGCTGAAGCTGTTGCTCGAGGCACTCGGCGAGAAAGCGATCCCCTTCGGCGAGGTCAGCGCGCGGCCTGGGCTGCCGATCAACTGACCGCCCGTTGAAATCGTGCGTGCGCTGCGCTCATGCGCGCATGCACTCATGCACTCATGCACTCATGGGCTCATGGGCTCATGGGCTCTTAGGCGCGGGCGCTTCGGGCTCAATCTCGGGCTTGTTCGATGGCGCATAGGCATCGGGGTCATTCGTCGGGTTGCCCGCTGACGAACTTCCCTGCGCACCGCCCTTCGCATCGCCGCTCTGCACGTTCACCGCTGGTGGATCCGGCACGGTGTGCAATGGTTCGTTGCCCGTGCCGAACATGGTTGAACGCGACCGACCCAAGAGCAGGTCGTTCAACATCGCTTCGCCAAGATCGCTCGTGACGACATGCACCGAGATCGGAACGGCTGCCGCTGACTCCGTGTACCCCGTGCAATCGCCGACGGATTGCCAGACGATCTCGCCACTCGGAGCGTGGTAGAGCTGCAGCACCATGTTCATGTTGGTCCAGTCGGAGCGCACGATCGTGAGCCCCAAAAAGTTGAATCGCGTCGAGTTGCTGATGTTGATCCAGCCGATCGTGCCGAGGAAGAAATAGTCCAGCCCCGTTGCCTTTCCGAGCGCCGCCAAATCCTCAGCGGCCAGGATGCCCGTGCTGTTGGCGTTGTCGAGCAACTGATGAAGTTCGCGCGACTTGCCCACACGCGCAGCGAGTGCTGCAGTGGTGGGCCCCGTCAGCACCGTTGCGCCCGGACATGTTCGGTGAAGTCCGATTCGAACGGCGTCGGATGCAAAGGTCCCAAGTCCTCGCAGGGGTGCTCCTGGGGAGACGCCTTGCAGCGTCCCGACGCGGGGAGGCTTCGCGGTAAGGATGGCGCGCGGACCGCCGTCGCGCTCGAGTATTGAGTTGCCGTAGATCGCAGAACGCGTGTGCACCCCCACCTTCATGGATGTCTCGCCGCAACCAACGCAGTGAAGCGCGAATCCGATGAACATCACGGTGAGCATCAGCCTTGCCATTTGCGCGGGGGAGAATAGGCACCGCGAAGAGGGGGGGTGGGGAAGCCACACAGTTCGGCGTTCGATATGGTGGCAAGCACTTATGTGAGTTATGCAGCAAAAAGTAACTTTAGGCTTCGCGGTTTTAGGCTGTCCAAAGGGGGGTTGCCCTCATCGGGTGCGCCATCCATTGCGGATGGATTATCCGCCTTTCCTGCTCAATATCTCTGAAATACCGTTGACTTATCGGAACTCGTTTGGGTGGGACCGCTTCGCTTGGCTTCCATTCGTTGCGGGCGCACCCACTGAGTCCTAACATTGATCCTCGTCAAAACATCGTGAAAAAAATCACAAAGAGATCACCCCGAGAGCCCGCCCGTCGTCACGCCACCCGCTTGATTCTCCAATGAGCCGATTCCTCTTTCCCCGTTGGACCAACGCCATCCTGCCCTTCATCCTCGTGACGGGAGCCATCATGCCTGTGTACGCGGTGCTCGTCGTTGCCTATGGGTTCAGCCCAAAGACAATCGACGCCGGCTACATGCCGACCCAACCCGTGCCGTACAGCCACGCGCTCCATGTGGGCAAGCTTGGTTTGGACTGCCGATATTGCCACACGACCGTCGAGCGAACATCGTTCGCCGCGGTGCCGCCCACGCAGACCTGCATGAACTGCCACACGCAGATCCACCGTGAGAGCCCCAAGCTTGCGGAGGTCCGCAGTTCATACGAAACAGGTTTGCCCATCGAATGGATCAAGGTTCACAAGCTTCCCGACTACAGCTATTTCAATCATTCGGCGCATGTGAATCGCGGGGTCAGCTGTGTCGAGTGCCACGGACGCGTGGACCAGATGGAAGTTGTCTATCGGCACTCGCCGCTCGCGATGGGATGGTGCCTTGAGTGCCACCGCGATCCGATCGATCGACTCCGACCCGTTTCGCAGATCACCAACCTCGCGTGGGACCAGCGCACGGAAATGACCCGTGAGCAGCGTGAGGCACTCGCGACGCAATACCACATCAACCCCAGCGAGAACTGCTCGACATGTCATCGATGAAGAAGACCTACTGGCGAAGCGTCGACGATCTCACGGGATCGCCTGAGTTCCGGGATTGGATGCACCGCGAGTTTCCCGACGGCGCGTCGGAACACATTCCCGCGGATGATCGCCGCACCTTCCTGAAGGTGATGGGTGCATCGTTCGCGCTCGCCGGACTCGGCATCGCCGGCTGTCGCCGTTGGCCGGAGACGAAGATCGTTCCAGCCGCGAATCAGCCCGCGAATCGCATTCCTGGCGTTGCGGTGACCTATTGCAGCGCGTGGGATTTCGCTGGCTTCGGACAGCCCTTGTTGGTGAAGAGTTACGACGGGAGACCGATCAAGCTCGATACGAATCCAGCTCATCCGTGGGGAGGCGCCGGCATCTCAGCTGTGGCGCAGGCGCAAGTGCTTTCTTTGTACGACCCCGAGCGAAGTCGCCAAGTTCTGTCGAAAGGCCTGGCGTCGTCCTACGAACCGTTCGTCACCTTCATGGCGAACACCTCGCGCGAGTTGAAGCAGAAGGGCGGTCAGGGGCTCGCCGTGCTGTGCGGCGCAGCGAGCGGACCGACGCATGCCGCAACAATGGCGCGCGTCCGCACGGCTTACCCCAAGGCAACGGTCGTGGAGTGGGAGTCGCTCAACCGCGACAATGCCATCAAGGGAACGGAAGCGGCGTTCGGCGCTCCGATGCGCATGCTGCCCGCGTTCGACAAGGCGAAGGTGATCGTGTCGCTTGGCGACGACTTCCTCTACGGCAGTCCCGATGCAGCGCAGTGGGCGAAGCGATGGGCTGTCGGGCGTTCGATCGATGCGGCGGACCCAAAGGCGCAGGAGGTGTCGCGCCTCTATGTGATCGAGCAGGGACTGACGCCGACGGGCATGTGCGCGGACGAACGCATCGCAACTCGCCTGTCGTCGATGCATGTTGCTGCGGCAATCATCGCGCAGGCGATCGGTGTGGGTGATGGCTCTGCGGATCTTCGCGCGGCGATCAGCGCGGCAAACTCAAGCGCTGCAGCGAGCGCGCTGCGCGAAGGGCGCGGGCAGAAGGTGTTCGACGCACTGATCGGCGACTTGAAGGCGAACCGCGGGCGTTCGGTCGTCACCGCGGGGGTGACCGCATGCGAAGCGACACACGCGCTCGTGGCGGCGATCAATCGCGCGCTCGGGAACGAGGGGTCGACCATCACGCTGCTGGCGGAGATGCAGAGCGCATCGATGCCCGCGCTGCAGGCGCTCTGCAAGTCGATGGAAGCGGGCGAAGTGGACACGCTGTTGATCCTCGGGGTGAACCCCGTGTTTGCCGCGCCGTCAGACTGCGACTTCGGCGGCGCGATGAAGAAGGTTGCGCGGGTCGTTCACCTCGGACTGCACGCCGACGAAACAGCTCGGCATGCCGCAACGACCTGGCACATCCCGCAAGCGCACTTCCTCGAGTGCTGGTCGGACACGCGAAGCTTCGATGGAACGATCGCCGTGCAGCAGCCGCTGATCCTGCCGATGCTCGGGCAAGGTCAGGGCGGGCGCAGCGTCGATGAACTGCTCGCGGAGTTCGTGGGCGAGGGTCCGTCCGATGGCGAGACGCTCGTCAAGAACACGCACGAGTCGCTCGCGGCTGGTGGTTCGGGCGGACTGGCGTTCGCGGAGTCGTGGCGCAAGACGCTCGACCGCGGTTTTGTGGAAGGTTCGGCGCTGCCTGCGGTGCCTGCGCCGTTGATGCGCGATGGAGAGATCGCGAAGGCCCTCACGGCATGTGCTCGCGAGTGCGATCAGGCGAAGGGCATCGAGGTCGTTTTCCTCCACGACATGAAGGTCTGGGATGGTCGATTCGGCTGCATCAGCTGGATGCAAGAACTGCCAGACCCTGTCACCAAGATCACTTGGGACAACGCGCTCTTGATGAGTCCCAAGACGGCTGATGAATTGAAACTCAAGCGCGGCCAGATGGCGGCAGTGACTGTGCAGGGGCGCACGCTCGAAGCAGTCGCGTGGCCTGTGCCAGGATGGTCGGACGGTTCGGTCGGCATCAGTCTCGGTTACGGTCGAAGCGGTCAGGGCGTTGGTCTGGTGGCGTCGGATGCGGGATTCAACGCGAACCGAATTCGTACGGCCGCTGCACCAGACTGGACAACCGCCACTTCGATCACCGCAACGGGTGCGACCTACACCGTGGCGCACACGCAAGATCATGGCGCGGCGGATGCGCTGAACACAGCCGTCCCGCTGCAAGGGATTCAGGATCGCTTGCCAACGCTCGTGCGCGAAGCGACGCTCGACGAGTACCGAACGCATCCAGACTTCGCACGCCACCGCACGCATGTCGCGTCGCGGCTGTCGCTGTGGTCGGAGAACAATCTGGAGGGTGCCCAGTTCCGCTGGGCAATGGCCGTTGACCTCTCGAAGTGCACGGGTTGCAGCGCGTGCGTCACCGCCTGCCAATCGGAGAACAACATCCCCGTCGTCGGCAAGGACATGGTCTTGCGAGGTCGTGAGATGTTCTGGATCCGCATCGACCGCTACTTCAAGGGAACGAACGCGGCGAGCCCCGATGGTTTCGCCTTGCAGCCCGTGGCCTGCATGCACTGCGAGAACGCACCGTGCGAGCAAGTCTGCCCGGTCGCCGCCACCGTGCACGATCAGGATGGACTGAACTCGATGGTCTACAACCGCTGCATCGGAACGCGCTACTGCAGCAACAACTGCCCATACAAGGTTCGGCGCTTCAACTTCTTCGACTATCACCGCCGCGAACTCAGTCGCGAAGAGGGCATCGCAAAGGTGAAGCCCGAGTACTACATCGAGGAAGGCCCTGATGTGTGGCTTCGCATGCAGTTCAACCCAGAGGTGACCGTGCGCATGCGCGGCGTGATGGAGAAATGCACCTTCTGCACGCAGCGCATTCAGGCGGCACGAATCAAGGCGAAGAACGAATGGGCGCGCGCTGGCGGCACCGCCAGTGGCACTGCGCAGTTCTCCATCCCAGACGGGACGATCCAGACCGCGTGTCAACAAGCGTGCCCGACGGGTGCGATCACCTTCGGCGACTTGAATGTGCCCGATAGCGCGGTGAGCAAGCTGCACCGCAGCAGCCGTTCCTATCAGATGCTTGAGGAACTCAACACGAAGACGCGCCTGCAGTACCTCGCGCGCGTGACCAACCCAGCGCTGCCGCGCGAGTCGGGCAGCGGGTACGGCGGACACGGCGCGGGCCACGACTCACACGGGTCGGAAGGTCACGGGAACGGCCACGGCAACGGAACCACCAAGGGCTGATCCATGGCGAGCAATTCATCCATGCCATCCATGCCATCGATGCCATCCATGCACAACTCATCCGCCACCAAGGGCTTCGTCGACACGGACAATACCGAGCAGCCGATCGGCGGTCGCGCGCCCCTCGTGCTGAACATGCACCGCTTCGGCGAGGTGACGCATCAGGTGTGCCGTGTCGCTGAGAGCAAGCCGCCGCTTGCGTGGTATGTCGCGTTCGTGATCTGCCTCGGGATGCTCGGATTCCTCGGCATCTGCGTGAACTACCTGATCTTCACGGGCGTGGGTGTGTGGGGGCTGAACAACCCAGTGATGTGGGCATACGACATCACGAACTTCGTCTTCTGGGTCGGCATCGGTCACGCAGGCACGCTCATCTCCGCGATCCTCTTCCTCTTCCGTCAGAAGTGGCGCACGGGCATCAATCGGTTCGCGGAGGCGATGACCATCTTCGCAGTCATCTGCGCCGGACTCTTCCCGGGAATCCATGTCGGCCGAGTCTGGCTGGCGTACTGGCTTTTCCCGCTGCCGAATTCCATGGAGATGTGGCCGCAGTTCCGCAGTCCGCTGCTGTGGGACGTGTTCGCGGTGAGCACCTACTTCACCGTGTCGCTTGTGTTCTGGTACATCGGCATGGTGCCGGATCTTGCCACGCTGCGCGACCGCGCGAAGGGCAAGTTCCAGCAGTTCGCGTACGGACTCGCGGCGATCGGCTGGCGCGGCTCGATGCGCCACTGGCACCGCTACGAGGTCGCGTACCTGTTGCTCGCATCGCTCGCGACTCCGCTCGTGCTCTCCGTGCACAGCGTCGTGTCCTTCGACTTCGCGGTCAGCCAAGTCCCAGGTTGGCACACCACCATCTTCCCGCCGTACTTCGTGGCTGGCGCGATCTTCTCTGGATTCGCGATGGTGGTTTCACTTGCCGTTCCCGCGCGTGAACTGTTCGGGCTGAAGGATCTGATCACCCTTCGGCACCTCGACAACATGAACAAGATCATCTTGCTCACGGGTTGCATGGTGGGCTACGCGTACTCGATGGAGTTCTTCATCGCCTGGTATTCGGGCGCGATGTACGAGAAGTTCGCCTTCGTCAACCGCGCCTTCGGACAGTATTGGTGGGCGTATTGGATCATGGTGAGCTGCAATGTCATCACACCGCAACTGTTCTGGTTCAAGAAGGTGCGGACGAGCATTCCGCTGATGTTCATCCTCAGCATCTTCGTGAACGTCGGCATGTGGTTCGAGCGGTTCGTGATCATCGTCACGAGCCTCGCCAACGACTTCCTGCCAACGAGTTGGGATCAGTTCGTCCCGACTTGGGTTGACATTGGAACGATGGTCGGCGCGTTTGGGCTCTTCGGCGTGTTGTTCCTGCTGTTCTGCCGCTACTTGCCGATGATCGCCATCGCCGAAGTGAAGGCTGTCATGCCGGAAGCTGACCCGCACGGGCATGGAGCCCACGCACATCACGGCGGTCCGCACGACAGTCATGCTGGGCATGGCGTGCCGAGCGGCGCCATGCCAGCCTTGCGAGACCCGCGATCATCGGAGGGACAGCCATGAGTGCCTTGACCGCACCAAAGGTGGACGCACCGTCCACGACGGCGACAACGGCCCCGTTCGGATTGATGGCCGAGTTCCGCACCCCCGCGGAGATCATGGACGCGGCAAAGCGCGTTCACGCCGCGGGCTACCGATACTGGGACTGCCATGTGCCATTCCCCGTGCACGGTCTCGACAAGGCGATGGGCGTGCGCCGCACGATCCTGCCCTTGCTGGTTTTCGGCGCGGGTGCCACCGGCGCGATGGTCGGCTTCTGCCTGCAAGCGTTCACGAACGCAGCGAGCTTCTCCATCTGGGCACTGGTGTGGGTGACGGGATATCCGTTCCTCATCTCCGGCAAGCCGCTGATGTCCGTGCCCGCGTGGATCCCCGTGATCTTCGAACTCACGATCCTCCTGTCCGCGCTGTCGACCGCGGGACTGATGCTCCTGATGAACAATCTGCCGCGCCTTTCGCACCCGCTGCTCGCCAACAACCGATTCCGCCGCGCGAGTGACGATCGATTCTTCGTCGTGATCGAGGCGCGCGATCCGAAGTTCCTCCGTTCAAAGACGGAGGCGTTCATGAAGTCGCTTGGTGCCTCGCATGTCGAGGTGGTGGAGGACTGCTGATGCCGCGGATCATCGTCTACACGCTGCTGATCTTGGGATTGCTGCTGTTGTTGCCGCCGGTCATCGCCGCGAACGCGCGTTCAAAGCCCAACCCCAATCGTCCCATCAACATCATCCAAGACATGGATCTGCAGGCGAAGTTCCTGCCCCAAACGGAAAACGATCTCTTCGCTGACAAGCGGTCGCAGCGCCCGGCGGTGGCCGGCACGGTGGCGCGCGGCGAGGCGTACCTCGATGCGCACTTCAACGATGGCGTTGTTGAGGGAAAGTGGGCGACGACGCTGCCGACGCAACTCACGCTTGATGCAAAGCTGCTGCTGCGCGGGCAGGAACGCTTCAACATTTACTGCACGCCGTGCCACGGCTACGCGGGTGCGGGCAATGGCACGGTCAACCAGCGTGCGCTCGAACTCGTGTCGAACGCGGAAGGTCCCGTCAACGGCACGGTGTGGGTGGCAGCGAAGAGTCTGCACGACGCCACCGTCACCGTGCAGCCGATCGGGCAGATCTTCAACTCGATCACCCACGGCGTCCGCAACATGGCGGGCTACGGATCACAGGTTCCCACGGAGGATCGCTGGGCGATCGTGGCGTATGTCCGCGCACTGCAGATCAGCCAGGACGCCACACTCGATGATGTGCCCGCGGACAAGCGGGGAGGTCTCTGAACATGGCGTCGACCTTTGCTCCCACTGCTGACCTGTCGGACCGCAGCGTGCTCGGCGATTCGCGCCTCGCGCGCGTTTCGCAAGTGGCGCTCCTGATCGCATTCGCCTGCGCGGTCGCTGCTGGACTCCTCGCCGCGCGACGCGTCGATGCGCACACGGTGGCGATGGTCTGGCTGCAGAACGGCATCTTCGTCCTCACGCTCTCGCTCGGCGCCCTTTTCTTCCTGCTCATCCAGCACATCACGAGCGCAGGTTGGGGGATCGCGGTGCGACGCGTCGCGGAGGCCCATGCCGCGAATCTTCGCTGGCTGTGGATCGTCCTGCTGCTCCCGATGCTGTGGCTCCATTTCTCGCACCGCGAGTGGCCGGGCCATGGGCACGGACTGGCGCTCATTTGGCCATGGGCGGACCCCACTCACTTGGCGGCAGCACACCCCGCGGAAGCTTCGATCGTCGCCGCGAAGAGCGCCTATCTCAACACGCAGTTCTTCCTGATCCGAGCGGTCGCGTACTTCGCGCTGTGGGCAGGCATCGCGCACTGGTTCGTGGCGACTTCGCGTGCGCAGGATGCATCGGGCGACAGCGCGCTCTCACGAAGGATGCGAACGCTGGCGGGCCCAGCGTTGATCGTGTACGCGCTGACAACGACCTTCGCGGCGTTCGACTGGATCATGTCGCTTTCCCCAGCGTGGTTCAGCACGATGTTCGGCGTGTACTTCTTCGCGGGTACCTGCGCGGGCGGCTTCTCACTCCTGGCATTCACCTGCCTGCGCCTCCAGTCGCTGGGCTACCTGCGAGGCGTGATCACCGCCGAGCACTACCAAGATCTTGGGAAGATGATCTGGGCCTTCGGCATCGTGTTCTGGGCGTACATCGCCTTCAGCCAGTACATGCTGATCTGGTACGGAAACCTGCCTGAAGAGACCGTGTGGTTCCTCGCTCGACAGATCGGGGACTGGTCGTGGGTCAGCGTCGCGCTCTTGTTCGGGCACTTCATCATCCCATTCGTGTTCTTCATCTCCCGCTGGACGAAGCGCTGGAACGCCACGCTGGCGTTCGGCTGCATTTGGATGCTTGCCTTCGCATGGCTCGACATCTACTGGCTCGTGATGCCTGTCGTTCCATCCGATGTTGCGACCTTCACCACCTATGACGCGCTCGCTGCCGCCTACGAGGGCACCGCCACTGGCCTGTCAAACCCGCTCAACTTTCTCATGCTCGGCGCACTGCTTGGACTGAGCATCGGTCTCACGGCGCGGCGACTGTCGAAGGGCGCGCTCGTGTGCCGCCGCGACCCGCGCTTCGACGAGAGCCTCCGATTCGAGAACATCTGACCGCACACGCTTCACCAGACGCAGCACGACCCCAAACTCGCACACGCAGCAGACGACACATGGCACAGACAGAAACAGCCCAACCGCAGATGATGGACGATCCCGAAGCAGGACAGACCTGGGTGGTGTCGCTCGCTGGCATCATCATCCTTTCGGTGCTCGTGATCGCCACCTGCGTGTTCTTCTTCCGCTTTGAAAACAAGGAAGTCGATGAGAAGGTGGTGCTGCCGGCGAATGCCTGGTCACAGGGGATGCGCCTCGAGCAGGAGGGCGAGTTGGCGAAGTACCAGAAGTACACCGTGACTGCGCCCGATGGATCGGCGCAGTCGAGAATCCGCATCCCGATCTCGCGCGCCATAGAGATCGTGACGGAGCGAGGCTTGGCTGCGCCAACCCAACAGCGATGAACCACCGAACGCCAATCCTCAGCCGAAGCCGACCCGCGTGCAGAGCACTCGGTGCGTTTGCGGCTGCAGTGGTGGCGTGGAGTTCAGTCGCCTCCGCGCAGATGTCGATGCCTGCGCACGCGCCTGGGCAGGCCCCGATATCCGCCGAGGGCGTTGCGCCTGAACTCGAAGGTGTCACGATCATCGAACACCTCGGCGACCGCGTTCCACTTGAGACCGCGTTGGTGCTCGATGATGGCACGACCACCACGCTGGGCGAACTGCTGAAGCCTGGGCGCCCGCTGATGCTGCACATGGGCTACTACAAGTGCCCGATGCTCTGCACGCTCGTGCTGAATGAGGCAATCCGATCGCTACAGAAGGTGGATCTCTCCATCGGGCAAGACTTCGACCTCGTGTCGATCTCGGTGAACCCACAGGAGTCATGGGAACTCGCGGGCGCGAAGAAGAAGGGGTACCTGGCGGAGTACGAACGAGCAGGCAGTGAGCGCGGTGTGCATTTCCTGACGGCCGTCCAGAGCGAGCAGGGTGCCCTCGGTCCCGCGGCGATCGCCAGCGCAGTTGGTTTTCAGTATCGGCGACTGCCGGATGGCGAGTATTCGCACCCAGCGATGCTTGCGATGATCGCCGCCGATGGACGAATCGTTCGGTACCTCTATGGCGTCAAGTTCGATCCGAGCACCATGAAGATGGCAGTGGTGGAGGCGGGCGAAGGACGCATTGGAACGCCGCTGGATCGGTTCATTCTCTGGTGCCACCAGTACGACCCATCATCGCAGGGTTATGTGGTCTTTGCGTTCCGCCTGATGCAGATCGGCGGCGCAGTCACGGTGGTCGTGATCGCATTTGGATTGATCGTCCTTTTCCTGCGCGGCTCGCGCGCCGCTGCACTCGCTCCACAGGACGCACTTGCGTCGCAGAGCGAAAGCGCCTTGCCCACACACTCTGCTCCCCGCCCCTCCTAGGATTTTCCATGCTGCCGATCGCCTCATCACTGATTGCCCAAGTCGCCGCCCCGGCGGCGACTCCTGCGGACTTCTGGCTTCCAGCTGGGGCAAGCAACCATGTTGCCGGCGTGGACTCGATGTTCCACTGGATCAACTACATCTGCTACTTCTTCTTCTTCCTTGTCATCGCCATGATGGTGGTCTTTGTCTGGAAGTACCGCGCCAAGGAGGGGGCGCGCATTCGCCTCGACGGGCTCACGCACCATCAAGGGCTTGAACTGTCCTGGACGATCATTCCGCTGCTCATCTGCATGTGCATCTTCTTCTTCGGCTTCCGCGGATTTGTCGACCTCACGACGCCGCCGAAGAACTCCTTCGACGTGAATGTGACCGCGTTCAAGTGGGGCTGGCAATTCAAGTATCCCAACGGCGCGCAATCGGACAATCTGGTCGTGCCGGCAGGACGCCCCGTGCGTCTGGTGATGCGCTCGAACGATGTGCTGCACTCCTGCTACATCCCTGCATTCCGCGTGAAGCGGGACTTGGTGCCCGGGCGCTTCAGCACGCTTTGGTTCCAGAGCGATGTGCCGACCGGGCTCGATGAGTCGAAGGGGTACCACCTCTTCTGCACGGAGTACTGCGGAACGGGTCACAGCAACATGAACCGCAAGGTGCTCGTGCTTGAGCAGCCGGAGTTCGACGGTTGGCTGACCAAGCAGGCAGCATGGCTTGACGAGATCCCCGACGAGGAGCTGTATTTCAAGGCAGGCCCGAAGATTTACGCGCGCTGCCAGCAGTGTCACTCGCTCGACGGCACGGCGGGTCTGGGTCCGTCGTGGAAGGGAATCTGGGAGCGTGTGAGCAACCCAGCGAGCGCGACGGCGTTCACCGACGGCAAGTCCTACGGCGACTTGATCGGTCCAGGCAAGGAATACGCCACGCCTGAGGATTACATCCGCGATTCCATTTACAACCCCGGCAAGCATCTGGTGGCCCCATACGGCAATGTCATGCCGACTTTCAAGGGGCAGTTGAACGACCGCGGCGTTGACGCGGTCATCGGGATGATGAAGCATCTCGACGAGTTTGACGCCAAGGGCGCATGGACCAAGTCCGTGCCAGTGGCAACGAAGTGAGTAGTCGTTCGCAGTTTCGATCCATCATGCGAGGTTTTCGATGAGCACCGTCACAGCACCTAGACCGCACGCAGTCGACCATGTCGATGTCCCCGACAACTACCTGACGCACTCGCGCGGATTCCTGTCCTGGATCCTGACGCTCGATCACAAGCGGATCGGCGTCATGTACATGGGCGCCGTGCTTGCCTCGTTCTTCGTGGGAGGCACCTTCGCACTGCTGCTCCGGACGGAGTTGCTGACGCCCGGACGCACCATCGTCAGCGCGGACACCTACAACCAGTTCTTCACGCTGCACGGCGCGATCATGGTGTTCCTCGTGATCATCCCCAGCATCCCCGCAGCACTCGGCAACTTCGTCCTGCCGATCATGCTCGGCGCAAAGGATGTGGCGTTCCCGCGGCTCAACCTCTTCTCGTTCTGGCTGTGGCTCGCGGGCGCAGGGTTCACGCTCTACTCGCTCGCTGCGGGCGGCTTCGACACGGGCTGGACCTTCTACACGCCGTATTCCACGACCACCACAACGGGCGGCGTGATCCCCGTCCTCACGGGTGTGTTCATCCTCGGCTTCTCGTCGATCTTCACTGGGCTGAACTTCATCGTCACGGTGCACAAGCTGCGGCCGCCCGGCATGACCTGGTTCCGGATGCCGCTCTTCCTGTGGGCACTGTATTCGACGGCGATCATCCAAGTGCTCGCGACGCCAGTGCTGGCGATCACGCTGTGCCTTCTCATCGTGGAGCGCCTGCTGAACATCGGCATCTTCAATCCGTCGATGGGTGGTGATCCGGTGCTCTATCAGCACTTCTTCTGGTTCTACAGCCACCCAGCGGTCTACATCATGATCGTGCCCGCCATGGGCATCATCAGCGAACTCATTGCCGTACACGCGCACCGACAGATCTTCGGCTATCGATTCATCGCTTTCTCATCGATCGCCATCGCGATGTTCTCCTTCCTCGTGTGGGGTCACCACATGTTCACCTCGGGCCAGAGCGGCCTGATGAACACCATCTTCTCGCTGATCTCCTTCAGCGTGGCGATTCCGTCCGCGGTCAAGACCTTCAACTGGACGATGACCCTGTACAAGGGGACCATCTCGCTGACCGCGCCGATGATGTATGCGCTGGCGTTCCTGTTCCTCTTCACCATCGGTGGACTGACGGGCATCCATCTGGCCACGCTGAACACCGATGTGCATTTGCACGACACCTATTTCGTGGTCGCGCACTTCCACTATGTGATGATGGGGTCGGCGCTGATCGCCATGATCGGCGGGCTCCACCATTGGTGGCCGAAGATGACGGGCAAGATGTATGACGAGAAGTTGGCGATCGCCGGCTGCATCATCATCTTCATCGGGTTCAATCTGACATTCTTCACGCAGTTCATGCTCGGAAGCCAAGGCATGCCGCGCCGTTACTACGACTACCAGCCTGAGTTCCAGGTGTATCACGTGATCTCCACGATTGGCTCGTACATCATGGGGATCGGATTCCTCACCACGGCGGTCTGCTTCGTCCAAAGCCTCCGAAGCGGCGCGCCAGCGCCTGCGAACCCGTGGGGCGGCCGAAGCCTTGAGTGGCAGTGCACATCGCCGCCACCGCACGACAACTTCAAGACCACCCCTCGGGTCGGCAATCCATATGACTTCTCGATGCTTCAGTGGAACGCCGCTGAGAAGGGCTACGACGTCGACCCCGCGCGCGAGGCAGCAGCGTTTGCCGCCGAGGCGCAGGGCGAACATGCACGAGGGCACGCATGACCCAAGTCACCGCGCAACCGCACTTGAGTGGTCATGCCAGCGGGCATGCGCACACCGACGATCACCACTCGGGTGAGCACTCCAAGTATCCGTTCCTCGCGCATCACTTCGAGACGCCCGCGCAGCAGTTCGACAGCGCGAAGCTCGGAATGTGGCTCTTCCTCGCCACGGAAGTGCTCTTCTTCGGTGCGCTGTTCGTTGCCTACGCGGTGCTGCGAAGCCGCTTCCCGGAAGTGTTTTCCTACGCGAGCCATTACCTCGACACGGTGATGGGCGGCGTCAACACCTGCGTGCTGATCGTCTCGAGCCTGACGATGGCGCTGGCGGTTTACTTCGCCCAGCGCGGCAAGAAGCTCGCGCTCATCCTGTGCCTTTGGCTCACGATGGGCGGCGCCGTCGGATTCCTCGTCATCAAGTACTTCGAGTACACGCACAAGATCCACGAGAACCTCGTCTGGGGCCCGTCGTTCTATGTGCCTCCGCACACCCAAGAAGGTGAGCTGGAGCACTCGGTGCTTGCAAAGGCACCAACGCCAGCGGCCAATCCAGTCCCTGCGCCAACGGATCCGAGTGCAACTGGTCTCGTTTCGTTGGCGGCTCGCCCACCTGCAGACGCATCGGCGATCAAGCCCGCGCAGTCGGGACCGAAGGGGCTTGGACCATGGAGCGCGTCCACGGCAGCGTCGGCTGCGGCCATGATGCCACAGGACCCGATTCCCGAGGAGGCGCCGTCGGATCACTTGGCTGATCCGAAGTTGCCGCCCAACACGCATCTGTTCTTCGCCATCTATTACGCGATGACCGGACTGCACGGCATCCATGTCGTGGTCGGCATGATCGTGATCGGCATGCTGATTTTCCGCGCGACCCGCGGCGACTTCGGCCCCAACTACTACACCCCCGTCGACCTCGTGGGGCTCTACTGGCACATCGTCGACTTGGTGTGGATCTTCCTCTTCCCGCTTTTCTACCTGATCCACTGATCGAACCATCGCCGACAACGATTCGGAGCAAGCACATGGCGAATTCTCACTCCACGGCACATGGGAACGCACACGCTCACGCGGGTGACCATCCCCTCGTTGGCCACCTCGTTCCCGTCAGCACGCTGCTGTTCACGGCTTTCGCGTTGCTGGTACTGACGGTCATCACCGTGGCGGTCCGTTACATCGACATCGGCGAGTTCAACATCTGGGTTGCCATCGGCATCGCCGTGGTCAAGGCAGCGCTGGTCGCAACATTCTTCATGCACCTTCGTTGGGATCGTCCGTTCAACATGCTTGTGTTCGTCGGCTGCACGCTGTTCGTCATTCTCATGATGGCGTTCTGCGTCCTCGACACTGGGCAGTACCGCGCAAGCCAGTACACGGGCAACCCACCAGTGGCGCAGCAGACGCTTGATGCGAATGCGCCCGGCGCGCCCGTCGCGCAAGTGAAGGAACAGATCAATCCCTGACCGCTCTGCGGGTGGATTGATCGTCGTCCGTGGCTGCGCTCGAAGAACGAGATCCTTTCCACTCAGCGCTGTCCCGCGAACGCGCGGCCCGCATGGGTATGTGGCTGTTCGTGCTCGTGGTGGTGCTGCTCTTTGCAGCCGCGCTGCTGGGCTACGGGGTTGTGCGGTTGAGCCCCACGGGCGGACGCGAGTGGCGCCCCGAGGGAACACCCATGCTGCCCTGGACGCTGCTGGCGAGCACCGCGGTGCTACTCGCATCGAGCGTTGCACTGCACCGATCGCTTGTTGCCGTTCGGCAGGGGCGCATGTTGGCGTGCACCCGCGGTGCAACCGCAGCCTATTGGCTCGGTGTTGCGTTCGTGGTGCTGCAAGGACTCGCCTGGTGGACCTTGTGGCAACAGGTTCGCATGCAGGACAACCTGTACGCGTGGACCTTTTATTTCCTCACCGCGCTCCATGTGTTCCATGTGCTTGGCGGGCTCTACGCACTTGGCGTTGTCGCCGCGCGCGCGCAGGCGGGGCAGTATCGACGCGACAGCCACAACGGCATCGTGTTGTGCAGCATCTATTGGCACTCGCTTGATGCGATCTGGCTTGTGCTGTACGCGACACTCTGGATCGGATCGCGCTGAGCGGGATGTCAGGGTGCGGCCGGCACGAAGGGATGGAACGCTTGCCATGCAAACCAGCGGCAGGGCACCATCACGGGCAAGCCAACCGTTGAATCCCACTCGGCGATGAGCGCGCCGCGCTGCGGCACGACTCGCCAGCGTGCGCGCACACCGAGCGCCGCAGCATCCGCCGTCATCGAGTTGGGATCGACCAGTGCGGCGAGCTGCGCAACCGGCAGCACGCGCCAACCATCCTTGCGCTGCACGGCGATCACGAGCGCCATGTCTCCGAGCCCCTGCGCGAGCAGTGGGGCAACGGTCGGCGCAATCTCCGCGAACGGCACGCTTCGATCGCTTGGGTTCGTGGGGGGAATCGTGCCCACTGGGAACTGCACCTTGCCTTCAATCCAGTATCGCTCGTAGTCCGTGCCCTTCATGCGGCGGCGATCTCCGTCGGGAGGCAACGCAATCGTTGTGTCGGGGTGGAGCAGCAACCATGCTGCCCATGTGCACAACTGCGTGCCGCCCACCACGGTGAGCTTCAGGTCCTTCGATGCAGCTGGCCCCGCAATGGCGCGGAACGCAAGTTGTGACCAGAGGCTCGGCGTGAAGGTTGAGTCCGCGCCTGCATCGGGCGGTGCGTCGTACATCACCAAGTTGTTGCTCAGCAGCAATCCACTGATCCCGAAGCGCAGGACGCGTCCATCGAGGCGCCGATCGAACACAACCGCACTGTCGCAGAGCGGGCTGTAGGTGACGGCAATGGGAACGCCCCCGATCGTGTCGTGCACCACTTCATGCACATTAAGGAGTTGCAGCGGGTACGCGCGCGTTTCGCCGCCGACCATCACGCCAACGACGCGATCCGTCGACACGGCATATTTCTGCCGTTCCGCCGCATTCCGCGGTGCAACTTCCGAACCCGTGATCGTCTTGGGATCATCGAGCGGCTTCAGGAAGTCGCGTGGCTGACCTGACCCGACGAGCAGTTCGCGCGGCACTTGCAGGTTGGACAGGTCAAACCCGTATGTGGAGGGATCGCGACCATCGCCGATCGGCGGTCGCATGCCGCGCAGCGGTCCCCAGAGGGCAAAGAGCGCAACAGCGAGCGAGATCCCCACGGCGACTGCGATCACCCAGCGAGCCGACGCGATGGATGGCTGCGTGCCGTCGGGCTGCTGTTGGGGCGCCTCAGCACTCACGGCGCGGATGCAGGTGCGGTCTGGCCACTGGGCATGCGCGGTTCGGCGTTCGATCGCGGCGGTCCTGCAACATCGCCGCCATCGACCACGCCGCGCAGGCGAACACCAGCAGCGGGCGAGACAGGACCTCGGTCAAGCACCATCACAAGCAGCAACAGCGGCAGGTACACGATGCTCACGAGAAAGACACGACGAGCCATCGCATCGGTACGCGCACGCAGGAAGCGAAGGCTCTCCCACGAGAGCCACAATCCAAGCAGCGTTGCACACAGGGCGAAGACGATTCCAGCCAGACCCTGCAGCGTCGCAAGCAGTGCCATCGGAACCAGCGTCAACGAAGTCAGCAGCATCGTCTGGGCCGTCAGGTTTCCGCTGGGATCTCGGGCTGGCAGCATCACAAAGCCGCCACGCCCGTAGTCCTCGCGGTAAAGCCAGGCAAGCGCCATGAAGTGGGGCAACTGCCAGACGAAGAGGATGCCGGCCACGACCCATGCGCCCGCATCCAACGAACCAGTCATGGCGGTCCAGCCGACCATCGGCGGCACCGCGCCGCACACGGCGCCGACGAGCGTGTTGAGCGAGGTGAGCGGCTTCAGCGGCGTGTAGAGCAGGGCATAGACAAGCACATTTCCAGTCGCAAGTGCTGCGGGAATCCAACCTGCCTTCCACACGAGCAGCGCCCATCCTGCATAGGCCAACGCGCACGCGAGGGCAAAGACGGGCAGCGGGCCGACGCGCCGCTGCGGCAGGGGGCGCGCTGCCGTGCGTTGCATGAGCGCATCGCGGCGGCGTTCAAGGAGTTGATTGAACATGGACGCGCTCGCGGCCGACGCCGCCGTTCCAAGCAGCGTCCATCCGAGGCGGTCCCACGGAATCGCCGAGGGCGCAGCAACCACGGCCCCGACGCCCGTCGTCACCAGAACGAGCGCATTGAGGCGGACTTTCGCCAGCGCGCCCAGCGTGGGGAGGATCCCAGCAGGTTCGCATTTGAGTTGGGCCGTGTCGATGCACCTAGTATAGAAACGCGATGCAACACGAATCGAAGGATCGCCGCGGACTTCGCCTTGCCATCGGCTTCGCGGCAACGGTTGCGATGTGGGCGGTGGCGTATGTCGCGATGATGCGGCCAGGTCAGATCGCAGGAGAACTGCTGTTTGCACTGATGGGCATCATCCTTGTCCTTGCAGCGCGCATGAGCGCGAAGTTCGAGGAAGTGCCGACGGTCGCGGCGTGCATGTGGGCGGGAGCGAAGGTCGGTGCGTTCTCCGCCGTCGCCAACCTGCTGCTCATCGGCAGCCTTGTGGGTGGCGGCGAAGCGGGGGTCCTTCGGCAGTTCGCGCTCTGGAGCATTGGACTCTTCGGTGCGAGCATCGTGTGCGGTGCTCTCGGCGGCGTGTGGGGGCGCGCAGGAGTTCGATGGCGTTCGCGCGTCCCAGCCACGGGACTGTTTGGACTGACGACCGCCGCTGCGATCTTCCTGCTGCTCGTCACGGGCGGACTGGTGACCGGACTCGAGGCGGGGCTCGCGGTCCCGGATTGGCCAAACTCCTTTGGTCACAACATGCTGCTGTACCCGCTCGCGGAAATGAAGGACGGCGTGTACTACGAGCACGCGCATCGTCTGTACGGCATGCTCGTGGGCCTATGCGCAACGCTGATGCTTGTGCTCACGCTCATGAACGAGTCGCGCGGTTGGGTGCGCGCGCTGGCGGTCGCGGGGTTCCTCATGGTGTGCGTGCAAGGGCTCATGGGCGGGCTGCGCGTCACGGGCAATCTGACGCTGTCGCAGGACGCGTCGCAACTCGCGCCGAGCATCGGTCTGGCGGTTGCGCACGGCGTGTTCGGACAGATTGTGTTCTCGCTCTTCTGCCTCCTTGCGGTCGTGTGTGGGGCGCGGTGGAGCAGCAGCGAAGTGGCGCGGCCAGTCGCCGAAGCACCGAGTGCGACATTGCCGACGGCGCTCGTCGCGGTCTTGCTGGTGCAGTTGATCTCGGGCGCGCTCTATCGACATTTGCAGATTCCAGTGGCGGGCGCTGCGCCGACCTATCCCACATGGGCGATGCACCTGCACCTGACATTCGCCGTGGTGGCGTTCGTCGCCACCCTGTGGACTGGGCTTCGTGCGATGCGAATGCCGCCCGCCCTTCGTCCGCTTCGTGCAGTCGGGCACGGTCTGCTGATGGCGGTCGGGTTGCAGGTCGTGCTTGGGATCCTGGCCTTGGTGATGGTCATCACACGCAAGACCGAAGCGATCCCGCTCTGGGAAGTGGTCTTCACGAGTCTGCATCAGGTGACGGGCGCGGTGCTGCTTGCAACGAGCGTCCTGCTCGCTGCATGGTGGCGGCGGCTCATCGTGCCGCAGGCGTTGTCGCAGGCGCTGCCTGTCGCGCAGGCTTGATCGCTTCTTCAAGCGCCAGCAGCGCATAGATCGTGCAGAGTTCGCTGTCACCTTCGTCCCAGCGCGACGCACTGTTCACCCACGACCCATCGGCCGCCTGCATGCTGACGAGCACCGCGATCAATTCGTCGCGCCAGTTGTGGCCGGTCCCGTGCACATCCGTGATCGTGTCCTGCTCTGCGGCGAACAGCGCTCGCGAAACTG
This sequence comes from Planctomycetota bacterium, assembly GCA_009926625.1. GTDB lineage: Bacteria > Planctomycetota > Phycisphaerae > Phycisphaerales > SM1A02 > F1-60-MAGs104. The sequence continues at coordinate 54,408 of RFON01000005.1, forward strand.
CATGCAGGTAGTAGAAGTGCCCTTGCGCTCCGAGCCCAGGATTTTCGCGGAAGGTCCAGTTTCGTCGGATCCACTCGAACGCTGCGCGCACTCGCGGATCGTCCTTGGCGAGCCCCGCGTACAGCATGCTCTTGAACCCTGCGTAGGTCATCGATCCGTAACTGCGCAGGCTGCGCGGCTGGCCCACCGCGATCGTTTCGCCGTACCGCCCTTCACCTGCGGCCTCGCTGGCGAAACTCTCGCCACCGTTGGCGGGCGTGTAGACAAAGCCACCATCGCGCGCGCCGTCGCTCGCCCACGACGCGGCGTTCGTATCCGGCAGATTCTGCGTTCGAGTGAGAAACACGAGCGCGCGCCTGACGGCAGGAGCATCCGCAGCGACACCAGCATCGTGCAGCGCGTCGAGCATCATCTGCGTGTTCGACAGGTCAGGACGCCCTGAGCGCCCGTAGCCCGCGCCGCCGAACCAATCCATCCGCGGGGAAACTCCTTCGGTCTGATCCCACTGATGCATGGAGAGCCACTCCACGCTCGAGCGGAGCAACAGCCGATCTTCCGGATCATCGATCGCAGCGAGCGCGCTTGCGACGGCGCTCGCCACATAGTTGCCGAGACCTCCCTGCGGGTCCGGCTGAAACGCGCGGCCCGTTCCGCCGACCCGGCTGCGAATCGAATCGCGCGCGCGCGCAGCGGTCTGCGAGTTGGTTGGCACCTCGCCCACCTGTGCGAACGCCTTGAGCGCCAGTGCCGTGATCGCCGTGGACGCTGCAAGCGACCGCTCGCGCTGATCGGTGCCAGTGCTTCCTTTCCACACGCGCCATCCGCCGCTTGCGTCCTGCTTGGCACGAAGGAACTCGATTCCCTTCGTGATGGACTCCCGCGCGGCAACCCACGACGATTCGGCGCACGGCACTTCCACCGCTCGCAGGCTCACGCGGTGCACGGGCGATGGCGGAGTCGCCGACGATGATGTCACTGCCGGGACAGGCTGTTCGGTCACCTTCGATCGGTCGACTCTCGCGTCGAGCGGTGCAGCCACCTCTTGGCTCGTTGGCGGACTCGGTGCCGCGGCCAACAGGAGCGGCATCATGGCGACGAGTGGCAGCGACTTCATCGGCACGAAGTCTAGAAGTGCAGCCATGTTGCCGAAAGCACACCCAGAAAGGCATCACTACGATCCTCGCGTGGTCGCCGCCGTAGCCCGTGCGATTCTGTTGTTCGCCGCCTTTGGGTTGCCGGCGATGGCACAGGATTCAATCCCGGCAGACAGATCCCAAGACCGCGCACAGCAGACTGTGACGCCCCCAACAAGCACATCGGATCTGCCGCTGTCGCAAGGCGCGCCGGTCACCATGCCGCCCGCCGCGTTTGACTTCAGTCCCGAACTCAAGGAAGGCCGCGATGCCCTCGCCCAGCGTGGCTTCACATTCAATGTCAACTTGACGGTCGACGCTGGATACAACCTGACGGGCGGGGCGCGCGCTGGCGGCTTTGTCGCCGGGCTCCTTGATGCCGCGGTTCAGTTTGATTTCCAGAGGATGGGGCTCGTCGATGGTGGGCTGCTGCTGGCACGGTGGCAGTCGTACTACGAGACAAACCCTGGACCATTCGAACTCGTGCCGGACTACTGGGGATGGGAGGGGCTCGCCAGCGGCCTTGGTGATGTGAACCAGCTGTCGGAACTCTATTGGCAGCAGAAGCTTTTCGGCGATGCGCTCACCATGATCTTCGGCAAGCAGGATGTGCTCAACTGGTTCTTGAACCCGATCGGACCTGCTGGGTACTTCCTCAGCAACATTGACACACAGCCTGCGACGACGGTGCCATGGTTGCCGACCTATCCAAACCAGGCCATGGGGCTTGTTGCGATCATCCAGCCGAACGAATGGATGACGGGCAAGTTCGGTTGGTTCGACGGCACCAATGTCTACTCGGAAAACGGCAGCCCGCTGAAGTCCACTGGCTCGCTCGGGCCTGGAACATTCTTCGACAACCCAGGTTCATGGTTCTTCATATCCGAGTTGGACTTCGCTTGGAAGCTTGAGTCGGGCCTCGATGGACTCCTCGGGATCGGCGGTTGGGTGCAAACTGGACCAAGCGCGGTTTCGGGGAACAACACGCCGGAAGTGGTCGCGCCGACCCAGCCGAACGGTGGCTGGTATGCACAGATCACGCAGCGCGTTTGGGATCATGCGCCGAACGACCTCGACGAAAGTGGAATGCGCGTCTTTGGTCAGATGGGCTGGGGAGATCCCAGCATCAATCCTGTCAATTGGTCGCTCGCAGGAGGCTTCATCATCGATGGTCCGCTGCCGGGGCGTCCGAATGATGACTTCGGCATGGGTGTCGGTTACGCCTGGTTCAGCAATCCAGCGCTTGTGTATCCGGCAGAACCAGGACTCCACGAAATGAACTTCGAAGTCTTTTACGCGATCGCTGTGACCGACTACCTGACCATCGAGCCAGACCTGCAGTTCGTGGCAAGTCCAGGCGAGTTTGGGCAGCAGCCGATGGCGGTGGCGGGGTTCGTTCGTTTCTCCATCAACTTCTGACTCCATCGATCAAGGGAGTTGCTTCGCCTTCCCCACATCCTTCCGCGCCAGCGGAGCGCTTGGACAGATCGCTTGGCGAGCACAAGCGGCTACCCTTGACCCCATGCTGATCGCACTTTTCTTCGCACTTGCTGCAGCACCGCCAGTCCCCGCGGTTTCGCAGTCGGCCGTGCTCGATGCACCGAGCCCCACCGTCTCACCGACATTCGGCATGGTCATCGGCATCTCGGGCGACCGAGTTGTCGCCACAGGACCTGATCCATCCAAGGAGGGGGGATCCCTTGGACAGATCGCAACCTTTCAACAGCAACCAACGGGTCAGTGGACCACCTTCACGGAGATGCAGTCTGTCGATCAGGTGCGTCGAGGCGCGATGGTCCTCCAGCGAATCGCGTTCGCGGGTGAACAGTTGCTCGTCACCGAGGATCGGCGCGATGGCTCCAACAGTTCGGTCGTGACATTCGAGGTGGCGCAAGGTCCGTCTGGGTGGCGTCAGCTGAGTCGGCTTGAACCACCTGCTGGATCCCCAGACCCTGCGTTCGGATCAGCACTCGCGACCGACGGTGCCATCGCGGCAGTGTCCACGGTCGACATGCGCGTTCTCGGGGAAAAGGCGCGCACTGTGCAGGCGGCTCCAAAGGTGTTTCTCTTTGAACGCATGAAGGATGGTTGGAAGGGACTCGGTTTCCTCCAGCGAGATGCCGCGAAACAGCCCACCTTCTTCGGTGCATCCCTCGCGCTCGCGAAGAACACGCTGGTCATCGGCTGCCCCCAGGCGATCACCGCGGCGCCGCACCAATCACTCGTCCAAGGTGGGGCTTCGGTCGTCGTTGTTTACCGGCGAGGCGCCGATGGCGCCTGGGCCATCGACGGCGAACTGACTCCGCCGCCGCATCGTCTCGACTATCTCGGTTTCGGCACGGTTGTCGCCACCGATGGTGAGCGCATTGCCGTTCGCCAGTCGCAGATCACCGCAGCGGGAGCAGAGGTCTTGGTGTACCGCCGTGGGACGACAGGGTGGGTGTATGACGGCGAACTCGTGCCGCAGGTTGACATCGTGCGCGGTGCCGGTTGGGGCATCGCACTTGCGCTGGCCGACGATCGGATCGTGGTTGGTGATCCGACCGCGCTTGCTGGTGATCAGATCGCCGGTTATGTCGGCGCTTTTGCACGGTCTTCCGATGGCAACTGGGGAGAGTCGCTTCGGTTGAAGCCGTCGATTGCGGTATCGAGTTCACGCTGGGGCGTGTCAGTTCGCGCGGACGGACGGCGTGTGGTTGTTGCCCGCCCGACGAGTGAGCGGGAAGGCATCACGAGCGGCGGCGCGATTGTGTTCACGCTGCCAGAGCAGCGTGATGCGCCTCCAGTGTCGTCAGGCGCTGTCCCTGCGACCGATGTTCAACTCGCGCCGGCCCCGGCGCAGGGTGCGGCGCCAGGCGCGAAGTGAGCGCGAAGGAATCGGGTCGACCGCTCACTGCCAGTTTCGCACGACGCACGCAGCGCAAAGCACGCCGCAGGCGATGTGGAACGCCGGGAGCCAGTTTGCTGGCATGTCAGGCGGGGCGATCTGGTTGAGCGCTACCGCCATTGCACCAAAGATCGCTGACCAGGCAGCGAACTTCTGACGCGCAAGCCAGACTGCGCTTGCAGCGACGGCTGCGAAAGTGGTCCAAGAGATGATGGGCGCCAACTGAGCGCCCTCCAGAGCAGGCAGGCGCGCCGCCTTGGCAAACAGGAGGGCGCCCGCCACTCCCATGATGATGAGCATGACCTTCACGCTGGGGATGATAACTCGCCGCGGAACGGGCTTTTCGGGAATGGACTCTGGATCAGCCCTCGGGGAGCTCCGAGTCCCCGTGAAGACAGATCTTGTCGAGTTCACCCTACGAAATTGCCATTCCACTTTGACTTCCGCGGCGCCGTGATTATTGTTGGGTTCAAGGAGAAATGAACCCAATGCTTACTCGTCTTTCGGTCGTTGTTGCGCTCGGCTGCTGTTCGGCAGCGTTCGGACAAATTGTGGTGGACGGCACGCGTGATGCCTCCTACCCCGCCGCCCTCGCGGTGCAGGCTTGCACCACCGGGTTCGGCGATTCCACTGATGCGCTGTGCGATCGAGCCGACGGCGGATCGGAGCTGTGCAACCTTCATGCGACCGTTGAGAGCGGTGTGCTCCACATCTTCATCGGTGGAAATCTCGAGTCCAACTTCAACAAGTTCGACCTCTTCATCGATGCGAAGCAGGGTGGTCAGAACGCCCTCCGAACCGACAACCCCGATGTGGATTTCAACGGTCTCAACCGAATGGGTGGCAACCCAGGGCTCACCTTTGACGAGTGCTTCTCGGCGGACTTCTATTTCACTGCCACCAATGGAGGTGATCCGCTGGGTCTGTACGCGAACATTGCGCAAGTCCTCACCCTTGGCGGTGGAGTTGGACAGTTCGTCGGATCAGGCGTTCCTTGCGCGACTCCCATCGTGGGCAAGTCTGGCGTGATTGTCGCCCTGAACAACAGCAACGCTGCCGGCGTCGCTGGTGACGGTGGCAGTGTCAAGGGAGCAGCGGCTGTCGACACGGGACTTGAGATCGCGATCCCACTGACTCTGCTCGGCTATGACCCTGCGGTGCAGCAGAACATCCGTTTCGTTGCCTTCATCAACAGCGGCGATCACGGCTATGCGTCGAACCAGTTCCTGGCGCCGCTCGCAGCGGGAAGCGCCAACCTCGGCGAGCCCCGCGCCATCAACTTCGCGAATGTCGATGGCGATCAGTACGCATCGTTCATCGTGAATCCAAAGGAGCCCGCGTGCCCGGCGCAGCCACCAGCGTGCCCGTCGGACATCAATGGCGACGGTGTCACCGATGCCACCGATCTGACGGCGGTCCTCGGCGGTTGGGGCGCCTGCCCGTAAGTCAATCGCGTCTCGAACGCACGACTGAGTTTCCAGCGCCCCCTGCTTCGGCGGGGGGCGCTATCATTTTGGGCATCGCGCAAGGGATGCGCGTGCATCGCCGCCGCCAAGGAGAGGTTCATGGCTCAAACAATTCACTCGATCTGTCGAACGACCGTGCTCTTGCTCGTCGCTGTTGCATCCATGTGCGGCGTGGGCTGTCAGTCGAACAGTCCCATGCTCGAGTACATCACCGATGGTCAGCAGACATTCATGGCTGTTCAGACAACTGGCAAACCGATCCCGTCGGAGGAACTCAAGAGCGCGGTGGCGATTGCGTCGCTGCGCTGCTTCCAAGCGGGAGTTGTGCTGGGTTGGATGGGCGGCAATGGCGTTGCCATGAAGCGATTGCCCTCCGGATGGTCGCCGCCGATCGCCATCGGTGTGGTGAAGGGCGACTTTGGACCGCTGTTGGGCGCGCAACATGTCGACATCGTCATGGTGTTCAACGACCCAGCGACATTCGACAAGTTCGTGGAGTCAGGTTCGTACTTTTATGCGGGAGCGCAGGGGACAGCCGCAGCAACGACGGGACAGACTCAAGCAAGCGGCCCGACCGTCAAGACCTATACCAATGCCGCAGGGGTCTATGCCGGGGCATCGATCGGGGGCATGGGAATCCTGATCAAGGATCAGTTGAACACCAAGACCTACGGGGAAGGCGCAACCACGACCGACATTCTCAACGGCAAGTACCAAATGCCGCCCGGGGGCATGGAATTCGCCAAGAAGCTTGACGGGACGAGCTGATCTTGCGGACTGGCGACTTCAAACCGCCGCAGAGCGGCGACTTTTTCTGGCTTTTTGGGCAATGCTCCGCCGTGGGGCTATTCTTTGGACATGTTCTACCGAGTCATCGCGCACCGCGTCATCGGGCTGTGTCTCGCTCTCGCTTGTCCGTCGCTGGCGTTGGCGCAAGTATCGCAGCGCGCCGGCTACGGCGCCGTGCCGTACACGCAGGGACCACAGTTCGGGGTGACCTTCCGCGTCTTTGCCCCGAATGCGACGGCGGTCAATGTGGCGGGATCCTTCAATTTCTGGAGCACGACCTCGATGCCCCTCTATGCCGAGGGCAACGGCTACTGGTCAGTTGACGCTCCGAACTTGCAAGCGGGCGCGCAGTACAAGTTTGTCGTCAAGAACGGCACGCAGACCCTCTGGAAGAACGACCCATGGGCACGCGACCTGACGAGTTCGGTCGGCAACTCGGTCATCTACAACCCCGCGAGCTATCAGTGGCAGGTGAACAATTTCCAGGCACCCAACTGGGACAAGGTGGTGATGTACGAGATGCATGTGGGCACCTACGGCACCTCCACATCGGGGTCTCCGCCGGCCAACTTCGATCAGTGCACGGCGAAGCTTGATCACCTGCAGGACCTTGGCGTCAACATGATCGTGCTGATGCCAACGGCTGAGTTTCCAGGTGATCGTTCGTGGGGCTACAACCCCTCGTACCCGTACTCGGTGGAGAGCGTCTACGGCACGCCAAATGACATGAAGGAGTTCATCGATGCCGCGCACGCGCGTGGCATCGGCGTGAACATCGATGTGGTGTACAACCACCTTGGTCCGAACGACATGGATATGTGGCGGTTCGACGGCTGGTACCAGAACATCAACGGGGTTCAGGGGGGCGGCATTTTCTTCTACAACGACGAACGCGTCGTCACGCCGTGGGGCAATTCGCGTCCAGACTTCGGTCGCGGCGAGGTGCGCACCTATCTCCGCAACAACGCAATGATGTGGCTGGAGGAGTTCCGCGCGGATGGGCTGCGCGTGGATGGCACCAAGTTCATTCGCCGGATTGGATTGACGGGACCTGACAATCCCGAAGGGTGGGGTCTCCTGCAGTGGATCAACAATGACATCGATGCGGTCTTCCCTGGCAAGATGATCGTTGCCGAAGACATGGATGTGGATCCGTGGATCACCAAGACAACAGGTGCGGGTGGCGCTGGCTTCGACAGCCAATGGGATTCCAGTTTCTATCCACGCATTCGCGGCAACCTGATTACCTCGAGCGATGCGAACCGCGACATGTGGGCCATCCGCGATGCGGTTGCCTTCTCCTACAACGGCTCGATGCAGCAGCGCGTCATCTACACCGAGAGCCACGACGAGGTTGCGAATGGCCGCTCTCGGGTTCCTGAGGAAATTTCCCCTGGCGATGCTGGTTCGTACTGGGCGCGCAAGCGGTCAACGCTCGGCGGCGTGCTCGTCATGACGGCGCCTGGTGTCCCGATGATTTTCCAAGGTCAGGAGTTCCTCGAGGACGAGTATTTCCGCGACGATGTTGCGCTCGACTGGACGAAGAAGAGCACCTACGGCGGGATCTACGCGCTGTACAAGGACTTGATCAAGCTGCGCAAGAATGCGACCGGCGTCACGCGGGGGCTCTCGGGCTTCAGCACCAACATGTTTCATGTGAACAACACCGACAAGGTGCTGGCTTACCACCGTTGGCAGGAGGGCGGCGAGTACGACGACACTGTGGTGGTCATCAATTTTTCGGTCACGCCGCGAAACAACTATCGAATCGGATTGCCGCGTCCTGGGGACTGGCACTGCCGCTTCAACAGTGATTGGACTGGTTATTCATCGGACTTCGGGAACGCGCTGTGCCTGACGACCTCCACAACGCCCGTGGCATGGGATGGGCTGGCACAGAGTGCGCTGGTGAACCTCGGTGCTTATTCAGCGGTCATCCTTTCGCAGGGTGCCGTCTATGTGCCCGAGGATGTCAATCAGGATGGCGCGGTCAACGCGATGGACCTTGCGATCGTGCTGGCTCAGTGGGGTGAGACAGGCGGTTCAGGCGACATCGACGACGATGGAACCGTGGGTGGTTCTGATCTCGCGCGTGTGCTTGCCGTCTGGCAGTGACGCTGGCAGGTTGCTCGCGTGCCAGTTGCGCGATCAGGCAAGCGTGGCGCCGGCGGCTGATGGGTCGAACAGGTGCGCAGCATCGAGCATTGGTTCGAACGTGGTCTCTGATCCCTCGCGGATCGATGCAGTCGGCAATCGGCTGGTGATGCGGCGCCCGCCACTCTCGATCACGACATCCATGCGGTCACCGTAATTCTCGACGGTGATCACGCGACCCTTGCACGAACCGGTGCCGACACGAATCTGATCGGGTCGAATTCCAAGTTCGACTGGCTTTCCATGCCAGCCTGAGAGGCCAGTCCACCGCGTTGGTGGCAGTTGCAGGGCTCCACCGCCCCAGCGGAAGACGCCGGCCGCTTCAATCGAACCTTGGATGAAGTTCATCGATGGCGTTCCCACGAAGCCTGCCACGAAGCGGTTGGCTGGATGTCCATACACCTCGCTCGGCGTTCCAACTTGTTGAACGACACCGTCCTTCATGACCACCAACCTGTCGGCAAGGCTCATCGCCTCTTCCTGGTCATGGGTGACATAGACCATCGTTGCGCGCAGTCGCTGATGCAGCAAGCGCAGCTCCGTGCGCATCTCGCCGCGCAACTTCGCATCCAGATTCGAGAGCGGTTCATCAAACAGGAACGCCACAGGGTCGCGAACCAGCGCGCGCCCGACCGCAACGCGCTGGCGTTGCCCACCCGAAAGTTCCCGCGGCTTGCGCTGCAGCAGGGACTGGATGCCGAGCGTCGCCGCTGCTGCAGTTACCCGCGTATCGATCGCCTGCTGCTCGGCTGCGCGCGCTGCGCGGTAGGAGGGACTGAGAACGGCCTTGATCACGCTGCCGTGGGTTCGGCGGCGCTCGAGTCCGAACGCCATGTTGCGGCGTACATCGAGATGCGGGTAGAGCGCATAGTTCTGGAACACCATCGCCATGTTCCGGTTTCGCGCAGGCACATCGTTCATCCGTGCTCCGCCCACCAGCAACGATCCAGCGGAAATCTCTTCGAGGCCGGCGATCATCCGCAGCGTGGTGCTCTTGCCGCAACCTGAAGGACCCACGAGTACCACGAACTCGCCGTCGGCGATCGACAGTGACACGGAATCCACGGCCTTCACTCCATTGGCGTAGACCTTGGAGACACTCTGCAGGGACACTGGAGCCATGGATTCGTTTGAAGGCTAGCCCACGATTCGCTTCGGGTACAACTGTGCGATGCGCCATCCGATTGCCTCACGAGCCGCAGCGTTCCTTGTCGCGAGCCTGATTCTTGGGTCGACGGTGCAGGGTGTCGCGCAAGAATCACCCGCTGCACCGACCGACGAAGTGGTTGCCCAGGAAACCGCCGATCATTTGCCCCCCAATCGCCTGTGCCCGACGGACCGCAAGTTGCCGCGCACCATGCGCTACACGATCCTGCCGTTGCACGGCGACATCATCGACCCGAGCGTGCTGATCGCGCTGAAGGAAGTGAACGCCCGCCACTCGAATCCGGCAAGGATCAATACCCTCGTCATCGAGTTCGGCATCACGGGTGGCGACAACAGCCAGACCCTCGCCTTGGCTGCAGAGATTGCTGCGATCCGAAAGCGAGTGCCGATCATCGGCGTGCTTGGGAGCGCGGTGGGCCCAGGTGCGATTCTGCCATTGCTCTGCGATTACCTCGTGATTCTCGATCCCGCGAGCGACAAAGTGCTGATCGATTGGACGCCGGGCGGCGATGTCCCGCATGCCAATGTTTCGGCGGAAGTTGGAAGGTTCTTCGAGCAGTTCCAGCCCTACACCATCTCCCCTGAGTCGACTGGCGAGGTGGTGCGGGCGATGGTGAATCCGAACCTTGATCTCTATCTCTGGCGGACACCAGAGAACTGCCTCCGCTTCGGCACGAGTGCGCCAGCGGACACCGAAGTGGTGAAGTTGTCGAGCGGTACGGACGCGTTGACGGGACTCTCGGGTAACCAGCTGATTACCGCGGGGTTTGCGCTGCAAGGGCAGGGAGGCATCGACAGCGTCGGCACGGCGCTCGGCGCGGAGAAGTGGATCGCGGTGCCGGGTGTGGCGGACAAAGTCCTGGCGCAAGTGAAGTCGCGACTTGCATCGGAGCGGAAGCAGGCCGACGATGCGCTTCGAACAGGATTCCGCGCCGTCAAGGACGCGCGTTCCATCGTCGCCGCGATGGTGGAAGCAGAGTCGATCGCCCGCGCAAGTGATCCTCGGAAACAGCAATACCGTCGCTCGTATTCGCGCGAGTGGAGCAACAGCTCGGGTGCGGGTTCGACCTCCAGTCAGTGGGGATTCACTCGCGTCACCAGCGTGGCTTGGCAGAAGAATGTCGATGCATCGATCACATCGTGGCAAACGGTGCTGAACATGTATTCGCAGGCGTCGACGGCAACGAGTCAGGCGCGATTGATCGCGAAGAAGCTCGCGGAGTCCGACTCAGCGAAGATTGACACGGAGTTCCGTGGCGAGATCACTGCGCTGCAGGATGAGGTCGATGCCCTGATGCAGCAGGGGCCAGCCCTTGACATCAAGGGGAACAACGCGCGCCAGACGCTCGAGTGGCTGCGCGCGAATCGCAACAACCCCGTCTTCTGATTCCACAATCCTGGGGGGTATGCGCTCCGCTGCACGCCTCAGCCCTTGACCGCTCCTTGCGAAAGGCCCTCCACGAACTGCCGCTGTGCCGCGAGGAACAGCAGGATGCACGGCACCATGGTGACGAGGCTCGCTGCCATCAACAGATGGACATCCTCGAGACCACCGTACTGGTTTCGGAAAGAGTTGAGCGCCACCGCGAGCGTGGCCTGTTCGTCTGAGTGCAGGTACACCAGCGGACCAAGGAAGTCGTTCCAGACGGCAACGAAGGTGAACACGGCACAGATGGCATTCACGGGCTTGCAGAGCGGAAGGATGATGCGGAGCCATATCCCCAGATGCCCATAGCCGTCGATTCGCGCGGCTTCGAAGAGCGATTCGGGAAGCTGTGCGATGAACTGGCGATACATGAAGATGAAAAAGGCGTTGCCGAAGAATGCGGGCACCGCAAGCGGCAGGAGCGAGTCGATCCAGCCGAGCGACCGGAAGAGCAGGAACAAGGGAATGATGGTGACCTGACCCGGCAGCATCATGGTCCCCAGCATGACAACGAACAGCCCCTCTCGCCCACGGAACCGAACTCGCGCGAACGCATAGCCGACCAGGCTGCTCGACAGGACGGTGCCGATCAGAACGAGCACGGTGATCACCACCGAGTTGGCGAGTGCGTTGGTGAAGCCCACCCACGGCTCTGCGCCGCCCATCTCTCGAAGTGCTTGAGGGTAATTCTGCCACTGAGGACTCGGCGGCCACAGCGTGAGCCCCGTTCCACCCGTGATTGCGGCGCCAGCTCGCTCTGGCGTCTCGAGGCTGACGACCACCATCCACCACAGCGGAAAGAGCAGGGCGGCGCCGCCGAGCACGAGAGGCAGAAGGGCAAGCGATCGCGCAGCGCCACGAAGATTCACTTGGCACCGCCTTCGACATGCACCCAACGATTGCTGGTGCGCAGGACGACGACCGTGAGCGACAGCACGATGACGAGCAGGATCCAGGCAAGCGCGCTGGCATAGCCCATCTCGTAGAAGTCGAAGCCTTGGTTGAAGATGTACAGGACAAGAAAGCGCGTGAGATCGCCCGGCTCGCCGCCCGTCATCACGAACGATTGGGTGAACACCTGGAAACTCGAGATCACGGCCATGATCGTGTTGAACAGGATGACCGGCGACAACATGGGCAGGGTGACCGAGAAGAATCGGCGCAGCGGTCCTGCGCCATCGATCGCAGCGGCTTCAAGCAAGTCTGCAGGGACTTGTTGCAGTCCCGCCAGGTACACCATCATCGTTCCGCCGATGAACCACAGGCTCATGATCGCAAACGCAGGCGCGCCCCAGAGACCCGCGTCGGCGCCAAACCACTCCGGCGGCATGATGCCAAGCGGCTTCAGCAGCGGTTCAAGTGCCATGTTCATCAGACCGTGATCCGAGTCGAAGACCCAGCGCCACAGCACGGAGACGCCGACCCCCGCGAGCACGCTCGGCAGGTACCAAGCCGCGCGGAACAGGTGAATGCCTCGAACCTTGGTGTTCATCAAGAGCGCGGCGAGCAGCGCAAGCAATTGGCCAGTGGGTACGGCGATCACCGCGTACCACAGGGTGACGCGGATGCTCGTGCGAAAGCGCGCGTCGGCGGTGAAGATCTGCTCGAAGTTCGCGAAGCCCGTGAACGCCGCCTGTCCAAGTGGAGACACGCCTTTCCACCTCGCGAAGGCAAGCAGCAGACTCATGACGACGGGGAATGCCATGAACAGGAGGAATCCAATGAGCCACGGCGATGCAAGCGCGTAGCCCGCGCGTTCCTCCTCGCGTTCCCGCCCGGTGAACGAACCGCTTCGAAGCCAAAGCAGCCAAGCACACAGGCCGATCGCGAGGAGCAGGATCGAACCAATGGCGATTGCCTTCCACGGCATCGCAGGGAGTACTGCGGCCTTCAGCGGATTCGTGCACTCGGCATTCCAGTCTCGCTCGAAGTTGGCGATCGCCTCAGGCAGGGGGACATCAGCTGTCTTCAGTCCCTGATCGAGGCGCGATCCCATCAAAGCCTCGAACTGCGGGTTCGGGGACCAGTCCACGATCTGCGCGATCTCGGCCGCGCGCAAATAGCCCGCATCATTCTCGGGCGGCAGCGTCGGATCCAAGAACGCAGGGCTCTCTGCCGCGGATCGGATGGTTGGGATTGCCAGGCCCAATGTGGCAAGTTCGCGCTGGGTTTGCTCGCCGGCGAGAAATCGAACCAGTCGCCAGGACTCGTTCGGATGCGCTGTCTGCGCGGAGATGCTCCAGGAAACCGTCAGCACGATGTTGGCGCTCGTCGTTCCGCGGGGCATCGGCGCGAAGTCCCATGCGAAGCCGCCCTGCGATGGCGGCGGGATCTTGCGGTAGCTCGGCACGACCCACCGACCGAACGGACCTGCCATGCCGACCTTGCCAGAGAGGAAGACGCTCGACCCACTGGCGATCTTGCTCTTGCCGCTTGTCAGTGCGCCTCGCTCATCATGCCGCCAGCTGCGCAGGCGATCGAGCGATTCGAACACGGCGCGTTCACCTGTCCGAAGCGTCTCAAAGGAACTTCCCTTGATGTCGAGCCCATCGGTCATCAGGTACGCACGGATCATTGCTGGCCATGTCACGAACTCCGCGCCCGTGCAATCCGGCAGCCGACCGATCTGCCGCGCCGCTGCGATGAAGTCGTCCCATGTCCAGTCGTCGCGCGGCGGTTGGACGCCTGCCCGCGCGAAGAGATCCTTGTTCCAGTAGAAGCCGACTGTCGTGAAGTCCTTGGGGATTCCATAGAGGGCACCCCGGCCTGAACCCTCACCGTCAAAGCGAAACGCTGCAACAGTTGATGGGAAAAAGCCGCGCAAGTCGAGCCGATCAGGGACATTCGCCTGCGTGTCGGCAGCCAGCAAGTCATCGAGTGGAAGCAGCAGACCCAAGTCAACGAACGATGGGATGCGCTCCGATCCGACATAGAACACATCAGGCGGATCACCCGATGCCATCATCGTCTGGAGCTTGGTGTAGAAACTCGCCGCATCACCAGGGTTGATCCGCCGAACGCGAATGGCCGGGTTCTGCGCGGAGAATCGCTGGAGGGCTGCCTCGACGATCGCGTCCTCTTCCTGTCCTCCCTCGCCCGACCAGTGCATCACGACGATCTCAGTGCGATCGTCGCTCGAGAACAATCGACCCAACTCGCGAGCACCGACCGTGACGAACGCCCATCCCACCAGGAGGACGGCTCCTGCAGCGAGCAGCCCCTGAAGAAACCGTCCGAGCGCGCGCGCCATGGAGCGGAGAATAAGCGCACGCGGGTGATTTCGAGGGTTTGCCTACCATCCCGAGATGCTCGTGGTTGTGTGGAAAAAGATGTCCATTGGCATTGCGCTCGCCTTGCTTGGTGCGGCACTTGGTGCGCATCAAGATGCCAAGAGCCGTTCGTGGCCGCCGCGAGAGCCAACCATCCAGTCGTCGCTCCCGCGGAACCAATTCGCAAGCGTTCCCTCAGTCGACATCCGCGAGAATGGTGGCGGGAGGTTTGACTGCACATTCGCATTTCAACCAGCGAAACCTGCGCGCAGCGTGTGTCTCGCGGGAGGGTTCAACAGCTGGAACATGAACGGCACCCCGCTCGCGCGGGGCGATGATGGTGTGTGGCGGGTTGCGGTGACGCTGCCCGCGGGCATGCAACTTTACAAGTTCGTGGTCGATGGCGATCAATGGACCTCGGACCCTCGCAATCCGTTCACCGAGCCCGATGGTCATGGGGGCAACAACAGCGTCCTGCGCCTTGGTGCGGAGGCCAACCTCGGGTCGGTGCGGGCGAAGCGCGGCGATGGGAAGGTGGAGGGTGCCGCCATCCTGCACGATCCGGATCGCGCGTCGTTCGCGCAGCGGCTCCCGGATGGTTCCGTCCTGATTCGCGTGCGGACACTTCGCGACGATGTTGAAGGATGCGAGTTCGCCATGCCAGGCAAGCCGCGCCAGCCGATGCGAGACTCAGGCGGCGATGACGCATTCTCGTGGTGGGAGGTCGAAGTTGCTGACACTGGGTCGCCGTTGACCTATACATTCCTCTTTTTTGATGGAGCCAAGCGCTTGAAGGACGAGCGAATCTATTCACTCAATACCGCACCCGATGCATTGTTCCGCACGCCTGCATGGGCGAAGGATGCCATCTGGTACCAGATCATGCTCGAGCGATTCCGCGATGGGGATCCCCTCAACAATCCTGATCCGTGTCGGCCGTGGACGGGCGAGTGGTATGGCAAGAGCCCATGGGAGGGGAAGGATGGTGCCACATTCTTCAAGTGGGATGTCTTCTCGCGGCGCTACGGCGGCGACCTTGCTGGCTTGCGCGAGAAGCTCGGCTACCTGAAGCAGTTGGGGATCAACGCGATTTACTTGAACCCCGTCTTCCAGGCACCAAGCCATCACAAGTACAACGCGACGAACTTCCTGCATATCGACGAGCACTTCGGGACGAAGGGGGACTACGCCAAGGCGGAGGCGGCGGAGGACTTGCTCGATCCGCGATCATGGCAGTGGACCCCGACGGACAAGTTGTTCCTCGAAGTCCTTCGCGAGGCAAAGCGGCTCGGCATCCGCATCATCGTGGACGGTGTGTTCAACCATGTGGGCACCTCGCACCCTGCGTTCCGTGACTTGAAGGACAAGGGAGAACGCAGCCGATTCAAGGACTGGTTCAGTGTGCGGTCGTGGGAGCCGTTCGAGTACGACGGGTGGGCCGGCTTCGGTGAACTCCCCGTCTTTCGAAAGAACGAGCGGGGTTTCTCCTGTGAAGCGGTCAAGGAGCATGTGTTCGCGGTCACGCGCCGATGGATGGACCCCAATGGCGACGGCGATCCATCGGATGGCATCGATGGGTGGCGGCTCGATGTACCCAACGAGGTTGCGATGCCATTCTGGCATGAGTGGCGTGATCTCGTGAAATCGATCAACCCCGATGCCTACATCGTTGGTGAGATATGGAAGCGCGCCGACGACTGGCTCGACGGTCGATCCTTCGATGCCGTGATGAACTATCCGTTCGCGGAAATCATGCTTCACTGGATGCGAGACAAGGAGCGCAAGATCTCGGCGAGCGAGATGGACCGTCGGTTGGCTGAACTGCGACGGGCCTATCCAGCTGAGGCGACCTATGTGTTGCAGAATCTCGTGGACAGTCACGATACGGATCGCATCGTGTCCAAGTTCCTTCACCCGGACTTCGAGTACGACAAGGGAAACCGTGAGCAGGACAATCCCAACTACAACGGCAAGAAGCCGGGGCCAGAGGAGTACAGCCGAGTTCGACTGCTTGCACTCGTTCAAATGGTGTATGTCGGCGCGCCGATGGTGTACTACGGCGACGAGGTCGGCATGTGGGGGGCGGATGATCCGACCAATCGCAAGCCGATGCTGTGGGAAGACCTGCAGCCGTACGAGCAGCCCGACGAGAACAAAGTCGACCGTGAACAGTTCGACTGGTATCGCCGTGTGATCGCGCTGCGAAACGCGCATCCTGCGCTTCGGACTGGGTCTTTCGAGATGGTGTCGACGGACGATGCGCAGGATGTGTGGGTGTTCATGCGCGCGCTCCCCACGGAGCGCCTGCTTGTGGCGATCAATGCTTCGGCGCGCGAAGCCAAGTTGGACTTGTCCTCGTTGGCGATCGCCGGCATCGGTGGATCGTGGAAAACGGTGTTCGGCGGGGAGGGTGCTGCCCTGTCCGATGATGCGTTCCCGCGCATCTCCGTGCCGCCACTTTCGGGTCGCGTGTGGACGCTCCAGAAGTGACACAGCGCAGCAATCCGATCTTGGATCGGCGTGCGTTTGGTGTGCTTGCGCACATCAGCAGCCTCGACGGCGACTGCGCCATCGGTGATGCAGGGCCGAGTGCCATGCGTTTCCTTGACTGGTGTTCGGAAGCAGGCGCGGGTTGGTGGCAGATGCTGCCGGTCGGACCAGTCGGCGCTGGCGACTCGCCCTATTCAAGCACATCCAGCTTCGCAGGGGAGCCCCTGTTCATTTCGCTTGAGGGACTCCACGATGATGGCTTGATCACAGCCAAGACGCTGCGTGAAGCGCGTCGCACGGCGTCGCGCATCGGTGGGCGCGCGCTCGTGGCGCGTGGTGGAAGGGCGCGCAGCAACTACGAAGCAGCGCGGATTGCGAAGGAGCCCGCGTTCCTCGAGGCTTTCGAGGTGTTCCGCCTTGGGCGCGGTTTCGAGAGCGCTGCGTATCGCGCCTTCGTGCGCCGTGAGCGTCCATGGCTCGATGGATGGTCGCGGTACCAGGGTGATGGCAACGGCTTTCATGCATTCCTGCAGTACCAGTTTGATCGGCAGTGGGAACGACTGCGCGCGCATGCGGCGCAGCGTGGCGTGCGTTTGCTTGGTGATGTGCCGATCTTCGTTTCGCTCGACAGCGCGGATGTTTCCGCAGACCCAACATTGTTCCGACTCGACTCCAGGGGACGTCCCGAGGTGATGACGGGGGTTCCGCCCGACTGCTTCTCCGCGGACGGACAGCTGTGGGGTCATCCGCACTATCGCTGGGCTGCGCACCGACGCCAGGGCTTTGCGTGGTGGTGCCGTCGTCTATCGATTGCCCTTCGGCGTTTCGATGGGGTTCGAATCGATCACTTCGTCGGGTTTCACCATGCCTATGAGGTTCCAGCGGGTGCACGCACGGCTCGTCGTGGCTCTTGGCGTTCGCAGCCAGGACACGAAGTGCTGCGTGCGGCGCGACGAAAGCTTGGCCCGCTCCCGTTGATTGCGGAGGACTTGGGTGCGGTCACGCCAGAGGTCGTGGCGCTCCGTCAGGCGTTCCAATTGCCTGGCATGAAGGTCGTGCAGAACGCGTTCGGCAGCGATGATTCTGGTGAACTTCCGCATCATCATCCGTTGGACAGCGTCGTCTACACGGGTACTCATGACAACGAGACGACCGTTCAGTGGCGGGCGTCGCGACGACCCGACGAACTGTCACGGTTGCGAGCGGTGTGTGGACCTGATGCGCTGCGAGATCCGGCGCAGGCGCTCATCCGTCTGGCGTTTGCATCCGCGGCGAAACTGGCGGTTGTGCCCTTGCAGGATGTGCTGGGGCTCGGCGCGAACGCCCGCATGAATGTGCCCGGCGTCGCGCTCGGCAACTGGACATGGCGCGTTGGCAGTGATTGGGCGGCGCTGCGACAGGGATGCGCAGAGCGACTTCGCCAACTTGCACAGGCAACGGGGCGAACGCAAGGCAAACGCTCACGCCAGCGCGCATGATGTGCCAGACTTGGTAGGAATACGCGACTCCATGGCTCGCAAGCGTCGCAACCCTTCGATTGGCAGCGATGATCTCGTTGCACACCTTCGCGACATTGCATCCAACCTGTGGTGGTGCTGGAATGAGCAGGGGTGGTCAGTCTTTCAGACGCTCGATCCAGTCGAGTGGCGTGCCACCAACCATTCGCCTCTCGCAACCCTCGAGCGGGCGTCGGCGGCACGGCTGGAGGCGTTGGCCTGTGATCCGCTGTTCGTCAAGCGTGTCTATGACGCGCTCGCCGCGCGCGCCGCCTACCTCGCGGAGCGCGCCTGGTTCCAGCGCGGTGCTGCGGCGCGGCTTCGCGGCTTCCGCGTGGCGTACTTCTGCAGCGAGTTTGGCTTGCATGAGTCGATCCAGCAGTATGCGGGCGGACTCGGCATCCTCGCGGGCGATCACCTCAAGAGCGCATCGGACCTCGGCATTCCGCTCGTAGGGGTCGGGCTTGCGTATCGCCACGGCTACTACATCCAGAATCTCGCGCGAGACGGCAGCACGCAGGTTCTGTATCCCAACTACGACTTTCACCGTTGGGGGATGGAGGACACGCACCGCACGATCGCGTGCCCGATCGGCAGTCGCCTCGTGACTGCCCGCATCTGGCGCACGTTGGTGGGGCGAATTCCGCTCTACCTGCTCGACACCGACTTGATGGCCAATGCCCCCGAGGATCGGCGCCTCACGGAGGGGCTCTACAAGGGCGAGCCCCAACTTCGCCTTCGGCAGCAGGTGCTGCTTGGGATCGGCGGCACCTTGGCGCTGCGTGCTCTCGGCGAGCATGCGAGTGTGCTTCATCTCAACGAGGGGCACGCTGCGCTGGCGCCGCTGCAACGAGTGGCGGACCACGTGGCGCAGGGGATGTCGGTTTCGGACGCGATGGCAAGGGTGCGGCAATCAACCGTCTTCACGACACACACGCCTGTGGCCGCTGGGCACGACCGCTATGACCCGGCGTTGTTCCTGCGCGAGGTCGCGCCTGCCGTTGCGCGGCTGGGTTTGGGTGACCAGGACCTCCTCGATCTCGGACGCGTGGATGCGGGAAATGCGAAGGAACCATTCTGCATGACGATCTTGGCCCTTCGCCTGGCCGAGCGAGTGAATGGCGTTGCCAAGTTGCACGGTGAAGTCAGCCGCGACATGTGGAAAGGCCACTACAAGGTGCCCGCCGCAAAGGTGCCGATCGGCGCGATCACGAATGGCGTTCATGTACGGACATGGATCGACCCCGATGCAGAACGCTTTTGGCAATCGGAGATTGGACTTCGGCTCGGCAAGCAGGCACCGAAGGCGATGGGCTGGGCGCGCGCGGGAAGTGCGGATCCGCACGCATTCTGGGGTCTCCGGAATCGCCTGCGCAATCGGCTCATTCACTTCCTTCGCGATCGGGTGGCGCTGCAGCGGAAGCGCCGCGGCGACGGTCAGTCGGAAGTGGCAGCCACCTACGGGCTCCTCGATGATCAGGTACTGACCATCGGCTTTGCACGGCGCTTCGCGACATACAAGCGCGCACCACTGATTTTCCATGATTGCGACCGATTGGCACGAATCCTCTGCAATCCCACGAGACCCGTGCAGATCGCCTTCGCAGGCAAGGCGCACCCGCGCGACGAGGGCGGTCAGGCGTATGCGCAGCAGATCTTCGAGATGGCGCGCGACCCGCGCTTCGCCGGCAAGGTGGTCCTCATCGAGGACTACGACATGCATGTGGGGCGCATGCTGGTGTCAGGGTGCGATGTGTGGCTGAACAACCCCATTCGTCCTCACGAAGCGAGCGGCACGAGTGGCATGAAGCCGCCGCTGCACGGCGGGCTCAACCTGTCGATCCTTGATGGATGGTGGCCTGAGGGCTTCGATGGCTCCAACGGTTGGTCCATCGAATCGGCGCCCGATGGATCAACAGACGCCCAGCGCGACGCTTTCGACGCCAACAGCATGTACGAACGACTGGAGAGCGAAGTCGTTCCTCTGTTCTATGAACGCGGGCGCGACGGAATCCCACTGGGCTGGATCAAGCGCGCTCTCCACAGTGCAGCAACGGTGCCCCTGCAGTTCAACTCGCACCGGATGGTGGCTGACTACACGCGGAAGGCCTATGTGCCAGCGCACCAAGCCGGTGCAAGTTGAACGAGTCCTCTCAAGCTTGACGGAGGTTCACCACCTCACGCACGTCGTCGGCGCCCGCTCCTTGCACCCATGAGTGCCAGAAGGCTCAGTGCTCCAGGCGCCGGGACGAGATTCGCCTGCACCCATTCGATCGCGGCGTCGTGGTCCGCTTCGTCCGACCCCAGATTGAACACGACCCACAGGGGGGCGCTTGGGTCAAATCCCTCCGCCTCGAAACGGAAGGTGGCGACATAGATGCCTGGATCGGGATCCACAGAACTCTGCGATCCAGCCAGCGAGTAGTCGGGGTGCAGGTCCAGATCATCAATCACGAGGAAGGAGATGAATCCACTGTCAATCGTGTTCGCAGATTGACCCCCGTAAGAAATGGAGAGGACATGATCGGAACTCCCCAATCCATTTCCAGTCCACCGCGACATGCCGCCATTGGGGTACATGTTGAGCGTTGCCCCGACGAGGTTCGAGCCGATGCCTGGCTCATCGATGGCGAAAGGGAAGTCTGGATCTGCCCCGAGATCGGCCGAGAAAACTCGCGCTGACGGGTCGATGACTTGATCCGTTCCATGATCCCATGAGGCGGTACGGAGTTGTGCGCCCTCCGCCCAGACATAGATGTCCGCGTGCGGCCCCTCCACGACACCCGCGAACGCTGAGTTCAGTGGTGCGCAAAGGGCGATTGCAGAAATGGCGAGAGAAAAAACTGAAGGCTTCCAAAGCATGAGAGATACTCCTATAAAAGGGAACTTCGTGGATGCGCGCCTCATGGGCATGCCCCCCACGCACCGAGCAGGATGGTGAGATCACTGCCATCGACAACGCCGCTGTCGTCGATGTCTGCCGAACCCGAGGTGCCCCAACCACTGAGCAGGAAGGCGAGATCCTGTCCATCCACCTGTCCACTGGGTTGAAGGTCGGCAGGACATGGCGTGGGCAGCAGATTCGCAATGACCCATGCTTCTGCCGCCTCGTGTTCGATGAGAGGTCGTCCATTGTTCATCACCAGCCAAACATGCTCGCTTGGCTGAACGGTTGGATCGGTCGACCAGAGCACAAGTTCAAGCAGGTAGATGCCATCGTCGGGGGCTGGAGAACCCGTCCCCGGCTGGAGCGTGAACGCGAGATGACGATGCCATCCTCCATCCGACTGGACGGCGAGCGAGAAACCAGGGATGGCTGTGGCGTCGGTCGTGATGCTCAGCGTGATGAACGAAATCTTGAGGCGTTCTCCAGCCAAGGGACCACCGGCATCCGTTGCCCCAAAGCCACTCCCGTTCCAGGCGAGCAGTGGGGCTCCCACATCGAACCCGATGCGGTATCCAACCGTGAAGGTGCCTGGCAGCGCCTCGAATCCCGGATTCGATGTGAACCCGCTGATGCCGGTATCCCCGAAGGAAGATCGGAACACACGCGTCTGAGGACCAACACCGCCTGAGGAGATGGTGTGCGTCGTCAGCACGGCGTCGGTACTGACCCGAAGACCAATGTCACCGTCATGGCCTTGTGCGAGGCAACTGGAGCTCACCCAAGCAATGCCGAGCGCGAGTGAACGGTAGATATGGATGCAAGATGGTTTCATTGGAGTTGGGGATCGAATCGGTTGCGTTCACAGTTCGACCACAGGTCATCGAACTCATGTGTTCGAGAGTGCCCATCGAGGAATGCGTAGTTGGACAACGATGCCCTTGCCGGCCTCTGTCGGTCCATTGCAGTAATGGCAACTTGGGTTGCAGCAATTGTGGGCACCTGCTCATCCGACACTTCGCACCATGTTTCAACATGGGGGTGATCTGCCAAGGCGAAGTCGCCCTCCTCCGTCATCAGGAGGAAGCACACCATTTCCGCGGGGCGCTGGATCTCGCCGAGTCGATCACTGCCAGCACCCGGTCCCTCGATTGCCGCCAGAGGCGAGTAGTTGCGGGAGAGGTGATTGTTCATGCCGTAGCTCGTGATGCGGACTGGCCCGAGCGCTGGATCCGCCGTACCGCCTTGATCCGCGGGCCACCTGCTCGATTGATCGAGCGGGCTGCGCAGTGCCACTGGATGGTCCAGAAACGGTCGGAGGGTGGTCACGAACGATGCATTGGGACTGCCCATGCCGCCGTGCGGCAACCCCACATCGACAAAGTGATCTTTGTGGGCGTTCATGTAGCCGGTATGAGCCACCGACAGCGAGCGGAGTGTTGCCAAGTCGTTGGCGGTTCGCGATTGCCGCTGCACGCCCGCGAGCGCAGGGATGAGAAGTCCGACAAGTACGACGATCACGCCAACAACAACCAACATCTCCACCAGAGTGAAGGCGCGTTGGGACAAGGCAGAAGTTGTCACGGACCGCATTGACATGGTGACTGCTCAGAAGATGAATCCACCACCACTTGGAGACTCTTTGAGGAGCCCGTGCAGTGGACAGGGACCGCGCCGTGTGAACGAGCGCGGTGGATCTTTGATCAGACGCCCAGCGGCGGAGGTCGAGCCCAAGTTCCCTGAGGGCTCGGGACAGAAGCAGTGGAGACGCGAATCGCCACGCAGGCCCGATGCGCGAAGCTCACTTGATCCAGAGAAAATTCTGCATTCGCCAGTATCGAAGCGACAGCGAGCAATGAGCAGGTGCCGCAACCCGAGTCCGAGTCCGAGTCGGACGGCTCGGGCCGCTCATCGGAAGCGTGCCGTTGATCCTCACCGCTCTCGCGGGAGTGTTCTGAACGCGAGCCAGAATGTCCGTCATGACTGCAGCAGGATGAGTGACCTCCGCACGGATCCACAAACCGGTCGGACGCACAACATGACCTTCCATTGCCCTGCACTGTCTGCCCGTGTGCCAAGTGCACGTGCATCGCCCTCCAACCACTGACCCCAAGGGTCAGGAGGAGGACCGTCAGGATGGCTCCAAGGCGCTGCATGAGCCATCACGATAGCCAGAGAAGTCTGCGTGGCAAACGCAGGCGGCAAGAAAAATGGAACTTTGTTTGCAAGCCGCAGACTCTTGCCACGGGACGGGCGTTCCGGAAAAATGGTGCAGGCTGCGATGGGACACGGACAAAGGACCAGGGCGCCGAGGTGGACGCGGCCGAGTCCATAACACTTTGCATTCGATTCGGCCCAGGTTTCGGTCGGCGAAACCACCCGCCTCGGAGGGAGCGGATCACGGGGGTGTTTGCAACGCGTCGATGCGCGAGCGCACCGCCTCCTCGTCCCACGGATCGATGATCGTCAGGGCGCGATCAAGCGTCGCGCGTGCCGCGGTGACCTGTCCATTTCGCAGTTGAACATCCGCCAGCGATGCGTATGCCAAGCCCTCACGCTGCTTCGACAGCGAGATCGCCTTCAGGGCTGCCATGGTGGCGCGCTGGAAGTCGGGCTTTTCGAACAGCTTCGAGACGAGCATCGTCGAAAGTTCCGCGCACGTTTCCCAATCGGTGGAGTGACGCAGAATCGTGTCGGCTGCCGCAAACGAATCATCCGTTCGACCGGCTTGCTGCAGTGCACTGATGACGAGCAGCCTGCCTTCACGGGCGATCGATGGGTTCTTGTCGGCGGACATCTCACGGCAGATGTCGAGCAGGGTGTCCCATTCGCGTCGGTCGATCGCCACTTGCGTGCGTTCAGCAAATGCGGCGCTCCGCTGCAGGGCGGCTGCTCGCTCCTCGTGCATCGCGCGTCGCCCCTCGGGTGACCAGCGTCCGCTCAGCACCGCCTCCACCACCGCACCAGCCTCGCGCGGATCACCGATCCAGGCGATGGTCCCTTTGTGAACGATGAAACACGCGGGCACATTCGTCTGCCAGGAAGGCTTCATCCAATCGTTCCACGCACTTCGGTCCTGGTCGCAGCCGATCACGATGTCAACGCGGTCCTTGAAGCGAGGTGTTTCCAGGAGCGGCGCCACCGTGTCGACGGGTTCGCATGCGATGGCGACCACCTCGACACCGCTCGCGCGGTTCCGTTGTGCGACCTTCGCGAGTCGGGGGAGACTGTCCCGCGCTGGGGTCACTGCCGGCGACCAGAACAGCACAATCCATGTCTTGGCGCTGTCGGAAAAATCCGGCTGCTGGCCGTGGATCCAGACGGCGACATCCGACTTCGGTGCTGGAGACCCAACCGTCAGCGGCGGACGCGCCGCGCTCATGCCGGAAGGTGCTGGCGGCGGAGAGGGCTCCGCCTGAGGCGCGGCGCTCGGCGGCGCTGGTTCGGTTTGCTGTGCACCGCTCGCGCAGCCTGATGCGCCAACGGCCAGCAAGGCGCTAACCGAGAACGAGAGAAGCGCTCTCATGAGGTCACTCCATCTTGGAGGGGCACCACAGTGAAAGCATCAACATCGATGATGCCGCGATCCGAAACCTTCAGGTGCGGGATCACCGACAACGGCAGGAATGACAGTTGCATGAAAGGGTCTTCGAGGCTGCCTCCGAGAGAGCGATACGCGGCGTCGATGGCGTGCTGTGCAGCCGCGACTTCGCTCACCGAGCGGTCGGAGAGGAGTCCCGCAATCGGCAGGGGGAGTTCCGCAAGGATGCGTCCACCCTCCGCCACGCACTGTCCGCCGCCGATCTCCGCAAGCCGCCGCACGGCAAGCAACATGTCAGTTGGGTCGACGCCAGCCACGCTGAGATTGTGCGCATCATGTCCAACGGTGCTCGCGATCGCGCCACGGCGCAGACCAAATCCACGCACGAGCCCGCAGCCGATGCCGCCAGCGCCGCCGTGTCGTTCGATCGATGCCAGGAGAAGCAAGTCGCGCGCTGGGTCCGCACACACGCGCCCTCCGACGACGCATGGCTTCTCCCGCAGGTGCTCCGTCACGATTTGTCCTGGGATGACGCCCACCACGCGCGCTGGTTTCGACGGGTCTCCGTGCGGCGTGAATGCGGCAGCATTCAACGAAGCAGGCAGATGAACCGTCGATCGGAGAAACGGGGGAACGACCGCAGACTGATGCTCCGAGATGCAAGCGCCATCACGCGCCACCTCAATCCCCGCAATCAACATTCGGTCGACCTTCATCGATGCCCATCCTTCGTGCCCGAGCCGAACAAGCGCGATGTCTGCAGCCAAGCCCGGAGCGATGGCGCCCCAATCGCGCAGCCCGAAGTGCTCCGCCACATGCAGCGATGCCATCGCGACGGCTGTCGGCCCATCGAATCCAGCCTGCGCAGCTCGCCGAATCACCCGATCAAGATGTCCGTCCTCGAACCCGTGGCACGCATGCACATCGTCCGTGCAGAAACAGAAGCGATGCGCATTCGCTGGCGTCACGGCTGGAAGCAGATCGCGGAGATTTCGGGCCGCGCTTCCCTCGCGAATGAAAATGCGCTGACCGGACTCCAGCTTTTCGATTGCCTCCTCGGCGCGGAAGCATTCGTGATCGCTCGATGGACCCGCGGCGATGTACGCCTGCAGCCGCTGTCCAGTCAGCGCTGGCGCATGCCCGTCGACCCGTCCGCGTCGCGCCAACCCAAGGGCACTCTTCGACAGCAGATCGGGGCTGCCTGCAATCGCCCCAGGAAAGTTCATCAACTCCGCAAGCGCGACGACACGCGGATCGTCGAAGAGCGGACCAAGGTCCTCCGACGACAGCACGGCGTTGCCCGTTTCCAGTCCACTTGCGGGAACACAACTTGACGCAGTGAACCAGATGTGCATCGCGGCGCGAGTGGCATCCTCCATCATCCAGCGGATGCCGGGAATCCCGCAGACATTGGCAATCTCGTGCGGATCCGCCACGATCCCCGCGGTCCCGTGCGGCAGCATCATCCGTGCGCATGTGGACGGCGGAAGCATGGTGCTCTCGATGTGCATGTGCGCATCAAGCAGCCCAGGCATGACCACCATGCCGCCCGCATCGATGCGGCGCACCGCCTTCACCGAGATCGTTGGATCGAGAACAGCCGCAATCCGTCCGCCGTGGATCACGACGGTCGCAGCACGCATTCGCCGCGAATGCACATCAACGATCAGCCCCGAATCAATGACGGTGTCTGCAATCGCTTCGCCCCGCGCAACTGCAATGAACGATGGATCCGTCCGAAGGATCATGGACGGCATTCTTGCGCGGTCAATTCGGCGCGGGCGGCGGCGTGCCGCCCCCCTTGCCGCCAAATGCCGTTTCGCGAGGCGTCTTGCCTTGAACGACCCGCGCTTGGCCCGTTGCCATTGCTTGATCGATGAAGTCCTGAACCATCGCGTCCGCCTGCGAAGCTCCCGACTGCTTCACCGCCTGTCGGTAAACCTCGGTGATCGCCCATGCTTCGCAGTTCCACGGCACGCTGTTGGCCGTATTCCGCATGGCAGCCACGAAGAGCCGCGCGTTTTCGAGATACTGCGACTTATCCCGCACGAGCGCTCCGTTGGGCTCGTACACACCGCGGAAGCAGTACCAAGTGCAGTTCGGCGTGCCGCCATCTTCGGGGGCTCGAACAATCCGTCCAGCGACAGCAATCAAAAATCGATCGCGGGCAGGGAGGTAGTCGTACGCAATTCCATCGATCGTTTCGGTCAACTTGACGCGGTTGCCGCCGCCATCGGTTTCATCGAGCGACTGGGACCGCAGTCGAAACGCTTGCAACAGCAACTCTTCGCCGGCCGAATTGTTCGGCAGTTTGCCTGTCTCGCCGTCTACTGCAACGATGCCGCTCTTCGCACTTGCCACCTGGGTGGTGACGAGCGATGGTGCCGCTGCGCCAGGAATCGTGCCTCCTGTATTGGCGCAACCAACCGCGCCCCAAAGTGCGGTCCACAGTGCTGCGCCCACAATGTGCGTCATGATGAACGCCGTGCGGCGCCGTCCCATGCTTCGTTCACCCATGTTGCTACTGTAACGCAGGAGGGGACAACCGTATTGCCTTGCTCAACCTGCATGGGGGTCGTGGGACGACCCCGCCACTTCGGCGAATAGACTCTCTGGCGCGGCGTTCTGTGCCGCCGCTCGATAAGGAGTCCCGGTAGCTCAGCTGGATAGAGCAGCGGATTTCTAATCCGCAGGTCGGTGGTTCGAGTCCACCCCGGGTCGTTTCCAAGCCCTGAAGTCGAGGGCGTGCTACTTGGCAGAACTGCCGACGACAGTCACGAGCAACTCACGGCGATCCGCGGGCTTCTCCATCTCCCAAGGACGAACAAGCACGAACAGCACCCGTGTCGAGCCTGCCGTGCTCGCGGTGAAGTCAAAGACATCGAGCACCGGTCCGCCAGGCATTCCGTTGGCTTGCGGCTCCGCTCGCCCCTTGCCACTCGCGACATCGAAGTTCGCCTTCAGCATTGGCGCGAACGACCGCGAATCCTTCGCCAACTGCCATTCGTATCCCGTCCCGCTGCTGCGCTTCAGTTCGACGCGAACGGTGTCGCCGATGTTCACGGTCATCGAGGATGTTTCGTCGAGAAGCACCTCATCGACCGGCCCCTTCGGTTCGCTCGGCGCAATCGCTTCACGAATGCGGCAGATCATCTTCCGCTGCGGCAGCACTGGCGTTCCGCCCGTCACCGTTTTCGGCTGGTCTTGGCAGGAGATGCAGGCCGTTGAAAGGCAGACCACGATGATCGATCGAAGAACATGCATGGTGGGGAAGGGTAGCGCATGGTGTCGGCAACGGGTACCGTTTCACCGTGACGATTGAAGCGGTCCACGCCGCGCAAGACTGGTGGACGCCTCGGCGGATCTTCTGGATCGCCACTCTTGGTGCCTACTTCGGATGGTGTTTCGCAACACTGGCGCTTCAGGGGAACTTGGCGCTGGACCATGTGGAAATGCTGATGTGGGGGCGCGGTTGGCAGCTCTCCTATTGGAAGCATCCACCGCTGCCCGCGTGGCTTGCGGAGGCGGTGTCGGTTGCCACGGGACGCGCGATTTGGCCGCAGTTTTTCATCGCCCCGGGCTTGGTCGCCGCCACCGCTTGGGTCGTCTGGCGTGCGGCGCTCGACTTGGTGGGGGAATGGCGTGCGCTGCTCGCAGCCCTTTCGCTGCAGGGTTGCGTCTATTACAACTACGAGAGCGATGTGCTGAACCACAACCTGATTCAGTTGCCGTTCATCGCAGCGCTGATCTGGGCGGGGTGGCGTGCGATCGGCGGATCCGCGCGGGCCTGGATCGCCTTCGGTGTCATCTCAGCCATCGCGATCTACGGCAAGCACACTGCTGCGTTTTCTTCCATCGGTGTTGTGCTGTTCTCCTTGCTGTGGCGCGACTCACGGCGGCAATGGCTCTCCCGCGGACCATGGCTTGGGATCCTCGCGGGGACTCTCACCGTCCTGCCGCACCTCTGGGCGATGTGGCGCATCGGGTTCTCGCCCCTCCGCACGCCGACGCTCGATCATGACGGGGGCTTCCATGCGAGCGTTGCCGCAGAGCCATGGTGGGGGCGCATCGCGTTTCCTGCAGAGTTCGTCGCCGCGCAGGCCCTCATGCTGCTAGGCGTGTGGATCATGATGTTCTTGCTGTTCGCTCGGCCAGGCGAGCCGACCATCGAGCCTGCGCGTCCTCGATCGCAGATGCGCCATGCCGCGCTCTATTACGCGTGGTGCACCGCGTTTCCCGTGCTCCTCGCAGCAGTGCTCTCGGCGATCGTCAACCTGCACATGAACTCATTGTGGGGGATGGCATGGCTTCCGTTCGCTGGACTCGCCGTGCTGCTGTGGGTTGATCGCCCCATCGGCGCGAGTGGCCTTCGCGCATTTTGGATTGCGTGGTGCGTGCAGTCCATCGGCACGCTCGCTTTCGTGGCGGTCAAGATGGGTGCGGGGCCACACATCACTGGACGAGCAACCAGTGTCCTCTTTGACGGCGAGGGGCTCGCTGCACATGTGGGTGACCGCTGGAAGCAACGATGTCCGGATGCACCGCTGTCGCTGGTGATCGGACCGCACTTCGCGGCAGGGAGCGTCTGTGTGTACCACGAGAGTCATCCAGAACTCATCATTGACGGTGTTCCAAGCAGGGCCCCGTGGATCGACCTGCGGCGCATTGCCATGGAGGGTGCGGCGCTCGTGTGGGAAGGGACGGACGAACCGCCATGGATCGATCAGTTCGGCGCGCGCGAGGCGATCGAGCGCTTCGACCTTCCGCTGCGCACCAGTGCCGCGGTGGCGCCGCGCAGGATGTCGATGGCATTCATCGCGCCGCAGCCACCCTGACACCCTCGATCAGGCGCGATCGCTGCCCAACATCACGAAACATCGAGTCCGCTGAGGTAGCGCTTCAGTTCTTCGCTGAGCTGCTGCCGCCGTTGCTTCAGTGTTTCGGTGGTCTTCTCAAGTTCAGCGAGCCGATTCTCCTGCTCGTCGAACTTCGCGAGATAGCGACGGTACAGGTCGGTTCCCTTCTCGATCGAGCCCATGTTCTGGCGGACGCGCTCCTGATCGGAGGTGATCATCTGGCGCTCTGCGGCGGCGCTCTCCAAGTCACGCTCCACGGCCACGATCGATGCACGCATCGTGGCAACCTTTCGAACCGCATCCACCACGGCCGATGACGCCTTGCCGCTGCTTGCATGCGCAAGCAGCGTCGGGAGGTCGTAGTCCGTTGCAGCCAACCGCTGACGAGTCGTGATCTCCTGTGCAACGGTCAGCGATGCGGTCTTGTCTGCCGGAATGTCGATCTCGAATCGGTAGACCTGTCCAGTCTCGGACGCCGGCTGCTTCGGCTCGACCAAATCCCACCCCAAAGACTTCGGCGATTCGACCAGCAGCGTGCGGCCGCGCATCGCATCCTTGTTCTTGAACGCATAGGTCACCGTGCTCCGAATCTTTTGCGTCTCTTCGATATATCCGTCGACGATCCGCAGCGACACGGTGGCAGTGGAACTGTCGTTGGTGATGGCACACGCCACATCGAGATCGACGGCGTAGGCAAGCAGGCGCTTGTCGCCCGCTCCCATGAACGCAATCTGCGCGTCGCCCGCGTACGCATTGCCATCAAACACAGCGATCGGTCCAGGGATGAGCGGCTGTCCGCTCGAGTTCGAGAGTTCGATGCCCCGCATCGGATGATCGATTCCGTCCGCTGCGCTGAAGATGCTGATGCGCCTCGCCTGTACTTCGCTCGAGACGATCGGCAGCATGGCAGATTGCTGACGCGCGATCGAAACAGGATTTCGAAGCGTGTACTGGAACGACTCGCCGACCGCACCGCCTTCCGCCTGCGCTGCTGCCGACTGCTTCCACGAGAGATCCTCGTCACCTTCGACAGCGCCGCCGAATGCGCCCGCCGCTACGTCCATCGCCATGGCGCGCGGCGCAGCTGCTGTCGTCGGAGGGGGGAATCCACCGCCTCCTCCCCCCGAACCTTCGCCCCGCCGCTTTGCTGCGACACGCAAGTCCCGCTGCGCCTCAAACGCTGCACTGTCGCCGTACACGCGCGGCGATGCACCCGCCACCATCGGCACCGGCACCTCGGGACGCTCGACATGCATGGCTTGCGAGAGGTTCATCTCGAAACTCACGGGCTGGCTTGCCACCAAGGACAAGCGCACATCGCTCCAATCATCATCAGTGGAGTTCTCGACGATGGCCCAGCCGAACAAGAGTGAAGATCCCTTCGCGCCATCCGCGCTCGGCAGCACCAGTCGGTAACTCGTCTTCCACACTGGCATTTCGCCCACATATGCGATGCGCACAGTGCGGCTTCCTTGCCCAGCGAAGGAGATGGCGACACTCTTGAAGCGATCGGTGGTGTGCGCGGCGAGAGCCGCGAGCGCCTTGCCAAGTTCGGCGTTCAATCCCGCATCCTGCAACTGGACGGACCCAACCGTCGTCAGGTTGACAGAACGGATTCCGCCGTCGGTCAGCACATTGATGAATGGAACGGCGATGGGTTGCTCGGAGTCACCCACAGCCTGCTGCCGAGTTTCGCTGCCGAGGATCGTTCCCGAGATGGGACCGTCATCAGCGCTCACCGTGATCCGTGATCCACGCAATCGCCCGAGTAGGTCGGCAAGCGACGGATTCCCAGAAAGGTCGATGCCGAAACTCGCCAGTTGACGCGTCAGTGGTTCGTTGGACTCGAACGAAACGCCCCGCAGCGCTTGCTGCTCGTCGAGGATCACCATCGACTTCAGGAGATCGTTGATGCCATCCTGCGCGAAGCGCAGCGACACCGTATCGCCCGCTGCGATCGGACCCTGGCGCTCAAACGACCCCACACCGCTGCGGTACAGCGTCACGCCCGTGATCGGCATGCGCGGCGATCCGCCTACGCCGGTGACCGTCTGCGCAGGTGCCAGCGATGCAACGCTTGCGGCGAGCAGGAGCGCAGTGCATCTCCTCGCGCGGCAGATGGCGAAAGCAGGCGATGGGCTCGATGCGTCAGGGCGTGGCGGCGTTTTCATTCCAGTGTGCTCCTCATCAAGTTTTCTTCCCTGCCGTCGGAAGAACGGCTTCCGCGATCGGTGCATTGCAGCAACTCTGGGGAAAGACTGCAATCCAGCCAAAGACAGCGAGCAGAAGTGGATCGACGAGCGAATCCCAGAGGTTGGTCGACTCCAGCACGCCGCAGCAATTAGCAAGCAGTCCTGCGGAAATGACCAGCGCCCAGCGCGGACACCACCGACCTGCCATCGCAGCAGCTCCAGCCACGACGGCAAGCAGCAGGAGCAGCGACTCGGGGTGCCACCCAAGCCAATAGGCATCGCGCTGCATGCGTGGGATCGGCAGCACCAACGGCCCGTAGAGCGGAAGTGCGACAAGCAAGAAAATGCCGGCGCGCCAGAAGCGCGCGGGTCGACTCGGCAGGGCGGTGGGGGCGACCACATACAAGGTGAGAATGACGAGCGATGTAATGCTCAGGTCCCCCCAAAGCCCGCGCAGATGACCCGCGAGTGTGATGCCACCGAGCGGCGTGAACAACACAAGCAGCATCGGCAGCCAGGACTCCGGACCGAAAGGCTTCGGTGTGCTTCGAGCCCAGCGCTCGCGGGCGAAGCGACCAACCGCTCCCACCACAAGCGCCTGCCCGAAAAGTCCGATCCATGTGCTCAGTGGCCACGCGGTCAAGGTCCGCCTCCGATCGCTGGAGCCATCGATCCGCCACTGCGTAACCATCCGCGACCGAATGAGCAGAGCCGAATGCCCTGACGACGCCAGGTATAGGTGAGATGGATCGAACCGTCGGACGACTCCGCCAAGCATGGGTAGGAAAACTCGCCGCTGTCGTCGTGTTCGACCACATGCGATGCCGTCCAAGATTCACCGTCGTCGGTCGAAGTGAAGAGTTGCAGCGTGCCTCGCCCGCTGCGCGTGGGATTCGCTGCCAGCAGCAGCGTCCCATCGCTGAGTCGCAGCAGTGCAATCGAGGCATCGGGGTTCTGGATGTCAAGCGCTCGCCGCAGCAACCAAGTGGCGCCACCGTCATCGGACCGATTGACACCGATGAAGGGTGTGGATCGGCTTGCAGATCGCAGGAGCGCGATCGCAGTGCGCGGCGAAAGCGCGGCAACGGCGGGCTGAAGCCATCCGCCCTCGTACTTCTGCATGCGTTCAGCAGACAGGACCGCACCATCGGCGCGAAGGTGCAGCCAGAGCCCGTGTTTCTCGATGAATTCGTGGTATGCGGGCAGTCCCCACGAACCGTCGGCGAGGGCAATGGGTTGTGTCCGAACGAGTGTGCTCAGGTTGAAGAACGGCGACACAACGAGGCGCCGCGCCGACACCCACGAGGCGCCGCCGTCCGCCGAAACAAGGTGATTGATCGCGCTGCCGCTCCAGCCGCCGTAGCTGACGCTGACAACATGCATGTTGACACGACCAAGCGCATCCACCCAAACAACAGGATTGCCGAGCGAACGGATGACCCGCTGCACCATCCCTTGCAGTTGCTCTCGGGTGAGTGATGTCCAGGTGGCTTCCAGTGTGCCATCTCGCAAGCGCGCCATCTCGATCGCAACATCCGACGATCCCTCGCGGGCGCCCGCAAACCAAGCCACGAGCAATCCGCCATCAGGCAGTACCGTCACGGAGGAAGCATGCGCCGAGGGCGTCGGTCGCGGCAGATCGATCGACGCAAAGCGCACGCTGTCGGCGTTCGCCATCGCGCGCGGAGGGTTGAACGCGAAACGCACTTCACGCGGGCGCGGTGCAACGATGAACGCCGCCAGCCACGCACCCAGGAAGATGACCACCGCCACGACGCGAAACCAGACGCGAAAGGAGATGAGCGCGCGCATGCAGACGCCCTGACGGCGGCGCGAGCGTAGCATCGCAAGCCGCAAGGACGCGCGCATGGATATCCATCTCCAACGCTTGGTGGATCGCTGGCTCGGAGTGCCGCTGTGCGGTGCACTCTCCGCGTGGCATGCTGCACAGCGAGCGCTCGGTGTGGTACCGCCGCCCGACGATCAACCGCTGCTACGGCGTGTCCTCGTCATCCTGCTGAGTGAAATGGGAAGCCTCGTGCTGGCCGAGCCGATGTTCCGTCGGCTCCGCGAACGCCATCCAGGCGTCGAGATCCATGCCATGGTGTTCCGCAAGAACAGGCCGGTGCTTGACCTGCTTCGCGTGGTGGATCCTGCGCATGTGATCACGCTTCGCGACGGCTCGCCATCGCAGCTCGCCGGCGATCTCCTGCGGGCGATCGGCATCATGCGATCCGAACGCTTTGACGCAGTTGTCGACTGCGAACTGTTCGCACGCAGCAGCGCGATCCTCAGCGGGCTCTCGGGTGCGCGCCACCGCGCGGGCTTTCACCGCGCAACGCAGGAGGGGCTCTACCGCGGATCATTCATGACCGCGCCAGTGCCGTACAACCCCTATCGCCACCTCTCGCATCAACTCATCGCGCTCGCCGAGGCCATCGGGACCCCGACCACGCCTCCCAGCAAGAATGCGCCTCTGAGCGAGCGCTTCGATCCGCCCGTGTTTCGCCCAGAGCCCGGCGAAGTGGAACGCGAAGTCGCGCAACTGCACCAGGCACATCCAACATGTGAGGGGCGATCGCTCGTGTTCCTGTATCCGAGCGGCGGTCTGCTGCCGATTCGCGCGTGGCCGCTCGACTCCTACGCATCGGTCGCGCGCGCGCTTCTTGCGGATGGACACGCGATCGGCATCATCGGCATGCCGGAGGATCGCCCGCTCGCCGACGACCTCCGCCGTGCATGCGACTTCCTGCCCGGAATCGTCAACCTCGCTGGAGAAACGCGCTCCGTCCGCCACCTGATGTGCCTGTTCCACAGGGCGAAACTGCTCATCACCAACGACGGCGGTCCCGTGCAGTTCGCAGCAATGACCCCGATCCATGCCCTCGTGATGTACGGACCTGAAACGCCGCTGCTCTACTCCAGTTGGAGCCCGCGCATGCGAGCATTCTGGCAGCCGATCGCGTGCTCGCCCTGCGTGACCGCATACAACCACCGCAACTCGCCCTGCGACGGCGACAACCAGTGCCTCAAGCGCATCGCCCCCGATGCGGTCCTCGCCGCAGCGCGCGAAGTCCTCGCCGCGGACTCGCACGCAGCATGAAGCCGCAGCATCGCAGCCCCGCGACGCGAACGCCGCTTGGCATGATCCAGTCGGTGATCGCATGGTCGTGGCGGCAGCGCGGTCGCTTCATGCGGTTTGGCATGGTCGGTGTCTCTGGGGTCGCCATCAACCAACTTGTCATCTGGGTCTGCTTCGAGTGGCTCTACAGCGCGATAGGTGATCCATCGCTCCGCCTGAATCTGTCGATGTTCACGGGCATCGTGATCGGCATGACCAACAACTTCTGGTGGAATCGCCTCTGGACATGGCGCGACCGTGATCGCACGAGGGATGTGCCGCTCGTGCAGCAGTACATCCAATATGCCGCGGCGAACTGGGCGGGAATCTTGGTGCAGGTCGCGCTCACCAACATGCTGTCGGCGCTCGTTCCTTACCTGATCGCCAACCTCATGGGCATTGCCGTCGCGAGCCTCATCAACTTCGTGATGAACGACCTGTGGACCTATCGGCATGTGCGCATCGAGGGGATCGATCCAGAAGCGGAGCAGGTGCGCGAAGAGCGCAACGCGCTGCTCCTCGGCGGGCTCGGCATCTCACTTGCGCTGTGCACCTACATCCACGGCATTGGATCTTTGCAGGCACCGACGAACGGTGACGAGTGGGTGTACCTGCAGATCACTCGCCTGACCGCCGCCAGCGGGCACTGGCTTCCGCTTGTCAGTGGCATGGACGAGATGCGAAACACCAAGCCGCCGCCGCTGTTCTGGCAGGGGATCCTCTCGTCCCATGGTGGCACTTGGTGGACACTGACCGCGCTGCGGTGGCCGAGCGTCGTATGGTCGCTCGCGACGGCGGGACTTGCCGCGTTGCTGGCATGGCGCATCAGCGGTCGAACGGCCACGGTCGCGATCACCGCAGCACTCACGCTGCTCGGCTTTCTTGGCACATTCCGCTACGGTCGACCGTTCCTCACCAACGCTCCCGAAACATTCTGGCTCTTCGGATCGGTCGCTTGGGTGACGCTCGCGCCGACGCGGGCGACGCGCGGATGGCGGCTGCCGCTGCTTGGCGTGTTCGTCGGTGTCGCGCTGCTGTTTCGTAGTTTCGCGCTTCTGGCGCCAATCCTGTTGTGGCTCGCCGTGGTGGAGTGGCGACCATTCGCTGCGCCCGCACTTCCGAGTGTGGGCGCGCGCGTTGTGCGGCTGGCGATCGCGTGCGGCACCGTCGCGATCGTCTCGCTCGGGATCTTCAGCCTCTGGTTCGCCATCGACCCAGACCCCGCGGCCGTGTGGCGCGAGTTCGTCGTTGGCGAGAATGTCGGCAAGATGGCGGGGGGTGCGGGCGATTGGATCAGCGGCTTCTTCTGGGGAGGGTTCAGTGTGTGGTCGCTCGCGGCGTCACCCTTCGTGCATGCCGGGCTCTTGGCGTTTCCGCTCTTCGGCGTGCTGGTGGAATGCTGGAAGCACCGAAGGGAACTCACCGCATCGGAGCGAATGCTGCTGCTCTGGGTCGCAGCGATGTTCATCGTGTTCTGCCTGCCTGCGCAGCGCTCAGGTCGCTACTTGCTCGAAGCGATGCCGGCACTTGCGGTCCTGCTTGCCACGCGCGGACATCATGTGGGACGAAATGCGTTCATGCTCACCCACATCGGTGCGGTGATCGCGGTCATCCCGATCGCCTGGCTCTCGATCGTGCTCGCACGCGACCTTGGCGCACTTGCGTTCGCGTGGTGGCACTGGCCCTTGCTGCTCGCGACGGTCGCGTTTGCGCTGTGGGCGCTCTTCACGCCACGCTGGACGCGGCTTGCCGCAGCGCCATCGGCTCTGGCTGTGCTGCTCGCGCTCACCAGCTTCCTCGGCGTGTTCGATGCGCCGCTTGGTCGGTTCACCGACGCGCAGGAAGCGCAGCTCGCGGGCCAACGCATTTGGGTTCCCGAAAACTTCCGCAGCGTCGCGGAGATCCACCGCATGCTGCTGCCGAAGTCGGAGGTGATGGGATTCCCCGTTGCCGATGGCGCACCGCCTGCAGACCGCATCCGAGCAGGCGACTGGCTCAGCGTAGTTGGTGCGATCGATGCACCCATGCCTGTAAACGCCGTCGCATCACGCATCCAGATGGCGAGCCGTCACACGGGCGCGCAGATCATGGAGATGTTCCAAGGCCGCGCGCGTGAGCAGCTGTTCCTGCGCGAGTGGATCATTCCGCTTGCGCCGCCTGAGGTTCCCGCGGCAGGCTCCGTGCCACGAGCACCATGAGCGCTGCGCCCACGAGCGCAATCAATCCGAAGGCAGCGAAGATGCCATTGTTCGGTGCCCCTGCATCGCGCAGTGCGCCGAACAACCAGTCTGCAAGGCCGCCGCAACTGATGCTCACGAAGTTCATGATGCCGTATCCCGTGGCCCGCAGATGCGGGCGCGCGATTTGCGAAAGGATCGGCATGTTGTTGCAGTCGAAGAGCCCCCATCCAAGCCCGAACACCGCAAGGAACGCCACCGCGTGCGTCAGCGTTCCAGCGTTGCCGACACCGAACAGCGCGGGCACCAACGCAACGATGCCGATGCAACTCACCCACGCACGCCCGCGGCCGCTCGTTCGGCTCCAGCGGTCTGCCATCCAGCCGCCGATCACGACACCAACAAGCATCGCGACTGTCGTGTAGAGCGTTGCGGAAACGCCCGCCATTCCCTGCCCAATCTGGAACTGCTGCTTCAGCACGGCGGGCATCCAGTCGCGAACGATCCAACCCGCCATGGCCGGCAGCGTGAAGCACGCAACAAGCAGCAGGAACGGAACGCTGCCGAGAAGTTCGCGCAGCGCCCCGCGCGTCGAGGCGCGTTGCACAACTGTCGCAGGGACGGCGCTCGCACTCGAACGCAGCAGCCACGGCAACGGCAG
>RFON01000041.1 GCA_009926625.1 Planctomycetota bacterium
TCGCTCTGCGTGGCAAGCGGCGCTCCGGACCCGTCGGTGAGGGCCAGGCCGAGCATCGCCAGCAGCGTCGGGAAGAAGAGCAGCGCGGTCCCGAGATCCGGCTGCAGCAGGATGAGCACGACTGGAACGGCTGTCAGCACGATCGGGAGCAGCAGCCCTGCGCGTGTGCGGAGGTCCGCGGCCCGCCGCAGCCACCACGCCGATGCAAGGATCCAGGCTGCCTTCGCGAACTCCGCGGGCTGGAAGTCGATCGGACCGAGGTCGATCCAGCAGCGGCTCCCGTTGCGCGGACGCACGAGCGACTGCGGCACGCCTGGCAGCACGAGCACGATCAGGAGCAGCAGCATCGCAGCAAACGCGTACGGACTCCAGCGCTCCACGACCGACGGCGCAGGAATCACGATCAAGGCAGCGGCAAGCACGCCGACGAATGCATAAGCGGCCTGCCGTGCAGCCATCGATGGTTCGGTCGTGGCAATCGCAGCGATGCCGATGACCGTCAGCAGCGCAGCGCACGCGATCGGCACCCAACCGATCGTGCGCCACGAAATGCCTAGCATCCGCGCGATCACTGGGCGACTGGGCGCTGCCTTGACTGCGCGGGCGGGCGCACGGACAAACACGCTCATCAGCGCACCTCCACCCGTGTCGGTCCTGGAGAACGGGCTGCCCCCACATACCCCTCCTCGACAAGCGCGCGAATCACCGCAGCCATCACGGGTCCCGCGGTGCGGCCGCCGCCCCCGCCATGCTCCACGATCACCGCGATCGCGTAGCGCGGCATGCCATCGATCGCGCTGCCGACCACCCCCGCGCACCAAGCATGATCCGCATCCGTCACGCTCTTCTCGGCAACGCCATCGCCATCGCGGTCGAGTCGCAGCGGCGGCGCCTCCGCGGTTCCTGTCTTGATCCACCAACGCGCGCCAGGTGCTTCGATGATCGGCTCGCGAACGCCGCCGCCGTGGTCCATGTGATTGCCTGTTCCGTAGCTCTCGCTCGTCACCTGCTCCAGCCCGCGCAGCACGCGCGAAACCGCTGTGGAAGAAAAGGGTTGCACCGCAGCGACACGCCCACCGCCCTTGTGCCATGTCGGCTCGATCCATGATCCGCCGCGCGCCACCATCGCGTACGCGGCGGCCATTTCGAGCGGCGTCACGGCCATCGCACCTTGACCGATGCCGAGCGACACCGTTGCAAAGCGATCACCGCGACCTTCGAGTGCCTTCGCCACCGCTGCCGACGGGACATCGCCGCCGAGCCGCCCGAGCCCGAAGCGCCGATACCAATCGCACAGCCGTTCGGCACCCAGCCGATCCGCCAGCGTGTAGAAGTAGATGTTGCAGGAGCGCGCCATCGCCTGCTCAATGCCGAGCGGACCGCCGATCGACTTGGTGTGCGTGGTGAACTTATACCGATCACGGTAGATCCAGCAGCGTGCGGCGTCGGAACGCTCCTTGAAGTAGTGACCGTTGCATTCGATTGCCTCATCTTCCGCCGCAACGCCCTCCGCAACGGCCGCGAGATACACCAGCGGCTTCACCAACGAACCTGGGGGATACTTCGCCTCGAACGCGCGGTGGATTCCAGCGGTGTCCATCGACACTGGAACGCGTCCGCCGCGAGCTGCATCGCCGGCGCGGGGAGTCGTCGCAGCGGCGAGGATTTCTCCCGTGGCTATCTCGAGTACCACGGCTGCGGCGGGGAGCGCGTCCCCGATCACCAGCGCATCACTGCTGGTGTGCCATGGCTGCACGAGCGTCAGTCCCGTGCGCGGATCGAGCGCCGCCTGCACGCGCAACTGGAGTGCGGCATCGATGGATGACTGCACATGCGCGCCTGGGACGGGTTCGAGGCGTTCCTCCTCTTCGGTTGCGAGTCGGCGGGTCACGCGCCCGCGGAGCCCACGCAAACGATCCTCAAAACGCCGCTCCAATCCGCGAGAACCGACGACTTCCGAGCCCGCGCGATAGCCACCAAGGTCGACCTCGACGGAGCCCGAATCACCCACGCGCTCAAAGGGTCGTCGTTCGAGGTCCTCCTTCCATGCCTCATGTCGAACGGAACCGACGATCGCATCGAGTGCGCCATCAAGCCGCATCACAAGCGGCACCGAAGTCCGAATGGCGCGCGGAAGGTGGTCGCGTGCGACCTCCACTTCGGCGGTATCCCATGGCGTGCGCCGCCGCGCCGCATCGAGCACCTCGAGCGAACCGGGGTTGGCGTCGCCCACCTTGCGCAACTCGAACGCCGTTGTGGCAGGAATGTCCCGCGCCACCACATGCATCTCGCGCATCTCGCGAATCGGCTCTGGCGCGACATCCAGCGACTGCCCGCGCTGCCGCCGAAGTTCGATCGCGCGCGCGTGAACCGCTTCGCGCTGACGGTCGATGCGCGCAGCGATCGCGCCGAGGCGCTCGCGCAGCTCCGACTCCGCCAATCCGCTGCGTGAAGCAAGCAGCTTCATCAAGGATCGCTCGCGCCGCTTCCACTCCGGCAACAGCGCGTCCACCGCCTCGGCGCGACGGCTCACATCCATCTTTCGCCACGCCGATCCAGCCTCACGCTTCGCCTGCTCCTGCGCGCGCTCGCTGGCCCAGTTGCCGCCGGCAAGCGGATAGCTGACGGCGATGTCGTAGCTCGCGACATCCTCCGCGAGAACGCGCCCCGTGCGGTCCAAGATGCTGCCGCGCCAGGTCGGCAGCAGCGCTTCCGCATCGAGCCGTTCTTCCGCGGCGCGTGCAAGTCGGCTCCCCTGCCACAGCGTGAGATGCCCGAGCCTCAGGATCAGCACCGCAGCAGCGACCACCACCAGCGCAGCGAGGATGATGATCCTCTTGCGCAGGTCGTTGTGAATGCTCTCGTAGCCCATGCGATCCTCCGTGAAGGCGGGCGCGCATGCGATCCGTGCTGCGCGTGACGCGATGCTACCACTGCACGCGCGGGAAAGCGCCATGGTTCGGCGCGCGACGGGAAAATCTCCCTACCATCCCCCTCCCCATGGAATGCGGCATCGTCGGACTTCCCAATGTCGGCAAGAGCACGCTCTTCAATGCGCTGACTTCAGCGGGCGCAGCTGCTGCCAACTACCCGTTCTGCACGATCGAGCCGAATGTTGGCATCGTCAGTGTGCCCGATGCGCGCCTGCAGACCATCGCCGGCTTCATCAAGTCCGAACGAATCCTGCCCGCGAGCGTGCGAATCGTGGACATCGCCGGCCTCGTGCGAGGCGCGAGCGAAGGCGAGGGTCTGGGGAACAAGTTCCTCAGCCACATTCGCGAAGTGGACGCGATCCTGCATGTGGTGCGCTGCTTTGAAGATGCTGATGTGATGCATGTCGACGGCGGTCCAGACCCGATCCGCGACATCGAGACGATTGATACCGAACTCGCGCTCGCAGACTTGCAGGGCGTCGAGTCGAACTTGGAGAAGCAGCAGCGCGTCGCACGCAGCGGCGACAAGGAGGCAATCGCGAAGGTTGCCTGCCTGGAAAAGGCGTTTGCCCTGCTGCGCGATGGCACCGCGCTCCGCAGCGCGAAATGGACCCCTGAGGAGCGGATGCTCGCCCGTGGGCTTGGGCTGATCACCGCGAAGCCAGTGCTGTACATCGCGAATGTTGACGAAAACGACCTCGAAGGCAAGGGCGGCATGGTGCAGCGAGTCCGCGAGCGCGCGCTGAAGGAAGAGGGCGGCGTCGTCGTTGTCTGCGCGAAGATCGAGAGCGAACTATCGGAGTTGCCGGAGGCGGACCGCGCGGAGATGCTCGCGAGCCTCGGCATGCGCGAGCCAGCGCTCGCGTCCGTTGCGCGCGCCGCCTACGACCTGCTTGGGCTGCAGAGCTACTTCACCGCCGGACCGAAGGAGATCCGCGCCTGGACGATCCGCAAGGGGGACACTGCGCCGCAGGCTGCGGGCGTGATCCACACCGACTTCGAGAAGGGCTTCATCCGCGCCGAGTGCTTCGGCGTCGGGGACCTTCAGGACCACGGCAGCGAAAAGGCGATCCGCGAGGCGGGGAAGTTGCGCAGTGAAGGTCGCGCCTATGTCATGCAGGACGGCGATGTCGTGCACTTCCTGTTCAACGTCTGATCGCGACACGACCCGACCGCACTGCCGCGAACGCTCGCCTGCCATCGTGCGCTCGCTCAGAATGACACCGTGAGTGAGATCGCGTGCGCGAGCTGGCTCGCATAGGTTTCCGCGGGCATGTCGATTGCCCCGAGCGAACGCGTGTGCGGGTTGGCGTATTGGCAGTCGAGCAGGACGAACCCATTCGTGCGCAGGCGTTCCACCAAGTGGACGAGGCACACCTTGCTTGCATCGGTCCCCCCGAGGCTCGGCTCGCTGAACATGCTCTCACCGAAGAACGCCCCGCCGAGCGCGACACCGTAGAGCCCTCCCACCAGTTGCCCATCGCGCCACGCCTCGACGGAGTGCGCATGACCCGCCTTGTGCAGCAGCGCGTACGCCCTCTGCAGCAGCGGCGTGATCCATGTGCGGTTCGTGGCGCTTCGGTCGAAGGCGCACCGATCGATCACATCGCCGAACCGCGAGTCGAAGGTGATGCCGAACCGACCGCTGCGCACACGACGCCGAAGCGAGTCACTGATGCGAAGCTCTCCCTTGCCGAGCGGCATCACCGCGCGCGGATCGCATGTGTAGAAACCAAGCGAACCATCCTCAGGATCGCCCATGGGAAACGCCCCGTGGCGATAACCATCCAGAATGATCGGGACGAGGTCTTCGGGTGTCACGCGCTTCATGCGTTCATGGCTGCGGTGCTGCCATTGCATCGACTGAAACGACGCTCAAACCAGTTGAAAGTCGCTTGCGTGGTCGGCGTCACTCGGTAGACTTGGCGTCCCTCTTTGATGGGCCGTCGGTGACGGATGATGTGGGAGCCCACTCCTGCAACAGCGGCGCCGCACGGGGTGTCTTGGCGCGGCCAAGGGACACTCCAGCCTTGAGGAAGCCGCGGACAGGGTCCCATCGACGGGCGCCCGACCCCGCGTCGCGTGTGTCCGTCGCCGGTCGATCCGGCGCGGCGCCTCCCGTGAACGCACGGCGGCGCCGACCAACCCTGCGTTCCAGCTGCCCATGATCCCCATCGGCGGCGCGAGAGAATGACTGCTCGGCAACCCACATCGCGATCGTCGACAGCAACGAGACCATTCAAGAGTTCCACCGCTACCATGTTCGCAAAGGTCTGTGATTCACAGCCCGTTTGGCCCATGGTGTAACGGTAGCACAGGAGATTTTGGTTCTCTTTGTCCTTGTTCAAATCAAGGTGGGCCAATTTGACTGCGCGCGCCCTGCTGATGCGCGCCTGACAACGCCAAACAGTCACCTTCGTCGCGCGCGACGCGCACCCAACAGTCATGCCACACGCTTTCGCCCATCGTCCTGATGCGCCAACGGCAGTCATTCTCGCCGCAGGCAAGGGAACGCGCATGAACAGCGACCTGCCGAAGGTCATGCATCCGGCGTTTGGCAAGCCGCTCGTGGAGTGGGTGGTCGACGCCGTGATCGCTGCGGGTGCCGGGCGCGTGATCCTCGTGGTCGGTCACCAGCAGGAGGTCGTGCGCGAACACTTCGCCGCTCGCAGGGAGGTCGAGTTCGTCACGCAATCGCCGCAACTCGGCACGGGCCACGCGGTTGATCAGGCGCGACCGCTGCTGCAGGGCGCAGAGCGTTCAACGCCGCTGCTCGTGCTGTGCGGTGACGGCCCGCTGCTGACATCATCCACGGTGCACCGACTGCTCGACGCGCACCGCGGTGCCGGCGCATCGGCGACGCTTGCCACCAGTGTCATCCCCGATCCATCGGGCTACGGCCGCATCCAGCGGAACGCGCACGGCGACTTCGAGGCGATCGTCGAGCAGAAGGATTGCACGCCCGAACAGTTGAAGACCCGCGAAGTGAACCCGTCGTACTACTGCTTCGCTTCGGGGGATCTCTTCGACTGCCTCGCGCGGGTGGACAACCGAAATGCCGCAGGCGAGTACTACATCACCGATGTTTTCACGCTGCTGAAGGCGGCAGGCAAGGTGGTGCATGTGGTCGATGCCGTTCCCGCAGACGAAGTGCTGTCGGTGAATACACCTGCTCAATTGCAAGAGGTGAGCGATATCCTGCAGTCGCGGCGCGCGGCTGGCTCGGCGCAAGGTGTGCACCGCACCCAGGAGGCAACACCATGAGCGCAACCGACCGCGAGCAACTGAAGATCTTTGCCGGCACCACGGGGCGCGCGCTCGCGCAGTCCATGTGCGATCACCTCGAACTGCCGATCGGGCAGGCGCAGCTGACGACATTCCCCGACGGGGAACTGCTCGTGAAGCTCGAAGAGGATGTGCGCGGCCGCGACTGCTATGTGGTCCAGAGCTGCAGCGATCCAGTCAACCAGAACATCATGGAACTGTTGGTGTTCATCGATTGCCTGCGCCGCGCAAGCGCTCGACGCATCACCGCCGTGATCC
Source organism: Planctomycetota bacterium (assembly GCA_009926625.1). GTDB lineage: Bacteria > Planctomycetota > Phycisphaerae > Phycisphaerales > SM1A02 > F1-60-MAGs104. The sequence continues at coordinate 6,477 of RFON01000041.1, forward strand.
CCTACCTCGGCTACGCGCGCCAGGACCGCAAGGATGAGGGTCGCGTGCCGATCACCGCCAAACTCGTCGCGAACCTGATCGTGACCGCCGGCGCGCAGCGCGTGCTGTGCATGGACCTGCACGCCGCGCAAATCCAGGGGTTCTTCGACATTCCCGTGGACCACCTGACGGCCGCGCCCGTCATCAGCGAGCACTTCCGCCGGATCCGCGGCGAACTCGGTGAACTCACGATCGTCTCGCCCGATGTCGGCAATGTGAAGGTCGCCAACATGTACGCGAACCTGCTCGGTGCCGATCTTGCCATCATCGACAAGCGGCGTCACAGCGGTTCGAAGGTGTCGGTCAAGAACCTGATCGGATCCGTCGAGGGCACCACGGTCCTGATGTTCGACGACATGATTTCCACCGCGGGGACCGTCTGCGAGGCGGCGGCGGTCGTGCGCGAGCATGGCGCGAAGGAAGTGCATGTGGCCTGCACGCATGGGCTGTTCGTCGGCATGGCGGTGGAACGCCTGCTCGAGAGCGGCATCCGCACCGTCATCACCACCGACACCGTTCCCGTGACGGCCCGCCACAAGCCGCTTGAGTCCAAACTCGTGGTGCTCTCCGTCGCCACGCTGCTCGGCGAGGCCGTGCACCGAATCCATCACGATCAGTCCATCTCGGCGCTCTTCACGCACGGTGCGGGAACAAAGCGCTGAATCACGAATCACCCAACCAGACCCAACCAGACCCAACCAAAGGAGATTTGCCATGAGCCATGAAGTTCCAGTCCTTGACGCACAGCCTCGCGACCGCATGGGCACCAAGTACGCCAAGCGCCTCCGCGCTTCGGGGCGCCTGCCCGCAGTGATCTACGGACACGGATCGCAGCCGACCCATGTCAGCATCGAGGAGAAGCCTGTCATCTCTGCGCTCAAGCGCGGACTGCATGTGTTCAACCTGCAGGTGGGCGGCACCAGCGAAACCTGCCTGGTGAAGGACCTGCAGTTCGGCTGGCTCGGCGACAATGTCGTGCATGTGGATTTCACGCGGGTGAATCTCGATGAAGAGGTCACCGTCAGCGTGTCGCTGCACTTCGTCGGCACGCCTGAGGCGGCGCGTCGTGTGGGCGCCGTGCTCACCCATGACATCACTGAACTGCAAGTGCGCTGCAAGGTGCGTGACATCCCCGAGTCGATCCGTGTCGATCTCACCACGATGGAAGGCGACTTGCTGACTGTGGCGCAGTTGAAGCTTGCTGCGGGGCTCGTTTCCGCCAGCAACCCACATGCGGCGCTCGCCCGCATCCAGACCGTGCTCGAAGAGGCCGTCGGTGAGGCAGCGGCAACCACTGGTGCAGCCGAGCCGGAAGTCCTGACCGCGAAGAAGGAAGATGCGCCTGCCGGTGCGGCTGGCGACAAGGACAAGAAGGCAGACAAGAAGTGATCGTCGGCGCAGGGCGCGGCGCGTGCCGCGTTCCCTGCGCTGCCGGCACGCAAAGCGCAACATGAAGCTCATCGTCGGACTCGGCAACCCTGGCAGTCAGTACACCGGAACGCGGCACAATGTCGGGTTCGAGGTGGTGGACCGCCTTGCGCGCCGATGGGCAGACAGGCCCGCGGACGGTGCGCGCAACCGCTTCGGCGGACTGGTCGTGGAAGCCACGGTTGGACAGGAGCGCGCACTGCTGCTGAAGCCGCTGACCTTCATGAATCGCAGCGGGCGTGCCGTGGCGGAGGCTGTCGGCTTCTACAAGATCGACGCGACGCGCGACCTTCTCGTGGTGGCCGATGATCTCGACCTCGCCTGCGGCATCATTCGCCTTCGTGCGGAGGGTGGATCGGGTGGGCACAACGGTCTGCAGGACATTCTTGGCGCACTTGGCCGACCCGACTGGGCGCGCTGCCGCGTCGGCATCGGGCGTTCCACGACGATTCCTTCGGCGGACTATGTGCTCGGACGCTTCACACCCGAGCAGCAGCCCCTGGCGGAGGAGTCGTTCGATCAAGCGGCGTCCGCGTGCGAGGCGTGGTGCCGCGATGGCATTGCATCGAGCATGAACACCTTCAACCGAAAGCCCGCCACCACTTCGGAGCCACTCGACCGCTCCTGAGCACTGCGCTGACCACGCGCAACACCCACACGAGCACCCACACGATCACCCACCGACCAACATCGTTCGCAACCCAGTTCCAAACGCAGTCCATCAACCGACACTTTTTTCAGGAGTAATCATGACTTCAACCACCACAACATCCGTCACCCGTCAGTACGAGGGGCTCTTCCTCTTTCCGCAGTCCGTCACTGCCGACCTCGACGCAGCGACCGAGCATGTCCGCGAATCGATCACGCGCCACGGCGGCGAGGTGGTCAGCCTTGTGAAGTGGGACGAGCGGAAGCTCGCCTTTGACATTCGCGGCAACAAGCGCGGCGTGTACTTCCTCGCCTACTTCAACGCCCCGTCGTCGATCATTGCCGCCATCGATCGCGACTGCAACCTGTCTGAGCGCATGCTGCGCGCGTTGATCGTGCGCGCCGATCACCTTTCGCCTGAGCAGATGAAAGACGCCGAGGGTCAGGCCAAGCTTGCTCTCGAGGCGAAGTTGCGTCGGCAGGCGCCGGAAGGTGCCGAGGGCGAGGGCGAGCAAGTCCCCCCCCCGATCATCGACTGAGCGCCCGCCTCGCCGCATCGCGTTCTGCAAGCCCCATTGGAGCGGGGCTGTGGTCGCCCCGCGATCGTGGACCACCCTGCCACCCTGTTTCAGGAAATTGTTCCCTGTTTCTTGGAGCGCGCCTGGAACGAGCTAGGATCGGGCGCAGGAGGACACAACGATGGCGAACTACAACAAGGTGTTTCTGATGGGAAATCTGACTCGGGATGTGGAGCTTCGGAGCATCACGGGTGGGCAGCAGGTCGCGGAGATTGGGCTGGCGGTGAACCGCCGCTACCGCACCAAGGAAGGGGAAGACCGAGAAGAGACGACCTTCGTTGACTGTGAGGCGTGGGGGCGCACCGCGGAGGTCATGAAGCAGTACTTGGCCAAGGGGCGCCCCGTGTTCATCGAGGGCCGGCTCAAGCTGGACCAGTGGACCGACAAGGACGGCTCGAAACGGTCAAAGATGCGCGTCGTCATCGAGAACTTCCAGTTCATCGGTGGACCCGCAGGAGAAGGCGGTGCGCGTGGTGTCGGTGCTGCGAAGACCCAATCGGTGTTACAGGACAGCCACACGCCAACAGGCGACGAGGACATTCCGTTCTGAAGCATTCGGTTTGAAGCGGTTCATTCGGTCGCCGCGCTGGGGTGAAGCGCACGAATGGACGGCATGCTCGCGGAACTGCACGATTGTGCGGATCGGCTACCGCTGCAGGGCGACCCTGCAGGGGTAGTCTGTCCGCATGAGTACCCACGGTCAGTCGTCCACCGCACACGGGCACCCAAAGCTCGGGCTCGAGAGCCGCTGCATTCATGGAGGGCAATCGCCCGACCCGACCACGGGTGCCGTCATGCCGCCGATCTACACCTCGTCGACCTTCATCCAAGAGTCGCCTGGCGTCCACAAGGGATACGAGTATTCGCGAAGCCACAATGCCACGCGTTTCGCGTTCGAACGCTGCATTGCAGACCTCGAGTCGAGCGGACTGACCGAGGCCGAGGAACGAACCTGTGGAGGCTTTGCCTTTGCGAGCGGCCTTGCCGCGATTGGCACATGCCTTGAACTGCTCGATGCGGGCGCCACAGTGCTCTGCATGGATGATGTGTACGGCGGTACCAATCGCTTGCTGCAGCGTGTTCGCAAGCGATCGCAGGGACTGCAGGTCAACTTCGTGGATCTCGGCAACATCGAGAGCCTTGAGCGCGCGGTTGCGGCATCTCGGCCCGCCATGATCTGGGCGGAGACTCCGTCGAACCCCACGCTCAAGGTCGTCGATGTGCAGGCGCTCGCCCGCATTGGACGCGCATGCGGCGCGATCACGGTCGTCGACAACACCTTCGCATCGCCGATGCTGCAGCGGCCGCTCGAGCATGGGATCGACATCGTCATGCACTCCGCCACCAAATATCTCGGCGGGCACAGCGATGTGGTGGGTGGCTGCTTGGTGACCTCGCGCCCGCAGATCGCCGAACGGCTTCGGTTCATGCAAAACGCCATCGGAGGCGTGCTCGGTCCCTTCGACGCGTACCTCGCGCTCCGCGGGGTCAAGACGCTCGCGGTTCGGATGCATCGCCATTGCACTTCGGCGATGCAGATCGCGCGCCACCTCGAAAAGCACGCCAGCGTGGAGCGCGTCGTGTATCCAGGACTGCCGTCGCATCCTCACCACGCACTTGCGGCTCGTCAGATGCGGCTCGCAGGAGAGCCCGCCTTTGGCGGCATGATCACCATCCACCTTCGGGGCGGCATCGCGGAAAGCCGCCGATTCCTCGAGCGCGTTCGCGTTTTTGCCCTCGCCGAGAGTCTCGGCGGCGTCGAGAGCCTGATCGAGCATCCCGCGATCATGACGCATGCGAGCGTTCCAGCAGATGAACGCGCCGCACTTGGCATCAGTGACTCGCTTGTCAGGCTCTCGGTAGGAATCGAGGAGGTCAAGGACTTGATCGAGGATCTGGATCAGGCGCTGCGCTGACGCGTGTTGGATGTCATGATCGCGTCATGATCGCGTCATGATCTCGTCATGGACGCGGCGCTGCCTGCGACGACGGCGCGGTCCATCCTTCCGTTGCGCTCCAACGGCTTCGCTGCGGATCGGCACCAGAAACCTCCGCCACGCTGCCGAGCGGCGCGTCCGCCATGGGTCCATCAGCACCCAAGAGGATTGCATCCGACCACCGTCGGCGATCAGGGACAAGCAGCGCAAGCTCGATGCCCAGCAGCGCTTGCTCCATGGGCAGTTCGAGCGTGGGCGGGATTGCGTTCACATGCTGCTGCGCCAGTTTCTCGACCGCGGTCGGTCCGCCAGGCACACCCTGCATCACGCGGTCGAAGAGCGCACGCACCCCATCCTTCTTCAATCGCTCGGTGGCCTTGCGTCCGAGTCCGCGGCGGATGTTCGTGATGACATCGACCACGCCCTGCCGTGCGACAAGGCTCGACGCGGATGGATCGGACAGGGCTGCATCGAGCGCTGCGATGCGTGTTGTGCTCCACCGCCGCGCCGCTGCACGCCACTCCGCTGCTGCGGCGGCGCCCGCGGGGGTGTCGGGTTGCAGCGCGGCAAGGCCGAGCGCACTCGAGGCGGAAAACAAGGGCGGATCGAGCGTTGCCGCGAGCGCATACAACTGCGCAGCCAACCGCCTCGAATCCGGCGAATCATCGGCATCCGCGACTTCTTCGGCAAGATCGAAGTAGGCGGCGGGCCGCAGCGGATCCAGTTCACCAAGTTTCGCCGCCCAGCGCTCCTGCAGGGCGGACTCCGTCGGGCGAGACCATGCGAAGTCCATGAGCAGGAGCGGCGGCGCTGCATCCGCCCTGTCGGCGCGAAGCTGCGTGACCCCAAGTTGCAGCGCGTCAAGTTCGAGCAGCGCACGCGCGTTCACGACTGCTTGACCGAGTGCGCTCGCGCTCGCCCGTCGATCGAACTGCGCAGCCTCGACCGCCCGCCTGATCCGCTGCCGATCCGCGGGACGCCTCACCTCCAAGAGCGCGGCTTCGTCATGCAGCAGTGCCGTGCCGACTTGCACGAGCGACGCCAAGACCCGCTGCGTCTGCACGCGGACAGATGCCTTGGACGCCACCCCTCGAGTCCCGAGCATGCGAAGCGCATCGACAGGATCACTCCTGTCTGGATTCGTCACGCCGCGCGTCCTTCCAAGACGGATCGTCAACTCGCGCACTGCAGCATCGAGCTGTCCGATGCGAGAGCCGCGCATCTCCAGGATTCGCCGAACGATTGCTGCGCGAGCGGCAACCGCTCCTCCAGCGCCCGCGGGATCCACGCCGCTGAGCGCGCGGATCATCGGCTGCAGCGAGGGATCGGTGGCACACTCACCGAAGCGCTCATCGACTGCCTCCAACACATCGAGCGCATCGGAGCCGCGGTCCACCAAGATTGCCTGCGCCAGCGTGCGACTCGCACGCGTAGGTCCGCGCAGCGCTTCCTGAACCAAGACCCGCGCGTCCTGCGGACCCGCCGGCTCTGGTCGCGTGCGATACGAACGCAGGAGCGCCAATCGCGAATCGTTGCCCCCCCGCTGCTGTTCGAGCGCCTTCTTCAGCTGTCCATCTTCGGCGCCGCTCTTGCGTGCTCGCGGGGCGGGCGAAGCTGGAATCGTGACGGTCGCATCGGTGGGCAATGTGTCGAGCAGCGACTGCGCGCTTCGGTCCTGCCCAGCCTCCAACTGGACCGCTGCTTGGTGAACGGCGAGCATTCGCTCGAGCGCGACCAGCTGGCGAAGCGGTTCCGCAAGCGGGTCTCGATCAGTTCGAAGTGCGTCGACATCGATGTCGAACACCGCGCGCGCTGCTCGCTGCCATCGGTCGCGCAGCAGCCGGCCCGCCTCGTTCACCCGCGGCAGCGGAGGCTCACTGGCTCCTTGCGTCAGCGGCTCGCCACGCATGCCGCCGGACCGTTCCTGCACCGAGGGGTTCGCGACGGGCGCGGGCTGCGCCGCAGCGGTCGACTTCTTCGGCTGCGGCTGCCGCGCCGTTGCCTTCTTGGCATCTTCACGCTGCGCTTGCTGGAGAGACTCCCGCTGCGCAGCCGACTCTTCGAGAGTTGCGCGCTGGGCGTCGAGCAGTTGCTCCCGAAGCACGATCACCTCGACAACCAAGCCGACAAGCGATCCAATGACCGCAACCGGCAAGAGCCAACTCGACCTGCGAATGCGCGGACCATCCACTTCGCGTGCAGCCAACGGTTGGCGGCTGATCGCCTCGACCTGAGACGCAACCGCGCGCGCACTGCCCGACCGCTGCGCACCAAGTGCTGGCCGCTTCACCAACAGTCGCGCGATGTGCAGGTGTGCTCGACGGCGATCGCGCCGCAGGAGCGTCATGGCTGCCACGAGATCCTGCGCAGGTTGCACGCCAGTTGCCGCGGCGTGGCGCGGCGCGACGACCTTGTGCATGTCCGCTGCTTCAGTTGTTGAAGGCTCACTCGGAGCGAGCAGCAGTCGTCGCGCGGTGTCCTGCAGGTCGCGGCGGGCATCGAGCACCATGTCAGGTGGAACGCCGATCTGTCGATCGACTGCCCGCAAGCGACTGCGAAGCGCATCCATGATTTCGGCACCGCTTGCGCCGACTCGCACGCCGAGCAGCGCGTGGTCGTCGCCTGTGAGCGGAAGCCGAAGCAGTCGCCGAGCAGCACTCACGGCGACCTCCCCGCCGTGACCCCGAGCTGCGCGGCAATCTGCGACAACCGCTGACCCGCTTTCCCCGGTCCCCAATCGGGGATCAGTACGACATGCTGGCGAAGGATCGCACGCGCCTCGTCGGGCTTCGTCCGCGCGAGCAGTTCGCACAAATCCGCCTTTCGATCAAACCACTCGTCCGAGCGCGCGGGGAGCGAACCCACGAGTCGACCGAGTGCCTCGAACGCCACATCGAACTGGCCGCAGGCGATCGCCGCATCGGCAAGCATGGCAAACCCCTGCGCGTCATCGGGGCGCTGCTTCAGGATCGCCTTCGCAACATCAAGCGCCTCGCGTGCGAGCGCCTGTGCATCGAGCCCCTTTGGAAGCGTGCTTCCATCCGCCGCTGCCTCGCGCAGTGAACGCGAACACTCCAAGAGCGCAGTACCCAACTGGACCTCGGCGCCCCGAACACGCGCAGGATCCTTCGAAGCAAGAGCGAGGCTGAGCAGTTGCCTGCGCGATTCCACGACGCTTCCGCGAAGTTCCGCAGCATCTGCAGTCCGCACGGCGGGATCGAGCAGCAGCGCCTCTGCACCGCGAATGAAGGTGGTTTCTGCGATGCCACGCCACGGAGAATCCCCTGCGCGGCGGACACTCTCGATGGCGCGCAGCATCGCCGTGCGGTCGCGCTCCGCCACGGCGAGCGAGAGCCTGCGCAGCGCCAGTTCCGGGCGAACGACCGCAGGCTCCTTCCCCTCCGCGAACTTCGTCGCCACCAGCGCGAGGATGCGACGAGCCTGCTCCCGTTCCAACACGACAGGGTCGAGCGCCGCTTCCAGTTGTTGCCGAAGCACGAGATCGACACTCTCGGGGGCCCAGCGCTCAGGCGCGAGCGGCTCGATCGAAAGCAACCGACGCGCCTCCTGCACTCGTCGAATGCCATCGGAACCGCGGAATCGGCGATAGAGCAGCACGGCCGCGACTTCCCGCACTTGCAAGGGAACGCCGCCCCGCAGCGTGTCCTGCAGCAAGCGTTCGACCAGCGCATCGTCCCGCTCGGCGCCGGCGGACTCACCGACGACTGCTGCCGCACTCGACGCATGATTTCCCAGCTCGAAGCGCGCGAGATACTCGCGTGCAAGCGTCACACAGCGCTCACTGCCTTTCGGTGCCGCCTTGCATGCCGCACTGCAGCCGCTTTGCACCGCCATCCACAGCGCCTCGTCTGCCTTGTTGCCTGATGCCTCGCTCGCTGCGATGGCAAACGCTTCGGACGCTTCGCACGATTTCCCCGCGCCAAGCAGCGACCAAGCAAGCAGTTCCTGAACCGCGGCACTCACCGACTGCTCCGCGCCACCGCCCTCCAGCGCCGCCCGCAGTTCACGCGCCGCTGCGTCGAGGGTCGTCCGCCGCTCCGTCTCACTCGGCGCCGACCGCCCCCTGTCATACAAGTCAATACCGCGGGCAAGGCTTGCGGAGAAGTCACCTCCAAGCCCGAGCGCTGGGATGCGCCGAGTGATCCGCCGTATCGCTCCAAAGTCGCCGCGCGCCGCAGCAACCTGCACCGCAGAACGCGCGAGCGACATCGCAGCGGGATCCTCGCCGCGGCTCTCCTGCACGGCTCGCATCGCCGCGCCAACAAGCGCGTTCGCCGCGAGAGCCGACTTCGACTGCGCGGCGAATGCGCGCGCCTGCTCCAGAGCGCCCGCATCGATCATCGCCTGCAGCTTCCACTCCGTGTGGTCGGCGAGACCATCCCACACATTGGGCTTGCCGAGAAGCGCGAACCAAGGAACCGATGCATCCCAACCACTCGTCAGCGACTTCGCAAGCGCCATGCCGAGCACGGACTGTGCGTAGTACTCCTCGGACATCAGGTCAACCGAACAGTCCGCTGGCTCAGGGCTCGCCTTGCCAGTCTCGAGCAGTTCGGCCCAGGCAGCGAGGCACTTCTGCGCGCGCTGCGGCCAGTCGGATGCGCGCGCAGCCGGCGATGCCGCCGTCGGGCGATCCAGCCACACCAACCAGTAGCCGCACCATGCCTCCAGAAAACGCGCTGCGAGCAGCAGGTCGCGGTCCTCGTCGATCTGCGACAGCAACCCGATGCGCTGCGCGTCATCCGCACCGTTCATCCGCGTCCGCAGTTCCTCCACCTCGGTCGCCAACTGCTCACCCATTCGCACGAATCCGATGCGCGCCTGTTCGAGCGAGGCGACCGTCTGCGCGCGCCCCTCCGGATCGCCCTGCCCCTGCCGGATCCGTTCGATTCCGCGAAGCGCCATCCGATAGTCCGCGCGTCCAATCGCCAACCGAAGGCGAAACTGCTGCGCGACCCCCTCGCGAAGCAGGAATCGCTCCACGCGCCGACGCAGATCGGCGACGCGGTCTTCGTCGCTCGCCGCTGCAGCGAGCCGCACATACACCTCCGCGAGTCGCGCGGTGTCGGCGGGACTTGCACCACCCGACTTTCGAAGCTGCTCGTCGAGCACGACCGCAAGAACCTCATCAAGCCCCGCGCCAGCGAGCCAGTCCGCGAGCAGCGCACTCTCATCGGTGGATGGCGGATCATCCTGCGCGCGCGCGATCGGCTCGTTCACGCACAACCAGAGCACGCACGCGACACACGCATGCAACATCGCGCCGCGTCCATGCAGCAGGGATCGACAACCGCTTCGTCGTTCACTTGCCTGCAGCGACATACGAAACCTTTCCAAACCCCGCATCCTGTGCAGCCTGCATCGCAGCGGCGACCGCCGCGACATCGGGTCCCCGATGAACGCGAACGACCACCCCGGGCTCGTGCGGCAATTGTTTCAGGATCGCGGCCAGTTCATCGCGTTGGCGCACCTGATTCGCGCCAATGCGAAAGAGCGATCCCTCTGCATCCGCCTGCACCTCCACGATCTGCGGACTGAGCGCAGATGCCCCGCTGCCCGACCGCATCGCCGCCACCTCCGCCGTGAGATGCGCCTCCTGCTCGCCCGCCATCGTGGTGAAGATGAAGTATGAGAGCAGCAGGAAGACCGCATCGATCATGCTGGTCATGTTCAGCGAGATCGGTCCGTGCGCAGCACGACGGGAACGCTCGCCGATCTTCATGGCGCTTCCTTCGGGCGAGTGGTCGCCACACGCAAGGAACGGCATCCACCGCTGCGAAGCCCTTCGATGACTTCATTCAATCGCGCCGCAGGTGCACGCCGATCGGCGCGCACGACCGGCACGACCGTCGCATCGCGCGCGAGTGCGTCCTTCGCGAGGCCGATCAACGCCGTCGGCTCGAACGCATCGCTGCCGACCTGAACACCGCCCGCGGCATCGATGTTCACGACGAGGCCGATCGCGCCCTCCGACTCCTCGGCGATGCCCTGTTGCTCGGGCAGCGTGACCGGGGTGGATGCCATTTCGGACATCTGTGCCGTCACGAGGAAGAAGATGAGCAGCAGGAACACGACATCGATCATCGGTGTCATGTCGAGCACGATCATCCCATATCGACGCCGACCGATCTTCATCGAACCAACTCTCCCTCGCGTGGGGCAGCTGACAGGTCGGTGCCGACCCTCTCCAGTGATGTGGCGAGCGGCTCGAGCGCCTTGCCGGCATCCGAGGCAGCGCGGTCGATGCGCCCACGCAACCACGAGTGCACCATCACGCAGGGAATCGCGACCACGAGCCCTTGGAATGTGGTGATGAGCGCGATGCTGATGTTGGATGCAAGCGTTTCGTAGTAGGTGCTCGTGCGCGCAGCGGTGCCTGCGACCGTCTCGAACGCACCGATCATTCCCTGCACGGTGCCGAGCAGACCCAGCAGCGGTGCAACGCTTGCGATGAGCGCCAGCGGATCGATGACGCGAAAGAGACGCGCCGTCTCATCCTCGCCGGCGTCTTCCATCGCGGCTCGCGCCTCGAGACCGCCGAGTGGACTTCGGAATGAACGGGAGATTCCTGCGGCCGCGATGCGACCGAGGAATGTGTCGCCGTCATCGCCTTGGCAGCGTTCGAGCGCCGCCTGGAAGTCGCCTGCATCCGCTTGCATGCGCAAGTCGTCCGCCTGGGTCGGCGGCACGAGCTTGTTCCGCCGAGTGCGAAGCACCGCCGGCAGGGCAAAGGCGACCGCAGCGATGCTGAGTGCGACGATGACATAGCCGATGATGCCGCCGCCTTCGATGTACTTGAAGAAAGTCACGGAGTGTCTCCTGTTTCGACTGATCGAGATGCTTGGAACTGTTCCTGCATGTCCGCGCGTGCTGCACGAAGGATGCCTGCCGATGCATCGTCGCGGATTCGCGTGAGCGCCTCCGCCGACTGCATCAGCGCCGCGTCCGTCAATGCCGGAAGCATGTCGGCGTGTGCAGCGGGGATCAGCAGCATCCTGCCGACGCCACGACGAACTTCCTCTGGATCGTTCTCCGCAGCGAGGCTGCGCCCTTGGGCGTAGATGGCCAGCAGGCGCAGTGCCCCCTCCTCGGATCGTTCCAACTGTGCGAGCTGCTGCCGCGCGCGCTTGCGTGATGCCTCGTCGCCGGACAGCGCGTCCGCCCAAAGCTCGATCAACTGCGCGCCCTTGCGGAGCGCACCACGAG
>RFON01000042.1 GCA_009926625.1 Planctomycetota bacterium
GGTCGTGGTCGCGTTCGTGATCGTTGTTGCGCTGCTGGTTGTCGCGGCGCTGCTGTGGCAGTGGCGAAAGCGCGCCGCGTCACGCGCTGCGACGGGCGGCGGCGGACCCGCTTCAGGCGGGGAAGCGGCGGGCATGGTCGGGAGTTAGTTCACGCGCAGCGTCGCCGAAGGGGGAGGCGCAGGAATTTTGGGGTGATTGCGTGGACATCGCTTGCGGCGGGATAGGTTTGCGCCATCGGTGCGGGGGAGTTTCCTTCACTGGGGAGCTGGCGCGTTCGGGTGCGGCGCTGGCGATCGCGGAGCGTTCCGCACGAACTGCGCCTGATACTGAGCCGCAAGGCGGCGGGAGGGATTCACACATGATTCATGTCATTTCGGGGAGTGTGGCGGGGAAGGTGGCGGGTGTGCTCGCAGGTGCGGTGCTGGCGCTTTCTGCGAGCGGTCCGCAGGCAACGGCGGGCGTGCAGTTTGCAGCATGGAACTTCAACGGCGCTCAGGGCACGCTTGAGCCATCGACGGGCCAAGGGTCGGCGGCGACCGTTGGCGGCACCTCAGGGACATTCTCCGCTGGCGATCCGACCGATGACGGTAGCGCCAAGCCCGCGGAGAACAAGGCTTGGAACATCGCTTCGTTCGCTGCGCAGGGAAGTGGCAGCGGGGAGCGCGGCGTGCGCTTCGATGTCTCGACAGCAGGTCAGGGGGCTCTTGCCGTGTCGTGGCGCGAGCGGCACAGCAATTCAGCCAGCCGCTTCGTGCAGTTCCAGTACTCGATCGATGGAACGACCTTTTCGAGCGCTGGGCTCGCGAATGACGGCATCTTTGAGGCATCGCTCGGCGGGGAAGTCTGGCAGAACCAGCGAACCGTGGATCTCTCGTCGATCGCGGGTGCGGCGGACAACGCGAAGTTTGCGGTGCGAATCGTCAGCGTGTTCGCACCCGGCACGACTGGCTATGCCGCAACGGCGGCTGGGGGCAACTACTCAGCTGCCGGAACGATCCGTTTCGACTTGGTTGCATTCTCGGGAACGCCCGTTCCTGCACCTGCAGCTGCAGGTCTCGGTGTCGCCAGCGGCATGCTTGCACTCGGTGGTGGTCGACGACGCGAGTGATGGACTGACTTCAGCGTGAGCGGGACTGCGCTGCGGAACTCGCACCCGATGCGGCCTTGGCGATGACTTTCGTCTGCCGCGTCTGGAGCGGTTCCGTGGCGCGCCCGCCTCGTTCTGCGAGGTAGAGCACCAGTTCGATCTCGCCTGGAGCGGACACCTCGAAGGTCAGGACCTGCGTGTCGAACTCCCGCTCAAGAGGAGACTGCTCAACCGCATCACCGATAAGACCGATGAAAGGCGGCAACTGAGCCGTCAGCCGCCACGAGCGCCCAGTCCGAGGCGCAACTGGAAGCACCAGGACGAGCGACTGGCCAACCTCCACTTGCGTCGTGGGCGGCAAAGGCTGGAACTTGGTTTGCGGGGGCTCATCCGACTTTGGCTGCGATGTGCAGCCGAACGGACCGACGATGCAGAGCAGCAGCGTCAGAGCCAAGAGTGCTGCGTTGAAGCGATTCATCCCAGCGAAGCGATTCATCCCAGAGAAACGCTACACCGCCAGTGCGGATTGCACCAGCAGGACCGCATTGTGCCAATCTCGGCGGGTCGCCGCAGAGAAACACGCTTCTTGTTTACGACCAGGCGCCCAAGACGGTCGCGAGGTCCGCACCGTCAACAATTCCGTCCGCGTTGATATCGGCTTCTGGCAGTTTGGATTCCCAAGCGGAAAGCACGACTGCCAAGTCGATGCCGTCGACCAAACCATCGCGGTTCAAATCGGCGGGATCCGTTTGTCGGGTGCCGTTTGCCACGACCGAGAGGTTGAGCGACAAATCTCCAGTCGACTCGCCAAATGTGCCTGAAAACAGCAGGTTCGCAGTTCCGCCGGTTGGGATCACCGTGGGAAGGGCAAATGGCAGGCTCTGGAGAGGTGGGAGTGGGGGGAGTGGGCCGACTGATGAGTTGTCGGATGCGCTTGCCGAAATAGAGGCGGTGGATCCATCCACGGTCACCGTTCCAACCAAAGCAATCACACCGGGCAGCGGACCTGGATCAACGATCTGACCTGCAACACTTCCAGCGATCGTGAGGGTGACGGGCACCGACACCGTCACCGAGTAGGTCCCGGCCGATGTTTGCTGCGCCGCACCGAATGCCGGTTCTGCTTGAACGGCTGTTGCTTCAATGAGCGAGGCATCGCCAAGAGGGATGGTGATCTGCCCCACCGACGGGAACAACGAACTCGGGTTCACCGTGCGAAAGGTTGAGTAGGTGAGCGACAATTCCACATTGACCGCGCCCGGGCTTTCGTTGAGAAGGTCCGAAGTGAATCCGGACACGGAGCAGATGCCGTTGCCATCAAGCGTCAGCGAAAACGAGCCCGCCGGATTCGAGGAGATCGACTGGGAGATACGGAGCGTGCTGGAATACGGAATGGGCTGGTTCCCCGAGCCGCCAAACAGTCCGGGGAGGGTCCGCGTCCCAGTTGGATTGGTTGTCGCGTCGTAGTTGCCGATCAGCGTTCCCGAGAGAGGCGTGTTGAGCGTCACGCTTTGCTCAACGGTGCTCGCGGGGAGAACGGTGAAGTCAAATGTCTGTGCATCGGCGCCCGTGATGACCGTGGCAAGTGACATGAGCGCGACTGCAAAGGACAGAATCTGGCTTGGGGAGGGAATTGGAGTCATGGGGGCAAAATAATCCTCAGGGCAGTTCGGGCAAGCCGCTTCAGCGAGATTTTCTGGGAATGTCGAATCTTGACTGAAGGATCACGAACAGGGCCCGAAGCGCGTCGCGTGGACCGATCTTCTTGCCAGCGCGGACTCCCCGTGGCGCATAGGACACTGGCACCTCGACAACCGAAACGCCCTGTGCAGCCAGCGCCGCTGCGATCTGCGGCTCGATGCCGAATCGCTGCTCAGTCAGATGCGGCTTGATGCGGCGCAGATCCGTGCAGCGCATCAGCTTGTAGCAGCACTCCATGTCGCTGATCCGCAGTCCCGTCAGCGCGTTGCTTGCGATCGTCAGCGATCGATTGGCCAGGCGATGCAGCATCGCGTACCCGCTGGCAGGCGCATGCGCTGCGTGCCAGCGATTCCCGAAGACCGCCGTGCCGCTTGGAGCAGCATCAAGCGCGCTGAGCAGGCGAATGTAATCGTTGGGGTCGTACTCAAGATCTGCGTCCTGGATGATGAGTGCATCAAGTTCCCCGTGAGAGAGGGCAAGCGCTTCGGCCATGCCAGTCTGCAGCGCCGCTCCCTTGCCACGGTTGCGCTCGTGACGAAGCACGCGCACTCGCTCGCCGTGCAAGGACGCGATCGACTTCGACGCCGCTTGCGTTGGTGCATTTGATCCATCGTCGATCACCAAGAGCGCCATGGACCAAGGCTGCGGCAGATTCACCATCAGCACGCGCTCGACGCATTCCCTCAAGGTGGCCGCTTCGTTGAAGACTGGCATGATGACGAAGAGCATCGGCACGCGCGCGGGTATACCGCATGCAGCGCGCGCCCGCACCCGTGTGATCGGAGGTAGTGTGCCAAGTGATGCGTGTGCTGATGACAGGGTTCGAGCCTTTCGGCGGAAGCGATGTGAACCCCAGCGCCGTCATTGCCGCGCAGCTCGCGGGGGAGGATTGGCCAGGCATGGTGGCGGCGTTCAGGCTGCTGCCGGTCGTGACGGGAGTTGAAACGGGCTCGGCCCGAGCCGCGCTCTCGGAGACGATCGCCGCCGTGCAGCCCGAGGTCGTGTTGTGCTTCGGCGAATCGGCCCGTGCAACGCATGTGACATTCGAGCGCGTTGCGGTGAATCTGCGCGATGGGGGAGAGGACAATGCGGGTGTGCGCTGCCGCGATGCGCCTGTCGAGGAGGGCGGTCCCGCGGCGTTCTTCGCAACGCTGCCAACACGGCGCATGGCGGATGCGTGCGAGGCCGAGGGAGTGCCGGCCTCGTTGTCGATGTCGGCAGGCACATTTCTCTGCAATGAGGTGATGTACGCGCTGCTCAGCGGCGCTGCGTGCGGTCGCTGGAGTTTCGTTCGCGCGGCGGGGTTCATTCATGTGCCGCAACTGCCTGAGCAGGCACGAGTACGCGGCGGTCCGTCGATGCCGCTCGACCATCTGTTGCGCGGTGTCCGTGCGAGTGTGTTCAGTCTCGTCGCGCCGCTTGGCTGATCGAGGCCGCTTGCATCGACTGCCTACACTGGACGCTGTGCGAGGGCGCGGCAAACCATGACTGGCAGCGACTTGAACGAACGACTTCGGCGTGTGCGCGCGCTGGTCCTTGATGTGGACGGCACGCTCACGGACGGTTCGATCCTGATCAACGATCTTGGACAGGAGACCAAGCGGTTCGATGTGCGGGATGGTCTGGGACTGGAACTTTGGAGACGCGCGGGTCTAGCGGTGGCGGTGGTGACGGGTCGCCGTGGATTGGCGCTCGAGCATCGGTTGCGCGAATTGAAGATCACGGTGGCACTTCAGGCTGTCACGGACAAGGCTCGCGGATTTGCAGACGCTGCGGCGCAACTGGGAGTTCCACTGGAATCCTGCGCGTTCATGGGGGATGATCTTCCCGACCTTGCTGCGATGCGTTTCGCTGCCGTGGCATGCGCTCCTGCGGATGCCGCAGCGGAGGTGCGGGAAGCGGCGCATGTCGTGACGCGCGCCCGCGGCGGCTTCGGCGCGGTTCGCGAGTTCATCGAAACGGTGCTGAAGGCGCAGGGAAAGTGGGACGGACTCGTGCGCGGCGGCACGAGCTAAGGCGCAGACGACGGCGCGGTCGAAACGGAGTCGCCACTCGGCGGTGTGGCTGTCGGCGGCGGATCGCCTGCGATTGCTGCACCGCCACCATGCGGACGGCGCCCACCGATGCCGAGCCGCGTCGAAAGGGTCATCAGGATCACGAAGAAGACGGGCACCACCAGCTGGTCCATCGATGCGGACCCGAGCATGCCGCCAATCACGGTGGTGCCGATCGACTGACGGCTGTTGGCACCCGCGCCCGTTGCCACCACGAGGGGCACGACGCCAAGGATGAACGCGATGGCGGTCATCATGATCGGACGAAGTCGCTGGTGCGATGCGTTGACCGCCGCATCGATGATCCCCTCGCCTTGGTCGTACCGCATCTTGGCGAACTCAACGATGAGGATGCCGTTCTTCGCAGCAAGTCCAACGAGCATGACCATGCCGATCTGTGCGTACACATCGAGGTTTCGCCCGCGCAGGTGCATGAAGATGAGAGCGCCCAAGACCGCGAAGGTGACCGCAAGCAGCACATTCAGCGGCAGCACCCAACTCTCGTAGAGCGCCGCGAGCAGCAGGAACACGGCCACGATCGCTGCGGCAAATACATAGGGTGCGTAACTCCCCGCTTCGATCTCCTGATAGGTGGTCCCCGTCCACTCGTAGGTGATCCCCGCCGGCAGCGTCGCGGCCGCGACCTCTTCGATCGCATTGATCGCGTCGCCGGATCCGTAGCCCGGTCCCGTTGCCCCGTTCAGTTGGATGGTGTTGTACAGGTTGTATCGGGTGGCATTGTCCGTGCCGACGATGAACGATGAAGTCATGAAACTCTTGAGCGGCACCATCTCGCCCTGCTTGTTCCGCACAAACAACTTGAACGCCTGTGAGAGGCGCATGCGATTGGGTGCATCCGCCTGCACCATCACGTTGTAGACCTGGTTGAACTCGTTGAAGTTGTTGATGAACGACTGACCGAGCGTTTGCCCCATGGCGTTGAAGACATCGCCCATGTCGACGCCGAGCTGAAGCGCCTTTGTTCGGTCGATGTCGATGCGCACCATCGGCACCTGCGACTGGAAGGGCGTGCTGATGTTTGCAACTTCGGGTCGCTTGGAGAGCGCTTCGATGAAGTCGAAGGCGGCCTCCGAGAGCACGTTGAAGCCTTGGCCGTTGACATCTTCGATCTGCAACTGCCAGCCCGCCACGGTGCCGAGCCCTGGAATCGGCGGCGGGGGAAAAGCAAGGGCGGTCGCCTCGGGTATCGCCCGCAACCGCGGGAAAGTCCGCATGATGATGGCGCGCGCGTTTTCCGTGACTGGGTCGCGCTGGTCCCATGGCTTGAGCACCACGATGATGAAGCCCGCATTGGTGGTGGGGACACTCGTGAGGAAGTTGAATCCGTTGATCTCGATCACATCGACGACCGATGACTCCTCGCGCACGATCGACAGGACCTTTGCGCTGACCGCCTCGGTGCGCGAAAGGCTCGCCCCCGATGGCAGGCTGACGCCGACATAGAAGTAGCCCTGATCCTCATTGGGGATGAATGCCGTCGGCGTTCGTGAGAGCAGGTGAACGACGGCGAACACGCCGATCACGAAGGTCATGATGATGATCGACCAGCGGTGCGCAAGGAACCGCACCAGTTCGGAATAGCGATGGGTGGACCAGTCGAAGCCGCGGTTGAAGAGGACGAATGGCGTGAAGGTGGTCTTGTGCGGCTTGTGGAGCAGCACCGCGCACAGCGCGGGCGAGAGCGTCAGCGAGTTGACCATGCTCAGGCCGATGCTGAATGCGATCGTGAGCGCGAACTGGTTGTAGAGCTGTCCCGTGATCCCGGGCATCAGTGCCGCGGGAATGAAGACGGCAAGCAGCACGGAACTGGTTGCGACGATCGGAGCGGCCACTTCGTCCATCGCGCGTTCCGCTGCAACAACGCCATTGGGCGCACCAAGCTCCAACTGTCTGTAGACATTCTCCACCACGATGATGGAGTCATCCACCACGAGCCCGATCGCCAAGACAAGCCCGAGCAGGGTCAGCGTGTTGATCGAGAAGCCCGCAGCAAGCATCACCGCGAAGGTGCCGACGATCGAGACGGGGATCGCGATCATCGGGATGAGCGTTGCCCGCCAGCTTTGCAGGAAGATGAAGATGACCGCGAGCACGAGGATGCCCGCTTCGATGAGGGTCTTGACCAGATCGTGGATCGATGCGGAGACGAAGGCGGTGCTGTCGTAGGTGACCTGCCACTTCACGCCCGGGGGAAAGAGCGGCGCAATGCGCTCCATCTGCTTCTTCACATTCTCGACCACGTTGTAGGCGTTGGCAGTCGGCAGCTGATAGATGCCGATGGTGCCCGTGGCTTTCCCATTCAGTTTGGAAGTGCTGCTGTATTGGAACGCACCTAGTTCTGCGCGCCCCACATCCTTCACGCGGACGACGGCGCCGCTCGGTCCCGTACGCACGATGATGTCCTCGAACTCCTCAGGCTTCGTCAGCCGCCCAGTCGTGATCATCGTCAACTGGAAGGATGGCGCACCTGACACAGGTGCTGCACCCACACTGCCGATCGATGCCTGCTGGTTCTGGTCCTGCACCGCGCGAACCACATCCTGCGGCGAGATATTCATCGCCGTCATGCGGTCCGGGTCAAGCCACACGCGCATCGAATACTGCAGGAGGCCGAAGATCGTGATCTGCCCCACCCCGTCGACTCGCGCGAGCACAGGCTGCACGATGATGTTCGCGTAGTTGGAGAGGAAAACGCTGTCGAATGAGCCGTCGGGCGATTCAAGCGAGACGACCACGGTGAGGTTGGTCGACTGCTTCGTGATCGTCACCCCCAGCTGCTGCACTTGCTGCGGGAGCTGCGGGGTCGCGGACTGCACGCGGTTCAGCACATCCATCGTCGCGGTGTTCAGGTCGTATCCCACCTCGAATGTCGCGGTGATGTTGCAGTTCCCAAGGTTGGTGCTGTTCGATGAGATGTAGATCATCCCCTCGGCGCCGTTCACTTGATTCTCGATCGGCATGGTCACCGTGGAGGCAACGGTCAATGCATCCGCGCCGTTGTAGGTCGCCGCGATCTGGACGGTCGGCGGCACCACATTGGGGAACTGTGCGATCGGGAGTACCACCATCGCGACAGCACCCGCGAGCGCCGTGATGATGGCGATCACGCTTGCGAAGATCGGTCGGTGAATGAAGAATCGGACCATCGTGCGAAGCCGTGGGAATCAGGGTGTTGCGGTCGGGGCGGGTGCCGCGGGAGGGGCGCCAGTGTCTTGGACGAGTGCTCCCGCCTTCAGTCGCTGGATGCCGTCCACCACCACGCGGTCGCCCTGCGCGATGGATCCAGTGATCGCGAGCATGCCGTTGAAGCCCCGCTGGAGGTCGACGCGCACCGATTCCACTGTGTTGTCGTTCTTGACGCGCCAGATGTAGATGTCGGCTTCGCGCGCAAAGACTGCCCGCTCTGGCACGACGAGCGCATTGTCGAGCGTGCCAAGGACGACATTCACCTCGGCATAGGTACCTGGACGGAAAACCATACCTGGGTTGTCGAACTTTGCCCGAAGCATCAAGGTGCTGGTCGTCGTCACGACTTGGTTGTCGGCAAAGATGATCGTGCCGCTGGTCTTGAGCTGATCGTTGCCGTCATAGGTGATGTCGACTGAGAGCGGTCCCTTCGCCATCAGATCGCGGTACTTCGGCCACTCGGTGGACGATGGGCTGAACTGCACCCAGAGTGGATCGAGTTGGACGAGCGAGTTCAGTTTGGTGGACGATGGTTGTCCAACGACATCGCCCTCGAACTGTTCGCTCGCGCCGATCATCCCCGGAAACGGTGCTGCGACGGTGCAGAACGAGAGATTGAGTTCCGCTTGCGCGAGATCCGCCTTCGCGGTCAGCACTTCACCTTCAGCGGCTGCGAGTTTGGCGACGATCTGGTCGTAGGACAGTTGGCTGATGGCGTTCACTGCAACGAGCGATTCGTTGCGCTGTTGGTCGATCGCTGCGTAGTCGCGCTCGGCAATCGCTTGCGCAAGCTTGCCCTGCGCTGCCAACACGGTGGCTTCGTATTGGCGCGGATCGATGCGGTAGATCACATCATTGGACTTGACGATTGCGCCGTCAGCGATGACCTGCGGGAGCAGGAAGCCCTCGACACGCGCGTTGAGCTGAATGTTTCGCGGCGAATAGACGATTCCTGGATAAGTGCTGCTCAGCGGAATGTCCTGTCGCGTGATGGTGGTCGTGGTGACGGGGAGTGCGGCAGGGCGCTGTGGCGCGGCATCCGGCTGCTTGGTGCAGGCGGCGACCGTGGCGCACAGCAGCGCGGCGAGCAGGCAATGGGTGCGCACTCGGATGGGAAGGGAGCGTTGCATGGTGTGTGTCGTCACTTCGGTAAGGCGGCGGAGGATGCCATATCGGCGGAACGCAGCGCGGACTCGTTGACGGCGCCTTCGTCCCAGCCTCCGCCGAGCGCGCGGTAGAGCGAGACGATGTTCTGTGCAACCGAGCCGTCAGCGTCAGCCTGCAGCCGCTGCGCTTGCAGCAGCCTGTTCTGCAAGTTGACGAGACGATCAATGTCGATCGTGCCTGCGCTGAACTGCTTGTTGGCGAGGTCGTAGGCAGTCTGATAGCTCTTGACTGCTTCGGCGGTGCGTTCGGCCGCCTGCTTGGAATAGACGAGCATGCTCGCCGTGGTTTCGACATCGCGTACCGCGTCAAGCACCGTGCCCCTGTAAGCCGCGAGTGCCACCTGCGCCTGCGCACGGCTCTGCGTGATCATCGAGGTCACATAGCCGCCCGAGAACGCGAGCCAACTCACGGTGGGCCCGAAGCCGTATGCGATGTTGCTGGAATTGCCGAGACCCGAGAATTGGTTTGCCGCGACATAGATGTTCCCGCTGAGGGCGAACACGGGAAGGTTGAGGGCCTCGTTCGCGCCGACCATGGCAACCGCCGCGGCAGCGGTTCGTTCACTCGCGCGCACATCGGGCCGTCGCCGCAGCAGGTCGGCGGGTATGCCCATGCCGATCCGTTCATCCATCGTCGGCAGAGGGGCAGGGGCCTCGAGCAGCGCCTTGATCGGAGCTGGCGCGCTCCCGCACAGCTCGGCGATCGCGAAGATCGCGGCATCGAGGTCTCCCTCGACATCCGGAAGCATCGCCTCGAGCGAATCAAGCTCTGCTTGAATCTGCGCGACATCCAGCGCAGTGTTCGTTCCTGCCGTGAGGCGGCGCTGCGCAACATCGAGCGTGATCTTGACATTCTCGATGCCCGCCTTCAGCAGTGCCAGTTGACGCTGCAGCGTGCGCACTGCCATGTAGCCCGTGCCAACCTCGGAGCGAATGGTGATGAGCGCCGCGCGCAGGTTCTCGATGTCGGATTCGAGTTCCGCCTTCGCTGACTCCACCATCCGAGCCACACGACCCCACACATCAATCTCCCAGCTGGCCATCACTGCGCCGGCACCCCACACGTCGTACGGCGATGTCTCCACGCCCTGGGCGGCCAGCAGCGAGATATTCGTCTTGTTTCGCTCGTACATACCGACAACGGAGACTTGTGGCCAGAATTGGCTCTCGCTGACACCGAGGGCGCCGAGCGAGACACGCACACTCGCGAGCGCTTGCTCAAGCGTTGCGTTGGACTGTTCCGCCTGACCGATGAGCTGGTCGAGGATCGGATCGTTGAAGTTCCGCCACCACTCGCGCAGTTGCGGCGTGTCGTCACTCAGAGGCGCATCGCTCCGACGGGACCACTGCTCGGCGGGCAGCACTTGGGGCGTTTCGTAGTTGGGTCCGACCTTGCAGCCTTGGAGCGACACAAGGACCAATGCCAGCGCGAGGCACGGGGCGAGGGCGTGACTCAGGATGTGGCGTGGCTGCGCATCCATGGGGGTGCGGGAGACTACCACCCGCACCGCGTTACACCGCTCGGTCAGCGAGGCTTGAAGATGCGGAACAGCCGCGTCAACGGGTCGTAGAACTCGTCGACGACGCGCTCCTTCATCGGGATGATCGCGTTGTCGGTGATACCGATGTGCTCTGGGCACACCTTCGTGCAGCACTTGGTGATGTTGCAGTAGCCGATGCCGTTCTCCTGCTTGAGATCGGCGATGCGATCCTCCGTGTCCAGCGGATGCATTTCGAGTGCTGCGGTGTACATGAGGAAACGCGGGCCGATGAACTCATCGTGCTTGTGATGGTCGCGCAGCACATGGCACACATCTTGGCAGAGGAAGCACTCGATGCACTTCCGCAACTCCTGAACGCGGTCGACATCCTCCTGCATCATCGTCCACGAGCCGTCAGCATGGTCCGGCTTGCGCGGCTTGAATGGCTTGATGCGCCGCTTCATGCGGAAGTTCCAGCTGACATCGGTCACGAGATCGCGGATGGATGGGAATGACCGCATCGGTTCAACGGTCACCGGACGGTCCGCGGGCAGCGCATCCATCCTCGTCATGCACATGAGCTTCGGGTGCCCGTTGATCTCCGCCGAGCAAGACCCGCACTTTCCCGCCTTGCAGTTCCAGCGGACGGCGAGGTCGTTCGCCTGATCCGCTTGGATGCGGTGGATGCAGTCGAGCACGACCATGCCCTGCGTGACTTGCACGGAATAACTCGTGAACGCCCCACCTGAGCGGTCACCTCGCCAGACACGGAACTCGACCGTGCGGGTGGACTCGTGGATTCCATTTTGAGACGCGGGGGATGCCATGCATTTCTCCTTCGGATCGTTCACTTCATCTTTTCGATCACGGACTTCAGTTCCGCCCGCATCGCTGGGAGCGGGCGGCGCGAGACCTCCATCGAGCCGTCCGCCGACTTGCGGCAGACCATGTTGAAGGTGCTGCACGCATCGTCCTTCTGCGGGAAATCGTCGCGGAACTGCGCCCCGCGGCTTTCCTTTCGGTCGATGGCGGATCGGGCGATGGACTCCGACACGGTCAGCAGGCAACCGAGATCGATGGCGGTGTGCCAGCCGGGGTTGAACTCGCGGTGCCCGCTGATGGCGACATTCTTGGCACGCTGCTTCAGGTCCTCGATGATGCCGATGGCGCGTTCCATTTCACCGTGCGTCCGCACGATGCCGACGAGATCCTGCATCGCGTCCTGCAACTGGGACTGGATGGCGTATGGATTTTCGCCGGTGCGGCGCGCGAACGGTTCCTCGAGTGCCGCCGTCTTTGCCGCGACCTCTGCTGGATCGATCTCGATGGCGCGGTTTGCCTTGGCGAATTTCGCTGCGTGCTCACCAGCAAGCTTGCCGAAGACGACAAGGTCCGACAGCGAGTTGCCACCGAGTCGGTTTGCGCCGTGAAGACCAGCGGCGACCTCGCCCGCCGCAAACAGTCCAGGCACGCATGACTCCTGGGTGTCGCCGTCGACGAGCACGCCGCCCATCACATAATGGGTGGTTGGACCAACTTCCATCCGCTCGCTCGTGATGTCCACGCCCGCGAGCTGCTTGAACTGGTGGTACATGCTGGGAAGCTTGCGCTGGATGTGCGCGGATGAATTCGGGATCTTCTCCTTGATCCACGCGATGTCGAGGAACACCCCGCCGTGCGGCGAGCCGCGTCCAGCCTTGATTTCGCGGTTGATGCAGCGCGCAACATGATCGCGCGTCAGCAGCTCAGGAGGGCGGTTGGCGTTCTTGTCGCCGCAGACATAGCGCCACCCCTCTTCCTCATCCTTGGCCACCTGATTCCTGTATGCGTCGGGGACATCATCGAACATGAAGCGCCGGCCTTCGCTGTTGCGGAGCACGCCGCCTTCGCCGCGGACGCCTTCGGTCACAAGCAGCCCGCGCACGCTCGGCGGCCAGACCATGCCAGTGGGATGGAACTGCACAAACTCCATGTCCATCAGCTCCGCGCCCGCGTGGTACGCGAGTGCATGCCCGTCACCCGTTCCCTCCCAGCTGTTGCTGGTGATTCGAAACGCCTTGCCGATGCCACCCGTGGCGAGCACCACGGCCTTCGCCTTCCACACATGCATGCGACCGCGTTCGCGGTCATAGCCGAGTGCACCGTTGACGCGCCCGCCGCTCTTGAGCAGCGACACGACCGTCATCTCCATGAACACTTCCATCCCCTGATGAATGCCGTGGTCTTGCAAGGTGCGGATGAGTTCGAGGCCTGTGCGATCACCGACGTGCGCAAGCCGCGGATAGCGGTGACCGCCGAAGTTGCGCTGAAGGATGCGACCATCCTTGGTGCGGTCAAACACGGCGCCCCATGCTTCCAGTTCACGCACGCGCGCGGGTGCCTCCTTCGCATGGTGCTCAGCCATCACCGGGTTGTTGAGGTACTGCCCGCCGCGCATCGTGTCGGCGAAGTGCACCTCCCAACCATCTCGGTCGTCGACATTGCCCATCGCTGCAGCCATGCCGCCTTCCGCCATCACGGTGTGCGCCTTGCCAAGCAGCGACTTGCAGATCACGCCAACCTTCACGCCCGCGGCTGACGCTTCAATCGCAGCACGAAGGCCCGCGCCGCCGGCACCAATGACAAGCACATCATGCTCGTGAACGATGAAAGAGTCGGGGAGACTCACAGGATTCTCCAATCTGTCCAGACTCCGCTCGCGCAGAGCCGCACATAGATGTCGGCGAAGGCAACGCCGAAGAGGCTGATCCAGGCAAACAACTGGTGCCGCTCGTTCAACCAAGTCACCGCTCGGTATCGGGACATGCGAGCCTGACTGCACGAGAGGCAATCATGCTTGCCGCCGACAAGGTGTCGCAGGCAGTGGCAGCCGAAGGTGTACGCACCGAGGAATGTTGGATTGAGGATCAGCACAATCGTGCCCACACTCACGCCAAGACCTCTGGAGCCATCTTCGTTGTAGTGCCAGAGCGCTTGCCATGCATCCCAGGCAAGCAGCCCGATGAAGACGATGGCGACATACAGGAAGTAGCGGTGGATGTTCTGGAAGATGAGCGGGAACTTCTGTTCGCCGCGATAGTTCGTTCCGCGGAACGCGGGTTCGCCGACTGCGCAGCTTGCGGGGTCACCCCAGAACGCCTTGTAGTACGCGCCGCGGTAGTAGTAGCAAGTGAAGCGGAACCCAGCAGGGAAGGGGAGTATGAGGAGCGCAGGGGAAAACAGCAGCCATGTTGGCCACCACTGCGGAAGCGAGCCGAGCCATGCGTGCCCAGACTCGATGCCGGGCGGATCCCACAGCACGGGCGAGTAGAACGGCGACAGCAGTACTTGCACTCCCGGCTGATCCTTGCCGCCGATGAAGAAGTTCTGCCCTTGAAATGCTGCCCAGGTGCTGTAGATGACGAATGCCCCAAGCCCGGCGAGCACGAGTGCTGGGGTAAGCCACCAGTTGTCGGTTCGCTGGGTCTTGAGGAATGCTCGGGCTTGCGGAAGCGGGAACGGGGTCTGGCTCATGCGATCAGGAGGTCCTTGATGCTCGGAAACTTGCGGAATGTCCAACTATAGGGCGGCACGGCGCGAAGTGTCCAACATGCGTGAACTGCCGTGTTTGACTTGCGCCGATGCGCGGGGAATCGCATGGTGGACAGGTATGGAAAAGGGAAACTCCATCAGCAAGGTGCACCAAGTGCTTGTCGCGGCATTCAGCCTCTTTGTCGGAATTCTGCTCGCGCGAGCGATGGGGTTCTGAGCAGAGCGCCCGAGCAAGATTCTGGCGCGCAAAATGAAACGCGCCCTCGGTCATCAACCGAGGGCGCGGACACTGGCGTGATTGCGAGCTTTTCAGCTCGCGACAAACAGACGACTCAGAGAACTGAGCCCCAGCGGGCGAGCAGGACGCCGAGGTCCTTAGGGCCGCAGGATCCATCTCCATCGAGGTCGCCGTACTGCGGTGATGAAATGCCCCACCACCCCATGAGGATGCTCACATCCTGCTGGTTGACGATGCCGTTAAGGTTCAAATCCCCGTAGGCGAACTCGCACTGGTCGAGTCGACCGTCCGAGTCCGAGTCATCAGCGCCTGACGCGATGTCTTCGGCGTCATCGATGCCGTTGCCGTCGCAGTCATTGATGACTGACTCCTGCGCCTCGTCGCCGGCAGCGCGCTCGTCCGCCAACTTCTCGCGCGCGTCCTCCGTTGCAACAGCGTCTTCAACCCAAACCGTCCCGGCCTTACGAAGGACCGTCGTGGTCTCGGCTTCGAGCGATGCAGTGTCCACCTTGGTGATGACCTTCTTTCCCGCGGACACAGTGGTCACATCGACTGTGCCTGCGAAAACCCAACCCTGAGCGATAAGGGTCGCGGCAATTGCGGCGACCACAGTTGAAGTGGAGCGAGTCATGACACAATCCTATCGGTCATGACGCTCTGAAGCGTGGAATTCATGTCGTGACGCGGTAGAGCGCGTCCGATCGAAGCCCCAATCGGCACATTGGGCTCTCGGCGCAACCCACGGCAAAGCAATGGCTTGCCATCCCATGGCCATCAGGAGCCCGTACGCGATAATTTTTCATTGCGTGACTGCCAAGTCGATGGCGAAATCGCTCACCAGTTGTAGACGGCTCGTGCCGTTCTTCGTCTTGATCTGGATTGTCTGATGCTGGTTTGGCGCCCTGATCTTGTTTGGGCTCGTCACCTGGTCAACCACAATCGGGCTGTCTGCCGAGATTTGCAAACTGGTGCCGTTCCAAGCGACATCCCACTCCTTGTCCGAACCAGTGATGGTGAGGGGCTGGGAACTGCCGGTGTGGAAGCGATAGATTTCCACGCCGGCAGCTGCAGCCGAAGCGAGGCTCACATTGTCGATGACCCGCACATTTCCCGCAGAATCCCACGACACATTTCGTGTGCAGGTGGATCCGGGGTACGCGGCCGATGTGTTGATGTCGACATTGCCGCCCGCTGGACCGAGAGTGTTCACGAACATGGGGGCGTTGACTGGTTGGCTGGTTGGAATGAGTTGCCCGATCTGCATCATGCTCTTGCCACCGACACCGGCATAGCCAGAGAGGTAGTCGGGCGCGTTGTACTCAGCGGTTCCGCAGTTCGACAGCACTATCCTGTTTCCCACCACGATGGTCAGGTGACCTTGCTCGCGGTGGATGTGGTTTTCGCGGACGGTCCCGCCCTTGACCCACAAGGCAAAGGCGGATTGCGGTCCAACGATGGGTTCGAATCGTGAACGCCAAACAACCATCTCTTGCCCTGGAAAGTGCGCGAAGGTTGACAGCTGGCTCGGCCCGGCAGACCCGTTTGACGCGAGGAAATCGGCGTACTTCAACGCATCAATCGAACCAATCGGGGTGGGGTTGGGGTACAGGAACTTAAGGTCAGACGCCGATGTCGAACCGACAGCTAGCGCGCCCGATGAAAATGCGCTCAGCGGCACCGTGGTGCTGTAATCAGGCAACACAGACATCTTTGAATCATTGCAGTTCACGAGCAGCCCACCGGGCAGATGCATCTGAGCAAACCACTTCCAGTTGTTGGCACCGAAGCCAGAGCCGGCTGCTCGGGTGTCACCGGACAAACGCATCAACTCTGACACCTCGTGCAGCCCGCGAAGCGACATCTCCGCATAGGACACTCCCTCCAAAAACTCCCCTCGCTCGCCGTGAGCAGCAAGGCTTGCCAACAGATTCTCGACACCAAGGTTGTATGCGGGTAGCAGCTCAGCGTCGCCAAGAAACAGGCAAGCGCGCACGAGACCAATGTTTGGTTCGATCCACTGATTGGTCACCGAGTTGTTCGACTTGACAAACCAAGGTCGGCGATCTCGCCAATCCACGCAGATGCGCTTGATCTCCTCGCGTGCCTGTTCCTTCAGTTTCGCCAAAAGTTCTGGGGGCACTGCGTCACCCAAGATGGAGCACATCTCCGCCATTGCCGTGAGCCCCCAGCCAGTCGCAAGCCAAACCCCATCGCCGTCCGCGGGAATCGCCACCGATGGATCAAACGATGTCCAACCGGTCCGCTGCATCGGCTGATACTTGTTCAGTTCACTGAGAATGTTGAGTGCGCGTTCGAGCAGAACGGGGTCGGATGAGAACTTCGCTGCAACCGCTGCCATGGATCCGTTTGTCATCATCCAGTGGGTTTGTGTCGTGTCGACCGTTGCGAGCGCAAAAAGTTCCTTCCGAGCCGCGGGGGTCCCGTTCACCATGGGGTCGATCAGCTTTTGCGGCATGGAACCCAATTTGTCGAAGCGTCGGTAATTATTGGGATCGATGAATCCTTCGCGCCCGCCAATGTCGACGATTTGCATCAACATTCGGAACATCATGTCGTTGTTCGCCGCGCGGGCGAACAGCGCGTTCCAGTCGGTGCCGACATACTTCAGCGGGCCGCCGTAGGGCTGGGACTTCGGACCGCCGCGAATCTGGGCGAGCGCTGCGTTCGCCGCTTCGATCGTCAGGCGTGTCACTTCGGACATCACGGGCGCGGGATCTGCGGGAGCGTCCAACTGCCCAGCATCACCAGCTTCGAGCGCGGTCGGTTCGCCAGCGAGCGCGGCCTCGAGATCGTTGCCTGAGATTCGACCCGCGGCGAAGTCCGCAATGGCCTTGTTGAGGTCCGCATCGGACGGAGGCGCTGGCGGCGGCTCAGGCGCTGGCTGCTGAACCAAGGCAGGCGGCGGGGGCGCAGGCTTCGGCGGCGTGGAGGCGCTCGGACCGGTGGTCGCGACAGCAGTTGCATCGCTCTTTGCCGAGAATTCAGTGGGGCGCGGAAGGCCACCTGGAGTGGGGGCGATCGACTTACCGCCAGTCGACTCGCCGACCACCGTCTTTGCCTCAGAAGGTTTGCTTGCTGGGGGCGCAACCGCCGCTGGCTTGGGCGCTGCTGGAGGCGGCGTTGTTGCGGCGGGCTTTGCAGGTGCTGGCGGTGCCGCGGGTGCTGCGGGAGTTG